>CAYSLU010000022.1:0-63633 GCA_964431965.1 uncultured Verrucomicrobiota bacterium
GCTGCACGGAGGGGTCGAATCGCCCGCCTGGGCGCTTGAGAACATGATCGTCGAGCGTCGCGACGGCCGGCTGTGGATGTTGATCCGGACGGGAGGCGGCGTGCTCTGGGAGAGCTATTCATCGGATGGCGGACGGACGTGGTCGGCTGGAGCCCCCACTCTCATCGTCAACCCCGGCGTCCGATTCTTCATTCGGCGACTCCGTTCGGGCCGCCTGCTCCTCATCAATACGCCCGACCCGAAGCGGCGCAAAGGGTTGCGGGCGTATCTGAGCGATCCTCGGCAGGAGACGGTGTTCGGCGCCGGCTTGGAGCTGGACCCCAGGGACAAGGTCTCCTACCCGGACGCCGTCCAAGCCCCGGACGGCCTGATCTATGCCGTGCATGACTGCGACCGGCAAGGGGCGGGCGAAATCCTTCTGGATGTGTTTTCCGAGGAGGAGATTCTTGCCGGGTGCCCGGAAGGCGGGGGCTCCCCGACATGCGGCTGATGGGGGCGACGGTCGGCAGCCGGCCGCGTATTCGTGGCCGCCTGGCGCCCGAGGCCGTGTATGGTGTTGCCTCGGGTTTCAGCTTCGGGGATACTTTTGCCCGCGACGATATGAACGAGTTGTCGATCAGCACGCGTAGCCGCACGGAGTTCATCGACATCACGTCACATGTGGCGCGAGCCGTCTCGGACATGGGTGTGGCGGACGGGGCGGTGCAGGTGTTCGTGCCCCATACCACGGCAGGCGTGACCATCAATGAGAACGCCGATCCGGACGTGATGGCAGACGTGGCGTCGGCCTTGGAGCGGGCCGTACCGTCACGTGCCGGGTATCGGCATGGCGAGGGGAACGCGGCGGCCCACGTGAAGGCGAGCCTGATGGGGTCGTCCGTGCTCGTGCCGGTGGTGGCGGGGCAGTTGAGGCTGGGGACATGGCAGGGCGTGTATTTCTGCGAGTTTGACGGACCGCGCAGTCGGCGGGTGTGGGTGTCAAAGGTCTAGCGCATGCGAGCGGAGCGAACGGATCGGGTTGACGCGATCTTGCTGATGGGGCCGACGGGCTCGGGAAAGACGCCGCTCGGAGAGAGCCTTGACGTGCATGGCCTGGGCGGCCGGCCGTGTGTGCATTTTGATTTTGGGGCCAGTCTGCGCGAGGCGGCCGCTGGTTGTGGGGACCGGTGGGTAAGCGCAGCGGATGTGGCGCTCATCCGGCGGGTGCTGGAGGCCGGGTCGTTGCTGGAAGAGCGCGAGTTCGGCCTGGCCGAGCGGCTGTTCCGGCGGTTTCTGGATCGGCGCGGCGTGGCGGGGCAGCAGTGGGTTGTTCTCAACGGTTTGCCCCGGACGGTCCCGCAGGCGTGCGCCATGGAGCGGCTGGCGGCCGTCCGGATGGTGGTGTGCCTGCGGTGCCCGGCGGAAGTGGCATCCGAGCGCATCCGGCGGGACGCCGGGGGCGATCGCGCGGGCCGTCCGGACGACGAGCGGGAGGCCGTGGCTCGTCGGCTGCGGCTGTACGAGTCCGAGACGAAGCCGCTCATCGCTCACTACCGGGGTGCAGGAGCGCGTGTCGAGGAGATCGATGTGGCGGTGGATACGCGAACCGAGGCGATTCGGGAGCGGATGGACGGCATGCTGGAGTCGCCGGTGGCGGCAGCGGTGCGAACATGACGATCACGATCAACAGCGAGCGGCTTCCGGACAATGCGATCCGGTTCGAGTGGATGCGGCTGGCGCGGTACTTTTCGCAGCATCTGTCGGAGGTCGAGCTCAAAGCTCAGGCCGGCGTGTTGCTGGACAAGGCCAAGGAGCAGGCGATCGGCGGCCGCCTGCTGCTCATGGAAGCGCGCCGCCTCCGGATCCCGGTGGCCCGCGAGGAGGTCTCGCGCAAGCGCGCGGAGATGGAGCGACAGTGCGGGGGCCCGGATGGGCTGCGCGCGCTGATGGCCCGGCAGGAGCTCACCGAGGAGACCCTGCGCGAGAGCATCGGCGACAGCATCCGCGTCGACAAGCTCGTCTCAACCCTCACGGCCGACGTGGCGGAGCCGACGGACGAGGACGGGCTCAGCTATTACCGGCGGCACCCCGAGGAGTTCACGTCGCCGGAGCGCGTGCGGATCCGGCACATCCTGGTGCGACCGAAGTCGGGGAACGACGAGGACAAGGCCATCGGGCGAGCCCGCGTGTGGGGGCTGCGTCGCCGGATCGAAGGGGGCGAGGACTTCGCCGCCGTTGCCCGCGAGTGCTCGGAATGCGAGAGCGGGCAGCGGTCGGGCGGCGAGCTGGGCTGGATCCGCCGCGGCTCGGGGACGACGGCCTTCGACGAGGCGCTATTCAAGCTGGAGGAAGGCGAGCTGAGCGACGTGCTCGAGACCGGCATGGGCTTTCACCTCGTGCAGTCGCTGGAACACTGCGAGGAGCAGACGACCGAGTTCGCCGAGGCGCGTGAGCGCATCCTGGATCTGATCCGTCATTCGCGTCGCGGCCACCGCATCGCCGAGCATGTGGACGCCCTGCGGGCCCAGGCGGTGATCGAAGACGACGGCGACGATCTGGCGGCTGACGATCTGAAGCTGCCGGAACATCCTTGACGCCGGGTGGCCGTGCTGGTAACTGATAGCGCGGTTTTTGCCGAGGATCGCGAGGGCGGCGCCTGCGCCCCTCCGTCCGGGCATTATCCCCATGTCTTTTCGAGCGGGGCGTAGCGCAGCCTGGTAGCGCACTTGCTTGGGGTGCAAGGAGTCACGAGTTCAAATCTCGTCGCCCCGACCAGCCTTCGCTCGACGCTGGCGCGTCGAGCTACGGCTCGGCACCCCGGTCGGCGAGCGAAGGCTGCCGCGCCGAAGTTGCGAAGCAACGCAGCCGGGCCACTGCCAAGTGAAGACCCGCTGCTTCCACATCCCCGGCCTGCGATTGGCGGCAGCGTCTTTGCGAAGAAACGACTGTGATCGACTGGCCATTGGTTTGCGGTACACTGCGCGCAGTGATGCCGCGTCGCTGCCGGGTCGGTGTGGGCCTGCGGCCGGGTGAGTCGCGGGGAGGCGGGCGGCTGCCAGAACGAAGGGGGCGCTATGAAGACGGGCATGGTCCGGAAGTCGGCGGGTATGCTGGCGGCGTTTGCGGCTGTCGCTCTCATCGCTTCGTGCGAGAGCGAGGATACGGATTCGAGCATCACCCCCGCACGGTTCTACGTCGACCGCGATCTGGTGGCCTACTCGGACACCGACACCTTCGCGTGGGATACGTCGAACACATCCGCGCGGCTGACCTATCGCGTCGACGACTTCCGGAGCGGGGACACGAATATCCGCATCCTCGACGGCGCCGGCGCCACGGTTCTCACGCGGACGCTGATGACCGGCAACGACACCATCTATCTGGGAAGCGATTCGTACGAGCTGGTGACGACCACGGCGAGCGGTAAGGCCGGCCGCTGGTCGATCGAGCTCCGGTACGACAACTTCACCGGGAAGACCGAAGTGACGCTGGAGTGACGCCTGGCCGATCCGCCTGCAGAGAGCCTCTCAAGAGCGGGAGGCGACCGGTCTCCGAGGATGGCTGATGCTCCTGCCCTGAAGGCGCCACCGTCCGCGCGGGGGCGGCGACTACGGCGACGGCTTGGAGAAGATGACGTAGATCTCCATGCGGCGGTCGGCGGCGGCAGGGGCGCTCGGCTTGAGCGGTTGCTCGTAGCCGCGCCCCACCGCATCGATGCGGCCGGCCGCGATGTCGCACTTGCGGGCGAAGTAGTCGCGAACGGCGTCCGCCCTCTTCTGTGTCAGTGCCAGAGCCGCCTTCGGGGCGGCCGGGGTTCGCTCGACGTGCCCCTCAATCCGGACCTTCGATCCGGGATCGTTTCGGATCACGGCGCCGATCGCGTCCAGCTGGGAGAAATACTCGGGGCTGATCGCCCACTGGCCCTCGGCGAAGTTCATATCGAGCTCGAACCGCTGGACCTTGTTGGACCCCTGCCAGGGCGGCGTCGCCGGGGGCTGGATGGCCGTGGTCGACGCGGGCGGGGCGACCGCCGCGGGCGCCGCTTCGGCGGGCGGGAGGCTGACCGGCGTGGCCGAGACAGACCGACCACCGCCGGGGTTCCAGCACAGGCCGGCCGTGGTGATCAAGTTGAACTCCGTGTCATCGCCGGCCAGCAGCACGCGTGCGTCCGCGCGGAACGCCCAGTCCGCGTTGATCCGAACCATCAGCCCGCCGCCTGCGCGAAGCAGGGGGTCCGTCCGGCTGTCGTCGACTTCGTCGGCGTACCGCATGACCCCGGCGCCGCCGGCCAGGTACGGATCGATGCGTCCGCGCCCGGGCAGGTGAAACAGGGCGTCGATGCTGATTCCGGCGGCTGACGAGTTGCCGTCGCGGTTCTCGTAGTTGTCGTCGAGCGACGGCTCGATGTCCATGGCCCCCTCGATCGTCCAGAGGTCCGAGATCGCGTAGCCCAGCTGGAACGATGAGATGAACGCGTCCTCGAACCCCTCGTCGCCCTCGAAATCGATACGCCCGAAGGAGACGCCCGCGCTCCATGGGCTGGACGGAGACGTCGTCAGGCCGGCGGACGAGGCGCAGATCGTGGCGCCCCAGACGGCGGCGATCGTCAGCACGCGAAGCTTGCGGAGCAGGTCCTGTTGCTGCATGGCGGTTCCTCCCGGGCGCACGGACGTGGCGCCGGCCGCCTGAAATCGCGGGCCGGCCAACGAGGACGCAAGGTATGCGGCCGGCCCGCGAAAGGCAACAGCAAAGCCGGCAGAGACCGCGCGGTTCCTTGCGCGGCGATATCCTTGGGCCTATAGTTCGGCCCACTCGTCGCGTATGGACGGAATGGAGATTGTCGCCCATGAAACTCAACCGTGTCCTCCGGACTGCGCTCCTGTGCAGCGTCCTCCTGTGTGCCGGCCGCGTGTCCCTGGCGCAGGTCTCACCCGATGCCCAGGCCGCGGACGACTACAACTTCGCCGCCTGGCTGTACAACAGCGGCAAGTACGCGATGGCCGCGGAGTCGTACCAGAACTTCGTGAAGAACCATGCCGGCCACCCCAAGGTGCCCGACGCCCTCTTCGGCGTGGGGCAGTCATTCTTCCGGCTCGATCGGTTCCAGGATGCCGCCGGCCCGTACGAGGACATCCGGACCCAGTGCGCGGGCTTCGCGCAGATGCCGGAGGTGCTGTTCCAGCTCGGCCAGACGCGGGTGGCGCTTGGCCAGTACGCCGAGGCACAGCGGCCGTTCGCGGACTTGCGGACGCGGTTTCCCGACCACTATCTGGCGGACTGGGCGCTGGCGCGCGAGGCGGCCTGCTTCATGAGCCTGGGCAAGCCGAAAGACGCGGAGCCGCTGCTTCAGACGTTTCTCAGCAAGTACACGGCGGCCGATCAGCCTCCCCGGAAGGTGCCGGCCACGGCGGAGATGTTCGCCCGCCTCGACAAGGCGGGGATCAAGGCGACCGACACGTTCCTGACCCTGATCGAGCGCAGCGCGTTCTACCAGGCCCTGGCCCCGTTCAACCAGGACCGTTTCGCGGACGCGAAGTCCGCATTCGAGCGCTTCCTGCGGCAGTACCCGGAGAGTCAGCTGCACGATGAAGCCCGGTTGCGGCTGGCCCAGGCCCTTTACCGGCAGGACGCCTTTGCGGAGGCCGCGGCTGCGTACCAGGCCGTTGCCGAAGGAAAGAGCGAGTTCGCCGACGTCGCGGCCTTTGAGCGGGGCCTGGCGCTTCAGAAGGCCGGGAAGCCGCGCGACGCCGCGGCCGCCTTCGCGGCGATGGCCGAGCGGTTCCCGGAGAGCCAGCGGGCTCCGAAGGCGCGCCTGTACTCCGGCACGTTTCTGTTCGACGCGGGCGACTTCGCGGGCGCGATCGAGCGGCTCAAGCCCTTGGTCGAGGCGAAGAAGGAGCAGGCCGACGAGGCCTCCTACTGGCTCGCGATGAGCCTGTCCAAGGCCGGCCGCCCGGCCGACGCGGAGCAGGCGTTCGCGCAGGCCCTGCGCGACTTCCCGAAGTCGAGCCTGGCGGGCGACATGCAGCTGGGGCTGGCGGATGCCCGCCTGGCCCAGAGCCAGTGGGAGCCGGCCGCCGCGGGTTTCCGCGCCTATGCGGCGGCATGGGGGCGGACGGAGCAGGCTCCGCGCGCGCTCTACTCGGCGGCCGTGGCGCTGCACCGGGCGGAGAAGTACGCCGAGTCCGACGGCGTGTGCGGCGAGTTCCTCAAGGCGTACGAGCGCCACGAGCTTGCCCCCCAGGCGCTCTTCATGAGCGGCGAGAACCGGTTCCTCCTCCGGAGCTACGACTCGGCGGGCGCGCGGTACCGGGAGCTGCTGGAGCTCAAGGGCGCGCCCGCCGATCGCGTCGCTCGCGCGCACTTCCGGCTGGCTTGGGTTCACCGGTATGCCAAGCGCTACGACGCGGCGCTCGAGGAGCTGGCGAAGATGGACCCGGCGGCGGCGGGTCCGGCGGTCGCGGGGGAGGCCCATTACGTCAGGGGTGTGTGCCAGTTCGAGCTGGCGAAGTACCCGGATTCGGTGAAGGCGCTTTCGGCCTACCTCCAGTCGGGGGACGTCAGCCGTTTCGGCGACGATGCCCTTCTGAAGCTGGGCGTGGCGCAGACGAAGCTGGAGCAGCCCGCCGAGGCCGTTCGCGCGTTCGAGCGGCTGGCGCGCGAGTACCCGAAGAGCGACCTTCTGCCGCAGGCCCAGTACCAGATCGCGGAGCGGCTGTATGACCTGAAGCAGTACGGCAAGGCGATCGAGTGGTACCGCAAGTCGGCCGACCGGCAGCCGCCGGACGAGTTGAGCCCCTACGCTCTGTTCGGCATCGGGCTGTGCGCGTATGACCAGGCCAGGTGGGCCGAAGCGGCCGATGCATTCGGTCAGGTCGCGGAGCGGTTCAAGGCATCGGACCTGGCCCCCCAGGCGCTGTACCGAAAGGGTGCGAGCCTGATGAAGGCGGAGAAGTGGGCGGACGCGGAGGGCGCGTTCCGCGCGATGCTGGCCTCGGCGCCGAAGCATGATTTGGCGCGCTCGGCCCAGGCCATGGTCGGAACCTGCCTGCAGGAGCAGAAGAAGTGGGCGGAGGCCGCGGCCGCATTCCGGGCCGTGGTGGATGCATACGCGGCCGAGAAGGACCAGGCGCGCATGTACTACGAGCTGGGCTGGTCGTGGCGCGAGGCCGGCCAGGAGGCCGAGTCGCTGAAGGCCTTCCGCGCGCTGGCGGACAAGTTCCCGTCCGATCCGCTCGCGACAGACGCGTTCTTCTACCTCGCCGAGGCCGCTTACGCCGAGCCGGCGAAGCCCGAGCCGCCCGACCAGGGCGCCCGGCGTCTGAAGGAAGCCCGGGAGCTGTACGAACGCGTGCTTGCTCGCTCCGCGGACAAGCGCCTGGCGGACAAGGCCGTCTATCGCATCGGCTGGTGCCTGTGGCAGGCGCGCCAGTACAAGGAGGCGGCTGGGCAGTTCGACAAGTTGGTCAAGGAGTTCCCGGCCAGCGAGCTGGTGCCGGACGGCCTGTTCCAGGCCGGGCAGTCGCATGCCCGGTCGGGCGAGCCGGAGCTGGCGGCCGAGCGCTTCGGCGAGCTGGTCCGCAATGGCAAACACGCCGGCTTCAAGTACCTGCCGGAGGCATACGTCGGGCTCAGCGAATGCCAGCTGACGCTGGGCCAGCCGGCTGAAGCGGCGCGGCTGCTCGACACGTTCCTCTCGAAATACGCGAAATCCCCCTCCGCCGCGCACGCCTGTTTTCTGATGGGGCGCGCGAAGTTCGACCTGAAGGAATACGACGCCGCGCTTGAGAGCCTGGCCAAGGTGCCCGGGCTGACCCGGTCCGATCTCGCGGCCCAGGCGCAGTTCTATGTCGGTCAGGTGCACCAGGCGCGCGAGGACTTCAAGGCGGCATCCATGGCCTACCTGCGCGTGCAGGCCCTGTATCCAGACGTGCGGGAGTGGGTGGCCGCCGCGACGTTCGAGAATGCCAAGTGCTCGGAGAAGCTCGGCAGCCCGGAGGACGCGAAGAAGGCATACCGGCAGCTGGTCAGCGAGTACAAGGACACGAAGTGGGCGGAGCTGGCGGCCGAGCGGCTGAAGTGAGGAGAACCCCATGCGCAGGAATGTGGCGGTTTGTCTGGGAGCGGCCATGCTCGGGCTGGCGCTGAGCGCGCTGGCGGGGGCGCAGGGCGGAGCGACAGACGTCAGCCCGGCCGATAGTCTGGTCGCGGCGGCGCGACAGGACCACACCCTGCTGGACCTGCTCCAGAGGGGCGGGCCCGTCATGTACCCGCTCTACGCCTGCAGCGTGGTGCTGGTCGCCTTCGGCATCGAGCGTGCCGTCAGCCTGCGGCGCCGGAAGATCATTCCGCCCGAGGTCGAGGCAAAGATCCGCGCGGCCGTGGCGGACGGCCAGACCGCCGCCGAGCGGCAGCGCCTGCTGGACGACATCCAGGCCCACGACAGCCCCATCGGTCGGATCGTGAAGGCGGGCTTCCGGCGCGCGAACCGTCCCGTCCTCGAACTGGAGAAGGCGATTGAGGACGCGGGCGCCAAGGAGGTCGGCCGGATGCAGCGCAACAACAAGGCGCTATCCAGCGTGGCCAGCATCGCGCCGCTGCTCGGCCTTCTGGGCACGGTGACCGGCATCATGCGGGCCTTCATGACCGTCGCCGCGAGCGCTGATTCGCTGGGGCGGACGGAGGTGCTGGCGGCGGGGATCTACGAGGCGCTGGTGGCGACCGCCGTCGGGATCGGCATCGCGGTTCCGGCCATGGCGCTTTACTTCTTCTTCCAGGACCGCGTCGAGCGCCTGGTCGGCGAAGTGGACGAGGTGGCCGGCGAGATCGTCGAGAAACTGGCCCCGAGGCTTTGAGCAGGAGCTGAACGGATGAGGATCAAGCCGCCGCCGCAGGAGTTCATCGGGGTCAACGTCATTCCGATGATCGACACCATGATGTTCCTCCTGATCTTCTTCATGATGGCGGCGAAGTTTGCCGACATCGAGCGCGATGTGCGCGTGCGGCCGCCCGCGAGCCAGGACGCGCGCCCCATCTCGGAGATTCCGCGCGAGATCGTCATCAACGTGACGCGCAGCGGGAACATCCTGATCGCCGGCAAGCGGAACACCCTCGCCGAGGTCGACAGCCTGCTGGCGCGTGCGGTCCGGGAGAATCCCCGGCAGGCCGTTGTGATTCGGGGCGACCAGGGCGCCATCCTGCAGTTCGCCGTGAACATCCTGAGCCTCTGCGAGAAGCACGGGGTGGAGCAGACCTATCTCACGACCCGCAAGTCGGACTCGTAACGCATTGTCCCGGCAGGGAGGTCGGTAGTCCATGGCCGAGCGGTCTGCATCCCGGGAGCCGCGCCTGACGTTCGCGCTCGCCGTCGCGAGCGCCGTCCTTCTGTTTGTCCTGTTCTGCCTGGCCTTCCCCGGCCTGCCGGTCTCGCGCGCGTTTTCCGGGGCCGCTTCGGAGTTGGGGCGCCCGCTCCTGATGCTGTTCCTGTCGTTCGGCGTCGCCGCGCTTCTGCTGATCGCCATCCTGCGCCGCCGGCACCGGCCGGAGCTCCTCGCGGTATGCCTGGCCTTCAGCGTCATGCTGCACCTCTTCTCGCTGTTTGCCTTCAAGGCCGTTGTCGTGGGAAGCCGTGTTCCCGAGGTTCGGCCGCGGGCTGGCGAGTACCGAGTCGCGCTGGGGCTGCCCACGGTCCAGGAGAGCCTTGTGAGTCAGGGCGTTCGGTCGAAGCCGGTCGACATGCCCATTGATGACAGCCGGCGCCTGGAGGCAGCCCGGGCAGCCTCCCGCATCCCGGAGCCGGTGAAGTCCGTCCCTCGAGCGCCGGCGCCACGGCCGGACGGCGAGGTGCGGATGCCGGGCGCGATGAGCGTGAAGGCTCCGGCCGTGACCCCGCCTGCGCCTGAGACCAGGGAGCAACTGCAGAAGATGGAGGACCGGCCTCCCGACGTGACATCTCCTGCCTTGGCGATGCGTGGGGAGGTGACGCGACCCGGACAGACATCGCCGACTGGCCCGGCGTCCGGCGCGAAGCCGTTCGCGCCCGGCCCGGCCGATCGGGCGGCCATGCGCGCGGACGAGTCGCCGTCGGCCGCCGCCAGGCCGCGCCCCGGCAACCCGAAGCACCCGCTCGACCACCAGCGGATGGAAGTAGCGGGCGTGAGCGCGGATCGGAAACCCGAGGTTGCGGAGGCGATCCAGACGGCGCCACTCCGGGGAACGATCGACCGGCTGGATTTCGAGGCCAAGGGGGGGCTGGCATCCGCCGCGTCTCGGCTCGGCGAGCCCGTATCCAAGCCAACCGCCGAGGTGGGACTGGCGAAGGAGGTTGGCGACACCCAGCCGTTGCCGGCGGCGCCCGTGGCGCGCGCTTCGGTGTCCATGCCGCAGCCCCGTCCGGCGCCGGGCAGCCTGTCCGCCGGCACGCCTGAGCCGGTGGCTCCGCAGCAGAAGAGCGGCCTGGATCAGGCTCTGGCCTCGCGCCCCGTGTCCGCCGACCTGACGAGTCCTCAGGGGATCGGAGGCGCTCCCGAGCCGGTGGCGCGAGCCAGGGGCGATGCAGCGGCGGGGGCGGGTACGGCCGCGGCGCCGCAGGATCTGAAGCTGGCCCAGCGCGCCCGCGTCGGGCAGGGCGATCCGGCCTCCGGCATGGCCAAGCCGCAGGCCGGCATCCGCGAACGCCAGCCGTCTGCCGTACAGCCTCTGGCGGCGGCGACAGCCGAGCGCTATGTGAGCCCGTCGGAACAGCCGTCGGTCTCCCGCGATCTGGCTCTTCAGTCACAGGTGTACCGCTCCGAGTCGCAGCCCCTGGGCGACCCGGCACCGCGGGCGGCGATGCTCAGCACCGAACAGCAGGCCGCCCGGCCGGCGGCTGATCGGTTCGAGCCTTCCGACGTGGCCGCGGCGCGGGTGGAGAGCGGGCTGGGGCGCGCGGACTTGCCGAAGACGCGGTTTGCCGCCCGGCCGGACGCGTCGCGGGCGAGCGTTGGCATGGCGGCCGGGACGCTGGTGGAGTCGTCGCCGGGCGCGCTTTCCGACGGACGCGCTCCGGCTTCGGGTGGAGGGGACGCGCTATCGGGTGCGCGGGCGGGACTCGATCCGGCTGTGTTACCGGTGATGGACGTTGGCGGCACTGCGCCAGCCGAGGCCCGCCCCGGAGGGGGACCCGATGGGGGCCGCAGCTCCGACAGCACGTCTGCTTCCGTAGCCGGTTCGATGGCGCCCGGCCGTGCGCGGACCGACATGCAGCCGACCGGGGCTTCCGCCGGCGGCAGGCCCGCAGTAGCCCTGGCCTCGGACGTCCCGGAGGATCGCACCTCGCTTGCCGGCAGCGGAGCGTATGGGGCCGCACCGCATGGCGTTTCGGCCGCAGCCGCGGCCGGCGGCGAGATCAGCGCCGCGGAGGTCCGGCCATCTGGTGCGCCGAGCGACATGAGGATCACGGTGGGACATGCGGAGGCGGAGCGCGCCTCCTCTCCCGGCGGTGCGGTCGGCAGCCCGGCTGCGGGCGGAGCGGGCGGCGGCGATCCCATCCGTCTGGCGAAGGCGGGCGCTGGCGGTGTGTCCGATGCGCCGGCGAAGCGTGGCTGGGCGGCCGTGACAAGTGACGGCGGTGGCCGGCCTCGCGAGGGCGCTACGCTGGTTGAGGCCGGAGGGGAATATGCGGGCGGCGCGTTGCCAGGCGGAACGGCGCAAGGCGAGGCTCTTGCCGTTGGATCGACTGCCGGCGGATCCGGGCGCGATCCGTCGACTGTTCCCATTGAGTTTGCCGCGTCGTCCGTGGCCCGGCCCAACATGTCGTCTGGCGAAGGAACGGCAGCTGCCTCGATCCCGGGCGCGACGGGGGCCCTGCGCGTCGGGCGGGCCGAGGCGGCTGCTCAGCCCGTGATGCACGTGGCGGCGCGGGCGGGCGATCCGGGCACCTTGGCGGCCGCGGGTGGCGATCGGGCGCCGGCGCCCATGGAGGTGGAGTCCAGCCTCAGCGCGGGGCCGCCCAAGGCCGGGGCGGGGGCGGCTGACATATCAGCGGCGCCGCTGGCCAACGCGCCGTTCCGGTCCGTCCTGGCCGTCGGCCAGGCGCCCGAGCCGGACTCCGTGCCGCAGAAGGCCATCTATCAGATGCGGAAGCCGGAGAAGCGGCGGCAGTTCATCCGCGAGCTGGGCGGCACGACGGAGACCGAGGATGCGGTCGAGCAGGCGCTGGCCTGGCTGAGCCGGGCCCAGAGCGACGACGGGCGATGGGATCTCGACGGGTTCAAGACGCTGCGCGAGTGCGGCGGGCCGGGCGACCTGGCCGGCGAGGACGTGGGCGTCACCGCGCTGGCCCTGCTCGCCTACCTCGGCGCGGGATACACCCACCTCGACGGGCAGCACAAGGACACGGTCCGGAAGGGGCTTGACTGGCTGCTGAGCTGCGAGAAGGAGGATGGCGACATTCGCGGGGCGGGCGGGATGTACGGGCAGGCCATTGCCGCGATTGCGCTGTGCGAGTCTTACTCGCTCACAGGCGACCAGCGGCTGCTGCTTCCGACCCAGCGCACGATCCAGTTCATCGTCCAGGCGCAGACGCCGAACGCGGGGTGGCGCTACGAGCCGCGGACGGACAGTGACACATCGGTGACGGGGTGGCAGATCCTCGCCCTGAAAAGCGCACAGATTGCCGAGATACCGGTCCCCGACCAGACCCTTGCGTGGACGCGCGAATGGCTCGAGAAGGTCCGCGAGGGAGAGCAGGGCGGGCTGTACGCCTACAAGCCGGGGCATGCTGTCACGCCCGTCATGACTGCGGAAGGGTGGTTCTGCCAGCTGTTCATGGGCGAGCGCGAGCGAACGCGCGGCCAGGCGGAGTCGGTCGCCTGCGTGATGAAGGCCCCGCCGGCATGGGACCCGGAGCACCGGTCGGTGCATCTGTACTACTGGTACTACGCGACGCTCTCGCTCTACCTGTCGGGCGCGCGGGAGTTCGAGCCGTGGAACGCCGCGCTGACTCGTGCGATTCTCGACGGCCGGCGAAAGGCGGGTCCGGCGGCGGGGAGCTGGGATCCGGTCTGCCAGCTGGGCCCCAGAGGCGGCCGCATCTACTCGACGGCCACGGCCGCCCTGTGCCTCGAGGTTTACTACCGCTTCCTCCCGCTCTACAAGCAGCGGTGAGTCCTACTGATCACTGACAGGCCACCCTCACTGCTTCCGAGTGGCGAAGTCCGCGGCGCGGTATACTTCCGGCTCAGCCGCGTAGCTCTTGCCGTCCTCGCTGCGCTGCCAGCGGAGGTAGATCCCTTCCCGGATCAGGTGAACATGCGTCTGCAGGGTGTAGCCCACCAGGCCGGCGCTCGGGTGGGCCTTGAGTCCCCACTTGTTCAGACCCTCGGGGTACCGGGTCAGGAAGAGCCGGAGCAGATCGGCGTAGCGCGGCTGGGCTCCCAGGTCGCGCAGGCCCTGCGCCAGCTTGGACTCGAACGCGCGGCAGGCATTCCAGAAGCACATGTCGGGGCCGTCGAGCGGCAGGCCGAAGAGGTCAAGGTAGGATCGCCGCATGGTCTCCTGGTGCCGGCCTTGGACGGTGCCCGGGTCGCGGCAGGTCATGCCGGAGATGTGGCTGCGGCCGTCCGGGCCGGGGTGGAACACATCGATGTACTTGAAACTGCACTTCTCGATGGCGGCCGACCGCTGGCTGTCGTCGAAGAGCAGCACGTTGCAGCGGCCCCAGAACGGGCAGTAGCGCGTGAGGAACTCGATGGCTCCGGGCACGTCGTTGGTGTAGTGCGAGAGCATGCGGATGACGGGGAGCGGGAAAAGCTCGGTTGGCTCTTCGTCGATATGGAGTCCGTTGCCGACGCCGGGGGCGCACAGTCCGCCCGCGCAGGGCATGGCCAGTGGCGGCGGATGCGGCTTCCAGTAGTCCAGCGGATCGTCGGTGTTGCTGATGCAGACCGGACCCCGGTCTGTATCCGGGACGAAGGCGATGCGGCACTTCTCGTCGGCCGCCGCGCATTTCCGCATGCCGTGGAAAGTCACGTACAGGTCCATGCTGCGGACGATCGCCATCTCATCGTCCGTGAAGCCGGACACGCGCTGAACTTCGCGTTCGACCGCAAGCGTGTGCTCGACCCACGGAGCGGCTTCGGGATACCGGGCGGTGGCCGGGATCATGCTCATGCGCCGACGGTGGAACGCCGTCAGTCCGCCGAGCAGCGTGGCGCGGTCCAGCTGCGGGCAATCGGCCAGGATGCGGTCGACGCGCATCGTCAGGTACATCGGCCGGTTGGACTGGAACGCCTTGGCTTCGACCTGGGCCTGGACAAGCGGATCGGGCATACGGAGCGGCTTCATTCCATGTCCTTTCGTGATATCGCGCTTCTCAGGCCCTCGAGCCCACAGGCACTCCCCGAGGAGAATACAGGCGCGTGGCGCTGGCGACAAGCGACGCAGCGCTTCACCCCGCTCGGACCCGAGCCCCGTGACGAGCGGGCGGGGATCGGCCTGTCCGCCGTGGCTCCGAAGGCCAGCGGCCTGATGTCCGGCGGGAGATTGGGGTTTTCGGAGGGTGGGGCGGGTAGTACCATAGCCATGCGCCTGGTGAAGCTGATTCGGGTGATGGAGGTCGGTGGGGCTATGGCTACAACGGAAATCAAGGTGTACCGCGATCTGATGGGCGAGAACGAAAAGTGGGCACGGAAGACGCGGGACATTCTCGGCGCGCACGGGATGCGGATGATCAATATCATCGGATCGCCCGGCTGCGGCAAGACGCGGCTTCTGGAGCGCATGTCGGCGACATGGGCCGGCGCCGTGCGCTTTGCGGTCCTCGAAGGCGATGTCGAGACCACGCGCGACGCCGAGCGGCTGCACGCGATCGGCGTGCCGGTCAGCCAGCTCCTCACGGGCGGCTCCTGTCACCTCGAGGCTAAGCTCGTCCACCGCGCGCTGCAGGATTTGCCGCTGGCCGCCCTGGACCTGGTGGTCGTGGAGAACGTGGGGAATCTCGTGTGCCCGGCCGAGTTCGACGTCGGCGAGGCGGCCAAGGTGGCGGTGTTGAGCGTGACCGAGGGGGAGGACAAGCCCCTGAAGTACCCGTTGCTGTTCCGCGAAGCCGGCGCGATCGTGCTGACCAAGATCGATCTCCTGCCGCACCTGAGCTTCGACATGAATCTCTGCCTGCAGTTCATCCGGCAGATCAACGCCCGCACCCCGATCTTCCAGGTGTCGGCTGTTACCGGCGCGGGCATGGCGGAGTGGTGTCGGTGGGCGGCCGGCCGATAGGCCGGATCCGCCTCGCAGTCGGCGTTCCTCTCATGGCCACGCGGCGCATCATGGTGCGGGTGACGGGGCGCGTCCAAGGCGTCGGCTTCCGGCCCTTCGTGTACCGCCTGGCCGAGGAGTCCGGTCTGGGCGGGTGGGTGCTCAACGCCTCCGACGGCGTGTCGATCGAGGCCGAGGGCCCTTCGGAGTGGATCGATTCGTTCCTGGCCCGGCTGCGCTCGTCCCCGCCGGTGCAGGCGCGCATCGAGTCGATGGCTGTCGCGGACCTTCCGGCCGGCGGAGCGCGCGGGTTCGAGATTCGGCCGAGCGCCCGGTCTGGCGATGTGACCGCCGGCATGCCTCCCGATCTGGCCACCTGTCCGGCGTGCCTGGCGGACATCGCCGACCCCGCGAACCGGCGGCATCGCTATCCCTTCACGAACTGCACGGACTGCGGCCCCCGCTTCACGATCATCCGCGCCCTGCCGTACGACCGCGAGCGGACGTCCATGGCCTCGTTCCGGCAGTGTCCGGCGTGCGCGCGCGAGTACGCCGATCCGTCGGGGCGGCGCTTCGATGCCCAGCCGAACGCATGCCCGGCTTGCGGGCCGCGGCTGCGCCTCATCGATCCCGGTGGCGGCGAAGCGGCGGACGATCCGATTGCCGGCGCCGTCCAGATTCTGCGCGCGGGCGCGATCGTCGCGGTCAAGGGGCTGGGCGGCTATCACCTCTCGTGCGACGCGCGGAGCGAGGCGGCGGTGTGCGAGCTTCGGCGGCGGAAGCGCCGCCCCGCGAAGCCGCTGGCGGTCATGTTCGCGTCGGCTGCGGAAGCGCGCCGGTGCTGCGAGGTCGATGACGACGAGCGGGCCGAACTGGAGTCCGTGGCCCGTCCGGTGGTGGTGCTGCGGCGGCGGCCGGGGGCGGCGCTCGCGCCCAGCCTCTCCCCCGACACGCCGGACCTGGGCTGCTTTCTCCCGTACACGCCGCTCCATCACCTGCTGCTTCGCGAGGTGGGCCCGCTCGTGATGACCAGCGGGAATGCGGCGGACGAGCCGATCGTACGCCACGAGTCGGAGTTGCCCGGCGTGCTCGGGCCGATTGCGGACGCGGCCCTGGTCCACGACCGCGAGATACTGAGGCGCTGCGACGACTCGGTGCTGAAAGTCTGGCGCGGGACCCGTCTCTTCTTCCGGCGGTCGCGCGGTTTCGTGCCCGAGCCGATCCGCCTTCCGGTGAGCGGGCCGCCCGTGCTGGCGTGCGGAGGCGACTCCAAGAGCGTCTTTGCCATAACGCGCGGGAGGGATGCCTTCCTCTCGCCGCACATCGGGGACCTCGACGAATACCGGTCCTATCGCTTCTACGAGGAGTCGGTGGCGGACCTGGAGCGCCTGCTCGACGTGGCGCCTTCGATCGTCGTGTGCGACCTGCATCCCGACTATGTCTCCTCCCGCTACGCCCGGCGCCGGCCCGACGCGCGCGTGATGGAGGTTCAGCACCACCATGCCCACATGGCCGCCGTGCTCGCGGAGCACGGACGAACGGCGCCGGCGATCGGCGTCTCGCTGGACGGGACCGGCTACGGGCCGGACGGGACCGCGTGGGGCGGTGAGTTCCTGGTCGGCGACCTGCGCGAGTACCGGCGTGCGGCGCACTTCAAGCCGTACCGGATGCCCGGCGGCGAGGAGGCGGTGCGGGAGCCGGACCGCATGGCGCTGAGCCTGCTCATGGCCGAATGCCCGGACCGCTGGGAGGCGATCGCCGAGCGGCGCCTGCGGGGGCTCGGAGCTGAGCGGCGCGAGGCGCTGGCCGGGATGGTCCGGCGCGAGGTGCGCGCGCCGTGGACATCGAGCGCGGGCCGCCTGTTCGACGCCGTATCGGCTCTGCTTGGGCTGTGCGGCCCGGCGACGTACGACGGACAGGCCGCGGTGCGGCTCCAGGCGGCAGCCGCCGCCGCGGGCGCGGCATACCCGTTTGAGATCGAGGCACCGGCCGGCGCGCCCGCCCGGCTGTCGTTTGGTCCGGCGATACGGGCGATCGTGGCGGACCTGGACGCAGGGGCGGACGTCCGCTCCGTATCGGCGCGCTTCCACCGGACGGTTGCAGACGCGGTTGTCGCCATGTGCGGCCGGATCGCCGAGGCGGACGGCATCGGGACGGTTGCGCTCTCCGGCGGCGTGTTCCAGAACGACCGGCTCCTGGGCGCATGCGTCGATGGGTTGAAGGCGTGCGGGCTGGCGGTGTATCATCATCGCGCTGTGTCTCCGAACGACAGCGGCCTGGCGCTGGGGCAGGCCGCCGTCGCGCTCGCGCGTCTGGGCGAGCGCTGAGTCGATCACCCGGCGGGGAGTCGTTGTCCATGTGTCTCGCCGTGCCCGTGCGCATTGTGGAACTGAACGGAGCCTCCGCCATCGTGGACTCCGACGGTGTGCGCGTGCCGGCGAACGTGGCCTTTCTGGGCGACGTGAAGGTGGGGGATTTCGTGCTGGTCCACGCCGGGTTTGCCATTCGGAAGTGGTCCGATGCCGACATGCGGGAGTACGAGGCGCTGCTGTCGGACCTGGCTTCGGCCGGGCCTGGCGCGCCTGACGACTCCGTCCTTCCGACGGGGACCCGATGACGCTGTCCGCGATCATGAGCGAGATCGGCGTCGCGGCCGCCCGCATCGGACGGCCGATTCGGCTGATGGAGGTGTGCGGCACCCACACGGTGGCCGCGTTCCGATCCGGGCTTCGCTCGCTCCTGCCGGAGGCGGTTGAACTCCTGTCCGGCCCGGGGTGCCCCGTCTGCGTCACGCCGATCCGCACCGTCGATACCGCGCTGGCGCTGGCGCGGCGGCCCGGCACGGTGATCGCCACGTTCGGCGACATGGTGCGCGTGCCGGGAACCCGGGGGTCGCTCGAGCGGGCCCGGGCGGAGGGCGCCGCCGTTCAGGTCGTATACTCGCCGCTTGACGCGCTGGCGGCGGCCCGCCGGCATGGGGACCGGACGATTGTGTTCCTGGGCGTCGGTTTCGAGACCACCGCTCCCGGCGTGGCCTGGACCATCCGGGAAGCGGCCGGAACCGGCGTGTCGAACTACCGGGTCCTGTGCGCGCACAAGACGATGCCGCGGGCCATGGCCGCGCTGCTGGAGGGCGGCGAGCGGCGGATCGACGGGTTTCTGTGCCCGGGTCACGTGAGCGCCGTGACCGGGTCCGCGATGTACGACTTCATGGCGACCGAGCACGGGGTGCCGTGCGTGATCGCGGGCTTCGAGGGCGCGGATATGGCCGAGGCGATCCTCATGCTCCTGCGGCAGATCGAGGCCGGCCGGGCCGCCGTTGAGATCCAGTACCGCCGGGGGGTGGATGCAGAGGGGAATCCGCTGGCCCGCGCGGAGATCGAGGCGGTTTTCGAGCCCGGCGATGCGGAGTGGCGCGGGTTCGGCGTGATCCCGGGGAGCGGGCTGAGCATTCGGCCGGCCTTTCGCATGCACGATGCGGTCCCCCTCCTGGCGGGAATCGAGGTGGCGCCATCGGCGGATCATCCGGGCTGCCGGTGCGGAGAGGTCCTGCGCGGCGTGCTTCGGCCCGACCGGTGTCCGCTGTTCGGTCGGGTCTGTACGCCGGACAGCCCGGTCGGCGCGTGCATGGTCTCGTCCGAAGGCGCGTGCTCCGCCTACGTTCGCTATGGGCGGATCGGTTCATGAGTGCGATCCTGAAGGTGAGGCATCTTGTCCGGCGCGGGCTGGCAAAGGCCGGCGACGGGCACATGCGCGAGATTCTGACGGGAGCGGCGGCGGCTCTCGCGATCCGTCTGGTTGGCGTGGCGGCCACCTACCTCTTCACGGTCATCGTCTCCCGACGGTTCGGCGCGGCCGGGCTGGGCGTATACAGCCTGGCGGTCACGACGCTGGCGATGGCGGCGCTCCTGTCCGGATTCGGCTTCGGCATGTCCGCGCTGCGTTTCGTGCCGCAGTACCTGGCCGAGCGGCGTCTCGACCGGTTCCGGCGCGTCTATCGCATGATGTGGGCGCTGACCGTCCCCGTGTCCATCGGGCTGGCGGCCGTCCTGATCGCGGGCGCGGAGCCGCTTGCGTCTCGCGTGTTCAACAGCCCGGACCTGGCGCCGGGCTTGCGGATCGCCGGGGTCCTGCTGCCGTTCCTCACGGCGCAGAAGATCAACATCGAGGTCATCCGCGGGTTCAAGAGCATTCCGCTCTCCGAGTACCTGCGCAGTCTGAACGGCCCCTTGCTGGCGATTATCGTGCTGGCGCTCTGGCTGGCCTCGGGCGGCGGGGCCTCCGGCGCCATGGTGGGCTACGGCGTCGGCGTCGCCTCCGGCGCCGCGGGATCGTGGTGGGCCGTGCGGAGGCGGCTTTCCTCGACGCCGCCGGCTCCGGAGGCCCCGATGTCGTCCCGCGAGCTGATCCGCCTCGCCTCGCCGATGATGCTCGGGGAGTTCATGCGGGTCTACCTCGGGCGGATTGACACGCTCATGGTCGGCGCGCTGGCCGGCGCCGCCGCGGTGGGGCAGTACGACGTGGCGTTCAAGCTCTCGTGCGTGACGGGCTTCTTCCTGACGGCGATCAACACGATCATCGCGCCCAAGTTCTCGGAGCTGTTCTGGGCCGGTCGGCTGGACGAGCTCAAACGGGTGGTGCTTCAGTCGTCCCGCCTCATGTTCTGGCTGTCCGTCCCGGTCCTGGTCCTGCTGGTGGCGGTTCCGCGCTTCTGGCTGGGCCTGTTCGGAGTGGAGTTCCAGGCGGGTGCGGTCGCACTGATCCTCCTGGCGGTCGGACAGTTCGTCAACACCGCCGCCGGCTCAGTGGGCTGCTTCCTCACCATGACGGGACGCCAGGACGTGTTCCGAAACCTCACGCTGGGCGCGGTGGCGCTGAACGTGGCCCTGAATGCCCTCCTGGTCCCGCGCTGGGGCTTCACCGGGGCCGCGGCCTCCACGATGGTGACGCTGGCCGCCTGGAACGTGACGGCGGCCGCATACATCTGGAGGGAGTTCCGGATCCGGACGTTCTACCTGCCGGGGCTGATGCGCTGAGGTGATGCGCTCGTGTGTTGTATTCCGTGCGCCCCTCGCTAGACTATGCCCCGGTATGGGCTCGCACCCGCGCTGGCGATCGGACGGCGAAGGAGGACTCAGCCGCCATGTTTCCGTTGACCCCGGACATCCTGCTGTTGGTCAAGTACTTCATCTTCATCACGTGCATATGCTTCTGGGTGAAGATGGCCTACGAGGCGATGAAGCGATCCTCGCACCTGCACTCGAGGCACCATCGGTACGAAGAGGATGATGATGCCGACGATGAGGTCTGAGCGTCTCAGCGGTAGCGATTGATCTCGTCCCGAAGAGCGCCGGCTGCCTGGCGGGCGGCATTCGCGAAGTCCGGCCCGGACCCGGCGTAGATAATGCCGCGCGACGAGTTGACAATCAGCCCCGTGCCGTCCGCCGTCTTGCCGCTGGTGATGGCCGCCTGAACGTCCCCGCCCTGCGCGCCGATGCCTGGTACCAGGAGCGGCATTTCGCCGACGATCGCGCGGATTTCCGCCAACTCGGCCGGGTAGGTGGCCCCCACCACAAGCAGCACGTTCCCGTTCGCGTTCCAGCGCCGGGCGGCGGCTTCGGCGACTACCCGGTACAGGGGGCGCCCATCGGTCGTCAGATCCTGCAGGTCGCGGGCGCCGGGGTTGGAGGTGCGGCACAGCAGCACGATTCCCTTGTCCGCCCACTTCAGGAACGGCTCGATCGAATCCCCTCCCAGGTAGGGGTTCACCGTTACCGCGTCGGCGCCGTAGCGCTCGAACGCTTCCCGCGCGTAGAGCGCGGCCGTGCTGCCGATATCGCCGCGCTTGGCATCGAGGATGACTGGCGTGCGGGGGTGGACGCGGTGGATGTAGTCGATCGTCATCTCGAGCTGGTCCTCGGCCCGGTGGGCGGCGTAGTAGGCGATCTGAGGCTTGAAGCAGCACGCCAAGTCGGCCGTGGCGTCGATGATGGCGCGATTGAACTCGAATATCGGATGCCGGGCCTCGCGGGCCGGGGAGGGAATGCGGTCCGGGTCGGGGTCGAGCCCGACGCAGACCAGGGACTGCTTGCGCTGCCAGGCGTCGCGGATGGTGGCGATGAAGCTCATGACGGATCTCCACGGCAGCCTGACCGCGTCAGGGTCACCGGCGGCTCGATTGATTGGGCCGAAGCCTACGCGACGGCTCCGCAGCGGTCAAGGCGCAGGGCCACGCCGGGATGGCGCGGGGCTTTGTCGCCCGGCCGGCCGATGTGCTATGCTGCGCCGCAGACAAAGAGGGGAGTGCCATGAAATCGATGCTGCGGAGCGGTCTGCTGGCGGGGGTGATCGTGGGATCGCTGTCCCTGTGTGCCGGATTCGGGACGGGGTGCGCGACCGCCGTCCCCGAGATTGAGGCGCGACTGACCGCCGACAACCGCGCCGTTGTCGATGGAGATTCCGTGCCGCTGGCGCGGCTTCCCGACCGGCTGCGGTCGGCGGGAGCGCGGTCGGGCACGCTGATCAAGATCCAGTTCGAGCCGGGCGGGGGGCAGCCGCCATTCGGCGAGGTCGCGCGCACGCTGAAGGCGGCGGGCTATCCGAAATTCTTCTTCGTGGGCCCCCGTCAGGCGCGGTCCGGCGTGGCGCCCGCTGAGCCGCCCGCCCGCTGAGGGCGATCGGGCGCGCCGGCCGCTTCGACGGCTTCGGCCCGCGGCGCCGGCCCCCCTTCGGGCCGGGTTGCCAATTCGTCAAAAGTTTGACAATATATGAGCATGCAGCAGGCAAGCGAGACGGCGGGATTCATCGACGAGGCGGAGGTCGGCCGGGCGCTGGTCGGACGGGCCCCGGATCCGGTGCGCGTGCGGGAGATACTGGCGAAGGCCGACGCGCTGCGCGGGCTGGACGCGGGCGACATCGCCGAACTGGCCGAGATCCGCGACCCGGGCATGGCGGACGAGCTGTGCGCCGCGGCGCGGCGGGTGAAGGACGCCATCTACGGGCGGCGCCTCGTGATCTTTGCGCCGATGTACGTCTCGAATCTCTGCGCGAACGAGTGCGTGTACTGCGCCTTTCGCACGCGCAACCGCGAGGTCGTGCGCCGGGCGCTGACGGTGGAGGAGGTGCGCCGCGAGACGGAGGCGCTCGTGGAGCAGGGGCACAAGCGGGTGCTGCTGGTGGCGGGCGAGTCCTATCCCGACGAGGGGTTCCGGTATGTCCTGGACGCGGTTCGGGCGATCTACGGCGTCAAACGGGGGCGGGGGGAGATCCGCCGGGTGAATGTCAACGTGGCGCCGCTGGCGGTGGACGAGTTCCGGCAGCTCAAGGACTCGGGCATCGGAACCTACCAGATCTTCCAGGAGACCTACCATCGGGGGACGTACGCGGCCGTGCACCTGGCCGGCCGGAAGCGGGACTACGACTGGCGCGTGACCGCGCTGGACCGGGCGATGGAGGCGGGCGTCAGCGACGTCGGCATCGGCGTGCTGTTCGGCCTGCACGACTGGCGCTTCGAGCTGCTCGCCATGATGCAGCACATCCGGCACCTGGAGCGCCAGTTCGGCGTGGGGCCCCACACGGTCAGCGTGCCGCGGATCGAGCCGGCGAAGGGGTCGGATTTCGCGGCTCACCCCGCGAGCCCGGTGTCGGACGCGGACTTCCGGAAGATCGTGGCCATCCTGCGGCTGGCGGTCCCGTACACGGGCATCATCATGTCGACCCGCGAGACGCCGGAGATCCGGCGCGAATCCCTCGAGCTGGGCGTGTCCCAGATCTCCGCCGGCAGCCGCACGAATCCCGGGGGATACGCCGCCGGACCGGACGGGGAGTCGGACGGGCAGTTCTCGCTCGGCGATCACCGGACGCTTGACGAGGTGGTCCGGGACGTCGCGGAGCTGGGGTATATCCCGTCGTTCTGCACGGCCTGCTACCGGCTGGGGCGGGTGGGGGCGGACTTCATGGACCTGGCCAAGCCGGGCGAGATCAAGCGCCACTGCGATCCGAACGGCCTGTCGACCTTCCAGGAGTACCTGCTCGACTACGCGTCGCCGGGCACGCGGGCGGTCGGCGAGCGGCTGATCGGGGAGGTTCTGGCGGGCATGGACGAGCGCCAGCGGTCGACTTCGGCCAAGATGCTTGAGCGGGTGCGGCGGGGGGAGCGCGACGTCTTCTGCTGAGCGCCGGGCGGCTCGTCAGATGAACCCGATCCGCTGCTCCTGCAGCAGGTGGCGCGGGATCTCATCCAGGAACCGGGACGGGCGGTGCACGCGCACGCCTCCGTCGTTCGTGCGACGGATCTCGGGCACGCAGAAGATCACTTCGTCGCGGGCGCGCGTAACGGCGACGTAGAACAGCCGGCGCTCCTCCTCCTCGCCTTCGGGCGACTCCTGGAGGGTGCGGGTTGGCGGAAACAAGCCGTCGGTCACCCAGAGCAGGATCACGGCATCCCACTCGAGCCCCTTGGCCTGGTGGACGGTGCTCAGGCGGATGCTCTCCCCCGCGCCGTCGGCGGTCGCCTCGGCCTCCGCGTCGAGGTTGGTCAGCAGTGCGATTTCGGAGAGGAACTGCTCGGTCGTCTCGAAGTTGGCCGTGAAGAGCACCAGCTCGCGGATGTCCTCCGTCCGGTGCTCCGCATTCTCGAATGCGTGGGCCGCGTACTCATCGTAGAACGCCTCGAGGAAGCGGTGGATCACCTCGCCCGGGTCCGACTTCAGGTCGGCCGCCTCGTAGTCCTCCAGGATGGGCACGATGGCTTTCCATGCGGGGCGTGCGGCGGCGGGGAGTCCCTCGTTGACGATGTGCCGCTGGGCGGGATCGCTGCCGACGAACATTTCGCCGAGCTTCTGCCAGAGGCGCTCGGCGGTCCGGGGCCCCACCTTGGGCAGCAGCCCGAGCAGGCGCGCGAAGGACACCTCGTCCTCGGGGTTCGCCAGGACGCGCACCAGCGCGCAGGCGTCCTTGATGTGGGCCTGCTCGAAGAACCGGACGCCCGAGGTGATGGTGTACGGAAGGCGCTCCTTCGTGAGGTACATCTGGAGCTCCATCGAGTGGTAGTGGGCCCGGTAGAGCACGGCGATGTTGGACGGCCGGCAGCCCGACCGGCGCAGCCGGTGGATCTGCTCGACCACGTACCGGGCCTGGGCCTCGCCGTCGCGCATGGAGGCCACGACGGGCTTGGTCTGCGACTCGCGGGTGGTCCGGAGCGTCTTCTGGAACTGCTTCGGATTGCCGGCGATGACGGCGTTGGCCACGGCCAGGATCTCGGGTGCGCTGCGGTAGTTGTGCTCGAGCAGGAAGACCTTGGCGTCGGGGAAGCGCTCCGGGTAGGACATGATGTTCCGGTAGTTCGCGCCGCGCCAGGCGTAGATGCTCTGGAAGTCATCGCCCACGACGGCCAGGTTCCGGTTCCGCTTCGCCAGCAGATCGACCCACTCGGCCTGGATGGCGTTGGTGTCCTGGTACTCGTCCACCAGGATGTGGAGAAAGCGCTCCTGGTAGATGGCGAGGACGTCGGGGTGGTCGCGGAAGAGGGTGAGGCCGAAGACCAGCAGGTCGTCAAAGTCCATCGCGTTGATCTTGCGCTTGCGCTTCTGGTAGGCGCGGTGGACGGCCAGGATCTGCTCCTGGTCCACGGGGTGCAGCTGGAACCGGGACTCAGCGAGGGACTGGACGGTCTTCTCGGTGTTCGCGGACGTGCTGAAGAGGCTCATCAGCACCTCGGGCTTCGGGAACTCGGGGCTCGGGGACTTGAGCTCGCGGACGCATGACTGGATGAGGGAGAGGGAATCGTCGCGGTCGAGGATCGTGAAATCCGGGGAGAACCCGACGCCGTCGGCGTGGCGGCGCAGCACGCGATTGGCCATGTGGTGGAAGGTGCCCCCCCACAGCCCGCTGACGTTGTGGCCGGCGAGTTCGCGCGCTCGCTCGAGCATCTCGCGGGCGGCCTTGTTGGTGAACGTGAGGAGGAGGATGCGGTCCGAGGGCACGCCCCGCTCGAGGAGGTAGGCCACGCGGTAGACGATGGTCCGGGTCTTGCCGGTCCCGGCGGCGGCGAGAATCAGCAGGGGGCCGTCCGGGCCGGTGGCGGCGGCAAACTGCTGCTCGTTCAGCTGTCGGCGGAAGTCGATGGTCACGCGGTCTCCCCGGTATGGCGAGCGGGCGTGGGGGCCCGCAGCCGGTCGTGGCTCACAGGAGCCCCGCCTGCCGCGCCTTGAGGAGCACGGCGAGCGTCTTGGCGTCGCGGATGGCGTCCCGCCCGACGAGCCGGTCGAGCTGGGCGGCCGTGAGCAGGCGCACCCGGACGCGCTCGTCGGCGTCGAGGCGCTGCCGCCCGGGGCGGCCGGCCAGTTCGGCGAAGAAGAGGTGGAGGCGCTCGTCGCAGTAGCCCGGCGTGGGATAGATCACGCCGAGCGGGCGGATGGACCGCGCGGCGTAGCCGGTTTCCTCGAGGAGCTCGCGCCGGGCGCAGGCGCGCGGATCCTCGCCGGGGTGGAGGCATCCCGCCACGACCTCGAGGAGCATCTGCTCGACCGGCTTGCGGTACTGCTCGACGAGCGCGAGCCGCCCGTCCGGACACCGGGCGAGCACGGCGACCGCGCCCGGGTGGCGGACGACCTCGCGCGAGGCGGGGCGTCCGGGCTGCACCTGGACGGTGAGCACGTCGAGCTTCAGCAGCCGGCCGTCGTGGGCGCGGCGCGTGGCGAGGGTCTTCTCGTGCATGCGATGGGGCGACCTTAGCGCCAGGTGTACATCTTCTCGTAGTAGGACCGGTACTCGCCGCTGCGGATGTGCTCCCACCAGGTGCGGTTCTGCAGATACCACTCGACCGTGTGATCGAGCGCCTGCTGGAACGTGTGGGCCGGCTTCCAGCCGAGCTCCCGGCGCAGCTTCTCGCTGTCCATGGCGTACCGGCGGTCGTGCCCCGGGCGGTCCTTGACGTGGCGGATGAGCGTGGCCGGCTTCTTCAGGATCCGCAGGATGCCCTGTACGATCTCCATGTTCGGGACATCGTGGTTTCCGCCGATGTTGTAGACCTCGCCGGTCCGTCCGCCACGGAGCACGGCGTCGACCGCCGAGCAGTGGTCGAGCACGTAGATCCAGTCGCGGACCTGCATCCCGTCGCCGTAGACCGGCAGCTCCTTGTCCGCGAGCGCGTTCGTGATCATCAGCGGGATGAGCTTCTCGGGGAACTGATAGGGGCCGAAGTTGTTCGAGCAGCGGGTGATCACCACGTCCAAGCCGTGGGAGTTGTGAGCGGCGCGCACCATGAAGTCCGCTCCGGCCTTGGTGGCAGCGTACGGGTTGTTCGGCTGGATCGGGGTCTCCTCCGTGAACGACCCCGTCGGCCCGAGGCTGCCGTACACCTCGTCGGTCGACACCTGCAGGTAGCGCTTCACCCGGTGCTTCACCGCCGCGTCGAGCAGCACCTGGGTCCCCTGGATGTTGGTCTGGATGAAGACGCCGGGGCCGAGGTGCAGGCTGCGGTCGACGTGGCTCTCGGCCGCGAAGTTCACGACGGCGTCGAAGCTGTGCTTCGCGAACAGCGCGTCGATGGCGGCTGCGTCCGTGATGTCGCCCTTCACGAATGTGAGCGCGGGGTGGCGCTCCAGGCCGGCGAGGTTCTCGAGATTGCCGGCGTAGGTGAGCGCGTCGATATTGACCACGTGGTCTTCGGGGTGCGCCGCGAGCACGTGGCGGACGTAGTTGCTGCCGATGAATCCGCAGCCGCCGGTGACGAGCATCTTCATGACGGGTCCTTTCCTTGAGCGAGCGATCGTTCCGCCGGAGGGATCATCCGCAGGTAGGCGTCCAGGGCCTCCTGCCAGGTGGGCATGTCCGATCCGGTCCATTCCGTATAGCGGCGGATGTCGAGAACGGAGAAGACGGGGCGGCGGGCGGGCGTCGGGTAGTTGGCCGCCGGTATCGGAAGGATGGGCCGCTTCGCGCCGGACCGCTCCGCGATCGCCCGGGCGAACTCATACCACGAGCACCCGGACCGGGATGCGCAGTGCACCACGCCGAGCCGCCCGCACCGGGCCAGGCGGAGCATGGCGTCGGCCAGATGCCCGACGAACGTGGGCGAGGACACCTGGTCATCGACCACCTTCAGCGGATCGGTCCGGGTCGCCAGCAGGCGCAGGATCGTCTGCACGAAGTTGCGGCCGCCGGGGCCGAAGAGCGACTGCGTGCGCATGATGATGTGCGGCCCGCCGGCGGCCTGCACGGCGCGCTCGCCCTCCAGCTTGGTGAGGCCGTAGTAGCTGACGGGATTGATCGGGTCGTCTTCCCGGCAGGGCCGCCCGAGCGTGCCGTCGAACACGTAGTCCGTGCTCACCTGGAGCATGCGGCTGCCGCGCGCGGCGCAGAACCGGGCGACATGGCCGGCGCCGGCGGCATTGACCGCGTGGGCCGCTTCCCGCTCCTTCTCCGCCAGGTCGACGTTGGTGTACGCCGCGCAGTTGAAGGTCCAGTCGCAGACCGGCAACCGGGCCTCAACGTCCGCGTAGCGCGTGATGTCGACTTCGTCGCGGTCCACGCCGACGGCCTCGATTCCCTGCTCCCGGCACGCCCCCAGAACCGCCGTGCCGAGCATTCCCTTATGACCGACGACCAGAATACGCATGTTCCGTAATCCCCGTCACTTCCGCGTGATGCGGGGCGAATGATAGCAGAAGGCCGGCTTCGGACAGAAGTGGGAATCGCGGCGTGAACCGCGGCGTGCCCCCCCCCGTTGTGGCCGCCGTCCGATACTATGGTCCTTCAGGGAAAGGCGGGGGATTCTTCATTGATCGGAGCCAATCAGGAACGCAGGAAGACAGGAAAGGGGGAGGCGCTCTCTGCCCACGCGTTTGATCGTCAACGGCATGGCCGCGAAATTGAGGAGCCGTCCAGGCTCTGCCGGGACGGCCTTCAGATAGGAGCGAACGATGGCGAAATGCACGGACTCCAATGCCTTCACCATCCACAGTTCCTGCCTTCCTTGAGTTCCTGATTGAATCCGTCTTCCCTCGTCAGCGTCAATCAAATGTCCCCCGCTATTGCCGGAAAGACCGATACAATCTTGTGGTTCGTTCGGGTTTTGCCTATTCTCCGAGCCGTCCAGCGTGCGCCGTCTGCTTCGGCAGTGGTTGCGGACCTGCCGACACGGCGGACGAGGACACCATGACATGACGGACGTTGACCATGCCCGAGGGGTACGGTTCGACGACGAGCGCCCGCTGTTCGAGCAGGAACTCGACGCCTACTACGGTGCGCCCCCCCTCGATATCGGGCCGCTGGAGCAGGAACTGCAAGCCCAGAGCCGTCGGCGTCCCGCCGCGTCCCCGTTCGAGCTCAAAGTTCTCGGCTACGAGCTGATGGCGGAGCGCTGTCCGGTCCGCGTGTTCCGCCGCTGCCCGTTCTACTTCGAACTCAACACCGGCCGGGTGCGAACGGACCTCGGAACCGGGGGGCTGGGCGGCTGGCTGAAGCGGAGCCCGTTCGGCGCGCAGCTGCACGCCTCCAGCGTGGAGTGGTGGAAGCCCTGCTACGCCAGCGGGCTCTCGATCGGCTGGGCGGTGCTGGACGACAACCACCACACCATCGGCTACGAAAAGGTGCTGCGGCTCGGGCTGCTGGGCCTGATCCGCGAGGCGGAGTCGCAGCTGGCCGGGGCGGCGACCGATTCAGAGCGGTCGTTTCTCTCCGCGGCGATCGCCGGCAACCGGGCCCTGATCCGGGTGGCCGAGCGCCTGGGCGAAGAGGCGTCGCGGATGCTCGGCGACACGCGGGACCCGCACGTGCGTCGGCGCCTCGCCCGGATCGCCGCCACCGCGCCCCGCGTGCCGGCGGGGCCGGCGGCCTCGTTCTACGAGGCGCTGAGCGCCATCGTCTTTCTCTTCTACGTCCTCCCGTCCATCGAGGGCAATGGCGTCAGCGTGTTCGGACACATCGACCGCCTGCTGGATCCGTACTACCGGCGCGACGTGGCCGACGGGCGTCTGACGGAGGACGAAGCGCGCGACCTGGTGTCCGCCTTCCTGGCCATCAGCGACGTGCGGTACGGGATGCGCGAGGCCGGGCCGTGGCATGTCGGCACCAACGGCACGGTCACGCTTGGCGGGTGCGACCGCGACGGGGCGCCGGTGTTCAACGACGTCACCCGCCTGATGCTCGAGTCGCATCGGGCGCTGCGGCTGATCGACCCCAAGGTGAACGTCCGGATCTCGGCTCGGCATCCGTCCGCGTGCTTCGAGCAGCTGGCCCGCTTCAACGCCGACGGGGGCAACTCGCTGTCCATCTTCAATGACGACGTCGTGATCCCGGCCAACGTCCGCATGGGCAAGGCGGTGGAGGACTGCCGGCTGTACGTGGGCGGCGGGTGCCAGGAGAACGTGCTCGAGAGCTGCGAGATCAACAGCCGCGCGACGATCTACCTGAACCTGCTGCACGTGTTCCTGATGGGGTTCTTCCCCGACACGTGGAGCTTCTTTTCCCGGCGCGCCGGGTTCGCGATCAGCCGCTACGCCGGGTGCGCCGGGTACGAGGCGTTTCACGCGGCCTTTCTGGAGAACCTCCGGGCTGTGGTCGGCGCGCACATCGACGAGCGGAATCGGACCGAGCGCGAGGGCTGGCGCTACAATCCGTGTCCGATGCACTCCTCCACGCTGGACGACTGCCTGGCGCGGCGGGCGGACATGATGTCGGGGGGCTGTCGCTACAGCTTTGGGAGCGTCTCGCTCGCGGGCATCGGGACCCTGGTCGACTCGCTCTTCGCCGTCAAGAGCGCGGTGTACGACCAGGAGCTCGTGTCGCTCGACCGCCTGTCCGGGTTGCTGGAGCGGGACTTCTCCGGGGATGAGGCGCTTCGCGGCCGCCTCGCGAGCCGGATACCGAAGTTCGGCCACGAGGATGAGGCCGTCCGCGCGTTCTCCGCCCGCGTGTTCGCGGATGTCGCGCGCGCGGCATCGGGGAAGCCCAACACCCGCGGCGGGCGATACGAGGCCAGCCTGTTCTCGTTCCGCTCGTTCGCCTCGTTCGGCGGCATGACGGGCGCCACTCCGGACGGCCGGCGCGCGGGCGATCACCTCTCCGCCGGCATGAGCCCGAGCCTGGTGGCCTTGGGCGGCGACTCCAGCGTGGGGCAGGTGCTCTCGGCGCTGGAGCCCCTGGATCTGACCCTGTACCCCGTGGTGGCCGTGCTCGACGTCAAGCTGCCGGCCGCGCGCGGCGGCATCCCCGTTCCCGCCGTGGCGGCGGTGATCCGCCGCTTCCTCAGCGCGGGCGGATCCGTCCTGCAGATCAACTGCGTGGACCAGGAGATGCTGAAGGACGCGCGCGCTCACCCCGAGCGCCACCCGGACCTCGTGGTCCGGGTCAGCGGGTACAGTTCCCGGTTTGTTCGATTGGCAGAACCGATCCAGGACGAGATCATCGGCCGGGCCGTTGTGGGCGCGTGAGGCCGATGCGGCGCAGGGCCGCCCCGCGCAGGGCTGGCGCCAGCGACAGGAGGAGCCGTGAAATCGAAGGGCATCGTCTTCAACATCCAGCGGTTCTGCGTTCACGACGGACCGGGCATTCGGACGACCGTCTTCTTCAAGGGCTGCCCGCTGCGCTGCCGCTGGTGCCACAATCCCGAGGCCATGGGCCACCAGCCGGTCCTGGCGTTCACGCCGAAGCACTGCGCCGCCTGCGGCGCATGCGCGGACGCCTGCGATGGGCGCGTGCACGCGGTCGTCGAAGGCGCGCATCTGCTGGACCGCATTCGATGCCGGGCGTGCGGGCAGTGCGTGGAGGCGTGTCCGCGGCAGGCGCTGGAGCTGATCGGGCGCGAGGTGACGGCGGCTGAGGTGATGAAGTCCGTGGAGAAGGACCGGGAGTTCTACGAGAGCTCCGCCGGCGGCGTCACGTTCTCCGGCGGCGAGCCGTACGCCCAGCCGGAGTTCCTCAACGCGCTGCTCACGCTGGCCCGCCGGGCGGACATCCGCACCGCGGTGGACACCTGCGGCCACGCCGAGTGGACGGATCTCAAGCGGACGGCGCCGCTCGTCGACCTCTTCCTTTACGACGTCAAGCTCATGCAGCCTGACTCGCATCGGGAGGCAACGGGCGTTGACAACGCCCGGATCCTTGAGAACCTGCGCCGGCTGGACACGATGGGGCGGCCGATCGTGATCCGCCGGCCGGTGGTGCCGGGGGTCAGCGACAGCGCGTTCGAGCTCGAGGCGCTCGGGCGCTTCGCGGCGACCCTGAAGAACTGCATCCGTCTGGATCTTCTGCCCTACCACCGGCTGGCGGAGTCCAAGCACGAGCGGATCGGGAACCCGTACACGCTGTCGGGCACCCCCGAGCCGAAGCGCGACGAACTGAGGCAGTACGCCGATGCCGTCCGAGCGGGCGGCTACGGCGAGGTGGCCATCGGGCTGTGACCGAGGCGCAATTCGAATGCCCTTTCGCACATCTGTGAGTCGGGTCATCCTGCTGATGGCCGCCGCCGGCCTGCTGAATGCCGTGCCCGGCCGAGCCGGCGTCGTGGTGTGGAGGCCGGTCGGCCCGTCGACAAACGACTGGTTCGTCGGCACCAACTGGAGCGGCGGAGCGGCGCCGTCGGCGGGGGACGACGTGGTGATCACCAACGTCGGCGCCCGCGTTCTGCTGACGAACTCCACCCCGTACCTGGGATCGCTCTCGATCGGCAACGCGTCGTTCATCTTCTCGAACTGGGACACGACGCTATCCGGCACGCAGGTCGCGATCCGTGGCGGAGCGACGCTGACCATGCCTCCGGCCTTTGCCACCAACCAGATGTCCAATTGCATCGTGGTTCAGTGCGTGGACATGGCGATCGATGCGGGAGGCAAGGTGGATGCTGATGGGCGCGGCTATGCGGGCGCGACAGCATCGGGAAGCGCGGGCCAGGGGCCCGGGCGCGGGCGCTACAGCGCGATCGGTGGCGGCTACGGCGGCGGTGGCGCCTATGGGGGGCGGGGGGCGGACGTGATGCCGGCCGGGACTCCCGTGTTTGTGGGCGGGGTGCCGTACGGGGACGTTGCCGCGCCGGGGGCTCCGGGCTCGGGAGGCGGGCAGGCATACGCCGGGCCGGCCGGCGCGGGTGGCGGTGCGGTCCGGATTACGGCCGCGGGCACGCTCACGGTGAATGGGACCATCACGGCGAGCGGTGCGGCCGGGGTGGCGCCCGGCGGCGGTGGCGGCTCCGGCGGATCCGTGCACATCGTCTGCGGCACGCTCGCGGGCACGAATGGCGTGGTGGTCGCCAGCGGGGGAGCCGGGACGACCTACGGAACCGGGGGCGGCGGCGGACGCATCGCCGTGAGCGGCGCTCCATCCGAGCCCAAGCCATCCGTTCGGTTCGCCGCCGTGGGGGCGGCCGGCGTCGGAGCCAACCTCGGCGACTTGGGCACGCTGTATCTGCAGGATGCCGCGCTGCTGAATCCGGCGCACGTGCCGCACGGCGGGCAGCTGATCGTCCCGGGCTGGACCCGTTGGGAGGCGGACTCGCTGACCTTTACCGGCGGATGGCTTCGGCTGCCGACCGAAGGGTTTGCGCTCTCGACCACCGGCGACCTGACCGTCATTGGGAGCGGCACGCGGCTGGAACTGGGCGGCAACGACTTTGTTGCGACGGGCTCGAACTATCTGAGCGGCTGGACGGGGGGGCCATCGGTGAACGTCGGCGGGAACCTGCTCGTCGCGGGCGGCGCCGCTGTGCACGTGTTCAGCGCCGCGACGAATGCGGGCGGCCCGGACTACGGGGCGTGGATCGGTGTCACGGGGCTGCTGGCGGTTGCGGCGGGCTCGGCGCTGATCCCGTATGCCGACAGCGCGAACGGGGGTGCGCCGCTCTTCTCCGTGGGACGCCTGGCGGTCGATGCCGGAGGGCGCATCAACGCCGACAGCCGGGGCTATGGTGGCGCCTGGTTCGCGGCCACGAACGGGCTCGGCCCGGGCGGGGGGCGATTGGCGGGCGGCGGCGGGTACGGGGGCTCGGGCGGAAACGGCAGCGTGGCGGGCTATGCGGGCGGCCTCGCACACGGGACTGCGGCCGCGCCGGTCGATCCCGGAAGCGGCGGCGGGAGCGCCTATGGCACGATGATGGCCGGCGCGGGTGGCGGACTGGTTCGCATCGAATCGGCGGGGGCGGTGACGGTGAACGGGTCGATCAGCGCGAACGGCGGTGCCGTTCGGCCGGGCATGGATACCGGTTCCGGCGGCGGCTCGGGCGGTGGCGTACACATCCGGTGCGGCGTGTTCGCCGGGACGAATGGCGCGATCGCGGCGGGCGGCGGAGCGGGAGGGGACGTGTACGGGGGGGGCGGCGGGGGCGGGCGCATCGCCATTGTGGCCACGAACGCCGAGGCCCAGGACGCGTGTCCAAAGCCAGGCGTGCGGCTGCTGGCGGGACGCGGGACGGGATTTGGAGCAGGGGATATGGGGACCGTTTATGTGTCCGATTCCAGGTTGCTGGATGAAGGGTGGATGCCGCATACCGGCCAGATCATGGCGCCTGAACTGGCGGCGGGTTGGTCGCCGGGCCGCCTGGTGGTGACCGGCGGCTGGATTCGCTTTCCGCAGCCGGGCTACCGGCTGAGCGTGACGAACAGCGTGCTGGTGGCCTTCGCCGGACGGTTGGACTTGGTGACCGGTTCGGTCTTGGACTGCGGCGGCGACCTGGTGGTCAGCAACGGCGGAAGCTTGCACGTCTACGGAGACGTGGTGACGAATGCGGCCGGCTTCGGAGCGATGGTGAGCGTGACCGGTACGCTCAGGGTCGCGTCCAACGCGTTCGTCTACTCGTATTCGCATCCCACAAATGGCGGTCCGATCGTGCTCCGGGCGGGGCGCCTGGAGGTGGCCGCGTCCGGCGCGATCAGCTCCGACGGGCGCGGCTATGCCGGCGGCGGCGGCGCGGGGATTGGCGGGGTCGGGCCGGGCGCGGGGGCGGGGGCGACGGGCGGATATGGAAGCGGCGGGGGACACGGCGGCCGCGGGGGGAGCGGATCCAGGACCGGCGGACCGGCGGTCGGGTCGGCCACCAACCCGGCCCACTCCGGCAGCGGCGGCGGCGGTGGCGGTGGAGTTTCGACGCCGGGTGGTGCGGGCGGTGGCGCGATCGTCTTTGACGTGACCGATGACGTTGTGATCAACGGCACGCTGACGGCGAACGGCGCGGCGGGCGGAAGCTCGTACGGCGGCGGCGGAGCCGGGGGCGCCATTCGCATTTCGTGTCGAACTGTGGCCGGCACCGGCGGCGTGGTGCGCGTCGCGGGTGGTGCGGCCGGCGCGACGAACCCGGGCGCGGGCGGCGGCGGGCGGATCGCGCTTTGCTACGATCCCGAGGCCCAGCGCCCTCTGCCCGTTCCACGGATCCTGTTGTCCGCGGCGGCCGGCACGGGTGGGACGGTCTATTCACCGCCCGGCGACGTGGGCAGCATCTGGCTTCCGGACACTCAGTTCCTGACCGATACGATCACCGGAATCGTCGGGCAGGTGTGGGGGATCACCGCGTGGAGCCCGAACTCGCTGACCGTCACCGGTGTCTGGATCCGCTTTCCGGAGGATGGCTTTGTTCTTGCGGTGACGAACGCCGTTCGCGTTTCGGGACCTGGCGCCCGGCTGGAGCTTGGGGGCAACATGCTTCAGGGAAACCAGATCCGGTACCTGGTGAACACGGAGGTGGCCGGGCCGACGATGACGGCTGGCGGCGACCTGCTGCTGGAGAACGGCGGCAGCCTTTCGGTTTACGCGGGCCTGACCAACGGGATTTCACCCGAATGGGGCGCGCTGGTGCGCGTGGGCGGCCGCATGAGCGTGGGCGTCGGCTCGTGGGTGTATCCGTACTCGCACGGCACGAACGGCGGCTCTCCACTCTTTCGCGTGCAAAGCCTGGCGGTCCAGTCCAACGGCGGCTTCAACGCGGACGCCAAGGGGTTCCAGGCCGCCGGCGCGGAGCGCGGCTTCCGCGGCAATGGCCCGGGGAGCGGGTACAGCTCGCAACCGACCGGCTACGGCGGCGGGGCGGGGTACGGGGGAACGGGCGGTCGCTCGTCGACCATCGCCGGACAGGGCGCGGTATACGGCGCCTCCAATGCGCCGGTGTATCCCGGGAGCGCCGGCGGCGGAGGATCCTATCCGCCGGGCGCAAACGGTGGGGGCCTCGTTCGGATTGAGGCCGAGGGTTCCGTCGACATCGACGGCACCATCACCGCGAACGGCGAGACGCCGGCCTGGTGGTCCCGCTCGGACACGGACGGCGGAGGCTCGGGCGGCGGGATCTACATCCGGTGCCGGGCGTTCGGCGGCCGGGCGACGGGCGTGCTGCGGGCGAACGGCGGGGACGGAGGCGGAGCGGGCCCTGGCGCGGGCGGCGGAGGCCGGATCGCCGTCTGGCGGCTGGCGGCCCATCACTCCTACGCGGGAGCGTACTCGGTGACCAACGGAATCGGCTACTCGGCCGGTGCACCGGGCACCGCGGCGCAGCCCGGCACGGTGGTTCTGGCGGATGTCCCGCCCCTGCGTGGAGCCACGCTGATCGTGCGGTGAGTTTCAGAGAGCAGCACGCAGTTGAACCGTCGCGGACAGGAAGGCCGCGGTCACGCCTGCGGAGACGGCTGGGCGGCGGTCGCGGACGGCTCAGGTTCCTGAGGCGCGTTCGCGGTGGGGGCGGGGGGCGCTTCGATCTGCGTCGGCGCGGGCTCGGCCGCGGCGGGGTCGGCTGTCGGTGCGGCCTGTGTGCCCGCATCCAAGGCCTCGGGCGTCTCGACATGCGGCGGCTCGGCGGCGGCTGCCGCGGCCTTGGCCTGGTCCGAGCGACGCTTGAGGAACTCGCGCGTCAGCGTGCGGTAGGCCTCGGCGCCCGGCGAACGGCGGTCGTACATTACGATCGGCAGCCCGTACCCGGGCGCCTCGCTGAGACGGACCGTCCGCGGGATGACGGCGTCGAACACCTTTTCGCCGAAGAATTTGCGGACCTCGGTGACGACCTGCAGCGACAGCTTCGTCCGGCCGTCGAACATCGTCATCACGATGCCCTCGATATCGAGATTCGGATTGGCCCCGCTCTGCTGCAGCTGGCCCACGATCTTGGCGATCACCGAAAGCCCCTCGAGGGCGTAGTACTCGCACTGGATCGGGATCAGGACGCCGTGCGCCGCCACGAGGGCGTTCACGGTCAGGATGCCGAGGGACGGCGGGCAGTCGATGATCACGTGGGCGTAGGTGTTCCGCGCCAGCACGGGGGCGAGCGCCTTCTGGAACCGGTACAGGTAGTCCTCGGCCCGGGCCACGTCGATCTCGGCTCCGGCCAGATCGACCTCGGACGGGATGATGTCGAGGCCCTTCACGGGGGTCTTCTGGATCTTGTCGAGCGCAGACTCCTCGCCGAGCAGGGGGCCGTAGATGCTGGCCCCTTCCTCGGGCTTCAGGCCCAGGCCGCTCGTTGCGTTCGCCTGCGGATCGAGGTCGATGAGCAGGGTTTTCTTGCCGCGCTCAGCCAGGCAGGCGCTTAGGTTGATGGCGGTGGTGGTCTTGCCCACTCCGCCCTTCTGGTTGGCGAGCGCTATGACGCGAGCCGGCTTCATGTCCTCTGGATCATCCCCGCCTGGCGGGCGTACTCGAAGATGCCGCCCGCCTCAATGACCGGGGCGACGGCGCCCAGCGGCTTGAGCGAGTAGGCTCGTCCGGATCCCGAATGGACGATCCGGCTGGAGGCGGGGTCGAGCACCGCTTCATCGCCGGTCCTGAAGGCGTCCACCAGCCGCTGCTCCGCCTCGAAGGGGTAGAACTCGGCCGTGGCGACCACGTTGCGGAAGAAGATGCGGGCGTATGACTCCGCGACGACGGCGCGGATCCCGGCGGCTCCGAGCGCGACCGGCGCATGCTCTCGCGACGAGCCGCACCCGAAGTTCCGGCCACCGATCATGATGACGTACTCGGCCTTGGTCCGGCCGGGGGCCACGAACGGAGGAAACTCGTCCGGAAGCCCGGCCATGGCGTAGGATCCCAGCTTCTCGTACTCCTCCGGGATGGTGGGCACCAGGTTCAGGTACTGCGCCGGGATGATCTGGTCGGTGTCGATGTTGTCGCCCACGACGTAGACCTTACCCCGGATGACCGCTTGAGTGTCCTTCATCGCTCGATTCCTTGCATTGGCCGCCGCCCGGCCGGCCTACATGAACTCCCGCGGATCGGTGATGCGGCCCGTTAAGGCCGAGGCCGCGACGGTCAGCGGCGACGCCAGGTAGACGCCGGCCTTCTTCGAGCCCATGCGGCCGATGAAGTTCCGGTTGGTCGTGCTGATCACCTGCTCGGCGCCGTGCGTCCGGCCGAACGTATCGACCGGCCCGCCCAGGCAGGCCGCGCACGAGGGCGGCGCGATGGGCAGGCAGCCGGCGTCGGCGAACACGCGGGTCAGCGGCTTGCCGCCGACCTGCTCGGTTTCGAGCGCGCGGGCGATTTCGGCCGTGGCGGGCACCAGGAACGTGTCGATCGCGACGCGCCGTCCGCTGAGGATGCGGGCGGCGGCGACGAAGTCCGTCACCTTTCCGCCGGTGCAGGAGCCGATATAGGAGCGGTCCAGCTTCACGTTGCCGCGCTCGCGGGCCAGCGCGAAGTTCGACGGCACGTGCGGTTCGGCCACGCAGGGCTCCAGCTTCGACGCGTCGCACGACCAGTCGGACGCGACGGCGGCGTCCGGATCGCCCAGCACGGGTGTGAACGGCCGGGAGGTCCGGCCCCTCACGTAGGCCGCCGTCGCCTCGTCCGGCGCGATGATGCCGTTCTTGCCGCCCGCCTCGATGGCCATGTTGCAGATGGTCATGCGCTCGTCGATGTTGAGCGCCGTGACGGCCTCGCCGCAGAATTCCATGGCGCAGTAGCTGGCGCCGTCGAAGCCGATGTCGCCGATGATCTTCAGGATCAGATCCTTGGCCATCAGGTACGGCGGCAGCCGTCCGTCCGCGCGGAACCGCATGGTCTTCGGGACCTTGATCAGCAGCTTGCCGGTTCCCATGATGAATCCGGCGTCGGTGTTGCCGATGCCGGTCGCGAACGCGCCGAGCGCGCCGTGCGAGCACGTATGGGAGTCGGTTCCGAAGATGACCTCGCCGGGCCGCACGTGCCCCTCCTGGGGCAGGGCCAGGTGGCAGACGCCGCGGTACGACGGCGTGCCCGGATCGTAGAAGTAGGGGAGGCCCTGCTCCTTCGCGAAGGCGCGCAGGGTGTCGACGTTCCGGTGCGCCTTCTCGTCCTTCGTGAAGATGTAGTGGTCGGGGATGATGACGACCCGGCTCGCATCCCACACCCGGGCGGACGCCCCGAACTCGCGCTGGAAGATGCCGATCGTCCCCGGTCCGCATACGTCGTGCGTCAGCAGGATATCGACGTTCACCCAGATGTTGTCGCCCGGCCGGACGTGCGCCTTTCCGGCGGCGCGGGCCAAGATCTTCTCCGTGATCGTCATCGGCATGGTCGTATCCTCATCTCGGGGCGGGAGCGGGCCGCGCCTTGCTCGGCCCGTCAAGGGAAGTCATCCGGCCCCGGAACCCAATCGCGGCAAACTTATCACTCGGGGCCGCGGGACTTCAAGAGCGCATAGAAGCGGTCCTCGTACTCCTCGAAGAGGCCGCACTGCTGGAGCTTCTTGCCCAGGGGCTTGATGAGCGCGGGATTCCCGGAGGCCGCGACGAAGTCCTTCTCGATCTCCATCCGCGTCGCGCGGGGAACTCCGCCGTCGGGGTCCAGCAGGTGCGACCGCTTCAGCTCGCGGAGGTTGCCGGGCGCCGACTGTCGGATGACGTCGACCATGAGCTTGAGCAGGCAGACTTCCCAGGGCGAATCGACGCCCACCAGGATGGCGCTCAGCGAGTCGTTCTGTGTCGCCACCCGCTGGCGGACCTGCTCCAGCACGGTCTGGAGGTTGGCGGTGACGATGTGCTCGCTGATCTCCTGCTTCTTGATCGTGAATCCATACTGCAGGGCGTGCATGTCCCGGGGATTCTGCTTCAGCCAGTCGATGTACGCCTCGGCCTCCTGGCCGAAGCCCTCGAGCAGGGTGTTCTGCAGCATGGAGGGGGTCATGATCTGCGGCCGAAACGCCTGGATGCGACCTTCGCGGACGCGAACCTGGGTCGTGGAATCCATCAGCTCGCTCAGCATGTGGTAGTTGAGGAGCGTGTTGCCGAAGGTCTCGAGCCGGCGCTGCGGCATCACCACGACCTGCGTGTTGCTCACCGCGTACCAGAAGTCGAACTGATCGTGTTTCTTGCTCACCCGGTCATAGTAGCACAGACCCGCCCCGATGCCAGCACGCCTGCAACCCCTTGCCCGCGCGCGCCCTGCAGATGGCTGGGCCGACACCGTTGACAGCGGTGGCGAGGGGGGCCTAGATTACGTCTGCCGTGACTAACCAGACGCCGGAGCCTGTCGTCCTTCTCTCGCATGGCGGCGGGGGAACGCGGACGCGTAGCCTGATTCAGGAGATCGTTGTCCGACGGCTGGGCAATCCGCTCCTGGCCGGCATGGACGATTCGGTTGTCCTGCCCGCCGCGCCGGACCGGGACTTGGTTTTCACCACCGACTCGTATGTCGTCGATCCGATCTCCTTCCCCGGCGGGGACATCGGACGGCTGGCGGCGTGCGGCACGATCAACGACCTCGTGATGCAGGGCGGCGAACCGCGCTACCTGAGTCTGGGCCTGATTCTGGAGGAGGGGCTTCCGCTGCGCTCGCTCGACTCGGCGCTGGCATCGATGGCCGAGGTGCTGGCCGAGGCCGGCGTCCTGGTCGTCACGGGCGACACCAAGGTCGTCGAGCGCGGCCGGGGAAGCGGCCTCTATATCAACACATCCGGGATCGGGCTGCGCCACCCGGGGGTCGATGGCCGCGTGGACCGCGCGCGGCCCGGGGACGCGGTGATCCTGACCGGGACGATCGGCGACCACGGGATGGCCGTGATGAGCCGGCGCGAGGGCATCCGGTTCGAGTCATCCGTCGAGAGCGACGTCGCCCCGCTGTGGGGCCTGATGCGGCCGCTGTTCGAGCGGCACGGGGCCGCCATTCACGGGCTCCGCGACCCGACCCGGGGCGGGCTGGCGGCCGCGCTGTGCGACATTGCGGGCCGGTCGGGCTCGGGCCTTCGCATCCGCGAGTCCCGGATCCCGGTGCGGCGCGAGGTGGAGGCGGCGTGCCGGCTGCTCGGGCTGGACCCGTTGAGCGTCGCCAATGAAGGCAAGGCGGTGGTAATCTGCGCCGCCTCGGATGCGCCGGCGGCGGTGGCGTGCCTGCGCGCCCATCCGCTCGGCCGGAACGCGGCGGTGATCGGCGACGTCGAGGCGCAGCCGCGCGGCATGGTGGTGCTGCACACGCGCGCCGGAGGCGAGCGCGTGGTGGAGACTCCGAGCGGCGAGGACTTGCCGCGGATTTGCTGAATCGGGCCGCGCGCTCCGGGAGGGGGCGGCGGCGAGGACGAACGGATATGATCAAACTCCTGTTTCTGGGCGCTCGGAACTCGGCGCGCAGTCTGATGGCCGAGGCCTTCGCTCGAACGCGCTCCGGGGCGACGCTGGAGGTGTCGAGCGCCGGCCTCGACCCTCAGGCGGCCCATCCCCGGGCGGTGGCCGCGATGAGGGAACTCGGGATCGAAATCGCGGGCGGGCAGCCGCGGGGAATGGATCAGGCCGCCGCCGATCTCGATGTGGTCGTCATCATGGATGCCGCCGTCGCGGCGCGCTTCCCGGGGATGCCGGGTGAGCCGGTGGTGGTGCGCTGGCGGATTCCCGACCCGCTGGACGCCCCCGAGGCGGGCGCCGATGCGGCGTTCCGTTCCGTCCGCGATGAGCTTCATCGCCGGGTGGACTGCCTGTTCGAGTCCGGCTACCTCGATGCGCTGGTGGACGCGAAGCGGAAGTCCGATGTCGTCGTCGACAACATTACAGAGGGGATCATCGCGCACGACATGCACCGGCGAATCCTGGTGTTCAACCGGGCGGCCGAGGCCATCACCGGCTACCGGCGCGAGGACGTCCTGAACAACGACTGTCGCACCGTGTTTCCCGATGGGTTCTGCGGCGGGAAGTGTCACTTCAACAGCAGTGAAGAGCCGTCGTTCGACACGGTCGAGCAGTCCCTGGACATTACGACGAAGTCGGGGGAGAAGCGCCGGCTGGCGATGACCTTGAAGCTGATGGTCGATGCCCGCGATCGGAAGATCGGCGTGCTGGCTTCGTTCCGGGATCTGACGCGCGAGCATGCGCTGGCGCGTCGCCTCGGCGAGATCCAGAGCTTCTCGGGGATCATCGGCCGCGACGAGAAGATGCTGGAAGTCTACGACCTGATCCGGGACGTGGCGGACTCGACGGTTCCGGTGATGATCCAGGGCGAGAGCGGGACGGGCAAGGAGCTGATCGCGGCGGCGATCCACAACGAGAGCCCGCGCGCGAGCCAGCTGTTTGTGGCCGTGAACTGCGGGGCTCTGCCCGAGGGGCTGCTCGAGAGCGAGCTGTTCGGCCACGAGCGGGGCGCGTTCACGGGCGCGATACGCGACAAGAAGGGGCGCTTCGAGCTGGCGGATGGGGGGACGATCTTCCTCGACGAGATCGGCGACATTTCGCCGGCGATGCAGGTGAAGCTGCTGCGCGTCCTGCAGGAAGGCAAGTTCGAGCGCGTCGGCAGCGAGCGCACGCTGCAGGTGAACGTGCGCGTGATCAGCGCCACCAACCGGAAGATCGACGACGAGATTGCCACCGGGCGCTTCCGCGAGGATCTGTACTACCGGCTGAGCGTCGTGCCGATCTACGTGCCGCCGCTGCGGGAGCGCCGGAACGACATTCCGCTGCTGGCCGAGAGCATCCTCAAGCGCTTCCTTCGCGAGATGAGCAAGGGGGAGAAGACGCTCTCGCCGGAAGTCATGGACCTGATGTTGTCCTACGAATGGCCCGGCAACGTGCGCGAGATGCAGAACTGGCTTCAGTTCGCGCTGATCAAGTGCAAGGGCTCTGTCATTCGACCCGAACACCTGCCGCCCTCGCCGCTGCGGTCGGCCGCCGTTCCGGTTCACCGGGCGCGCCGTCGCCGGCTGAGCCAGGAACTGGTCGAGCGCGCCTTGGCGACGGCGAAAGGCAACAAGGTGGCGGCCGCCAAGGCGCTGGGCGTGTCGCGCGCCACGCTGTACCGGTTCCTGGGCGACGAGGAGCCCGCAGACCACAGCGAGTGATGCCGGTCCCTGTCTCATTCTGTGCGACCGGCTGTTCCACTTCTGCCCGCGGCGTTTCACTCTCCGGGTGCGGACCGAGTTGTGTTTATGGGTCTAACACGCTTTCTCCCAGCATGTTGCAATAATGCTTCTCCGAGAGGCTCATTTGTGGCACACTACGTGCAGTATAGGCGTGGCCATGAGGCCCATGTCGGACCGCAACATCAAGAGAGCCATCGCGCTGGCTGACGAGCTGCTCCTTCTGTCGTGGAAGGGGCAAGCCGAGAGCAGGGACTTGGGGTGCGCCTCGCTCTTCGGAGTGGTTCGGGACTGCGGGTACCGCGTGCGGGCCGAGGCGGAGCGAGAGAAGGCAGCTCACGCATTGCGCGTGACAAGGCGGAGAGGTGGGACATGAACAGTTCGCGATATCGCATGGCGGCGGCCGTGGTTTTAGCCGTGATGGTGGGGGCATGCTCGGAGCGTCCGCGCGCCGTAGCGGCGCAGCCGGAGGCTCGGATCGTCTGGCTGACGGACTTCGAGCAGGCCCAGCGGACGGCCCAGGGGACCGGGCGGCTGATCCTGGCGGACTTCTCGGGATCGGACTGGTGCGGCTGGTGCATGAAGCTGGACGAGGAGGTGTTCTCCCGGAAGGCGTTCGTGGACTACGCCACGAACGCGTTCGTCATGTTCCAGGCGGATTTCCCGCAGAACACCGAACTGCCCGATGCGACGAAGCGGCAGAACGAGGCCCTGGCGGCGAAGCTCGGCGTTCAAGGATTCCCGACCGTCCTGCTGCTGGCGGCGGATGGGAGCGTCGTGGGACGGACCGGCTACCAACCCGGCGGCCCGGCGGCCTACGTGGCGCACTTGAAAGATCTGGCTGGGCAAGGTAAACAATAGCGCTGTCCGGACGTGACTGACGGGTTTCGCGACGGGAGCAGGAAAACGCAGGAGGAGCGAGGGATGATCAGCAAGAAGATCGAAGATGCGGTGAACAAGCAGATTAACCGGGAATACTATTCGTCGTACTTGTACCTATCCATGGCGGCATGGGCGGAGCACGCCGGGTTCAAGGGCGCAGCGGACTGGCTGAAGGTTCAGGCCCAGGAAGAGATGGGCCATGTGATGAAGTTCTACGGGTACGTGAACGATCAGCTCGGCCTGGTGAAGCTGGGCGCCCTTGCGGAGCCGCCGGCCAAGTTCAAGTCCCTTCTGGATGTGTTCGAGAAGACGCTCGAGCACGAGCGCCTGATCACGAAAGCGATCAACGACTTGGCGGCCCTGGCGGCGTCCGAGAAGGACTACGCGACGGGCGTGCTGCTTCAGTGGTTCATCTCCGAGCAGGTGGAGGAGGAGGCCGCGGCGAGCGACCTGGTCACCAAGCTGAAGATGATCGGTGCCAGCACGGGCGGCCTGTTCATGATGGACCACCACCTCGGCAAGCGGAAGGCGGGCTGAAGCGGCCCTCCGGATCCAGCGTCGGTTGCGGAACGGGAGAACGGGTGCAGACGGGGCCCGTTCTCCCGTGACCGTGTACGGGCCCGGGTGGGCTGCGATGAGTACGTGGCCGTGCGGACGAGCGGCCTTGGGTGCCGGCTGAAACCATGAGGTGCGCGATGAGCATGAGTCGCCTGTTGGCTGCTTCGATCCTGGTTCTGGCGGCATCGGCCGGCGCGCAGGCGGCCGGCTTTGCCATCGACATCGCCGTGACGCCCTCGGCTGAGGATCGGAGCGAGCTGACCGTTGCCATCGCCGTTCCGGAGCATCATCACCTGTACGCCGATGAGCTTCGGGTGGCCGTGGACGGCGGGGCGCTTGATCCTCTGGCCATGCCGACGCCGCTTACCAAGCGCGATGCCTTCAGCGATGTCGAGCGGGGCGTGTACGAATCGAACGTGGTTCTCCGCTACCGTCTGACCTGGAGCAATCGCACCGAGGTCGGGGTGGCGGTGCGATACCAAGGGTGCAGCGAGGAGCTGTGCTATCGGCCGGCCACCGAGCGCCGGACCCTGACGTCGGCCGGCGCCGTGCTGGTGCGCTCTGCACCGGCCGCGTCGGATCCGGCTGCGCCGGCGGCGGCCGACGCGCCCGGCTGGCAGGAGCTGGCATCCGGGTTCGAGGTCGTCGACCGGCAGTCCGGCTACCTGAATGAAGAGGCGTTCGTGTCATTCCTGGACGCCGGGCTATCGGGAGCCGCCTCGACGCGCGCTGCTCCGGGCGCGTCCTCGGGTCTGGTGTCGCGAAGCCTCTGGGTGCTCATTCCGCTGATCCTGGTGTGGGGCCTGTCCCTGAACCTCACGCCGTGCGTGCTGCCGCTGATCCCGGTGAACCTGGCGATCATCGGCGCGGGCGCGCAGGCGGGCTCGCGCGTGCGGGGGTTTCTGCTGGGCGGGGCGTACGGGCTGGGCATCGCGCTGTCCTACGGGGCGCTGGGGCTGACCGTGGTGATCGGCGGCGCCACGTTCGGTGCGCTGAACTCGTCGCCCTGGTTCAACCTGGCCATTGCGGTGGTCTTCGCCGTGCTGTTTTTGGCGGCCATCGACGTGATCCGGATCGACCTCTCGCGCTTCCAGCGGGGCGGGGGCGAGGGGGGCGGGCGGTTCCTGGGCGCGTTTGCGATGGGAGCGGTTTCGGCGCTGCTGGCCGGCGCGTGCGTCGCGCCTGTCGTGATTTCCGTCCTGCTGCTCTCGGCCAACCTGTATGCGCAGGGGCGGGTGGTGGGGCTCGCGCTCCCGTTCGTTCTGGGACTGGGCATGGCGATGCTGTGGCCGCTGGCCGGGGCGGGGCTTTCCCTGCTGCCCAAGCCCGGCAAGTGGATGGTGCGGGTGCGATTTGCCTTTGGCCTGTTCATCCTCGTCTTCGGCCTGTACTACGCGCACACCGCGTACGTGCTGTTCCGGGCGGCGCGGCCGCACGATCCGGCGGAGTTGGAGCGCGCCGAGCAGCAGCGCGCGGCCGAGGGATGGAAGACGGCGCTCGAGCCGGCGCTGACCGAGGCGGCTCGCGATGGCAAGCCCGTGCTGATCGACTTCTGGGCCAGCTGGTGCAAGAGCTGCCTCGCCATGGAGAAGACCACGCTCGCCTCGCCGGCCGTGAAAGGCAAGCTCGACGGATTTGTGAAGGTGAAGTATCGGGCCGAGCGCCCCGACGACGAGCCGACGAAGGCCGTGCTTGACCGCTTCGGCGCCCTCGGCCTCCCGACGTACGTGATCCTCAGGCCGGCGCCCGGGCCGGCCCGGTGACGGTTCCGCATCCAGGCGGGAGAAGGGGGCGGGTATGGCCGTGAACGAATCGAGTTCGATACGGGAGCCGCTGGCGATCGTGGTGGTCGGTGCTTCGGGCGACCTGGCCCAGAAGAAGATCATCCCGGCGCTTTTTGCCCTTTACAGCCAGGGGCTCCTGCCCGAGCGGTTCAACGTGTTCGGCTTCTCGCGCAGCGCGATGACGTCCGAGGGCTTCCGCCGCAAAGCGGCGGAGCACCTGACGTGCCGCTACGTGCCGGGCGAGTCCTGCGCCGAGAAGATGGAGGCGTTCCTGTCCCGGTGTCACTATCAGGAGGGGCGCTACGATTCGGCCGACGGCTTCCTGAACCTCTACCAGCTCATGCGCGAGGTGGTGGGCGCCCAGCCGGCGCACCTCATCTACTATCTTGCGATTCCGGCGTCGGTCTTCGTGGACGTCGCCCGCTCGCTGGGCGACACGGGCATGGTGGCCTGCGGCAACCGCGAGCCGATGGCGAAAGCGGTGGTGGAGAAGCCGTTCGGACGCGACCGCGCGTCGTCCGACACGCTCGTGCGCGAGCTGGCGGAGGTCTTCTCGGAGGACGAGACGTACCGGATCGACCACTACCTGGGCAAGGAGATCGTGCAGAACCTCATGGTTCTGCGCTTCGCCAACTCGATCTTCGAGCCGCTGTGGAGCCGGGCGCACATCCGATCCGTTCAGATCGACTGGGCCGAGCCGCAGGGGATCGATGATCGAGGCCAGTACTTCGACTCATTCGGCATCATACGCGACGTGATGCAGAACCACCTGCTGCAGATCCTGGCCCTGGTGGCGATGGAGCCGCCGGAGAGCCTGTCGGCGGACGCGGTGCGCAACGAGAAGGTGCGCGTGCTGAAGGCGGTTCCCCCGGTGGGGCTGGACGACCTGGTCGTGGGCCAGTATGCGGGCGCGATGGTCGGGGGGCGTCGCCAGCCGGGCTACCGGGAGGAGGCGCACGTGCCGCCGGACTCCATTACGCCGACCTACGGGGCGGCGGTGCTGAAGATCCGGAATGCCCGCTGGGACGGCGTGCCGTTCCTGCTTCGGGCCGGGAAGGGGCTGAGCGGGCGGCAGGCGGAGATCCGCGTCCGGTTCCACGACGTGCCCCACGACCTGTTTCGGGACGCCCCGGCCTGCCTCCAGGCGAACGAGCTGGTGATCCGGGTCCAGCCGGACGAGGCGATCTACTTCCGGATCGTCAACAAAGTGCCCGGCCTCAAGATGGGGCTGGCCGAGTCCCGGCTCAACCTGCGCTACCAGTCGGAGTTCGAGGAGCTGATCCCGGACGCGTACGAGTGCCTGCTGCTCGACGTGCTGCGCGGGGAGAAGGGGCTGTTCATCCGCACCGACGAGCTGGCGGCCGCCTGGGACGTCTTCACCCCCGCGCTGCATGAGCTGGAGCGCCGGCGCGTGCAACCCGAGCCCTACGCGTTCGGCGGGGAGGGCCCGGCCGGCGCGCGGGCCCTTGCGGAGCGGGCGGGTGTGACGCGGGAGTGACGCAGACGCGGATCGCGTGTGGCGAAAGCCGCGGCGGTGGCCTATACTGAAGTCTTTACCAAGGAGGTCGGCATGAAGGAGAAGTGCGGCAAGGGCAAACACGCGGGTCATCTGTGCGTGCTGGTCAGCGAGGAGCGGTTCGAGGATATCAAGAAGCTGGTGCGGAACCCCAAGTTCATCTGCTTCAACTGCGGCCGGGCCGCCGATTCCAAGGACAACCTCTGCAATCCGATGCCGGTCGGGAAGTGATGCCGGTCGCTCGGCGGCAATCATGACCCAGGCGGCAGACACACTCGAGAAGCGGATTCGCGGCGTGCCGATCAGCGGCGGCGTGGCGGTCGGTCCGGTGTGCCTGTTCAACGAGGGGCGCCACAGCCGGCTCTCCACGGACCGGGTGCGCGACGGGGAGGTCGACCAGGAGCTGTTTCGCCTGGACCGATCCGTCGAGCAGGCGCTCCGGCGGCTCGACGAGCTGCGCCAGCGCATCGCGCGCGATGTCGGGCCCGCCGAGGCGGAGATCTTCGCGGCGCAGCGGGCCATACTGGAGGACCCGAAGCTGCAGCGCCTGCTGCACGACTCGGTGCGGGTGGAGCGCTTTAACGCCGAGGGCGCCGTGATGAAGGTGCTCGACGCGTACGAGCTGCGGATCCGCGATGTCGCGAGCGAGTCGCTCCGGGAGCGCGCGACGGACATCGCGGAGCTCAAGAGGCGTCTGCTCGACGGGCTGTCGGGCATTACGCCGTCGCTGCAGTGCGTCGGAACCGCCCACTGCCAGCGAGGCTGCAACCGGGTGGTGGCCGCCCGGGAGCTGACGCCGGGCCTGACGGTGGAACTGGACACGGAGCACCTGCGCGGCATCATCACCGAGCGGGGCGGCGCCACGTCCCACGCGGCGATCCTCGCCCGGGCGATGGGCATCCCCGTCGTCAGCGGCTTGAAGGACATCTACAGCATCCTGGCCTGCGGGGCCGAGGTGCTGGTGAACGGGGACACCGGCGAGGTTGTGATCTGGCCGACGGAGGCTACCGTCGCGGCGGCGGGTGCGTCCAGCCGGTGCCGAGGCCCCGATCCCGAGGATCCGGTCGACGACCTTTGCGTGATGGCGAACATCAGCCTCTCCTCCGACGTCCCGGAGGCGCTGCGCATGAAGGCGGAGGGCATCGGGCTGTACCGGACGGAGTTCGAGTTCATGGCCGCCGGGCGGGTGCTGAGCGAAGATGAGCAGTACCAGCGGTACCGGTCGGTAGTAGAGGCGATGGAAGGCGCGCCCGTCCATGTGCGCCTGCTCGATGTCGGCGGCGACAAGCCCCTGCCGTTCCTGGGCCTTCCGGCTGAGGCGAATCCCTCGCTAGGGCTGCGCGGCAGCCGGCTGCTGCTGGCCCGGGCGGACCTGTTCCACCCGCAGGCCCGGGCGGTGGCGCGGGCCTCGCGCCACGGCGAGATCCGCGTGCTCTATCCGATGGTCATCGACCTCGAGCAGTTCCGCGAGCTTCGGCGCGCATTTGACGCCGCGATCGCGGGGCTGGACGGAAGCCGCCTCCGGCACGGCGTGATCTTTGAAGTGCCGGCGGCCTCGCTTCAGGCCGACGAGATTCTGGCCGAGGCCGACTTCGCCACAATCGGGACGAACGACCTCGTGCAGTACCTGTACGCGGTCGACCGGAACAACGAGTGGGTGTCGGCGGACCACCGGCTCGACCGGCCGCTGCTCTGGACGATCATCGAGCGCATCGTCGAGGCCGGGAAGCGGGCCGGGAAGCCGGTTTCGCTGTGCGGCGAGATGGGCGGGGCCGCCCCCTGGGTGAGCCGCCTGATGGCCGCCGGCCTGCGGAGCGTCAGCGCCAGCGTCCGCCTGATTCCGCAAGTGCGCATCGCGGCGCGTGCGCGGGCCGGCCGGTCCGGGTGACCGGGCCGGGCGGGCGGATCCGGTTTCACCCCACGAACCGGCGGGCATTCCGGAACATCCGCATCCACGGCCCGTCTTCGCCCGCGAACGCCGGCGGGCGGTAGGAGAGCTGCACCGCCCGGAACGCCCGCTCGGGATGCGGCATCATGATCGTCACCCGTCCGTCCGCCGTCGTGAAACCGGTCGCGCCGCCTCCCGAGCCGTTCGGGTTGAGCGGGTATCGGGCGGCCGGGCGGCCGCAGCCGTCGACGTAGCGCATGGCGAGCAGCCCGTTTGTCGCGAGGCGGCTCGCGTCGCCCGTGGCGCGGAAGTCCGCGAATCCCTCCCCGTGGGCGACGGGGATCGGCAGGCGGGAGCCCTCCATTCCGCGCAGCAGGACGGACGGAGACGGCGTGACCTCGACGGTCACCAACCGCGCCTCGAACTGCTCCGAGCGATTGCGCGTGAACCGGGGCCAGTCCGCGGCGCCGGGGATGATCTCCTTCAGCTGAGACACCATCTGGCAGCCGTTGCACACGCCGAGCGCAAACGTCTCGGGCCGGGCGAAGAAGGCCGCGAAGGAGTCCTGGAGCCGCTCGTTGTACAGGATGGACTTCGCCCAGCCGGACCCGGCGCCCAGGACGTCGCCGTACGAGAACCCGCCGCACGCCACGAGGCCCGCGAAGTCCTGCAGGTTCGTGCGGCCCGCGATCAGGTCGGTCATGTGCACGTCCACGCTCTCGAAGCCCGCGCGATCGAACGCGGCGGCCATCTCCACCTGGCCGTTGATGCCCTGCTCGCGCAGGATGGCCATCCGCGGCCGGCGCGCGGAGACGGTCGGAGCGGAGGCCGGGTCGAACGTGAGCAGCGCCGTGAGGCCGGGATCGTCCTCGTCGAGCAGGGCGTCGAACTCCTCGCGCGCGCACTCGGGGTTGTCGCGCAGCCCCTGCATGCGGGCGGTGAGCTCGGACCAGGCCCGCGCCAGATCGCACACCCGGCCGGTGTAGACGGGGCGCCCGGCGCGGGTAAACGTCAGCACGGGCTCCGACGCCGGGTGGCCAATGGGGATGCAGCGGTCCCCGATGCCGCGGCGCGCAAACGCTTCGCGGGCGGCCGCGGCATCGCCGCGGCGGACTTGCAGCACGGCGCCCAGCTCCTCGGAGAAGAGCGCGGCCAGGCTGTCGGCGCCGAGATCGTCGAGCCGGACATCGATGCCCGCGCGCCCGCCGATCGCCATCTCGGCCAGGGCCGCGAACAGCCCGCCGTCGGACCGGTCGTGGTAGGCGAGGAGGAGGCCCGCCGCGACAAGCTCCTGGACGGCGGCGAAGAAGGCCGCGAGATCCGCCGGGCGATCGAGGTCCGGCGTCTCGCCCCCGACCCGGTTGTAGACCTGCGCGAGCGCGGACGCCCCGAGGCGGTTCCGGCCGCGGCCGAGGTCCACCAGCAGGTACTCCGACTCCGCCACGCGCTTGGCGTCGGGCGTCACGGTCCGGCGCACGTCCTGGACCGGCGAGAACGCGCTCACGACGAGGCTGAGCGGGGCGGTCATCTTCTCCGCCCGCCCGTCCCCGGTCTTCCAGACCGTGCGCATCGAGAGGGAGTCCTTGCCGACCGGGATCGAGATGCCGAGCGCGGGGCAGAGTTCGATCGCCACGGCGCGCACGGTGTCGTAGAGGTGGGCGTCCTCGCCCGGCTCCCCGCAGGCGCACATCCAGTTGGCCGAGAGCTTGACGTTGCCGATCGATCCCACGGCGGCCGCGGCGATGTTGGTGAGGGCCTCGCCGACGGCGAGGCGGCCGGAAGCGGGCGGGTTGACGACGGCGACGGGCGTGCGCTCGCCCATGGCCATGGCTTCTCCGGTGAAGGCGTGGAAGGATGCCGCGGTCACCGCCACATCGGCGATGGGAACCTGGTACGGGCCGACCATCTGATCGCGGGCCACGAGCCCGGTGATGGACCGGTCCGCGATGGTGATGAGAAACGTCTTGTTCGCGACGGCCGGCAGGCGCAGCACGCGATCCGCCGCCTCGCGCAGGTCGATCCCGGCGCCGTCGAAGGGCGCGTGGACTTCGGCGAGGTGCGCGACGTCGCGCAGCATCTTCGGCGGCTTGCCGAGGATCACCTGCAGCTCGATGTTGATGGGGCTGTTGCCGAAGTGCTCGTCGACGAGCGTGAGGCGCCCGTCCCCCGTGGCCTCGCCGATGACGTGCGCCGGGCACCGCTCGCGCCCGCAGAGCGCGAGGAACTCGTCCACGCGGCCGGCCCCGACGGCGAGGACGTAGCGCTCCTGCGCCTCGCAGCACCAGATCTCCATCGGGCTCATGGAGCGGTCCTCGTTCGCGATGCGGCGCAGCTGGAACCGCCCGCCGGTCTCCGAGACGAGCTCGGGGCAGCCGTTGGAGAGGCCGCCCGCGCCGATGTCGTGGATGCTGAGGATGGGGTTGCGCTCGCCGAGCGCGATGCAGGCGGAGATGACCTCCTGGCAGCGCCGCTGCATCTCCGCGTTGTCGCGCTGCACGGAGTTGAAGTCCAGGTCCTGCGCGTTACTGCCGCTGTCCATGGAGGATGCGGCCCCGCCGCCGAGGCCGATGCGCATGGCGGGGCCGCCGAGCTGCACGATGCGCGCGCCCGCGGCGATGGGCCGCTTGTGCGCGTGGATCCGCTTGATGTTGCCCATGCCGCCCGCGACCATGATGGGCTTGTGATAGCCGCGATACCGGCCGTTGTAGCGCTCCTCGTACGTGCGGAAGAGGCCCGTGAGCTGGGGCCGCCCGAACTCGTTGCCGAATCCGGCGCCGCCGATCGGGCCTTCGATCATGATCTCGAACGGGGTGGCGAGGTGCGCGGGGAACTCCGCGTGGTCCAGCTCCCAGGGGAGGCGGTAGCCCGGGATGCGGAGGTTGGAGACCATGAACGCGGAGAGGCCGGCCTTGCTGCGGCCGCCGATGCCGGTCGCCCCCTCATCCCGAATCTCGCCGCCGACGCCGGTCGCCGCCCCGGGGAACGGGGATATCGCGGTGGGGTGGTTGTGCGTCTCCACCTTCATGATGATGTCGAGCTGCCCGGGCGTGTACCGATAGGCGGGGGCGGCGCCGGGGACGACCTCGAACCACTCGTTCGGGAACCCCTCGATGATGCCGGAGTTGTCGGCATAGGCAACCAGCGTGCCGCCGGGGTGGAGGCGGTGCGTCTCCTGAATCATGGCGAACAGCGACTGGGGGCGGGGCGCCCCGTCGATGATCCAGTCCGCGCGGAAGATCTTGTGCCGGCAGTGCTCGGAGTTGACCTGGCCGAACATGACGAGCTCGACGTCGGTCGGGTTGCGGCGCGCGGCGCGGAAGGCCGAATACAGGTAGTCGATTTCGTCGTCGTTCAGGGCGAGCCCCATCTCCCGATTGGCGCGCCGGAGCGCGTCGATCCCGCCGCCGAGCACGTCGACGGACGCAAAGGGCGGCGGCTCGACGTGGCGGAAGAGCGCGTACGGATCCCGGCACACCGCCTGGGTCATGCGGTCGTACAGGACGTTCAGGGCGGGCCCGAGCGCGGCGGGCCCGAGCTCGCGGCCGTCCGGCGCGCGGAGGATGTACTGGGTCGCGCGCTCCACGCGGGCCACCTCGGACAGGCCGCAGTTGCGGAAGATGTCGGTCGCCTTGGAGGACCAGGGCGAGATGGTGCCGCGGCGCGGGGCGACGAGGATGCCGCGGGCCGGATCGACGGGTTCGCCGTCGCGGGCGTCGAGCAGGGCGACGGCGCGCTCGAGCGTTCGGCCTGCGGGCGGGGCCGAGAGCTCGATCAGGTACACGGGCGCGGCTTCGATGTCGCGCACCGGGGCGTCGGGGGCGGCGTCGGAGAGCCGCTGGCGCAGCGCGGCGAGGCGAAACCCGGAAACGGCCGGCTGGCCCTTCAGGATGAGCAGGTGCACGGGATGGTCCTTTCGCGATCGGTCTCGGGCCTCAGCGGCCGGCGTCCGCCGGCGCACGCTCGCTGCGGATGATCGGCTTGGGCTGCTGGTTATAGACGTGCGACCCGGGCGGAACGGAGTGCGTCAGCCACACGTTGCCGCCGATCTCGGAACCGGCTCCGATGACCGTATCGCCGCCGAGGATGGTGGCGCCGGCGTAGATGACCACGTTGTCTCCGACTTCCGGATGGCGCTTGATGCCCTTGATCGGGTGGCCGTGCTCGTCCTTCGGGAAGCTGAGCGCGCCGAGGGTGACGCCCTGGTAGAGCTTGACGTTGCAGCCGATGACACAGGTCTCGCCGATGACGACGCCGGTGCCGTGGTCGATGAAGAAGCCCGGCCCGATCCGGGCGCCCGGGTGGATGTCGATTCCGGTGAGCGAGTGCGCGCGCTCCGACATGATCCGGGGCACGAGCGGCACGCTGTTCCGGTAGAGGAGGTGCGCGATCCGGTGCGTCACGATCGCCTGGACGCAGGGGTAGCTCATGACCACCTCCATCGCGGACTGGGCGGCGGGGTCGCCGTCGAAGGCGGCCTGGATGTCGCGCTCCAGCGTGTCCTTGATCTCCGGCAGCGCCTCGATCAGCGCGCGCACGGCGGCCTCCGCCTTGGCGGCGCAGGGGTGGCAGACATCGCCGCTGGCGTTGTCGCAGAAGAAATGGTGCGCCCGCTCGACCTGCTTGCGGAGGGTCATCGCGGCGCCGCGGAGCTGGTCGCGGCAGAAGTCGCGGATGTCGGAGGCCGGGATGTACTCGTGCCCGTGGCAGCCCGGGAACAGGATGGTCATAAGCTGGTCGAGCACCTTGTAGATCGCCTCGCGGCCGGCGAAGCCGAGGCGCCGGGCCGAGGCGCGGGAGCACGACGGGCAGCTGGTGAACTCGGTCACGACTCGCTCGATGGGCTGGGCGATCCACTCGTCCGAATGCATGTGCGTTCCCCTGTTCGGCGGGGCCCCGGCCGGACCGGGCGCCCCGCGTGTTCCGTCTCAACCGCGCGCAATCTTCACCAGCACGTGGTCGGCTCCGAGATTCGAGAGCCCCATTCCCACGAAGAGCTTGCTCACCGGGCCTTGCGGCAGCGACATGATCTTCACGATGCGGATGCCGTCCCGGGTGCAGAGGTTCATGAAATCGGTGAGCGTGGCCAGGTGGATGTTCGGAGTCTCGTACCATTCGAACGGCAGGGCGCTGGATTTCGGCATCTGGCCGAGCAGGCCCAGCCGGAGCCGGTTCGCCCAGTTGGCGAAGTTCGGAAAGGTCACGATGCCCTCCCGGGCGATGCGCAGCATCTCATGGAGGACGAAGCGCGGGCGGCGGACCACCTGCAGCGTCTGGCTCAGGATGGCGTAGTCGTAGGACCGGTCCGGGATCATCGTGAGCCCCTCGTCGATGTCGGTCTGGAGCACGTCGATTCCCCGGCCGACCGAGCCGATCACGTTGGCCAGATCGATGTCCACGCCCAGGCCGCTGACGCGGCGGTCCGCGGTCAGCATGGCGACGAGCGATCCGTCGCCGCAGCCGAGGTCGAGGACGCGGGAGGCCGGCTCGATCATGTCGGCCACGACCTGGAAGTCGCGGTGGCACACCTCGCAGTGCGGGGCGACGTTCCCGGCCGGCGGCGCGGCGGGGGCGCTCATGAAGGTTCGCACCATCTCCGACAGGTGCTCGATGTCGATGAGGAAGGCGTCGTGCCCGTACGGGGCGTGCAGCAGGCAGTAGGAGACGCGCTTGCCGGAGCGGAGCAGGGCGCCGGCGATCTCGATCGACTGCTCCGGCGGGTAGAGCCAGTCCGAGCTGAGCGCGACGACGAGGAACCGGGCCCGGACGGGCGCGAAGGCGCCTTCGAGCGAGCCGTGCGCCTCCTTGAGGTCGTAGGTGTCGATCGCCTCGGTGATGTGCAGGTACGAGTTGGCGTCGAACCGGTCCACGAACTTGCGGCCCTGGTACTGGAGGTAGCTCTCCACCTGGAACCGGGTGGCGAACTTGGCGGACGCGTCGTGGCCCTCGCGCTTCTCGCGGCCGAACTTCCGCTCCATGATCTCGGGGGACAGGTAGGTGATGTGGCCGATCATGCGGGCCTGGGCGAGGCCGAGGTCCGGCCCGGACTCGGCGCCGTAGTAGTCGCCGCCGTTCCAGCCGGGGTCCGTCATGATCGCGTGCCGCCCGACCACGTCGAAGGCGAGCGCCTGGGCCGAGAGCGAGGCCGCGGAGGCGATGCAGATGCAGCGGTCCACGAGGTCGGGGTACCGGATGCTCCACTCAAGCACCTGCATGCCGCCGAGGGAGCCGCCCGCCACGCCCGCGAGGCGGTCGATGCCGAGGTGGCGCAGGAGCAGCCGCTGCACGTCGACCATGTCTCCGACGGTGACCCGCGGGAAGGCGGAGCCGTAGGGGCGCCCGGTGCCCGGGTTGACGGACGACGGCCCGGTGGAGCCCTTGCAGCCGCCCAGGATGTTCGAGCAGACCACGAAGAAGCGGTTCGTGTCGATGCCCTTGCCCGGCCCGACCATTTCCTCCCACCAGCCGGGCTTCGGGTCGGCGGGGTCGTGGTAGCCGGCCACGTGGGCATCGCCGCTCAGCGCGTGGCAGATGAGGATGGCGTTGTCGCGGGCGGGCGAGAGCCGGCCGTACGTCTCGTAGGCGACCTGGAGCTCCGGCAGCGCGTCGCCGCCCTGGAGGCGGAGCCCGCCGGGCGGAAGCGCGATCGTCGCGGTTTCCGTGCGGACCAGCCCGACGCTGTTCGCGCGGTCGGCGGCCGGGTTGACGGGTTTGGCGGACATAAAGGTGAATTGTATATCATCAACGCGCCCGGGAGTCAAAATCGCGCCGGGGGATTGCATGGGCGGCGAGGCGGCTGGTAGGATGCGGCGGTCATGAAGACGAACCGGCTGTCCATTGCGGTGCTGGGATCGGGGAAGGGGAGCAACTTTCAGTCCATTCTGGATGCCATCGCCGCCGGGAAGCTGAACGCCCGGGTGGTGTGCGCGATCTCGGACGTGGCGGATGCGTTCATCCTGGAGCGGGCGCGCCGGGCGGGCATACCGGCCGAGCACGTCAGCGCGGCGCCCTTCAAGACGAAGCTGGACGGCGCGGGCGAGCAGGCCTGCGTGGCGGCCATGCGGCGGCACGGCGCGGACTGCGTGGCGCTGGCCGGGTTCATGCGGATCGTCAAGCCCGGCCTGCTGGCGGCCTTTCCCGGCCGGATCGTGAACATCCACCCTTCGCTGCTGCCAGCCTTTCCGGGGCTGGAGGCGTGGAAGCAGGCGCTGGACTACGGCGCCCGGGTGGCCGGCTGCACGGTGCACTTCGTGGATGGCGGCGTGGATACCGGGCCCATCATCGTCCAGAAGGCCGTTCCGGTCCTCGACGGCGACACGCCGGCCGCGCTCCACGCGCGCATCCAGGATCAGGAGCACATCGCCTATCCCGAGGCGCTCCAGATGATCGCGGACGGCCGCGTGAGCGTCGAGGGGCGGAGGGTGAGGATTCGGGCGTGAGCGAAGTTGTCGGAATCCTCGCGATTGTGCTATAAACCGTCCCTTTTGGCAGTTCCGTTGAGATTTTATCCGGCTTAGCAGGCTGGGGTGCGCCCGTTACGGGGCGGGCCGCTGCCGGCCGGGAGCACGAGCCGAACGACGAATAGGGGGGCAACATGAAGGACGTAGCGGTAGCGGATACGCGCAGCGTAGTGATCATGGGCCATACCGGCAGCGGCAAGACGTCGCTGATCGACGCGTTCCTGTTCAAGCTCGGCGTGAACGATCGCCTGGGCGCAGTGGACGCCGGATCGAGCATGGCCGACTACACCGACGAGGAGAAGGCGCGGAAGATCACGATCTACGCCAAGTCGTTCGGCGGCCTCTACAAGGGCGGCAGCAAGCCCGCGCATCTCGTGTTCCTGGACACGCCGGGCTATATGGACTTCATCGGGCAGCTCATCCTGGCGAGCCGGGCGGCCGGCGCGGGCCTCCTGGCCGTGGATGCCGTGTCGGGCGTTCAAGTGGGCACGAACCGGGCGTGGAAGCAGCTCGTGGACTCCAAACTGCCGCGCGGCATCGTGATCACGGGGCTCGACCGCGAGAACGCGAACTTCGACCAGGCGCTGGAGCAGATTCGCGCCGCCTTCGGCGAGGCCTGCGTGCCCGTGGTGCTGCCGCTGGAGGACCGGAGCGGCGTCGTGGACATCCTGGCCTCCACGGATGGCGGACCGATGGCGGACCAAGTGTCGGAGTTCAAAGGCAAGCTCGTCGAACTCGCGGCGGAGACCGACGACACCCTGCTCGAGAAGTATCTGGGCGGGCAGGCGCTCTCCGCCGAGGAGATCTCGGTCGGCCTGCGCAAGGCGGTGGTCAACCAGCGGTTCGTCCCCGTGTTCGCCTGCGCCTCGCTGAAGGACATCGGGGTCAAGGATGTGCTGGACGGGCTCGTGCGGCTCTTCCCGTCCCCGGTCGAAGCGCCGGTCCAGGACACGGCGGGCAAGCCGATCAACCCCGCGCCCGACGCCCCCTTCGTGGGGTTTGTCTGGAGGACCGTCAACGACCCGTTCGTGGGCCAGCTCTCGTTTGTCCGCGTCTGCGGCGGCACGCTGCGCGAGGGGACGGAGATCTACAACGCCACGAAGGAGCAGAAGGAGCGCGTCTCGACCCTGGCCGAGATGAGCGGCAAGAAGCAGGCGCCGCTCGGCGAGGCCACGGCCGGCGACATCGTCGCCCTTGCCAAGCTCAAGGTCACGACGCTGGGCGACGTGCTGTGCGCGCCGGGGCACAAGGTGTCGATGCCGCCGTTCGCATTTCCGCATCCGGTGATGGCGCACGCGGTGCGGGCCAAGACCGACGGCGACGAGGACAAGCTCGGAACGGCGATCGCGCGCCTGGGCGAAGAGGACCCCACGATCAAGGTCGAGCGGAACAGCGACACGCACGAGACGGTGCTGTCGGGCATGGGCGACGTGCACCTGGACGTGGCGGTCGAGCGGATGAAGCGGCGGAGCAACGTGGATGTGGTGCTGAGCGTGCCGCGCGTGCCGTACAAGGAAACGGTGCAGGCGACGGGCGAGGGGCACTACAAGCACAAGAAGCAGACGGGCGGGCGCGGCCAGTTCGGCGAGGTGTACCTGCGCGTCAGCCCGCTGCCGGCGGGCGAGACCGAGTGGTTCGAGAACGACACGTTCGGCGGCTCGATTCCGGGCAACTTCCTGCCCGCGATCCAGAAGGGGATTGTCGACACGCTGAAGCGCGGCGTGATCGCCGGCAATCCGGTGGTCAACGTGAAGGTGTCGATCTACGACGGGTCCTACCACGACGTGGACTCCTCGGAAATCGCGTTCAAGATCGCCGGCTCCCGGGCGTTCCAGGACGGCGTGCAGAAGGCGAAGCCGGTCCTGCTCGAGCCGATCATGACCGTGCGGGTGATGGTGCCGGACTCGCACATGGGCGATGTGAACGGCGACCTGAGCCACAAGCGCGGGCACATTCTCGGCCTGGAGAGCAAGGACGGGGTGCAGGTCATCACGGCCGAGGTCCCGCAGGCCGAGCTCTCGCGCTACTGCGCGGAGCTGCGCAGCATGACGGGCGGCCGGGGAACCTTCGAGATGGAGTTTGCGCGGTACGAGGTCGTGCCGAGCAACATCGCGCAGAAGGTCATCGCCGAGGCCGCGAAGAACAAGAAGGAGCACGAGGAAGAGTGATCCGTCCCTCCGGGCGGATGTCTTCAGCTCCAGCGGACACGGCGGGCCGGGCATGGCGTGGGACTTGACGAATTGCGGGCTGTGCCCGCGCCGGTGCGGGGCGAACCGGGCGGCCGGCCGCCGCGGCGCGTGCGGCGCCGGGGGCGAGGTCGAGATATACCGGCACGGGCCCCACCATGGGGAGGAGCCGCCGGTCAGCGGAACGAGGGGATCGGGAACGGTCTTCTTCAGCCGCTGCACGATGGCGTGCCTGTACTGCCAGAACTACCCGTGGAGCCAGTGCGGGGAGGGGCTTGCGACCGACGCGGCCGGGCTGCGGTCGGTCTTTCGGTCGCTGGCGGCGGCGGGCTGTCACAACTGGAACCTGGTGAGCCCAACGCCGTGGCTGCCGATGGTGGCGGACGCGCTGGACGCGCTGCGGGCGGAGGGCGTGGCGCTGCCGGTGGTGATGAACACCAGCGGCTTCGAGCGCGTGGAAACGATTGAGGCGCTCGCGGGGCGGGTGGACGTCTACCTGACCGATCTGCGCTACGCGCGGGAGGAGACGGCCGCCGAGGCGTCGTCCGCGCCTGGGTACGTCGAGGCCGCGCGGTCGGCTCTGCTGGCCATGTGGCGGCAGGTGGGCGCGCTGGAAACCGACGCCGACGGAATCGCGCGGCGGGGCGTGATCTGCAGGCTGCTGATCCTGCCGGGCCGGGCATCGGAGGCGGTGGCGAACCTTCGGTGGCTCGCCGACGCGGTCGGCGACCGGATCGCGGTCAGCGTGATGGCGCAGTACACGCCGGTGCACCGGGCGGTCGGGCGGCCGGGCTGGGATCGGCCGATCGCGCGGGCGGAGTACGATGCCGTATGCGCGGCCGCGGAGGAACTGGGATTTTCGAACGGATGGATTCAGGAGTTCGGGGAGCCGCCCCCCGCAGGTCTGCTGGGGGCGGAGATGAAGCCGGGCGGACCGGCGGCCGGAGTGGGCTGTAAACAGGAAACAGGAACAAGCGGAGAGACACCATGAGCGGGCACAGTAAGTGGAAGACCATTCAGCACAAGAAGGGCGCGGCTGACGCCAAGCGCGGCAAGATTTTCAGCAAGATGGCCAAGGAGCTCATGGTGGTGGCCAAGGCCGGCGGCGGGAGCCCCGACACGAACGCCGCGCTTCGCGCGCTCATCACGCGCTGCAAGGCGTGCAGCATGCCGAACGAGAACATCGACCGCGCGATCAAGAAGGGCACGGGCGAGCTGGGCGGCGTGACGATGGACGAGGTGACCTACGAGGGGTTTGCCGACGGCGGCGTGGGCGTCGTGGTCAAGGTCCTCACGGACAACAAGAACCGCGCGGCCGCCGAGATCCGGCACATCTTCAGCAAGCACGGGTCGAGCTTCGCCTCGCTGGGCGCGGTGTCCCGCGGCTTCAAGCGGCGCGGCCAGATCTTCGTCGATGCGGCTTCCGTCGAAGAGGACAAGCTGATGGACATCGTGCTGACCGCCGGTGCCGAGGACATGAGCCGCGACGGCGAGCAGTTCGAGGTGCTGACGGATCCCGGGAGCTTCCTGGCGGTCTGCGACGCCATCGAGAAGGCCGGGCTCAAGTACGACGATTCCGAGATCCGCCTGATCCCGGACGCCTACGTGTCGGTGAAGGACAAGGCCGTGGCCAAGTCCGTCATGCGGTTCGTCGAGACGCTCGAGGACAACGACGACGTCCAGAACGTCTACACGAGCATGGACGTCGATGACGCGACGCTGAAGGAGCTCGAAGCCGAGGGCTGATCGCCCGACCCGACCCCGGAACCCTGCGCCGATGACCGACACCGCAACCGCGAAACGCGTGCTGGGCGTGGACACGGCGCTCCGGACCACGGGGGTGGCGATCGTGGAGGCGAGGGGCGCGGCGCTGGCGGCGGTGGAGTTCGGGATCATCCGGAACGCGCCGGCCCTCGCGCTGTCGCGGTGCCTGCTCGAGCTGCAGCGGGGCGTGGCCGCCCTGATCGAGCGGGCGCAGCCGGGGGCGGTGGCCATCGAGGGCGTGTTCTTTTCGCGCAACGTGAAGACGACGCTGGCCCTGGGCGAGGCGCGCGGGGCGGTGATCGCCGCGTGTGCGGCCGCGGGCGTGCCGGTGTTCGAGTATGCGCCCCGCCGCGTCAAGCAGGCCCTCGTCGGCCACGGGGGCGCCGAGAAGGAGCAGGTTCGGAAGATGGTGATGTCGATCCTCGGGCTCCGCGAGGAGCCGCAGGAGGACGCGGCGGATGCGCTGGCCCTGGCCGTGTGCCATCTGAACAGCCGGACGGGCTATGCGGCGCTCGCGCCGCAGGAGATCTGAGGAGTCGCCGGAAGGTCGCATGATCTGTTTTCTCGATGGCATCCTGGTGGAGAAGCAGCCGACGCGGGCCGTGCTGAACGTGGGCGGCGTCGGGTACGAGGTCTCCATCCCGCTTTCCAGCTACGACCGGCTCCCGGCGGCGAACGAGCGGTGCCTGGTGCTGACGTACGACCACGTGCGCGAGGACGACCACCAGCTCTTCGGGTTCGCCACGGAGTCCGAGCGCCGCATGTTCGTGCTGCTGCTGTCCGTCAGCGGGATCGGCCCCAAGCTCGCGCTGAGCGCGCTCAGCGGGCTCAGCTCCCGCGAGCTGAAGGCCGCCATCGTGGACGGCGACGCCAAGCGCCTGAGCTCGATCTCCGGCATCGGGAAGAAGACGGCGGAGCGGATGATCGTCGACCTCCGCGACAAGATCGGCGCGGGCGAGGCTCTTGAGGCGACGGCCGGCGCGCGAGACGAGCTTCCCGCGGATCTGAAGCTGCGAGACGCCGTTCTGGCCCTGATCGCGCTTGGCTACAAGCGGGCGGACGCCGAGAAGATGGTGCTCGAGGTGGCGAAGGGCGCGGGCGCCGGCGAACACTCGGTCGAGGACATCATCCGCAAGAGCTTGGCGCGGTGAGCGAGCGACTCGTCAACAAGGTGCTGAGCGAGCCGAAGACGGACTTCGACATCCGGCTGCGCCCCCCGCACTTCCAGGATTTCGTCGGCCAGGCCAAGGTCCGCGAGCGGCTCGAGTTGTCGGTGGCGGCGGCCCGCGGCCGGAAGGACGTGCTCGACCATGTGCTGCTGTCGGGGCCCCCGGGCCTCGGCAAGACCACGCTCGCTCACATCCTGGCCGACGCCATGGGCGTGGGCATCAAGGTCACGTCCGGCCCCATCGTCGAGAAGGCGGGCGACCTGGCCGGCCTGCTGACCAGCCTGGAGCGGGGCGACATCCTGTTCATCGACGAGATCCACCGGCTCCAGAAGGCCGTGGAGGAGTACCTGTACTCCGCCATGGAGGATTTCGTCATCGACATCATGATCGACCAGGGGCCGAACGCGCGCTCCGTGCGGCTGAATCTGCCGCCGTTTACGCTCGTGGGCGCCACGACCCGCAGCGGCCTGCTGTCCGCGCCGATGCGCTCCCGGTTCGGGATCGCCAACCGGCTGGACTACTACGACGCCGCGGACCTGACGGCCATCGTGACCCGGTCGGCGCGGATCCTGAACGTGGACATAGAAGCGGCGGGGGCGGCCGAGATCGCGCGCCGCGCCCGCGGCACGCCGCGCATCGCGAACAGCCTGCTGCGCTGGGTCCGGGACTACGCGCAGGTGAAGGCGGACAACGTGATCACGTGCGACGTGGCGGACAAGGCGCTCACGATGCTCGACGTGGATGCGGACGGCTTGGACGAGATGGACAAGCGGCTGCTGGACACCATCATCTCCAAGTTCGCGGGCGGGCCGGTGGGCCTGAGCTCGCTGGCCGTCTCCATCGGCGAGGAGCAGGATACGATCGAGGAAGTGTACGAGCCGTACCTGATCCAGGAGGGGTACCTGAAGCGGACGCCCCAGGGCCGGGTGGCCACGGATCGGGCATACGAAAAGTTCGGAATCAAGCGGGGGCCCGGACCTCAGGGGTCACTGCTGTAGGCATCACCGAAGGAGTGGAAGACCATGCGGACGCGCGCACTGCGGATCTATGGAAAGAGCGACCTGCGGCTGGAGAGCTTTGAGCTGCCCCAGCTTGGAGACGACGAGATTCTGGCGGAAGTGATCACGGATTCGGTCTGCATGTCGTCGCACAAGGCGGCGCTGCAGGGCCCGGACCACAAGCGTGTCCCGAACGATGTCGCGAAGAACCCGACCATCATCGGCCACGAGTTCGCCGGCTACATCCGGCAGGTCGGCCAGAAGTGGGCCGGCCAGTTCCGGCCGGGCCAGAAGTTCAGCATCCAGCCGGCGCTCGGGTACAAGGGCTCGCTGGACGCCCCCGGCTACTCGTTCCGCTATATCGGCGGCATGGCCAGCTACGTCATCGTGCCGTCCTGCGTGATGGAGAGCGACTGCCTGCTGCCGTACGAAGGAGACGCCTTCTTCAAGGCCTCGCTCAGCGAGCCGATGTCCTGCATCATCGGCGCCTGCCACGCCCAGTACCACACGAAGTACGGGGACTACAACCACATCATGGGCATCGTCGAGGGCGGCACCTGCGCCATCCTGGCGGGCGCGGGGCCGATGGGCCTCGGCTGCATCGACTATCTCGCGCACGGCCCGCGCAAGCCGCGCCTGCTCGTCGTGACGGACATCGACCAGCCGCGGATCGATCGCGCCGCGTCGCTGCTCCGCCCGGCCGACCTGAAGAAGATCGGCATCGAGCTGGTGTACCTGAACACGGCCAAGATCCCGGACCCCGTGGGGCACCTGCGAAAGATGGCGGGCGGCGAGGGATTCGACGACCTGTTCGTGTTCGCGCCGGTCGCCCCGGTGGTCGAGCAGGCCGATGCCATCCTCGGCCGGAACGGCTGCCTGAACTTCTTCGCGGGGCCGACCAAGACCGACTTCGCGGCGCGGTTGAACTTCTACAACGTCCACTACGCCGAGACCCACATCGTGGGCACGTCGGGCGGGAACAAGGACGACATGAAGGA
>CAYSLU010000023.1:0-62415 GCA_964431965.1 uncultured Verrucomicrobiota bacterium
TGAACGCCTACAAGCTCGCCGGGCACCAGCACGTGTGCGAGATCGAGCGCGAGCTGGGGCTGCTGGCCGGGCAGACCGCGACGGTTACGTTCACGGCCCAGGTCGTGCCGGTGTGCCGGGGGATCATGTCGTGCCTGTACGGCGAGCTGACGGGCCCGGTGTCGGCGGCCGATGTCCTGGCCGCGTACCGTGCGTTCTATGGTGACTCGGGATTCGTACGCGTGTATGACCAGGCCGCGACGGTCGGCTCCATGCATGTCCGCGGCACGAACTACTGCAACCTTGTCGTCGATGTCGATTCGCGGAACAACAAGCTGCGCGTGGTGTCGTACATCGACAACCTGATGAAGGGGCAGGCGGGGTCGGCCCTGCAGAACATGAACCTGCTCTTCGGTCTGCCGGAGAAGGCGGGTCTTGACCGGTGCGGACGCTATCCCTAAAGGAGCGGCAACCATGGCGGCGAAACACGGGCTGGGGCGCGGGCTGGGGGCACTGATGGGCGGCGCGGCGGCCGCGCCGGTCGCTGCGCCGGCGCCGGCAGCGGCGGCGGCGCCGAAGGCCGACTCCAGCGTCATGCGCGTCCCGCTGGACAGCATCCAGAAGAGCCCGTGGCAACCGCGCCGCGTGTTTGCCGAGGAGGGGCTGCAGGAGCTCATCAGCTCCATCAAGGAGCGGGGAGTCCTGCAGCCGCTGCTCGTCCGGCGGAAGGGGGCCGGCTACGAACTGATCGCCGGGGAGCGGCGGTTCCGAGCCTCCCGCGAGGCCGGGCTTACGACCGTTCCGGTGCTGGTCATGGAGGCGGCGGACCAGGACGCGCTGGAGATGGCGCTCGTCGAGAACCTCCAGCGCAAGGACCTGAACGTCATTGAGGAGGCGGAGGGGTATCGACAGCTGGCCGACACCTTCCGGCTGACCCAGGAGCAGATCGCGCAGCGCGTCGGCAAGGCGCGCGCATCGGTGACCAACGCCATGCGCCTGCTCGCGCTGGGCGACGAGGTCAAGAATCTGATTGCGGGCGGTCGGGTGTCGCCCGGCCACGCCAAGGTGCTGCTGGGCGTCGAGAGCCCGTCCGAACAGCGTGTGCTCGCCGATCGGGTGGCGCGCGAGGACCTGTCGGTTCGCGCGCTCGAGCACATCGTGGCGCATGCGCGCCAGGCTCCGGTGGTCCGCGTCCGGCAGGCTAAGGATGACATTCCGGCCGACCACGTCACCTACTTGTCGGATGTGATGCAGAGGCACTTCGGGACCAGCGTACGGCTGACGGCCTGCAAGACCTTGGCCAACGGCAAAAAGGCCAAAGGCACGCTGGAGATCGACTTCTTCACCAACGAGGATCTGACCCGCCTCATGGAGCGCATGGGCGTCCCCGATGTTTCCTAGGCGAACGGCTGCTGATTCCGAAGCGATGCCGGACCGGCTCCGGCTGCTGCCGGTCCTGCTCGCCCTGTCTCTGGCCGGTTGCGCGCCGCCCGCCGCGACCGCCCCGGCCAGTGCGGTTGATCCGGCGAGCTTCAGCGGAGCGCGAGCGCTCGCGAGCGTGCGCGGGTTCCTGTCCGTCGGGCCGCGTGCATCCACAACGGCTGGCGCCGCGCGGGCGGCTGAATACGTGCGTGCCCGCCTGGTTGAAATCGGACTTCCCGCGCAGGTCGATCGGTTTGACGACGCCGTCCGAAGCGGCACCGGCGTGTTCTACAACGTCACGGCCCGAGTTCCCGGGGTGTCCGGCCGGACCGTTGTCGTCGGGTGTCACTTCGACACGAAGGCCGGGCTGGAGGAACCTTTTGAAGGCGCGAACGACTCCGGGTCCGGCGTGGGCGTGCTGCTCGAACTGGCCGCCGCCTTGAAGGCCGCCGGGGGATGCCGCGACGACGTTCTGCTGGCCTTCCTGGACGGGGAGGAATCCGTCCGGGAGTACTCCGCCCGCGACGGGCTGCACGGGAGCCGTCGGCTGGCCCGCCTGCTGACCGCGCCGGGAGCGACCTCATCCGTGCGGGCCGTGATCATCCTCGACATGATCGGCGACCGCGACCTGACGGTGACCATACCGGCCAACAGTTCGCCGGACCTGGCCTCAAAGGTGTTCGCCTCAGCCCGCCTGGAGGGGGTGCGCGACCGGTTCTCCCTGATGCGCATGGAAGTGATCGATGACCATGCCCCGTTCTTTGAGGCCGGCCTGCCCGCCATTGACCTGATCGACTTTCAGTACGGATCGGCGCCCGGCCGGAACGACTACTGGCACACGCCGGCGGACACGATCGACAAGCTGAGCGCGGAGAGCCTGCAGGCGATCGGCCGGGTGGTGATCCGCGTGCTCAATGAACTGGGATCCGAGGCGAGCACGCGCTCGGTCACCCCTGCGGTCCGTCACTGAGCAGGCGGAAGGCGCTCCCCGAGCGTGTCTCCGCTCGACGGCTGCGTGCGCGCCGCCTCGGGATGTGGCGGCGCGGGGTAGCGGCCCTCGAGCGCGTGCCTCATGAGCTCCTGCGTGTCCGGCGGGAACTCGGAGCGCAGGATCCACTTGACGAAGCCGGGGTCCGTTGCGACCAGCTCCTTGAGCTTCACTCCCGCCTTCTTGCCGAAATTGCAGACGATCTCCCCGTCGGCCCACTTGAACCGCCCGGCCCGGTCGACCCACGAGGGGTCGCGCGGGTTGCAGTAATGGTCGAGTTCATCGACATCGGTCGGCAGGTCGGCGTATTTCCCGAATTGCCCCTCGAGCACGCGGACGGTGGCCAGCGCATCAGCCTCGGCACCATGTGCGTTGGCATGCACCTCGCTGCAGTAGAAGGCGAGCGCAGCCGTGAGATCACGGGGCTCGCGCCGGTGGTAGATCCGCTGCGCGTCCACGATGCGACGCGTGTCGATGTCGAACGCGAGGTTGGCCCGTTCGAACTCCGCCGCGAGCATGGTGATATCGTAGCGGAGCACGTTGTACCCGCCGATGTCGCAGCCGTGAAGCTCAGCGGACACGTCGCGGGCGATGTCGGCGAAGAGCGGGCAGCTGGCCACGTCCTCGTTCTTGATCCCGTGGATGGACTCCGCCTCGGCCGAGATGGGAATGGTGGGGCGCACGCGGAAGACCCTCGTCGTGCGCTCACCGGACGGCATAATCTTGATAATCGCGAGTTCGACGATCCGGTCTGTCCGGGCGTTTGGCCCGGTCGCCTCGATGTCGATCACGGCCAACGGCCGGCTGGGTTTCCACTGGAACATCGTTCGCATCCCTCCTCGGAAAGGGACGCATAGTATCCGCGTGCCCCGGCCGAAGCAATGCGGTAGCTGCACCCGGCGATCGCAGTCATCACATTGAGGGCCTTTCGATCGGGCGGGCGATCCGGACTTGGCACGCGAATTCAAGGGGCCTCTCTCCGGTTCGGTGGCTCCGGTTGCATGATCGAGAGAACCGCGCCCGGGCAGCGGTAGAATGGGGCCGAGTTATATCTTTTTGGCTGATTTGTCGGAAATGATGTAAGTGGCTTACGGATAGAGACTTGATGAGATGGCTCCCGGTCGGCTGTGTCTCCCTAATGAAAGGGGATTGTTCGGGTGGCTGCTCGCCGGTACACTTACTGCTCTCTAACACTCCAGCGCTCCCCATTGAGGAAGGACCTCGGAGGGCGCCAGGAGTGGCGAAGACCATGCGTAAGCGTTCGACAGCGATCGGGGCGGGAGTGGCGGCGTGGATGGCCTTTGCCGCGATGGCCGCCGCTCAGATGGACACCGACATAGCCGGATACCGGCGCGGTCTCAAGGTTCCGACCGCTCAGGAAGCCGAGTGGTTCCGGACTCAGTGCAAGGAGATCGTCGGCGTCCGACCGAACGCGCTCGGACTTCAGCGCCAGAGCGAGCGCAGGGCTCGTTCGGGCTTGGCGCCCCTCGGAGCCGGCGCGGCGAAGCCTGTGGCGATCGGCGAGGAGTTTGTGACGGACTCCTCGGCTGCGCCCGCGATGGCTCCTGAAGCGCTGGCCGGGAGCGGAACGGGCGTCTCCGACAACAGTCTGCTCGATGCCTTTCCCCCGATTCGCAGCCAGGGCAGCCAAGGCTCATGCGCCGCTTTTTCCACGACTTACTATCAGGGCACGCACAACACCGCGCTGGCGAACGGATGGAACGCGAAGACCGGCGGGGATGCGTTCCGCTTGTCCCCCAAGTGGACGTACAACCAGATGAACTGGGGTGTGGATTCGGGTGTCTATATCTCGGACTGCCTGATGGTGATGCGGGACCACGGAAGCGCCACATGGGCCGAGTTCCCGTACACAGGTTCGTCGGGCGACTACCGGGCGTGGTGCATGAGCAGCAACGTCTGGCGTGACGCGGTGAACCGGCGCGCCAATCAGTACTACACGGTCGCCAGCCTGTACACCGATGCGGGCCTTCTGCAGCTCAAGCAGGTGCTGGACAACGGGTACGTGGCCGGATTTGAAACGTACGCGCCTTGGACGTACAAGGGGTGGGTGAGGGCGAGCGTCGGAAACGACCCGGCCACCACGAACGACGACGCCCTGGCCGGCCAGCCGATCTGCGAGTACGTGGTCTCCCTGGACTGGGGGCACGCGATGACGGTCGTTGGCTACAACGACAACGTCTGGTGCGACATCAACACGAACGGCGTGGTGGATTCCGGGGAAAAGGGCGCGCTGAAGATCGCCAACTCGTGGGGCACCGGGTGGGGTACGGGCGGGTTCACGTGGCTTGCCTATGATGCTCTCAAGAAGACCAGCGCCGTGGCGAGCGGGCCCAATCCGGCCAACCGAGTGTACGGCTTCGGCTACGGCGGGTCAGCCGGCGGTTGCCTGGCCTACGTGATGACCGCCCGAACCAACTACACCCCGAAGCTGATCGGTCGGTTCACGATCCGGCACGCCCTGCGGGATCAGGTTACGGTCCGGATCGGCAAGGGAACCGCGCCCGCGATGTATCCGTCCACGATGTGGAGCGGCTCCGCTCTGTCGCAGGATGGCGGGGCATATGCGTTTGACGGCACCACGGTCGTCACCAACGGCACCTTCTGGCTGGACATGACGGACATTGCGCCGCCGACCGGCGTTACAAACCGCTATTTTGTCGGCCTCGCCGACGCCGTCTCCGATTCGTATGCGGCGGAGCTGACGGCCTTCTCGATCTTCGACACGGCCACCGGCTGCGAACGCACGTCCGCGCCTGGCGCGATGCAGCCTTCCAGCGGGATTGTGAACGGCGCCACCGCGTGGGCGTGGCTCGACTACGCGTGCGGCAGCGCCATATCGTCTTCCCGGCTGGTGGTCGCGTCGGCGTTCGGCAGCGCGACGCCGGCGGTGGGCACCAACTGGTACGCCTCGGGCTCCGCCGTGACGTGCCGGATGGCGAATTCGCCGGTGGTCGCCGGCACCACGCGATATGTCTGCTGGGGCTGGACCGGGAGCGGCAGCGTGGTGGGCGGCCAGGGCACGAGCACCGTCGTGTCGCTGAGCGCCAACTCAGCTCTGACGTGGCAGTGGAAGACGCAGTACTGGTTCTCGGCGACGGCTGGCGCGGGTGGCGGCGTGACGGCTGCAGACGGCTGGTACGACCGCGGCGCCAGCGCGGCGGTAACCGCCGCGCCGGACGCGGGCTATCATTTTGTCGGGTGGACCGGCGATACGAACGGTTGCGCCGTCTCGGGGACGCTGCTGACGGCGCCGATGTCGGGCTCCCGCGCCGTGGCCGCCGTCTTTGAAGTCAATCTGCCGATGCTGACCGTGGCGTCCGCGCATGGCAGCACGGACCCGGCTGTCGGCTCGCACAGCTACCTGCCCGGCACGGCCGTGCGCGTCCAGGTCCTGAACTCGCCCGTGAGCAGCGGAGCCGGCACGCAGTTCGTGTGCACGGGATGGGCCGGGGCTGGGGCTGCGCCTGTTTCGGGTGCCGGGACGGATACGACGGTGTTTGCGCTGACGACCGACTCGCTCGTCCAGTGGCAGTGGAAGACGCAGTACTGGTTCTCGGCGACGGCCGGCGCGGGTGGGACGGTTCGTGCGGCGGAGGGCTGGTACGATCAGGCGACCTGCGTGTACGTGACGGCCGTTCCGTCCGACTGCTATCGCCTGGCGGGGTGGATGGGCGACACGAACGGGTGCTTGGATGCGGGCGGCCAGCTCGAGGTGCCCATGACGGGCAGCCGGACCGTGTCCGCCGTATTCGAGGCGGTTCCCCAGTCGCTGACGGTGATGTCGGACTACGGACAGTCGATTCCGCCGGCGGGCACCTACACCTATCCGGCCGGCACGGTCGTGAGCGCTCAGGTTGCGGAGCCGGTCGTGAGCGGCGGCCCGGGCGTTCGGTACGTGTGCTCGGGATGGGTCGGCGAAGGCAGCGCGCCGGCCGCTGGAAGCGGAACGGACACGGCTGGCTTTGAGCTACGGTCAGATTCGGCCGTTGCCTGGCAGTGGCAGACGCAGTATTGGCTCTCGGCGACGGCCGGCGCGGGCGGGACTGTGACGGTGGCGGGCGTGTGGTGCGATCGCGGCGCGGCCGTGGTGGTGACCGCTGTGCCGGCGGCCGGTTACACGTTTGCGGGCTGGAGCGGTGACCTTCCGGACGGGACGCCTTCGACCGCCGACCTCCATCTGGTCATGGACCAGCCTCGCGCGGTGACGGCGTCGTTCACGCCGCCGGCCGGCACGCACTATGTCGATGCGCTCAGCATGAATCCCGTGTCGCCCTATCTGACTCGCGAGACCGCGGCGCAGACCATCCAGGCCGCGATCGACGCGGCGGCGGCAGGCGATCTGGTGCTGGTGGCGGACGGCTCTTACAGCAGCGGCGGTCGCGTGGTGGTCGGCGCCATGTCGAACCGGGTGGCGATTACCAAGGCCCTGACCGTCCGTAGCATGAACGGCGCGACGTCGACCCTCATCCGCGGCGGAGCCGGCGTGCGGTGCGCATACGTAGCCAACGGAGCGTCTCTGTCGGGCTTCACGCTCACGGGCGGCCGCACGCGGAGCTCCGGCGATACACAGACCGACCGCAGCGGCGCGGGCGCGTGGTGCGAAGCGGACGGAATCGTCTCGAACTGCGTGATCGTCGGGAACGTGGCCAACAGCGGCGGCGGCGGCGTGTACGGCGGGGTGACGGTGGGCAGCCGGATCGTCGGCAACTCCGCGCAGAGCGGCGCCGGGGTGTACGGCGGAACGGTGCGCCGCAGCGTGCTGGAGTCGAACCGGGCGCAGCGGTACGGCGGCGGGGCCGTCTACAGCGTCCTGCGCAGCGTGCTGGTGATCCGCAACTCGGCCGGATGGGGCGGGGGCAGCTATGAGGGAACGAACGAGAGCTGCACGCTGGCGGGCAACGTGGCCACAAAGTCCGGCGGCGGCGCCTACGCGGGGGTGCACGAGGGCTGCATCGTCGCGGGCAACTCATGCTCCAACGGATCCAACACCTACAACGCGGTTCTGAGCTACTCCTGCGCGCTGCCTCTGCCTGACGGAACGGGCAATATCGGCGTAAGCCCTCGGTTCGTCGCCGATGGCGACTACCGGCTCCAGGCCGACTCGCCGTGCCTGGACGCGGGCGCGGTCCGCTCGTGGATGGTCGGGGATCTGGACGTGGCGGGCGCTCCCCGCGTGCAGGGCGCCAGCGTAGACATCGGCGCGTACGAGTGGCAGACGCCTCCGGGCGGGAACGGCGGAGAAGTGACGATCCCGCCGACGGCCGGCGACGACGACGGCGATGGCATGTCCAACGCGGCCGAAGCAGCGGCGGGAACGGATCCGGATGATCCCGATTCCGTTCTTCGGGCGGACTGCGCGGCCGGCGCCGCAGGCGATGAGCTGGTTGTCCAGTGGCCAAGCGTGGCCGGCCGTATCTACTGGGTGGATCGCGCCGAGGGGCAGCTTGGGGATTTCGTCGAAGTGGCTGTCGTTCCTGGCACGCCGCCGTTGAGCGAGTTTCGTGACCCGGTGGCCGATGCTCCCGGTCCCTTCTTCTACCGCATCCGGGTGTCGCCGTAGGATGGCGCCGGACGATCCATATTCCGCGCCGCCCGCCGCCGGCAAAGTGCGGCTTCAGAAACACCTCGCATCATGCGGCGTCGGATCCCGTCGCGCGTGCGAGGCCATCATCGCGGCGGGTCGTGTCTGCGTCAATGGCTCTCCCGTCACGCGGCAGGGGGTGTGCATCGACCCGGCCGCAGACGCGGTCACCCTCGACGGACAGGTCGTGTCGGGCGAGCCTCTGGTCTATGTCCTCTTCAACAAGCCGCGCGACGTTATCTGCACGAGCGATGACCCCCAGGGGCGGCGAACGTTCCGCCCGTTCATCGACGGCCTGCCCGGCCGCGTCTATTCCGTCGGTCGGCTCGACCGGGACAGTGAAGGGCTGCTGGTTCTGACGAACGACGGCGCATTCGCGCATCTTCTGACGCACCCCCGGCACCACGTCGAGAAGGTCTACCGCGTCCGGGCCAACCGGCCGCTGGATGCGGCGGAGCGTGCGCGGCTTCAGGCGGGGATTGAGTCCGATGGCGAGCGGCTGCGGGCCGAGCGCATCGACCCGGCGGCCGGAGACGCTGATCCCGGGGAGTACGAGGTCGTTCTGCGCGAGGGGCGCCGTCGTCAGATCCGGCGGATGTTCGAGTCGCTGGGGGTGGACGTGCTTCGGCTCAAGCGCGTCCGGATCGGAACCCTGAGCCTCGGCTCGGTGCGGCTGGGGCGGTGGCGCCATCTGGACCGGCATGAGGTCGAGGCGCTCCGCCGCTCGGCTTTGCGATCAGGCGATGCTGTGATAGATTCCTCCGCGGATCGCTCCGGCGAGGACGGCCCGTCTGCCGGCCGGTCGCGCGAGGGGGCGGAGGAGGTGTTGCGTGACGGCAAGATGGTGGTGCATTCCGATGCTGGGGGTGGCGGCTTTCGGCGCGTTCGCCCAGGATCCGATCCAAAGCCGGTGGGAGGTACTCCGCGATCGGGTCAACATGCGCGCGCGACCGGATGGAACCGCGGAGGTGGTCGGCCAGTTGTCGAGCGGGGCGGTCGTCACGGTCGTCCAAGTGGCGGAGGAATGGGTCGGCGTCCGCCCGCCGGGGGGAACCGGCCTGTGGGTTAATCGGGCGTTCGTCCAGGACGGCGTCGCGACAACCTCCCGACTCAAGGTGAGGGCGGGTCCGGGCTTGGCATACCCCGACGTGGGCGTCCTGGATGCCGGGGCTGTTGTCACGGTTCGGACCCAGTTGGTCGACTGGCTTCAGATCGATGCTCCCACTTCCTCTGTTCTGTGGGTGAGTCGGTCCTTTCTGCGCCCGCCCCGCCTGGCTGTTCCTGCCGAAGTGTCCCGCCTGCCCCCGAAGCCGGCGCCTCCGTCTCCTCCGGCGCTCGCTCGCCCTGCGCCGCCGCCCCCGGCCTCGGCTCCGCCGCCTGGCCCGCAACGGGTTCCGGCTCCCGAGGACTTGGTTCAGAAGGGGCTGATACCGATCGAGGCCCAAGGGGAGGTCGTGACGCTCGAGGGTGCTCTGCGCCCGGCCGCGTACCTGCTGGGGCCGCCGAGCCGGTATCGCCTGGTCGAGTCGGAAGGCGCGGCCACGCGCACCGTGTGTCACCTGAGGGGGAACACCGCGCAGCTCGACGGCTTCATGGGGCAGCGCGTGGCGATCACCGGCCCGCAGTACTGGCTTGTCGGCGTCCGCGAGCCCATGGTTGTGGTCGAGCGCATCCTGCCCCGTCCGTGAAGCAGGGCAGGGCCGAGGGCCGGTCGCTACAGGGCGGCCAGGGCTTCCTGAACATCGCGGATGACGAAGTCCGGCGTGGAGGCCCCCGCGGTCAGTCCCACCGTGCGGACCCCGTCCAGGTCCCGGGGCTTCAACTCGGCGCGAGTCTCGATATGGACGGTGGGGCGCAGCGTCCGAGCCAGCTGGACGAGCCGCATGGTGTTGGCGCTGTGGCGGCTGCCCACGACTACGAACGCGTCCACCTGCTCGGCCATCGTCACCAGCTCGGCTTGGCGGTTCTTGGTGGCGTCGCAGATGGTGTCCAGCACCACGACGTTCTGAAACCGGGCCCGGCTGGCGGCGGCGATGCGCGAGTAGTCCTCCGGGAACTGCGTGGACTGGGCGCACACGCAGACGGGATCCATATCCGGCAGATCCGCCACCTCCTCCGGGCGCGTGACCACGTGGCCCCGGCCTTCGGCGTAGCCCACCAGGCCGGCCACCTCCGCATGTCCGGGATCGCCGAAGATCAGGATGTGATAGCCCCGCGCGACATGCATGCGGATCAGGCCGTGGATCCGGGCCACGTCCGGGCATGTGGCGTCCACCAGAGCGACGGGCAGCTGACGCAGGGACTGGCGCCGGTCCGGCGGTATGCCGTGTGCGCGGATGACCAAGGCTCCCTCGCGAAGCGCCCACGGATCGTCGGCCTCTACGATTCCCTGCTCGCGGAGCTCCCTCAGGACCGGCTCGTTGTGGATCAGCGGCCCGTCGGTATGGATCGGTCCCGGGCGGTCCCGGCGCAGCGCCTGCGCCTTTTCGACCGCCCGCTTCACTCCCCGGCAGAAGCCGGCCGTTGTGGCGATGAGAACCTTCACGGACCCATAGTATCACGGCCCCGCCGACAGGGAAGCGCTGCGGCGCCGGAATGGCGTTCGCAATTTGACAAATGGCCGTGCGGCATGCACCATCTCGGACCAGACGGATGCCTTCGCGGACGTTCACCATGAAAAACCGAGCTCCCAACGACATTCCGGCATCCGTCGTGAGGCGCTTTCCCAAGTACTATGCCTACGTGCAGCGGCGCCGGCGCGACGGGGGCGAGTGGGTCTCGTCTCAGGATCTGGGCGAAGCGTTGGGGCTTACGAGCTCGACGGTCCGGCAAGACCTGTCGCACGTTGATTTCTCCGGCATTTCAAAGCGCGGATATTCCACGGTCGGCCTCGAGCACGTGCTCGCGCGCGTGCTGGGTGCCGATCAGGAGCTCCGCGTCGTGATTGTCGGCGCCGGCAATCTTGGCCGCGCGCTGGCGCTCCACGGCGAGTTTGCCGGGAAAGGCTACCGGATCGTGGGGATCTTCGACAGCTCCCCCCGCCTGGCCGGCCGGACAGTGGGGACGCTCACCATCCAGCCGATGAAGGACCTGGCTGCGGCGGTGAAGCGGCGCAAGGCGGATATCGGCATCATCGCCGTGCCCTCGGAGTCCGCCCAGTCCGTGGCCGACCAGCTCGTGCTGTCCCGCATCCGGGGGCTGCTCAACCTGGCTCATGTACACCTGCTGGTTCCCCGGCGCGTCTCGGTGGTCGACACCCGCATCGTCGCGAGCCTCCAGGAGCTGTCCTACGCCATCCGATCGAATCGGTTCGGCCGCCCGACCTGATCCTTTTTCGCCCGCGCCCGGGCCATTCTTTCGGCTGTACCCCTCGCCTGAACCGTCATAAACTTAACGGTATCGAATTAACGATATACGGCCCCGGCCGCCGGGGCGGGAGCGGGCGGTGAATCTGGACGAAATGGCGACGCGGCTGTCGCTGCAGGACGTGACGCCGGCCCTGGCGGGCGGCGCCCGAGACGTGACGCGGGCGTACGTGGCCGACCTCCTGAGCGACGCGCTGGCGCGTGCGCCGGAAGGCGGGGTGCTCGTCACCGTGCAGACCCACCTGAACGTCGTCGCGGTCGCCGCCCACGCCGGACTGGCGGCCGTGATCTTTGCGAACGGGCGCGTGCCGGAGCCGGGTGTTCGGGCGCGCGCGGAAGCGGAGCGGATCCGGCTGTTCGTGGCGCGGGAGACGGCGTTTGACGTCGTCGGACGGCTCTACGCGGAGGGGCTCCGGGGGGGGCGCATGTGACGTGGGTTGCGGCGGATCTTCACATCCACACGGCGCTGTCGCCCTGCGCGCACCGGGAGATGGCCCCGCCGGCGATCGTGGACCGGGCCTGCGCCCGGGGGCTTGGGCTGATCGCGGTCTGCGACCACAACGCCGCGGGCAACGCGGAGGCTGTGCAGAGGGCCGCCGGCGGGCGCCTGGTGGTGCTGGCCGGACTCGAGCTGGCGACGGCGGAGGACATCCACGTGCTGGGGCTGTTCCCGGATGTCGGGCGGGCAGTGGCGGCCGCAGACGCGGTTGGGGTAAGCCTTCCGGACGGCTCCCGCCGGCCGGTCGGCGGTCAGTGGTTGCTCGACGCGGAGGGGCGGGTGCTGGGGCAGGAGACGCGGATGCTGGCTGCGGCGTCCAGCCTCGGGCTGGCCGATGCCATCGCGCTCGTGAAGGGGCACGGCGGCCTGGCCATCGCCGCGCACGTGGACCGGCCGTCGTTCAGCGTGGTCAGCCAGCTGGGGTGCTGGCCGCCGGGGATGGCCTTCGACGCCGTGGAGATTTCGGCGGCCGGGGTGCTGGCCCGCCGGGATCAGGAGTGGGCGGCCCTGGGCGTGGCGATGGTGACCGGATCGGACAGTCACTACCTGGCCGACATCGGCTGCTGCTGGACGGAGCTGCGGATGGACCGCCCGGGGCTCGAGGGTGTCGCGGGTGCGCTGGCGTGCGGGGCGTGGAGGATCCGCCATGCATGATCTGTCGCTCCACGTGCTCGATCTGCTGGAGAACGCCATCCGGGCCGGCGCTACGGCGGTGACGGTGTCGGTGACGGACGACGCGGCGGGAAATGCCATTGGCGTGGTCGTCGAGGACAACGGGCCGGGGCTGCGCGTGGGTGCCGAGACGGCCGCGGATCCGTTCTACACGACGAAGCCCGGGAAGCGAACCGGCCTGGGGCTGAGCCTGTTCCGGGCGGCGATGGAGGAAGCGGGCGGGCGGGCGGAGCTCGGCCGGTCCGACCTGGGGGGCTTGCGGGTCTGCGGCGTCATGGTCCGCGATCACGTCGATCGCAAGCCGATGGGCGACCTGGCGGCGACTCTGTGGTCGGTCGCGTGTACGAACCCCGGGCTTGCGGTCCGGCTTCGGGTGACGGCGGGGGGGCGCTCGGCGGAAGCGGAGTCGGTCGCAGCGGCGGACGACCCGGTGGCGGCCGCCGATCGGCTGGCGGAGGATGCTCGGAAGGCGCTGTCGCTCGTGCCGGCGCCGGATGGTGCGATCGTGTGGCACGAGCGGGAGATGAGGCGCCATGGCTGAACGAAGATCGGCGTGCGCATGCGCGACGGCCGAGCCGCCGCGCAAGAAGCTGTTCGGGCGGCTCGATGCGCTCATCGGCGAGTACCGGGGCAAGGATGGAGCCCTGATCCCTGTGCTTCAGCAGGCGCAGGGCATTTTCGGGCATCTGCCCGAGGACGTGCTGAAGCGAGTGGCGCTGGGGCTGGGCAAGCCGTTCAGCGAGGTGGCCGGCGTGGTGAGCTTCTACGCGTTCTTCTCGACCCAGCCCCGCGGCCGGCATCTGGTGCGCGTCTGCCTGGGCACCGCCTGCTACGTGCGGGGCGGCAAGCAGGTTCTGGACGCCATCAAGAAGGAGCTGGGGATCGACGTCGGAGAGACGACCCGTGACCGGCAGTTCACGCTCGAGGTGGCCCGCTGCTTCGGCGCATGCGGCTTGGCGCCGGCCGTGAACATTGACGACGAGATCCACCAGCGCGTGAAGCCGGCGCGCGTCCGGGAACTGCTCGGACGGTATGCGGCCCGGAAGCCGGCCGGAAGGAGGGTTAGCGCATGACGCGACGGATTGAAAGCCCCGAGGATCTGACGAGGTTGAGGGACAAGGCCCAGGCGGAGATCGACCTGCGGAGCGGCCCTCGTGACATGACGGCGACGGTCCACATGGGCACTTGCGGGATTGCCGCCGGCGCGCGCGATGTGCTGGCCGCGCTGGCGGCGGAACTGCGGCGGGCATCCGCATCCACGGTCCTGCTCAAGCAGTCCGGCTGTGCCGGCTTGTGCGCCGAGGAGCCGATGCTGACGCTGACGGATCGGGAGGGGCAGTCCTTCCGGTACGGCAAGCTGGACAGGGCGCGGGTGAGCCGGATCGTGCGGGAACACGTGACGGCGGGGCGCCCGGTGCTCGAGTTCGTGATCAATCGGTAGCGCGAGAAGCGGAGGAACCGTGAACGTCACGAGGAGTCATGTCCTGGTGTGCGTGGGCTCGGGCTGCGTAGCGTCCGGCGCGCTTGGGGTCCGCGAGGCGCTGGAGGCGGCCATCGCGAAGCACGGCCTCGCGGGTGAGATCAAGGTGGTCGGGACGGGCTGCCTGGGGCCCTGCGCGGTCGGCCCGGTTGCCGTCGTCTACCCGGAGGGCGTCTTCTATCAGAACCTCACGGCAGGGGACGCCGAGGAGATCGTCGTGGAGCACCTGCTCAAGGGCCGGGTGGTGCAGCGGCTGGTGCACGAGGCCCCCCGGACGGGCCGGCGCATTCCGGCTCTCGACGAGGTGCCGTATTTCCGCAAGCAGCAGAAGATCGTGCTGCGCAACTGCGGAATCATCGACCCGATGAAGATCGTCGACTACATCGCGCGCGACGGCTACCAGGCGCTGGCCCGGGTTCTGACGACGATGAAGCCGGACGAGGTCATCGCGGAGATGAAGCGGTCCGGGCTTCGGGGGCGCGGCGGCGCCGGCTTCCCCACGGGGCTGAAGTGGGAGCTGTGCCGGCGGTCCGCCGGCGACGTGAAGTACGTGCTGTGCAATGGCGACGAGGGCGACCCCGGAGCTTTCATGGACCGGAGCGTGCTGGAGGGGGATCCGCACAGCGTGCTGGAGGGCATGGCCATTGCCGGCCGCGCCATCGGGGCCGCTCAGGGGTATGCCTACATCCGCGCCGAGTACCCGCTGGCGGTGGAGCGCTTCGCCCACGCGATCCAGCAGGCGAAGGCGTACGGCCTGCTCGGGCGCGACATCATGGGCTCGGGCTTTGCCTTCGATGTCGAGATCCGCATGGGCTCGGGCGCATTCGTCTGCGGCGAAGAGACCGCCCTCATGCGGTCGATCGAAGGGCACCGCGGCGAACCGCGCCCGCGTCCCCCGTTTCCGGCGCAGCAGGGGCTGTGGGATCGGCCCAGCGTCCTCAACAACGTGGAGACCCTGGCGAACGTGCCGGTCATCGTGCTGAAGGGGGCGGACTGGTATGCGTCCATCGGCACGGCCCGGAGCAAGGGCACCAAGGTGTTCGCGCTCGCTGGCGCGGTGAACAACACCGGGCTGGTCGAGGTGCCGATCGGCACGCCGCTGGGCGAGATCATCTTCGACATCGGCGGCGGGATCCGAGGCGGGAAGGCGTTCAAGGCGGCGCAGATCGGGGGGCCGTCGGGCGGATGCATCCCGAAGGAGTACCTGAACGTTCCGGTCGACTACGAGTCCCTCAACGAGCTCGGAGCCATCATGGGGTCGGGCGGGCTGATCGTCATGGACGAGGACACGTGCATGGTGGACATGGCCCGGTTCTTCCTGGATTTCGTTCAGGACGAGTCGTGCGGGAAGTGCGTTCCGTGCCGTATCGGGACCCGGCGCATGCTGGAGATCGTGACGCGCATCTGCGAGGGCCGCGGCGAGGAGGGCGACATCGAGCGCCTGATCGAGCTTGGCGGACAGATCAAGGACACGGCCCTGTGCGGACTTGGCCAGACGGCGCCCAATCCCGTGCTTTCCACGATTCGTCACTTCCGGCACGAATATGAGGCGCACATCCGCGATCGGAGGTGCCCGGCGGGTGTCTGCGGCGCGCTTTTTCGCGCGCCCTGCACCAACGCCTGCCCGGCGGGTGTGAACGTGCCGGGCTACGTGTCGTTGACCGGCGAGCGCCGCTTCTCCGAAGCGCTGAGGCTGCACCGCGACCGGAATCCGTTCGCCGCCGTGTGCTCGCGCGTGTGCTTCCATCCGTGCGAGAGCAAGTGCCGCCGGGCGATGCTCGACGAGCCTCTCGCCATACGGTCGCTCAAGCGGTTCATGGCGGATCACGAGCGCGTTCCGCAGCTGCCGGAGATCCGGAAGAGCGCCGCGAACGCGAAGCGAAAGGTCGCCATCGTCGGTGCGGGGCCGGCCGGCCTGACGTGCGCCTACTTCCTGGCCCGGCTGGGCTATGCGCCGAAGGTGTTCGAGTCGGAGCGGTCGCCGGGCGGCATGCTGGTGCAAGGCATCCCGGCCTATCGCCTGCCCCGCTCCATCCTCGACCGCGAGGTCCGGATGATCCGGGCGCTCGGGGTGACGATTCGGACGGGCCGGGCACTGGGCCGGGATTTCACGCTCTCGGATCTGCGGAGGCAGGGGTTCGAGGCCGTCTTTCTTGCCGTTGGAGCCCCCCTCGGCCAGAGGCTGGGCGTGCCGGGGGATGACCTCGACGGTGTGGTGGAGGGAATGGCGTTTTTGCGGGCGTTCAACGCGGCCGGCCGTGTTCCGGTCGGCCGGACCGTCGTCGTGATCGGCGGCGGAAACGCGGCGATCGACGCCGCCCGGACCGCCCGCCGCCTGGGGGCGGAGTCGGTCACCATCCTCTACCGCCGGACCCGCGATGAGATGCCGGCGTGGGGGGAGGAAGTCGAGGAGGCGGAGAAGGAGGGCGTGATCCTGAAGGTGCTGACCGCCCCGAAGGCGATCGCCGGGAGCGCGGGCCGCGTCTGCGGCGTGGAATGCTCGTCCATGGAGCTGGGGGAGTTCGACCGCAGCGGGAGGCGGCGACCGAAGGAGCGCGACGGTCACGGATTCGCGGTTGACGCCGACATGGTGATTGCGGCGATCGGCCAGTCTCTCGACGCGCCGTCCCTCCTGGGGGATGTGTCCGTCGAGCTGACGAAGGGCGGGTATATCGCGGCCGACCCGAGATCCGGCCGGACGTCCGTCGAGTGGCTGTTCGCGGGGGGCGATGCCGCGACCGGCCCGTCGTCCGTAACCGAGGCGATCGGGCAGGGGGAGCATGCGGCCGAGGGCATCGACCGATTCCTGACGGGTGAAGGGCACGCCTTCTGGCGTGAGTTCCGCCCCGTGGACACCGCCTTCGACCCCGATGCGGAGCCGGCGGCCTACCGGCGTGCCGTGGCGGCGCTGCTGCCGGTGGGACGGAGAAGGCGGAATTTCGCCGAGGTGGAACGGGGCTATGCTTCGGCTGTGGCGCTGAAGGAGGTGCGGCGCTGCCTGAGGTGCGACTACCGCGAGCCGGCGAACCTGGAGGAGGGCGCACCATGCCGAAGCTGACGATTGATGCCGTGGCGGTGGAGGTGCCGGCAGGCGCGACGATCCTGGACGCGGCCCGCAAGGCAGGAATCCGGATCCCCACGCTCTGTCATCTGGAACACGTGCAGTCGATCGGGGCCTGCCGCCTGTGCGTCGTGGAGGTCGAAGGCGCGAAGACGCTGGTCGCCTCCTGCGTTCAGCCGGCGACGGACGGGATGCAGGTGCGGACGAGCACGCGGCGCGTGCGTGATGCGCGGCGTATGGTGGCGGAGCTCATCCTGTCCGACCACGACGGCGACTGCCAGACGTGTACCCGAAGCGCCGACTGCGAGTTCCAGTCGGTCCTGGGCGACCTCGGAATCCGGGGGGTGACGTACCGGGGCGAGAAGAGCCGGAAGCGGGTGGACTCGAGCACGCCCGCGCTGGAGCGCGACACGTCCAAGTGCATCCTCTGCCGGCGCTGCGTGACGGTGTGCGGGCAGGTGCAGGGGATCGGCGCCATCTTTCCCCAGGGCCGCGGGCTGAAGACGGTGATCGGGCCCGCGTTCAACCACGACCTGGCGGACGTCGTGTGCGTCCAGTGCGGCCAGTGTGCGGCGGTCTGCCCGGTGGGGGCCATCGTCGAGAAGGACGACACGGCGAAGGCATGGGCCGCGCTGGACAGCCCGAATCTGCACGTGGTCGTGCAGACCGCGCCGGCGATTCGCGCGGCGCTGGGCGAGTGCTTCGGGTGCCCGCCCGGCACGCGCGTGACCGGGAAGATGGTGTCGGCCCTTCGCCGGCTGGGATTCGACGCCGTGTTCGACACGAACTTCGCCGCCGACCTGACGATCATGGAGGAGGGCTCCGAGCTGCTCGGCCGCCTGAAGGCCGCGCTGGTGGAGAAGCGGAAGGTCGAGCTTCCGATGTTCACGAGCTGCTCGCCGGGGTGGATCAAGTACATGGAGCATCTGCATCCCGACCTGCTGCCGAACCTGTCGACGTGCAAGTCGCCGCAGCAGATGTTCGGCGCGATCGCGAAGACGTACTATGCGAAGAAGCTGGGCCGGAAGGCGCAGGACATCTGTGTCGTCTCGGTCATGCCGTGCACGGCGAAGAAGTTCGAAGCCCAGCGTCCGGAGATGCAGGCGAGCGGGGTTCGGGATGTGGACGTGGTCTTGACGACCCGGGAACTCGCCCGCATGATCAAGCAGGCTGGCATCGACTTCATGGCGCTTCCGGACGGAGCGATGGACGCGCCCCTGGGGCTCTCGTCGGGAGCGGCCGACATCTTCGCGAATACGGGTGGCGTGATGGAGGCGGCCCTCCGGACGGCCTACGAGATTGTAACCGGCCGGGCCCTTCCGTTTGCGGGGCTTCGCGTGACGCCGGTCGAGGGGCTCGACGGCATCAAGGAGGCGGCCCTGGAGCTTTCGGGCACGCTGCCGGAGTGGGGGTTCCTGGAGGGGGTGACCCTCCGGGTGGGTGTGGCGCACGGACTGGCAAACGCGGGGCGACTGATCGAGCGGGTGCAGTCGGGGCAGGCCCAGTACCATTTCGTCGAGGTTATGACGTGCCCCGGCGGCTGCATCGGCGGCGGGGGACAGCCGCGGATGACGACGGACGAGACCCGGATGGACCGCATGAGGGCCATCTTCCGGGAGGACGAGGGCAAGCGGATGCGGAAGTCGCACGAGAATCCGGACGTGCAGCAGCTCTACGCGGAGTTTCTGGGGAAGCCTCTGGGCGAGCGGTCGCACCACCTGCTGCACACGCACTACGAGGAGCGAAGCGGGGTCTGAGCCTGATCCAAGCGTGATTCACATGGAAAATCATCGACTGGTGTTGCCGGAGCACTTGAACCACTTCGGCTATCTCTTTGGTGGCCACCTGCTGAAATGGGTCGACGAGTGTGCGTGGATCGCCGCCACCCTGGACTTCCCGGGCTGCAGTCTGGTCACCGTGGCGATGGACAAGGTGGAGTTCAAGCGCAGCGTTCGCGAGGGGACCATCCTGCGCTTCGCCGTGGACCGCTGCCGCGTCGGCCGGACGTCCGTCCAGTACGCGGTGGCCGTGTTCCGCGACGTGGGTGATGGCGCGCAGCCCCTGCCGGTCTTCTCCACCCATGTGACGCTCGTCCACGTCGATGCCAACGGCGCCAAGCAGCCGCTGCCGGCCAGCGGCGGGTAGCCTCGGAGCCGGACGGGCAAGGCCGATGCCCGAGACGGGGAGCGCCTCCTTCCCAGTTGCCCGGACCCGCGGGCGTCCGCCTATTCGTGAAAGATTTGACAATTCAATTGACTCCCCGCGTCCCGGGACGGATCATACTGGTTCACGGGCTGGCGCGTCGGGGTGCCGGCCGGGACGTCGGACCATGCTGAGAACCAGGCTATTCATCGGATTTGCAGCGCTCGCGCTGGTCGTGAGCGCGCTGGCTGCCGTGCTGGGCGTGCGCATGATCCGAACCCGGGTCGTGGAGGAGGCCCAGACGAGGGTGACGCTCGACCTGAGCAGCGCCTGGGCGGTCGTTCGCTTCAAGCAGGAGCGGATCGGGACGATCCTCGAGCTCGTCGCGCACAAGAAGCTCATCGTCGATGCGTGCAGCGGCAAGCAGTGGGAGAGCGCGGAGGTCCAAAGCCGGCTGGCTCTGACGCGGGCCGACTTTGGGCTGGACTTCATGGGGCTCGTGGCGCCGGATGGTCGCGTGGTGATGCGGGCGGCGGCGCCATACCGGACCGGGGACTACCGGTCGGCGGATCCCGCGGTGGCGAAGGCGCTACGCGGCGAGAGCGCGCTGGGGATGGAGCTGCTGTCGCCGGCCGACCTCGCGGCCGAGGCGGACGGACTGGTGGAGCGCGCGCTGCTGGAGCTCACGGAAACGCCCCGGTCGCGTCCCCGGGCGAAGTCCGAGGAGGCCCGCGGGATGGTGATGATCGGGGCCGAGCCGGTTCGCGAGGGCGGAGTGGTGCTCGGCGTGGTCTACGGCGGCGTCCTGATGAACCGAAACGCCGATCTGGTCGACAGCATCCGGGGCATCGTTTTCCGCGGCGCGGAGCACGGGGGGCCCTCGATCGGCACGGTCACCGCGTTCCTCGACGACTGCCGGATCGCGACCACCGTACGCCTGAAGAACGGGAACCGCGCGCTCGGAACGCAGGCGTCCAAGGAGGTTGCAGACCGGGTTCTGGACAACGGCGGCTCTTGGGTGGGCCGGGCGTTCGTGGTGAACGACTGGTATCTGACGGCCTACGAGCCGATCCGCGACATCGGGGGGCGGGTGATCGGAATGCTCTACGTCGGGATCCTGGAACGGCCATTCCGGGAAATGGGGCGCACGCTGCTGAACCGGTATGCCGGGCTGATGGTGTTTGCCCTAGCGGCGGCTCTGGCGTTGGCTTTCGTGATTTCCGGCCGGCTGTCCGACCCGATCCACCGGCTGGCCGTCGCCATGCAGCAGATGCGGCAGGGGCAGCGGCCGCCGCCGGTCCCGGTTCGGGCGAGCTGCTCCGAGGCGGAGAGTCTGGTCGTGGCGTTCAACGCGATGAGCGAGGCACTGGCCGATCGGGAGGCGAGCCTGACCGAGGCCAACGGCAAGCTGGAGCGGGCGAACGCGAGCCTGACGGGACTGAACACGAGCTACATGGAGACGCTGGGTTTCGTGTCGCACGAGCTCAAGAGCCCCCTCGCCACGATGATGAACTACGTCTACCTGCTGAAGGGTGAGAGAATCGGCTCGCTCACCGACAAGCAGCGCAAGGCGGTGACCGTGCTTGACGCCACGCTGAAGCGCCTCGTGGAGATGGCGCGGCACTATCTGAATCTCTCTCGGATCGAGAGCGGCGAGTGGCAGCCGCGTCTGGGGCGGGTGGCCGTGTCAGAGGACGTGCTGCGCCCGATCCTGGAGGCGGCCCAGCCGGAAGTGGACGCGCGGGGGATGAGGGTGGACAATCGGGTGGGCGGGGACGTCTTTCTCCGGGCGGACCCCCATATGGTGCGGGAGATCTTCGAGAACCTGATGAGCAATGCGATCAAGTACGGCCGGAACGGCGGGGCGATCGCGCTGACGGCTTCGAGGCGGGACGGGTGGTGGGTGTTTGGTGTGCGAAATGAGGGAACCGGCATTCCGGCGGATCGGCTGGCCTCCATCTTCGGGAAGTTCTCGCGCCTCGGGTCGGCAGCCGGCGACGCGCCGGCCGGGACCGGGCTCGGGCTCTTCATCACGCGCCACATCGTGGAGGCACACGGCGGCCGGATCGAGGCGCGCTCGGCGCCGGGCGAATGGGCGGAATTCGAGTTCACCTTGCCGGTGGACCGGGAGGGACAGCAGTAGATGACAACGCCGATGGATCGACTATCCGAAATGCGGCGCCAAGCCGTGGAGCGCGTCTTCGACCTGAAGTTCAAGGCGGGCGTCCGGATCACGGTGGGCTCGGCGACGTGCGAGAACGCCGCGGGGGCGGCCGCGGTGAACGACCGGTTCGCCGAACTGATCCGGAAGAGCGGCCGGGCGAAGGAGATCGCGCTGGGGCGAGTCGGGTGCACCGGCCGGTGCGACATGGAGCCGGTTGTGACCGTGCTCCGCGCGGGCGAGATGCCGGCGAAGTACGTGCATGTGACGCCCGAGCTGGCGGAGAAGATCTTCGAGTCGCACGCGCTCAACGGCAAGGCGGTCGAGCGGTACACGATGGAGTACCGGGCCGGCGCGCCCAACGCCAAGCGGGTGGTCAGCGTCTGCGGCGGCGCCAAGTGCCTGAAGGGCGAGTCCGGGGTCGTGAAGTCCGCGTTCCTCACAGAGCTGGAGCGGCATGGCCTGTCGCAGCAGGTGGCCGTGACGATGTCGGCCTGCCACGGACTGTGCGACTGCGGGCCGGTGGCCTACGTCTACCCCGACAACGTGATGTACCAGAAGCTGACTCCGGCGATTGTCGGGCAGATCGTTTCGGAGCACTTCGTGCAGAACCACCAGCTGGCGGAGCACATGTGGACCGGCCAGCGCCTGGCGAATCGCTTTTTCCCGATCTTCGGGGACGTTCACTTCTTCGGCAAGCAGCTCCGGCTGACGCTGCGCAACTGCGGCGTGATCGATCCGGAGAGCATCTACGAGTACCTGGCCGTCCGGGGGTACGAAGCCATCGCCCAGGTGCTGACGGAGCTGACGCCCCGGGACGTGATCGAGCGGATGACGCGCTCGGGCCTACGCGGCCGGGGCGGAGCCGGATTCCCGACCGGGCTGAAGTGGAAGATCGCGGCCGACCAGGCGAGCGAGGAGAAGTTCATCATCTGCAACGCGGACGAGGGGGACCCCGGCGCGTTCATGGACCGCAGCACGATCGAGGGCGATCCGCACACGGTGCTCGAGGGGATGATGATCGCCGGGTACGCCATCGGCGCCCGCAAGGGGTACGTGTACATCCGGGCCGAGTACCCGCTGGCGGTGCAGCGCCTCGAAAAGGCGATCGAGATCGCCCGGGCGGCCGGGTTCCTCGGCCGGAACATCTTCGGGTCGCCCATCGATTTCGACATCGAGCTGCGGCTCGGCGCCGGCGCCTTCGTCTGCGGCGAGGAAACGGCGATGATCAAGTCGATCGAGGGAGAGCGCGGGATGCCGCGGCCGCGCCCCCCGTATCCGACGGTTCAGGGTCTGTGGGGTAAGCCGACGGTCATCAACAACGTCGAAACGCTGGCGAACGTTCCCGTCGTCATCCTCGACGGCGCCGAGTGGTTCCGCACGCTCGGCACGGAGACAAGCAAGGGGACGAAGGTGTTCGCCCTGGCGGGGAAGGTGAACAATACCGGGCTCGTCGAGGTGCCGATGGGGACGACGCTGCGCGACGTCGTCTACGACGTGGGCGGCGGTATCAAGGACGGCAAGGGGTTCAAGGCCGTGCAGACCGGCGGCCCGGCGGGCGGCTGTCTGCCGGCGTCCGCGCTGGACACGCCCGTGGACTACGAATCCCTGTCGGCGGCGGGAAGCATCATGGGCAGCGGCGGGATGATCGTCATGGACGAGGACTCCTGCATGGTCGACGTGGCGCGCTTCTTCCTCGAGTTCACGATGGACGAGTCGTGCGGCAAGTGCGTGCCGTGCCGCGAAGGCACGAAGCGCATGCTGGAGCTGCTGACGAAGATCGCGTCGGGCCAGGCGGTCGATGCCGATCTCGACAAGCTGCAGCGGCTGGCCGACACGATCCGGCGCACGTCGCTGTGCGGCCTCGGGCAGTGCGCACCGAACCCGGTGATCAGCACGATCCGCTACTTCCGGAGCGAGTACGAGGCGCACATCCGGGAGAAGCGGTGCCCGGCGGGCGTGTGCGCGGCGCTGGTGACGTATGCGATCATTCCGGAGAAGTGCGTAGGGTGTGGCGCATGCCGGCGCAAGTGTCCGGTACACTGCATCGCGGGCAAGCCGAAGGAGGTCCACGCGATCGACCCGGCGGCCTGCGTGAAGTGCGGGAACTGTTTCAAGGTCTGCAAGTTCGGCGCGGTCAAGAGGACGTAGAGACGATGACAGACAGGCAGAAGACTCTGACGATCGACGGGATCCGCGTGACCGTGGCCGAGGGGGCGACGGTCATGGAGGCGGCGGACTCCATCAACATACGGATTCCGCGGCTATGCCATCACCCCAGCCTGAGCATCCTCGGCGCGTGCCGGGTGTGCATTGTGGAGGTGGAGGGCCAGCGGAACCCCGTGGCCTCGTGCGCTTTCCCCGCCGAGGAAGGGATGAAGGTCCGGACATCCTCCCCGCTCCTGCGGCGGCTGCGCCGCGACGTGGTGGAACTGATCTTGGACAACCATCCCAAAGACTGCCAGACGTGCCACCGCAACCAGAACTGCGAGCTCCAGCGCCTGTGCTTCGAGCTCGGCATACGGGAGCGGCTGTTCGAGGGCGAGCGCAAGCACTGCGAGAAGGACGACTCGGCGCCATCCGTGACCCGCGACCCCGAGAAGTGCATCCTGTGCGGGCGGTGTGTGCGGGTGTGCTCGGAAGTGCAGGGCGTGCACAACCTGTCCCAGATCGGACGCGGCTTCCACATTACGGTGGCGCCGGCGCACGGCATGAACATGATGGACTCCGTGTGCGTGCACTGCGGGCAGTGCGCCAACGTGTGTCCGACCGCCGCGATCGTCGAGAAGGACAGCACGGACGAGGTGCTCGAGGCGCTCTCCGACCCGGAGCGGTACGTGGTCGTGCAGACCGCACCCGCGATCCGCGCGACGGTGGGCGAGGGCTTCGGCCTGAAGCCGGGCACTCCGGCCACGGGCCAGCTCGTCTCGGCGCTGCGCCTGGCGGGGTTCCGGCAGGTGTTTGACACGAACGTCGGGGCGGACCTCACGATCATGGAGGAGTCCCACGAGTTCATCCGGCGGCTGCAGACGGGCCAGAACCTGCCGCTCATCACGTCCTGCTCGCCGGGGTGGATCAACTTCATGGAGCACTTCTATCCGGAGCTGATCCCGAACGCATCGACGTGCAAGTCGCCGATGAGCATGCTGTCGGCCCTGATCAAGACCCATTTCGCGGCGCAGCGGCAGATTGACCCGAAGAAGATCTACGTGGTGGGGGTCATGCCGTGCACGGCCAAGAAGTTTGAGTCGCGTCGCCCGGAGCACCAGGCGCCCTGGGGCGCCCCGTACACGGACGCGGTCCTGACCACGCGCGAGCTGATCTGGCTGCTGAAGTGCCTCGGGATCGACTTTCGGGATCTGGGGGATGGAGGCTTCGACTCGCCGCTCGGCGAGTCGAGCGGCGCCGCGGACATATTCGGGACGACGGGCGGAGTGATGGAGGCGGCGCTCCGGACGGCGTACGAGACGATAACGGGGCAGGAGCCGGCCTGTCTCGACTTCACCGAGGTGCGTGGGGTGCAGGGGGTGAAGGAGGCGACGATCGCCATCGACGGCAAGTCCGTGAACGTGGCGGTGTCCAACGGGCTTCAGAACGCGAAGCGCCTGCTGGACCGGATCGTGCACGGGGAGAAGCCGTACCACCTCGTCGAGGTGATGGCCTGCCCCGGCGGATGCATCGGGGGAGGCGGGCAGCCGTACCCGCCACCGGAGATGCACCTGCTGGCGCCGGAGCTGCTGCAGATGCGCGCGCAGGCGCTGTATGCGATCGACCGGGGCAAGAAGATGCGAAAGTCGCACGAGAACCCCGAGATCCAGCGGCTTTACCGTGAGTTTCTGGGCTCGCCCAACAGCGCGAAGGCGCACGAGATCCTGCACACGCACTACGAACCCAAGCTGCCGCGAGGTATCAAGTGAAAACCGCTGCCAAAGACCAGAAGCGCCCGAGCGTGAAGACGGACCTTCCGGAGGACATTCTCCGGTTCATCGAGCAGTGCCGCCTCTCGCCCCGGCCCGAGAGCTACCTGATCTCCGTGCTGCAGAAGATTCAGGTGCACTACGGGCACCTGACTCGCGAGCGGCTCGATGCGGTCTCGCACCTCATGCAGATCCCGACGGCCAAGGTGTCCGGCGTGGCCACGTTCTACCACTTCTTTTCCTTCGTCCCCAAGGGGCGACACCGGGTCACGGTCTGCATGGGGACCGCCTGCTACGTGAAGGGCGGGGGACAGATTCTGGAGCGGCTGAAGGAATGGCTTCGGGTGGAAGTGGGGCATACGACGGCGGACGGGGCGTTCTCGCTGGATGCGGCCCGCTGCCTGGGATCCTGCGCGCTGGCGCCCGTCCTGGTGGTCGATGAGAAGGTCTACGGGAGCGTCACGCAGGAGCAGGTCCCGGTCATTCTGGCGGAGTATGGCTTTGACGCCAAGGCCCAGGCGGTCTAACTTCACGATGCGGTCCGGCCAGCGCGGCGCGCGGGGGCGCTCGGCGCGGGGACCGGCCCGGGAGGTTCGATTCATGGCGAACGGCGCGAGAATCCTGCTGGTCGATGACGACCGCGAGTTCGTGGAGTCCAACAAGGACCTTCTTGAGGCGCACGGCTATGTCGTGGTGACGGCCTATGACGGCGCCAGCGGCCTGGAGCTGGCCAAGCGGGAACGGCCGGACGTGATGATTCTGGACGTGATGATGGCCACGGAAACCGAGGGGTTTGACATCAGCCGCGCCGTGCCTCAGATTCCGGAGCTGCGGGGCATGGCGGTCCTGCTGGTCACCGGTATCCGGAGGGCCAAGCACTTGCCGTTCGGGCTGGAGCCGGACGAGACCTGGCTTCCCGTGAATGACATCATGGAGAAGCCGGTGGTCCCCGAGAAGCTGCTGGAGAAGCTCCGGAAACTGCTCGACCGCTGACGGACCGGCGCTCCGCGTGGCACCCGTAGACATGATTCGCACATGGTCCAGCGCGGAGATACAGGACCTGCTCCTGCCGGATTCGCCTGACGCGGAGGACGCGCTGTTCCGCCGGGCTGACGCCGCCCGACACGAGTCGGTGGGCGACGACGTTCACCTGCGCGGCCTGGTCGAGCTCTCAAATTGCTGTCGCTGCCGGTGCCTGTATTGCGGCCTGCGCGCGGGTAACGAGCGGCTGGAGCGCTACCGGCTCGCGCCGGCGAGGATCCTCCAGGCGGCGGCCGTGGCGAAGCGCCTGGGATACGGCACGGTCGTCCTGCAGTCGGGCGAGGACGACGGACTGGACGTCGAGGGCCTGGCGAGGATCGTGCGGATCATCAAGGCCGAGCTCGGCCTTGCCGTGACGCTGTCTCTGGGCGAGCTCGCGGAGGGTGACTACGTCCGCCTGCGCGAGGCGGGCGCGGACCGGTACCTGCTCAAGCACGAGACCTCCAATCCGGCGCTGTACCGAACGCTGCGGCCGGGGCGCGAGCTGTCGGAGCGCGTCGGTCGGCTTCGCCTGCTCCGGACGCTCGGGTTCCAGATTGGCGGCGGCTGCATGGTGGGGCTGCCGGGCCAGACGGTCGGCGATCTGGCGGGTGACCTGCAGCTGCTCCGCGATCTGGACGTGGATATGGCTGGGATCGGCCCGTTCATCCCGGCTCCCGCTACGCCGCTGGGCGAGGACCCGGGCGTGTGGCCCGCCGGCGATCGCATCCGCTTCACATATCGCATGATGGCGGCGCTGCGCCTGCTCCGTCCCCGCACGATGATCCCGGTGACGACGGCGCTTCAGACGATTGATCCCGACGGCGCGCGCCTGGGACTGCAGCGCGGCGCGAACGTGATCATGCCCAACGTGGGCGAGCTGTCCGACCGGGCGCGCTACGCGATCTATCCGGGCAAGGCCGGGGGGACGCAGGACGCGGATATGCGGCACGCGACCGTGACGGCGCTGATCCGTGACCTGGGGCGCACGCCCGGTCGCGGCCCCGGCCACAGCCGACGCAATGAGGGGGAGGGCAAACCCCATGGCGCGGCTTGAGCGCGACCTTCTCGGCGAGCTGGCCCTTCCGGATGAGGCGCTGTACGGAATCCAGTCAGCCCGGGCGTTCGACAACTTCGCGCTCGGATCCGGCCCGGTCCGGTCCGAGATCATCCGGGCCCTGGCTCAGGTCAAGCTGGCGTGCGCGCAAGCCAACATGGCTGGCGGGCATCTCTCGGAGCGGATCGGACAGGCGATTGCCGTCGCGAGCGAGGAGGTGGCGCGGGGGGAGCACGCGGAGCAGTTTCTCGTCGATGCCCTGCAGGGCGGTGCGGGCACATCCACCAACATGAACGTGAACGAGGTCGTGGCCAACCGGGCGAGCCAGCTGGCCGGCGCGCGGATCGACGCCCTTGAGCATGTGAACCTCCATCAGTCGACGAACGACGTCTATCCGACGGCGCTTCGCGTGGCCGCCATCGGGGCGCTCCGGGACTTGGAGCCCGCGCAGGTCGGACTGCTCCAGGCCTTTCAGGACAAGGAGCGCGAGTTTGCCGGCGTGCTCAAGCTCGGTCGCACGGAGCTGCGCGATGCCGTTCCCACCACGCTGGGGCGCACGTTCGGTGCGTATGCCTGCGCCATGGGCCGGGACCGCTGGCGCATCTCGAAGTGCGTGGAGCGGCTGCGCGTCGTGAACCTGGGGGGCACGGCGATTGGCACGGGGCTCGCCGCTCCCCGGGAGTACATCTTCCTCGCCATCGAGAAGCTGCGCGAGGTGACCGGCCTCAATCTGGCGCGCGCCGAGAATCTGGTGGATGCCACCCAGAATCAGGACGCTCTGGTCGAGGTTTCGGGGATTCTGCGCGCGCACGCCTCAACGCTCGTGAAGATCGCCCGCGACCTCCGCCTGATGGCGAGCGGGCCGGAGGGCGGACTGGGAGAGATCGAGCTGCCCGCGCTGCAGCCCGGATCCAGCCTCATGCCGGGCAAGATCAACCCGGTCATCCCGGAAATGGTGACGCAGGTCGGATTCCGCGTCATGGCTCATGACTACGAACTGAACCTGGTCGCCATGTCCGGCGAGTTGGAGCTCAACGCCTTTCTGCCGCTCGCGGCGGACGCGCTGATCCGGTCGATCCGCCTGCTGGAGCGCGCCGATGCGCTGCTTCGCGACCGCTGCATAGCGGGCATCCGGGCGAACGTCGCGCACTGCCGGGATCAAGCCGAGCGGTCTCCGGAGATCGTAACCGGGCTCATTCCGAAGATCGGCCACGCTCGTGCGGTTGACGTGGCGTCGCTCATGCGGGCGAAGCGGATCGGAGTGCGGGCCGCCGTGGCCGAGCTCGGGATCCTCACGGAATCCGAGCTCGGCGGTCTGCTGGAAGCCGAGCGCCTGTGCGCCCTGGGCTGGCGGGCCGATGAACGCGAGCCCCAGGCGACTACAGGCTGATCGCCTTGACCCCGGTCACCTCGCAGAAGGCCGTGAGGTCGGCGTAGAGGTGCTCGCCGTAGCCGAGGCAGGCGTACTCGTTGTTCCACGCTTCCAGCATGTCATCCATGTCGCAGTGCGCCGTGATGAACCCGTGAGGCCAGAACGGGATCCCGCACTCGAGGCGGCGCTTCTTCAGCGTGGCCGCCGGCGGGTTGAAGATGCTGCACCGGGTGACGACCATTTCGAACCGGCCGTCGGTCCGGCCGAATCGGGCCAGAACCCCGTCCCCAACCTTGCAGAGCAGATCGACGGACAGGCCGCCGGCCGCACCCTCGGTCGGTATGCCATGCTGGGCGAAACCGGCTGGCCCGAGCTTGCAGGCAAGCGACGGCGGGCAGGCGCCGTCGCCGATGATCTTGATCTCGCGCTTTGCCTTGTCGATGTGCTGGAGATCCCCGTAGTAGACGCGCTCGGGGCTCAGATCGGTCAGCAGCTTGACCGTCATGGCGGTGTTGAAGTCGCCCAGCGTCGATGTGCCGACGCCGTCCTCGAGCATCATGCTCTGCGCGAAGCACGTCGCGCTGTAATCGTCGCCCAGCCCGGGGAAGGACTGGATCGTGTAGAAGTCGAAGCCCGACTTGCCGACGACGGCGCGGATGGCCAGGTAGAGCCGGATGGAGCGCTCGGACACCACGTCGGCTGGTATCGGGGCCTTGAAGAGCGGCTGGATGCGCTTGCGCGCAGCTGCGATCTCGGCGGGCGTGATCCGCTTCGCGGCCTCGATCAGCTCCGTTGTGTCCCGCGAGTCGATGTCCACTCCGAACACCTTCATCCACTGCGACGGGTCGGCGACGCCGCACGTCTGCCCCATGCCGCGTCCGCCGAAGGCGCCGATGGTGCTCAGGTTGAGCCGGTTCTTCATGGCGCTGGCGCGACAGTAGGATGCGATCCGCGCGACCTCGGCGGGGTCCTTGGCGCTGCCGTAGACGAACCGGTGCGCGAGGCCGATCTCCTTGAGCGCGCCGTGCATCACGAGGCCGCCGACGGGGCGCCAGCCCTGTGAGCCCGGATGAGTCCACAGCACGATGCCCTTGCCGGTTCCGGCGAAATCGCGCAGGGCAGCGGCCAGGTGCGCGGCCCAGACCCAGGTGCCGGAGAACAGCACGATGGCATCCACGTCGTCCATCTTCTTGAAGCGGCTGAGGCAGGCGCGGGCCTCCGCCTTGGACGCGACGACGAGATCGTTCTCCACGAGTTCCATCCCGGCCTGCCGCAGGGCGGCCTTGGCGTCCGCGACAATCCGGGCGTCGATGAACGGCACGCCCATGGGATCCTGCAGCCCGTCCTTGTGGACGCCGTAGACGATGAAACCGATCTTCGCTTTGATCATGGTATAGCTCCCTTCAGCCGGTCGCGAACGTCGCGCCGGAGCCCCGGGATCAGCCGGAGCGCGTTTGCGTAGTACAGCTTGCGGAGCACCGGCTTCGGCAGGCCGAGCCCGCAGATGCGCCAACGATGGCGCGAGAATGTGCCGTCGTAGTCCGGCGGCGCGAAATGCTCGTCGAACGTTTCGTAGAATCGGAAGTAGCACCGGTACATGTCCGCGCCGGCTGGCATGTCGGAGCCGAAGACCACGCGGTCCTGGTAGCGGACCATGAACTCCCGGGACGTGTGCGGCTGGCGGCCCAGTTCGTCGATGCGCGCCGAGAAGTCGATGTGGACGTTCGGGCATGCGTCGAGCAGCTGACCGACATACTCCAGGTTTTCCGGGAAGTTGGCTCCGTGCGGGAGGATGAACGTGGTGTGCGGATGGCGCCGGACCAATCGGTCGCGCCGCTCGATGAGTTCCCGGAAGCGGGGGTAGCGGGCGTCCGCGAAGCTCCAGGACGGGTACTTGATCATGGACCCGTAGTGCTCGCTCTCCGGCGCCACCGGCTCGAAGAACCCGTAGGGGTCCGCCTGGTGGATCAGCACCGGCACGCCGAGCGCCGCCGCTTCATCCCAGATGGGCGCCAGGCGGGGATCGTCCGCATGGATCAGCCGCCCGGCGCCGTCGCGGTAGTGGAGCCCGAGTTCCTTGAGGATCTTCAGCCCGCGGGCCCCGCGCTTGACGTGCGCGCGGAGGGTGGCGATGGTCTCCGCCACGAATGCGCCGGCGTCCGTGAAGAGCGGCTTGTCTTTCGGGCGGTTGAATGTCGCGGTGGTGAAGCAGAAGAATCGCCCGGGATGCCGGGCATCGACGGTCCGGAAGAAGTCCTCGATATCGCCCTCGGAGAACACGTATCCGCCTCCGCCCCATGCAATGGTCAAGTTTGCGGTGAGGTCGCCGTAGCAGATGACGCCGGCCCTGTCCATCACCCGGACGACTTGGCCGACCGTGTCCCAGGCGCCCCAGAGGTGGTTGTGCAGGTCGATCACGGGGAAAGCGGGTCGCTCGGGCACGTGCTCGTCGAGGAACAGGAACGTGCCGGGCCTGGCCCGCTTGCGGAGCGCGGGCAGCGGGCGGTTGGTCGGCCCGGAGGATTGGCGCGTGCTCATTGGGATCTCCTGAGGGACGTGCGGGCGATCGTCAGACATCCCACTTCACGGCGACGGCGCGCTTCTGCTTGGCGCTCTTCATCATGTGGGCGATGAGGTTGTCCACGTCATATCCGGTCGTGCGGGGCTGCGCTCCCTGCGCTCCTCGTGCGATGTTGCGGCAGTAGAACGCGATTGCGCGCTCAAACGGCGAGACGGCTGGATATCGGTGTTCTGTAGCTGCGCCGGTGCGGTTGTCGTAGTGCACGAGGAGGGATGCCTTGTGCTGCACCTGATCCCACGCGGCGCTGTAGATCTCGAGGCGCCCGCCGGCTCCGTTGATCTCGATCCGCTCGTCCCAGCCGTCCCGCAGGAAGCCGACCCGGTTCAGCGGGTGGGCGAGGGCCTCGTAGTGCACGATGCCGTTCTCGGTCTCCAGGAGCGCGGCGGCCTGCAGGTCGTAGTCGCGGCCCGGCGGGGTGTGCATGCTCGCGTACAGGCGGTGGGGCCGCCCGAGCAGGAAGCCGACGAGATCCAGGATGTGGCTGCCGCCGCAGACCAGGATGCCGCCGCCGTATTTCTGGCGGACGATCGACTTGCCGCCGCGTGGCGTGTGACAGAAGCCGGACTTGGGCATCGCGCCCCAGAGGTCGCCCCAGCACTGGTAGGCGCGGATGTGCGTGGACAGGATGCGTCCGAGCGAGGGCAGCAGCGCCTTGGCCTCCTCCACAGCCGGGATGAACCGCTTCATGTACGAGGTGTAGAAGATCGTCTTCTTCGCCTGGGCGCGGCGGACGATGGCCAGCGCGTCGGCCGCATTCTCGGCGAGCGTCTTTTCGCAGATGACGGCTTGACCGCGGTTGATGGCCGCCATGCAGATCGGCTTGTGCAGGGCCGAGAAGGTCAGCACGTCCACCAGGTTGACCTCGGGGTCGCGGACCACGTCCTGATAGTTCGCCGTGTAGCGCGCCTTGAACTGCTCCGCCCAGGGGCGGGCGGCGGTCTCCGACACGTCGCACACCCACTTCACGCGTACCCCGGCCGCCGCCAGCCCGGGAAAGTGAAACCGCGCGATTCCGCCGCATCCGATCACTCCCGCCACAATCTTCATCGACATGACTTCCTTTCGGAATGCCCGGACCTGACTCGATGCAGGGGCACGGGCGCGCAATATATCACATTGGGCAGACGCCGAAACCGCGAGTTTTCGTAAGGCGTCCGTGACGGGAGGGTCGGAACGGCGGAGACCGCCGTCTCCACGGCACGGGACGAAGCGAAGCGGGTTCCTTGGAGCCGGCCGTCCCCGGCCGGTTCGGGCTCCGTCCCCCTCCCGTCACTGGCCCATTGCGAGTTTTCGCATGCGCGGGCGACGGGGGTGTGCATAATGACGGCCGGGGAGGGCGCCATGACCGGACGCGAACGCATGCTGAAGACGCTCCGCTTCGAGGAGCCGGATCGTCCGCCGCACTTCGAGATCATGTTCGAGCTCGAGCATGAGGCCTTCGGTCTCAGATTCCCCGACCGCCGCCTGTGGGCGGACTGCCGGCCGGCCGCGAAAGAGCGGATGATCGAGGCCTGCATGGATGTATACGTCCGCATCGTCGAGCGATACCAATGGGATGCGCTGGCGGTGTACTGGCCGTGGAGCGATCCGGATGGCGTGCGCGCCGCGAAGCGGACGTTTGGCGATCGCATCCTGATCGGGAGCATCGTCGGCGACACCACCTGGGCGATCGAGAATATCGCGGACTGGATGGAGTTCGCGGCGGACCTGGTCGAGCGGCCGGACCACATTCGCGCCGTGGCCCGGGAGAAGACGCGGCGGGCGTGCGCCAGGTTCGACGAGCTGGCCGACGCGGGGGCCGACTTTATTCACGTGGTGAACGACGTCGCCTTCAACGGCGGGCCCTTCATCTCGCCGGCGCAGTTCCACGAATACATCACGCCATACCTGGCCGACCAGGTGGCTCATATCCGGCGGCGGAATGTGCTCCCCTTCGTTCACACGGACGGCGACATTACGCCGATCCTCGGCGACTATCTGTCGCTGGGCGCCGCATGCTTCCAGTCCGTGGACCCGATGGCCGGGATGGACATCGCGGCGGTCAAGCGCCGCTGTCACGGGCGCATGGCGCTCATGGGCAATGTGCAGTGCAACCTGCTGCAGGACGGGCCCGACGAGGCGATCCGCGCTTCCGCCCTCTACTGCCTCGAGCATGCCAGCCCGGGCGGGGGCTACATCTTCGGCACATCGAACACCATCTTCCCGGGGATGCCGCTGCGGAACTACGAGTACATGGTGAGCGTGTATCGCGAATTCTGCGCGAGTCACGCATGACTGAACGTCACGCGTCGGTGCTGAGTTCGATCGTGACGGGGCCGTCGTTCACGATCTCGACCGACATGTTCGCTCCGAACACGCCCGTGGCGACCCGGGCATCCCCCAACTCGCGGCGCAGGGCTGCGACGTATTCCTCGTAGAGCGCCCGAGCATGATCGGGCGGAGCCGCGCCGATGAAACTGGGCCGGTTGCCTTTGCGCGTGTCGGCGTAGAGCGTGAACTGAGAGACGACGAGCACCTGCCCCCCGATCTCCACAACCGAGCGGTTCATCTTCCCCTGATCGTCGGCGAACACGCGCAGGGCGACTGTCTTCTGGGCCAGGTGGCGGGCGTTCTCGGCGGTGTCCGGGGGCCGCACGCCGACCAGGACGACATAGCCCGGTCCGGTCTGGCCTGCAACCTTCCCGTCAATGGTCACGCTGCTTCGCGTCACCCGCTGTATCAATGCCTTCATGCTGGTCTCCCTGCGGTGCTCGGTTGCGTGTGAATGTATAGGCTTGGGGCGGGTTCGCGCTCAAGGGGAAAGCGGCCGTCAGTTGATGCTGGATTCGGCTGGGCCGATGGGATAGCTTTTCCGCCTGCATTCACTACCCTTGACTGGCCGACACGGAGAGGTGACCGAGTGGCCGAAGGTGCAGCACTGGAAATGCTGTGTACTCCAAAAGGGTACCGTGGGTTCGAATCCCACCCTCTCCGCCAGTTGATGCAGGAACCTTCGATTTCCCAATGAAATCAGGGGTTTTTCGAGGAAACCCCGAACTCCCGGTCCCGCAGAATACCCGTAGAATCCCGCCGGATTTCCCCAGTATTTCACCTAACGCCCCTTCCGACCAAACGCCCCCAGCGAGTCCGCCATCACCCGCCAGACTTCATGGTATGGCTTGTGCCGCTGGTCGGGCGTGGCATCGATCTTGCCCTTGAAGTTGGAGTAGTCCAGCGTCCGCCCAAGGAAGGCAAGGATGGCGAGGACGGTTGCTCCGTCGGTCACGATGCGGCATGCGTAGTCCGCCTCGGGCGTGTCTGCTATCTTGGCGTCGGGAAGGGGCACGCCCTTGAGCAGGCTCTCAAGGTCACGCCGCTCGCGGGAGCGGACGTGGTACTCGCCGGGCTTCTTCTGGACCACCGAGTAGAATCCGTGCTTGGTCATCAGCCACATTGGACACCCTCATCCTTTCCGCTTCGTTTCCGCCCGTCGGTGTCGCCGAGGCCGAGGTCATTTCCGGCGAGCCGATCCGGCCACTCCTGCCTCAGAGAATGTCCTGCGCTTTCAGGACGGCCTCGGTGATGGCGCGAGCATCCTTCCCCATCACGCCGTCCCCCTGGGCATCGCAGGCAAAACCGTAGGTCTTTCCCTTGCTCTCGACGAAACCCACAAACCACCCCAGCCTGTACTGGCCGTCTTCGCCCATGCCGCTGCCCGTCTTCCCGTAGAGGACGCCCCTGTCGGTCGTCTTGACGGCCATGATCTCCTTGAGGACCGCCATGGACTTCTCGGAGAATGGGAGTTTGCCGGACGCCAGCCTGCACATCAACTGAGCCTGCTCCGTGGGTGTAATCAGAACGGTCTTGCGGCCCTTGGCGGGAAGCCAGAAGATATCCTGTCCGGCGGAGATGTCTCGGTCGCCATAGCCGATCTTCTCGATCCATGCCTGCATCCTGTCATGGCCGATCTTCCGGGCGAGGGACTGGAAGGCGGGAACGCAAGACGCTTGGAACGCTTCCTTCACGGTCAGGTCCTTGTTCCATTCCCGGATGGCGCGGACCTCGCCATCCCACTTGTAGAACGGCTCATCAGGCGACGAAATGACTCCCGCTTCGAGACCGATGAGGGTGTTCCAGATCTTGAACGTGGAGCATGGCGGGAGTCTTTCCGATGACGCCGTTTGGTCGGAGTCGCTGACCGTTCCGGACGAGCAGTCAATCAGGACGAAGGCTCCCGTGCGATCACCGAACGCCTTCCACTCCCATGATGTGAGCGCCTGCTCGCCGGACAGCTTACGCCACACCACGGCGTCGCCTTCCTTCTCGAGCCCGGCCACCTTCACCTTGAGCCGCATCCGGTAGTTCATGCCCGCCACGATCTGCCGTTGCGCCGACCGAATCTCGACAACGGTGATAGCTGCCTTCTGTTCCGGCAGGGCGGACTGGGTCTTCACGGCGAACTGGGCCGCCGCAACGACTTCAGCGTTCGTGACGGACGCCTCGGAATAGCCGCCGCACAACTGCTCTGCCGCTCCCGATGGGTAAGCGGGACCGAGCAGAAGAGGAAGGCCAAGGACGAAGATCCTCATGACTTCGGGGATGGTATATGGAGGCTTACGGATCACGGTTGTCGCCTGAAGAGCGCGCGGGCAGGGTAGCAGGAGGGGCTGGAAGGGGCAACGGCGGCCAGCCAGGGCCAGCCAGGAGTCCCCTCGTCGTGTCTTGATGCTGCTGTTGCGGCGTGAAACGCCGCCCTAAGATGACGGATGCCATTCGATGACTGCACCGATACGACGATCAGGAAAGCGGACATCAGGAAAGCGGAAGCAAGATGAGCCGACCGACTCGCACGGACGCCGCCGTCCTTGATTACGAGAAGACGATGAAAGAGATCGCCGACAAGGCGAAGCATCCGCCGTCTGCCGCATCCCGCCGACTTCGCTCTCCACAAGCGCTCGTTTCGGGACGCAGCCATAGTGATACGGCAGAACGGGATCGAGAGCAGGCCGTCGCCGTCACGCGAGCACTCATCCTTTCCGCTTTGGGTGACGCACCAGAAGGCCCAACGCTAGCGACTGAACACGTCCATGTCGGCGATGGCGCAGACGCGGGCTTCGATGTAGCGCTGCACGGGCACGTGCTTCGGATGCAGCATGTAGTCCTGCTGGAACGCCCGCTTGTTCGCGACGCGGATGTGGAACATCAGGTCGTACGAGTGCGGGCCGCGCATCCGGTCCACCATGACCTCCGAGAACCGAATCGCCGGCACGTCCTTCTGCAGCCTCTTGAGCCGTGCGACCACCTGCTTCAGGTCCTTCCGGCACTCGGGCTTCAGCTTGAACATCACGTAGTGGTCGAGCATGGCGCGCTCCCCGGTTCGGTGTTGTCGCTCAGTAGGCGCCGCGGATGAGTGGTGCGATCTCGGCCTGGTAGAGCTCGCGCAGCCGGCGGTGCGTATCGGCACCCAGCGGGGGCAGGTTGGACGCATGCGCGCTGTCCGCGATCTGACCGGGCTTGCTGGCTCCTGGGATGACGGCCGTGACGGCGTCGTGGTCGAGTATCCACCGCAGCGCGAGCTGGGCCATCGTGGCCTGCTCGCCGGGCTTCAGGATCGCCTCGATCTTCGCCGCGATGGCCGCACCCTTGTCAAACGGGACGCCCGCGAAGGTCTCGCCGACGTTGAAGGCGCCGCCGTCCGCATTGTAGGCCCGGTGGTCCTTCGGATCGAAGCGGTGCCCGGGCTTGAACCGACCGGAGAGCAGGCCGCTCGCGAGCGGGACGCGGGCCAGGATGCCGACGTTCTGCATCCGAGCCGCCGGGAGCAACTCGTCGGTGAGCTTCTGGCGGAAGATGTTGTAGATGACCTGCAGGGAGGCGCAGCCGGGGTGCTTCGCGCATACGAGCCCTTCCTCGACTGTCTCCACGCTACAGCCCCAGTTCCGGATCAGGCCTTCGCGCTTGACGGCTTCCAGGTGCTCGAGCACCTCGCCGCTCCGGTACCACTCCGAGGGAACGCAGTGCCACTGCTGCAGAAAGAGGGCATCGACTCCGAGGTTCCGGATGGAGTCCTGGCAGTCCTGGCGAACCATGTCGAGGGTGAATCGGGGCGGCCAGCCCTTGTGGTCGACCCACTCCTTGCGCCCGAGCTTGGTGGCGACGAGTATCCGGCCCTTTGCCTCCTTCAGGAACGTGCCGATGAACCGCTCGCTGACACCCCATCCGTACACGTCTGCGGTATCCAGGAAGTTCACGCCGCTATCGACAGCGCGATGCAGGATAGCCAGGGCCTCCTTCTCGGTCACCGTGCCCCAGTCCGCGCCGCCGAGCTGCCACGTCCCGAGGCTCACTTCCGAGATTCGAACCCCCGTCTTGCCGAACAGCCGTGTCTTCATGGTGCCCTCCGCTCATTGTTGCCGGCTCCGACGATAACACATCCGCCCCTCGGGCCGCATCCGGGATTGGCGTGTCGGGCGGCACTTCGCTCTTGCTCCGACGGGGGCGGCGGACGGATAATATGCGTGGAAACCGAGAGCGGAGGTGTCATATGGGACGGCTGTTGAGCGATGGACCCGGGCGAAAATCAGGCGGGCGTTCCAGCGCCTCCGCCTGGGTTGTCAAGCGGGTCCGCTACGCGAACAGCGCCGCCAAGTTCTGGGCCGCGCTCGCGGACGAGGTCTCCGACGATTTCCCCCAGTGCGACAGTGTCCGTCTGCGGTCCCTGAGCGGGGGGGCGCTGACGCCCGAGATGCTGACGCCGGAGGCCTCGCTCCAAGAGAGCCTGGAGGCCATGCAGGGCGAGGATCTCGACCGGGCGTTTCGCGACGCGCTCGCTCAGCTCGAAATGATCGGCCCGCCGCCGCCCGTCCGGGTGTCCGTGATGTCCGGCGAGCGCGTCATGCTGGACCGCGAACTGCCGCTGGACGTGGTGGATGCGGATCTGCTGCCGTTTGTTCTGGTGTGGTTGCTCGAGTGGTCGGAGATATCGGAGTTCGCCTGGGACAGCGAGCGTATCGGCGGGGATTTTCGCGCGGAGGACTCCGCTCGAAAGCTCGCCTATGCCGTGGGGTTCACGCTGGAAAACCGGCACGTGAGCGAAGGGCTGTTCGAGCGCAAGATCACCCTCCGGTTCCATCGCGAGGCACAGCCGGCGCAGCCCGGTCCCAGCGTCGAAGCGACCGACGACGCAGCTCGGCGTTGAGCGGCCGGGTCACCCCTCCATGAGCGCGCGGACGTGCGCTTCGGACGCCGCCGCCGTGGCGCGGATGTCGTAGCCGCCTTCCAGAATCGACACGACGCGGCCCGAGCATGCGGCGGCCATGCGGAGCACGCTGGATGTCATCTCCCCGAAGCCCTGTTCGCTCACCAGCATGCCGCCGAGCGGGTCATCCTGATGCGCATCGAATCCGGCCGACACCAGGACGAACTGCGGCCCGAACCGGCGCACCGCAGGCTCAAACTCATCGCGGAACACCCGGGCGTAGTCGGAGTCCGTGCTGCCCGAGGCCAGCGGCACGTTCAGCGTGAAGCCGCGGCCGGCGCCGGAACCCGACTCGTTCCGCCGGCCGCTGCCGGGGTAGAGCGGATACTGGTGGACGCTGGCGTAGAAGACGGACGGATCCTCGTAGAATGCGTTCTGGGTGCCATTTCCGTGGTGGACATCCCAATCGATGATCGCCACCCGATCGACGCCGTGCGCCGCCTGGAGGTGGCGGGCGGCGATGGCGATGGTGTTGAAGAAGCAGAACCCCCTGGCTTCGCCGCGCTCGGCGTGGTGGCCCGGCGGCCGGACGGCGCAGAATGCGCGGCGCACATCGCCGCGCATGACCGCATCCACCGCCGCGATTGCCGCTCCCGCCGCGAGTCGTGCGGCTCGGGGCGTCCCGGCGGATCCGGCCGTATCCGGTCCCGCTTGGAACGGGCCGCTCCGGTTGCAGACGTCCGCGACATACTCGCGATCATGCACGCGCGCGATGGCCTCGAGCGTCGCCGGCTCGGGGGTGAGGCTTAGGACCCGGGCGAGCAGGCCGCTGCCCGCCAGGCGGTCCATGATGCCCCGGAGACGCTCGGGCCGCTCGGGGTGGCCCGGCCCCGCATCATGGTCCAGGCAAGCCGGATGATAGGCAACGGCCGTCTGGGGCATGGTCGCCTCCCCGCCGGTGTCCGACTGGGCGCCGGCTAGGGCAGCTGGAGCTTCGTCGTGATAACCTGGCCGATCTTCCCGGCCTTCTTGTGGTCGGTCCAGATGATGGCCCGATAGGTTCCGGACGTGGGCGCCACGTCGGAGAAGCCGCCGGATCCGTCCCTCGTGGCCGCGAGGCGGGAGGCCGACATGCTGCGCTTCGCGACGATGGTGTTCGCCGAGTCCAGCACCAGGATGCTCACTGAATCGGCCTTCGGGGTCGTCACGAACTTGCCCTTCACCTCCCGGATCTCCGTGAGGCTGCCGGTGATGATGTAAGGGATCTTCCCTGTTTTTGCGACTCGCTTGGCCTCGCGCTCGTCCAGCTTGCGGGCCTCGAACTTGGCGAGAAGCTCGATCTTCTTGCCGTCCTCCTCGACCTGGAACTTGAGCGAGGCGATCTCCTCGTCCGTCAAGGGAAGCGCGACGGCCGGCTTGGCAGGGGCGGCCTGCTCGGGCGCCGCTCCGGCCGGCTGGCTCATCAAGACGCAGATCCACGCGACTCCGACCGCCGTCACGGCACGCATCCGCTCGTTCATCGGGCACTCCTTAGCTTGAGGACGACCAAAGCGAGATAATAGTCGATCGCCACCATCGGGCAAGCGCGGAGACGCCGGCGGGCGCGCCGCGACAGCGCGCCGCTTTCGGATTGCCTCGGGCGGAGGCGGCAGATAATGTACGCCGCCCAATGACGATGAATGCACAATTTGGACGGATCCTGGGCGGCGATGCGGCGATCCTCGCCCGATCGTACGAGCGCTTCTCGGCCCAGCCGGTCGATCTCGACCGCCGCGCTGGCGCGGACTTCTCGCTCGGGCGCTTCCAGACAACGATCCGGGCGCCGTCGTCCGTGACCGGTCCGGGAACTTTCTTCGGGAAGGCGGTCCGCAAGCTGACCTTCGAGCCGAGCAGCAGCGAGGGATGGTGGCTGCGCCGCGACGACCTGCCGGACTCGCTTCCGATCCGCGTCTCGGTCAACAACGTCTGGACTACAGCCCGCAACATCGTGCTGCTCAGCGGGTCGCCGCACAACTACGTGCGCATGGTCGAGCACATTGTCGCGCTCCGATTGGGCCTGGCGCTGGACAACGTGGTCATTCGCCTCGAGTCCGGCGATCCGCCGCTCTTCGAGCGCGGCAGCATGGACCTCGTCGAGGCCGTGGATTCGAAGGGAATTGTGGAGACAGCCCGGAAGGTGCCGTACGTGACCGTGAAGGAGCCGGTGGCGCTCGTGGCGGACAACGGAGCGTTCCTGGTCGTGCGCCCTCCGGCGGCCGGCGCGCTGAGGCTCGATCTGGACTGTGCGGTGGACTTCCCGTCGGCCATCGGCCGGCAGCGCTTGCAGATGACCGTGACGCCGGACGTGTTCCGCTACGGGGCCCTGGCGCGCACGAACACGACCTTTGCGATGATGCTGTACGTGAAGACGATCGGGAAGCTGTTCGCCGACGTGCGGCACCTGGGCTACTCGCCGCGGAACATTCTGATCGCGGGCCGTCGCCGCTATTTCAACGAGGCGAAGATGGTGCACAACGGCAAGTCGCTTGAGGCCGTCTGGCATCGGGCCACGCTCGACCTGCTGGCGGCGATCAGCCTGGCGGACACCGGTCGATTCGTCGGTGAGGTGCTGTCGTACAAGGCCGGCCACGCGCTCGACGTGGTCCTGATCCGGAAGCTCTACGAGCAGGATCTGCTGCAGCCGCTGGTCTAGTGTGCTGTCTCGGAAATAGACTCACAAAATGAAGGTCATCCTGAGCAAAGCGAAGGATCTCTTGCCGTGCGATCAAGCCCGAGATTCCTCGCTCCACTCGGAATGACAGGCGCTTGCGCGTTTTGCGTAGTCATTTGCGGGACAGCACGCTAGCGCGTCGGCTCCCGACCGGCGACGCGGACCACCGAATGCCTGTCATCCGGGCGTAGCGCGGAATCTCCGTCCTGATCGCCCGGAACGAGATCCTTCGCTGCGCTCAGGATGACGGTCCATGCCGTTCAGGCGTGGGAACGCACGCTACCGCCGGTCCGCCGCCGGCAGGCCCATGTCGCGGCGGTATTCCTCGTCCGATACGGGCTCGATTCGCAGGTTGTCGAACCAGTAGATGCCGGGTGGCCAGTACGCGTAGAGCATCACGCGCATCTCCGTGCACTCCGGCCGGAGCCTGGTCGGGTGGAAGCACTGCGAGAAGGTCTTCCATCCGGCGGCGGTGCCGCCGTGCGGGTTCACGATCGTCTCGAAGCGCCGCCGCTTCTCTCCCTGGTACTGGCCGTAGGCTCGAACCCACACCTTGGCGCCGCCGCCCGCTCCCCGGAAGTCGAACGTGATCCGGTAGGCCTGGTTAGATCGCACGGGGATGCGATCCGAGTAGAAGGACAGCCCGTAGGTCGCGGCCACCGGGCCGCCGGAGGGGTTCGGGATGTCCCACTGATCCAGGCCCTGCGCGCGCCACCGGGCCACCATGTCCTTCTCGGAGATGGCCGTGTCCATCCGGATGGCGCGGCCTCGTCCGTCCGTGTCCGGGCTGTCGGCCGGAGCCTCGGCCCACTGCACGCCCAGGCCGTCCGGGCGATCCCAGCCGGCGGGCTGCGCGGCATTCGTCGGGCTGGCGACCTCAAACCCGCCGTTGGGCAGCAGCGGGAGCGCCGCGACGTCGTCTGTGCTGCCCGAGGAGCTGGAGGCCAGTGCCAGCGTCGCCGTGAGGGCGAGAAGCTGGGAAAGAACCAGCGGACGACACGGAGGTCGTCCCTCCAGCAGTAGCACCCCGGCCGCACTTCGTGGGTCTTGGAGGGTCGGGCTCCGTCCCGACCGTCTTCCGTCGGTTCTGCCGCGTCGGCCTGCCGGGTGCGCGATCCTCACGGGGCGGTCTCCTGGCTGAGCTGGCGGAAGTACTCGGACGCCATCTCCTCGTATCCGGGCGGCACGCCGTCCTGCAGCCCCACGGAGATCTCGCTGCGCATCCAGTCCGGGAGGCGGCTGTGCTCGCGGTGCAGGCCGGTCTCGGCTCGCACGGCTTCGCGCGCGGTCTTCAGCGCATCCACGGCGCGGCTGTACGACTGGCGGATGCCGGAGGCGGAGGCCGCCTGCGCGTGGCGCTCGAGCGCGGACATGGCGTGTGCGGAAGCCTCGAGATCGCCGGTTGGCAGATGGTACGCGCGCAGCTTGAGCGCCAGAGCCTCCGCCTCCTGGCGGATGGCGGCCTGCTGGTTCGCGAGGCGCTTCATCTTCTGCTGCATGGCCGGCGGGGTGGGGCCGCGCAGCCCCTCGCCGGCATAGCCGGAAATCTTGCCGCCTCCCGTCGCCCCGCCCGGGCTCTCGGTCGATGCGTCCTTGATGCTGCCGGGCTCGAACGGGCTGGGCGTCAGGCGCGTCGGCGTCTCCCGGCCCTTCTTGCCCTCCGCCGTCTCCTCGACCATCTGGCCGCTGCTGCGGCCGGTGCGGCCCTCGCCGGACCGGCCGCCGATCTCCATCTCGTTCGGGAGCCGATTCCCCGTGACCCCCTTGGCGCTCATGCTGGAGATCGGGCCGTCGGCCGCGTCCCAGCCGGCGCCCTTGTCCATGGAGTCCATCCAGGAGCTCGTCACGTCCTCCACGTCCTCGGACATCTCCTCCTCCTTGTCGAGGAGTTCGCCGACGATGTCCTCCAGCTCGGACGGCAGGTCTGCGAGCGCGACGTCCGCCGGTGCGAGCGGCTCCTCCATGAGCCACTTCTCGTGGTCGGGCGTGTCGGGCAGCCAGCGCTCCAGGTTGTTCACGAGCTCCTCCGCGTTCTCCAGCCCGGACTGCTCGTGCGGCACGGCGAGCTCGACCTTCTTCTCGTAGAGGCTCTTCGACGCCAGCTTGACCTCCTGCAGCACCTCGTTCAGCTCCTTCGCGATCGAGCCGTCCGCGAAATCCTGCTGGGGGAGCTTGCTGAAGTCCGTGAGCTGCTCCTCGAGAAAAGCGGCCCACTTCGACTCCTCGCGCGCCAGCTCCCCGAGGATCTGCTCCTCGCCGGCGGTCAGATCCTCGGGCGCCTGGTCCATGAGCGTTCGGCTGCGCTCGATGATCCGGCGCTGCTCGTCGGCGAAGTCCTCGACGGCGTCCTTGAGCGCGCGCGCTGCTTCGGCCGTCGGGATGGGCGTCTCGTCCTTCGCGGCGACCTCCGCGGGCTTGGCGGAAGCCGGTCTCCGCTCGTCGGCGATCCGGCCCAGCAGGGCGAGGAGCTCCGAGAGAATATAGGCCTGCCGGCGTTCGATGGCGGCCAGCCGGGGCGAAACGGCCGAGGCCCGCCCCTCAAGGCGGCCGATATCCGCGGTGACGAGCGGCATCTCCCCGCCGACCAGCGCATCCAGCCGGCTGGCATATGCCGCCCCATCAGCCGATCGCCTGAAGTCGACCCGTGCCCGGTCGCCGTTCGCCCTCGCCATCTCCTGCTCCGTGGCCATCACCCGGCGGTGGGCGACAAGATTCGTGCGCGCCAGCGCCTCCTCCAGGTTCACGCGCAGGTTGTCGGAGAGCCGACCGGCCTTCTCCTGCGAGGCCACCGCCAGGCGCAGGTAGGCGAACGCCGACGCGAGTGCGTCATTCGTGGCTAGCGCCAGCTCGGCCGGCGTCTTGATCCGCAGAACAATCGGCCGCGACGTGGTCACCCGGTTGTTCGGACAGAAGTCGCGGGCGGCCGCCTCGACCAGGTAGGTTCGGCCGGGCTGGAACCGCGCCGGGTCGAGCACGAGCGCGTGGGACTCCCGGACGGGGCCGGGCGGTCCGGGCGGGCCGAGGTAGGGCCACTCCCGCGCGGCGTGGGATCCGTCGGTCTGCTCGGCCTCGCGCACCATGACGGCCACCGCGCGGAGGCCGAAGTCGTCCGACGCCACCACGTCGAGCGGCACGGTGGCGCCGGGCGCCACGAGCCGGTTCCGGTCGTCGGTTTCGAACTCGACGGCCGGCGGGTGGTCGGGCTCGAGCGTGACGTCGCCGCGGGCGAGCGCCTGGGCCGCACGACCGGGCACCTCTGCCCGGATCTCGTACGGGAACGCGGAGGTGACGACCGTGGAAGCGCGGAAGCCGGGCGCGCCGGGCGCGAACGGCTGGCTCCGCCCGGCCTCGTGCCAGACGAGGCGGGCGGGTGCGGGCTCGACGCCGATGTCGACCTCCAGGCGCGATCCGGCCATCGCGGCAACGGCGGCGGGCGGCCCGGCGTTCGTGCGCGTCCCGAGCGCCGTGTAGGCGGGAGGGGTGACGAGGAACCGGGACTCGCGGATGCGCGGCGCGGGGCTTACATCGACGCGGATCGAGCGGCTGTACGTGTCCGCGGCAAACACGCGGAAGGCGAAGGGCCGGCGGACGTTCGGGAAGGTGTAGGCGAAGCGGCCGTCCGCGGCGTCGCTTGCCCGGCGCATGGCCGCGCGCGCGGCGGGCGGTGCGCCCGGATCGACGGAGCGGCGGTGCTCAGCCCAGGCGATGGCCGGGGGCTCGGTCGGCGCTCGCGCCGGCCCGACGGCGCGGCAGGTCGCCACGACCGTCAGATCGTCTCCTTCTCCGACCGTCAGGTCGGCGGCCGGCTCGATGGCGATGATGACGGAGCCGGCGGGCGGGACATCGCGGAGCGGGACCGCGTAGCGCAGCCATGCGTTGGCCGCCTGCCGGGGAAAGACGGCCACGTAGGCGAGCCAGGCGGCGACGAGAACCGCCGCCGCTGCGCCCCAGCGCAACAGCCGGCGTGGCTCCCACAGGTCTGCGGCCGGGATGCGCGCGGCGGCGCGGACCGAGGCGCGGCCGGTTTCGCGCGCGAACCAGGTCTCCTCCGGGGCGAGGGTGCGGCCTTCGAAGTCGCAGGCGTTGATGAGCACGTTGTCGCGGATGCCGTAGCGGCGCTCCAGGGCCACGGCGGTGTGCGCCAGGCCGGGGCGCGAGGCGAGCGCGCGGGCCACCCGCGTGACGAAGCCGACGGCCGTGACAACGGCCCCCCCGAGCGCGAGGGGGAGGCGGATGCCGGCTGGGAGGGTGAGCAGGTTGTCGGCGACGAAGAGCGCGAGCCACAAGCCCAGGCCGACCGCCAGCCACCAGGACATGCCGAAGGCGATCGCCGCAAGGCGCAGCCGCGCTGCTGCCCTCGCCACGAGCGGGCGAACGGATGGGGGATCAGGGTTCACGGCCGACCGTCCAGTTGTCGCCGGACCGCCGGGCCGGCCACCAGTCGGGCCGCCGGACAACGCCCGGGCCGGCGGCACCGCGGCTCGCGATATCACGGAAGAAGTAGCCGCGGCCACACAGCATCAGGCGCCCGTCCGCATCGTCGGTCTTCCACCTGAGCACGGCCACCTGCCACGGCTGGCTTCGGGCCTCGCCGAGCGTGGTGGCGCCGCGGCGCGCGAGGAGAACCAGCGCGTAGACCGTGTCGTCTCCCGCCGGCCGGTAGACGCCGAGCAGCCGCTTCTCATCGAAGAAGTCCTTGGCCAGCGCGAGCGCGTTGCTGACGGACGCGAAGAGCGCCGGGGCCGGGTCTGCGGGCCAGCCGACGGACACGCGAGTGTCCCGCAAGGCGGCGACAAACACATCTTCGCCGAGGGCCGGCGGCAGGCGATAGGCGGAGCCCGTCCCGGCACGGGCGGGGAGACGGGCGAGCCCGCCGATGGTCAGCGCGGCGACCGCCGCGCCAGCCGGCGCGTCCGGCCCCGCGAAAGCCAGCACGGAGGCTCGTTCTCCGGCGTCGGCGGCATCCGCGAACGCGACGCGCGCGGGGTAGACCAGAGCGGCCAGATCCTGGCCTTCCGCGCCGCGCTGCTTGGCCGCGAGCACGACCTTGTCCGTGCGGCCGGTCGCTTCCACGTAGAGCGCGGTCGTGTAGAGATGGCCCGATACGGTTGCGCCGTCCACGACCAGCGTGGCGCGCAGGCTGCGGACGGGGATGGGCTGGCCGACGAACTCCTTGCGGGTCTGTCCGGCGTCCGGGAACCGCCACTTCCGCTCCAAGGCCTCGCGCTCGGGCGTGAAGCGGATCTCCCGGACCGCCGCCAAGTCGAGCTCCTGGACCCGCGTGTCCACATGCACCTTGATGCTGCGTCCGGCGGTGAGCGAGATGAGGCCGCTGACGGAGGAACCGTCGGAGAACTCCACGATCCCCATGCGGGCTGCGGCGCGGGATTCAGCGCCCATCGCCATCATCGCGATTCCAGCGACGAGCGCCAGCCCGGGCGCCGATTGAGCGAACGCGTGCATGCGTGGCCGGCCGTACTACCAGTGCTTGCCCTTGGGGTCGGGTGTGCCGTACGCGGCGAGCACCTTGTTGATGCCCTTCGCGATGGCGTCGCAGTCTGCCGGGCTCAGCCACTGGTCGAGGTGGATCGTGATCTCTCGCGCGTACAGGTCCTTGGCCACCGGGCACACGTTCCGGTAGTCGACGCGGCCGCCGCGCTTAAGCCATCGCGGGTCCTCGAACACCGAGCCGCCCGGCGTGTGGCCGGCCTTCAGCATGACGGGGAGCATGTCGCACGCGACATGCCAGTCGGGCTTGTGATCCCGGCCCCGGTGCGCGGCGCCGATGCCTTCGGCCCTCAGCGCGGCCGCAATCTGGCCGGCCAGCTCGTACGTGGCGGGGAAGAACCGCAGCTGGTAGCCGATGTAGCCGGCCGCATCGTTCACCGTCTGGGGCCGGATCTCCGCGAACGTCTTGAGCTGCTTCCGGATGCGCCGGCTGACCGCCCGGCTGCGGTTGCAGACGTCATCCATCTTGCCGAGCTGGACGAGGTCGACGGCGGCCTCCATCTCGCTCATGCGGTAGTTGGTGCCCGGGAACAGCTCGCCCGCGTAGCGCGGAACGGCGAAGCGCTCGGGCCGCCACAGCCCGCCTGACTCGGCCAGCTGGCGGATGCGGTCGAACGTGCGGGTGTCATTGGTTATGACCAGCCCGCCTTCGCCCGCGCCGATGATCTTGTAGGCCGAGATGCTGAAGCATCCGACGTCGCCGATGGAACCGACGTACTTCCCCTGGTACTTCGCGCCCGGGCCCTGCGCGCAGTCCTCGACCACCTTCAGCTTGTGCTTGCGGGCGATCTTCATGACCGGCGCCATGTCGGCCACGTTGCTCCAGTGGTGCGTCGGGGCGATGGCGACCGTGCGGGGCGTGATCAGCGCCTCGATCTTGGTCGGGTCGATCTGCATGGACTCGTCCACGTCGCAGAAGATCGGCACGCCGCCGGCGAGGGTCACGGCGAACGACGTCGCGGCGAAGCCCAGGCCCGGGCAGATGACCTCGGTCCCCGGGCCGACGCCCACGCCGACGAACGCGGCGTGGAGCGCCCCGGTTCCGGAGCTGATGCCGAGGGCGTGCTTCACGCCGAGCTTCCGGCAGGCGAGCTGCTCGAACTGGACGCCCTTGGGCGGAACGTCGTTCGGGAACGCGGTGTAGTAGCGCGCGAGGTTGGGCCCGTTGCCGCGGAAGGAGTCGTCGGAGACCAGGGCGCGGATGCGGCGCTCGACGGCGGGCTTGAGTCCGAATCGCTCGACGACGGACATGAAGTCCTCGGCGCCGATCTTGGGCTGCGGCTTGCCCGTCATCTTCCGGAATGCCTTGGGGCCGCCGTTGACGGCCAGCTGCTTCGCCTGCTTGGGGTCCGACATGGTGCTCATCCTCCTGTGCGTCCGCTATGGACGACGTGGGCGCGTATCATAGGCGGGCGCGGCGTCCGGGGCAATGTCTCGATTGTTCTTTCCGAGCCATTCGGCCCACGCCCTTTCGTCGTGCCCGAGGTGGGCGTGGAACATGCGCTCCAGGGCAATGAACAGGTAGGGGCGAACGCGGGCCGCGAGCTGGTCTCGGCGCGGGAAGAGCATACGCGTGAACGCCGGGGTTGCCTGGGTCAGCAGCACGCCCGCGTCGGGGATGTCGCCGGGAGCCTGCAGGAGGCGTTCGGCGAACTCCGGTTTCGGGTGGCTCCGCGCGAAGGCGAACAGCATGGGTGGTCCGCCCGGGCAACCCCGGGCGGCGAAGGCGTCGGCGACGGACTTCGACTGGACGAGCGGGGCGAGGCGTTCGTCCTGGCGCTCGAGGCGCAGGGCCGGATCGTTCGTCCCGAACCGCAGGGCCAGATCCAGCGCCGGCCCGGGCTCGAGCTCGCCGTAGAGCTGCAGCGCGGGGATGAACACGCGCGCGTTTGCGTCCCGGAGCGCGGCCGCCGCGGCCTTGGACACGGCGGACCGGACGGCGGCCGGCGCGGCATTGGTGCCGCCTCCGAGCGCGAGCAGCCGCAGGCCCAGGACCGCCTGGCGGCGGACCTCCGCATCGCGGTGGCCGATGGCCTCGAGGCAGAGGCTCATCGCGTCGGCATGCTGGAGCTGGCAGAGGGCGAAAAGCGTATCGGCCTTCACGTGCGCGTCGGCTTCCTCGCCGTATGCGCTGGCCAGAGCCGCGGCGCCGCTGCCCAGGCGGCCGAGCGACTCGGCTGCCGCCCGGCGGACCTCCGGCTGCCGGTGCGTGAGGAGGGGCGGCAGGCGAGCGCCGAGCTTGGACTCCGGCAGGAATCCGGCCATCCAGGCGCCGGCGGCCACGCCGCGCCAGTCGGCGTCCGACAGGTTCCGATCGGCCAGTTCGCGAAGCTCGTCCCAGCGCGGATCCTTCGGGGGCTCGGCCCGGCGTACGACGACGATCTGTGCCTCGAGCGCGTCCAGCCGCTGCAGCGTGGCGTGCACCATGCCGTTCGTGAACTCGAACGGCACGTCCACGAGGCGGAAGGAGTCGAACGTCTGCACGGAATGCGGGCGGGCGGCCTCCCGGAGATCGATCCGGAGCGGCCCGACCGCATAGGGTCGCATGTTGACCATCACGACGGCGGTGCCGGGCTCGGCGTCGAGCGGAAGCGCCATGACGACCGGCTCGGAGAGCGTGAGCTCGCGCGGGATTCGGGCGTCGAGCAGCGGCTGCGCCAGCGGCACGCGCGGTGCGTCAGCCCACACGTTCTCGTGGCCGCCCAGCACGACGGCCTGCCGCGAGTAGGTGAGGCCGGGGCGATGCCCGACATACACGATGCGGCCTCTTCCGGACGGCTTCTCCAGCCAGGCGGGCGTGCCGTCGTCGTAGCGGGCGCGGACGCGGGCGTCGGCCCAGCCGATGCGGACAGGCGGCTCGGTGGCAGCCGGGTGCGGGGCGAAGTCCGACTCGCCGGCGACCGGCGCGACCGTCGGCCGCCGGGGAGGCGCGGCCGGCGCGGGAGCTGAGTGGGTGTCCGCTCCGCCGGCGCGACCGGCGCGCGACTCGGTGTCCGACAGGTCGGCCGCTACGGCGTCGCGCTCGCCCGCGAAGGCGCGCGTCAGGCCGGCGGTCTCGCGCAGGAGGTCGGCCGGTTCGTTGTACTCGTTGTAGCGGAGCGCGTTCGCACAGGCCCAGAGCAGGCCGCCCTGTTCCACCCAGCCGCCGATGCGTTTCTGTACGTCGTCGGCCACGTTCGGCTCGAGCACGTACAGCGCGTCGTAATGGCTCAGCGCACCGGCGCGGATCTGCTCCTCGGTCACGAGCTCGGGCTGATAGTACTCGTGGGCGAGCGCGATGAACGCGGCCCGCTTGTCGGCGTAGCTGTCCGCGCTGCGCCAGTACTCGGTCGAGTGGGCGTAGAGCAGCGCGACGCGGCTCGGGCGCGTGGCGCCGGGGCCGACGATGTCGGCGGCGAGCGAGGCGCGGTTATCCGTCCGGCTGACGGCGGGGTAGCAGCTGCGCGACTCGGACCAGTACCATTCGGTCCCGGCGTAGGAAGGGCCGTACCAGAAGTAGCTGATGTGCTTCACCTGGTTCGCCATCATCGTGTAGCTGCGCACCGTGGACGGCCAGTCACAGTGCATCATGGGGAACACAGCGGGTCGGCCGCCGTAGACGCGCACGCCGGAGTTGTAGGGGGCGACCGAGTAGGCGACCGACTGGTGGCTGTCCCATCGCCAGCCGCCGTAGCTCATGGCGTCGCTCACGCCGGCCATCATCCGACACTCGGCGCCGAGCCGGGCGAGCTCGAACATATCGAGCGGCATGGCCGTGGCGCCCATGTATAGAGAGTGGCCGCTGAGGGCGACGAACGTGGCCATGGCGGGATTGGGCGCCGCCTGGTGCACGGCCTCACCGGCCAGGGCGAACATCCTGGGCGTGAGGTAGCCGCTGTAGCGGCGGCTCCAGTAGTACAGACGCCGCTCCTCGGGAGAGGTGATCATCTGCGGGAGGGTGAGCATGGTCACGTCTTCCCACCGCTTGCGGCCGAACAAGTCGGGCGCGATCCCTTGCGCGGCGGCCCACTTGCGGAATCCCTCCTGCGCTCCCGGAATGCCTCCCGAGAAGACCCAGTCCTGCTCGACGAACGCGCGGAGCGGCTTGGGTGCCTCGGCCGGCGCGGCCACGGTCTCCGCTTCTGCGGCGAGTTCCTCTGCCTTCGGTTTGGCGTCCAGATCGAGGGCGTCCGCGCCGGGTGCGCGGTCGGGGAACTGCTCGTCCGGCTGTATCGGGCGGATGCGCAGCGACAGGACGGCCTTGCGCGGGCCGCCGATCCCGAACCCGCCCGCTTCGGGCAGGCCCTGGAGCGTGGCGGCATTGATGCCGTTCACGTAGAGGAGCGCCTGCCCGCGGCCGTAGACGAGCTTTAGGGTTGCCGGCTGGGTGGAGGACAGGTCAAAGCCGCGGCGGACCATCGCCGTCGGCGCCTCGCCGCCCGATCCGAACGCGAGGTTCTCGGGGTAGATGCTGTTGGGGCGCCGCCCGACTCGCCAGAAGCCGCGCGTGCCGGGCGGGGCGGCGTCACCGGTGCCGACCTCGAGCTCGACGACGCCGGCCATGGGGATGACCTGTGCCTCGAGCACGCAGTCCCGGTAGTCCGTGCGGCGCGTGCGCATGCGGCTGTCGCCGCTTTCGTCGATCCAGCGCCCGCCCGCCGCGTTCGTCGCGAAGCGCCAGAGCGGCGCGCTCATGCGCTCGCGGTCGACCTCGCCGGGCTCGTCGGCCAGTTGGAAGATGCGCGTTGCGGGATAGGTGGCGGCCTTGAACTGGTCGCGGTAGTGGTCCGCGTACTGCGTGCGGGCCGCGTCTTCGTCGTACGGCATGAACACGGGCGGCCAGTAGTGGCCCCCGGCGAGGTCCCCGCCGTAGAGCCGGCGGTAGACGAGCGGGTCGGTGGCGCTCACCGCATTCAGGCCGAGCAGGCGGAACACCTTATACATGTAGTCCTGCGCCGCGCCACTGGCGCCGCCCGCGCAGTTGGCGAAGGTCAGGTGCTTGGTGGGCGTGAGCGGGAAGAGCTGGCCGCCCGCCGCCTCGAGCGCCCACTCGTAGTGCTCGCGCTCGTGATCGCGGAAGGTGCGCAGCCACTCGGGGCGGCGGTCGCCATCCATCGTCATGGACAGGTGAAGCCCGTCGGGCTCGTGCCAGCCGAACTCGCGCACGATTGCGTCGGCGTGCGGAGCGCTCGCGAACTGGGTGACGCCTTCCGCGTCCTTGAGGTCCGAGACCGTGAAGTTGAGGGACAGGGCGGCTCCGCCGTAGCCCGGGGCGTTCTCGACCTTGGCGTCCTGCAGGCGGTACCAGCGTGTGTAGCCGGCGCTCGCGTGCCGGGTGGCGCTCTTGCCGAACCCGTCCGGGTTGAAGTTCCACGGGCCGGCGCCGAACGGGTTGTGGTGGATCAGCATGGAGGCGGTGATCGCAACCCCCGGCTTCGGCAGCTTGTCGATTCGGAACCGGATGTACGGGCCGGGCTCGGAAGAGAAGTCGCCGGTGAATGGATAGGCCAGATCGCGGTCGGACGCAGTCGAGAGGAAGGCCAGATCGATGGCCGGCAGGGTCGGGGTGATGCCTCCCGCGCGGAGCCTGAGCCGGTAGATCCCGGGCTCCAGCTTCGTCCGGAACGCCTTCAGCCAGACGAAGGGCGTGCCCGACGACTTTGGATCTACGCGGCCGACGGTGATGTAGGGATTTCCGGCGGAGGCGACGATTTCCGAGGTGATGGTTTCGAGCAGTTCGTCGTTGGCGTCGCCAGCGGGCGGGGCCGGCTCGGAGACCCCCGAGCCGTAGCCCTTGAGACGGGCTTGGAGCGCGCCGTCCTTGGTGTTGCGGATGGCTTGCTCCAGGTACAGCCCAAATCCGTTCGTCCCGCCGTTCCCGGGTCCGCCGCCGTCGGCGCCGATTGTGGCGGCGGCGAGGACGCGGCCATCGCGGAGCACTTCGGCGGCCACCGGCGTCGCGCGGCGCAGGCGCATCCACGCCACGTAGTCGCCGGCGTGGCGGACCTCGAACTCCTGCTCGAGCGCCGCCGTGGCCGCCAGGGCGACGAACTGTCCGCCGAACGCATCGGGATCGGCCGTGGTTTTGACGGGCTGACCGGAGGCCGTGCGGAACCCGGAAGCGCGGAGCACGACCAGGTGACCCGAGTCGTGCGGGTTGGGCGCGCCGTCCCAGGCGGCCGCCGCGAGCGTCGCAAGGAGCAGGCCGCAGAGGGCGGCGAGCGGGGTGCGACGGAGGGGTGAGAACGGCATGGCGTGACTCCGGAGTTTGGATGGCGGACGACGAGGCAGGTTTATAGCCTCCCCAGCAGGCTGTTTCCCAGTGAAAAGGGCGGGCGGGATTGGCGGAGCCTCACGGCTCCGTTGTGAACGCGGACGGGACGGAGTCGAGTGGTCTGCTTACGGCCTGCTACCGACCGCAACCCACCCCGCCCTTCGGGCACCCCTCCTAAGGAGGGGATCACCCCAACGCATTTTGTGCGAATGAGATCCCCTCCTTGGAGGGGTCCGCGAAGCGGGGGTGGGTTTGGACCGCGGGACGCCCTCCGCAGTCACCCCTCGGAAGCCGCGCGCATGAAGGCGAGGTAGTTGGCGGCGATGCGCGGGTCAAGGTCCTGTTCGTATGGGCCGGCCGTGGGGGAAAGGATGAAGCGGCGGCCGCGGCACTCGGCCAGGAGCGCTTTGACGGCGGCGGCCATTTCGGCCGGCGTGTATGAGCGGAAGCAGTCGTACTGGATGTTGCCGATGAGCGTGAGGCGGTCGCCGGTGACGGCATAGGCCTGGGTCATCGTGCAGTTGCCCGTGGGCGGGGCTTCGATCGTGTGCAGGCCGTCGGCGCCCATCTCGACGAAGTCGGCCAGGATCTCGCGGATCTGACCGTGATAGTGCTGGATGACGCGGGCGCCGGCGGCGTGGATTCGCGCGATCAACTCGCGTGCGTACGGCACGATCCACCGCTGGAACGTGGCGCGACTGACGAGCGGCGGGGAGGCGAGTTCGCTGCCGACGAGAAAATAGACGTCGGCCAGATTCCGCTCGAGGCAGTAGTCGTAGACGATCCGCTTCTGCTCCATGAGCCGCTCCAGGAGGCTCTCGACCACGTCGGGGCAGGAGAGCGACCACACGGCGTACTCCTCCAGGTTCGAGCTGAAGTAGAGCGTGTTCACCGGCTCTCCGAGGTCGAGCATCATGGCGCCGTAGTCGAGCGGGAACTCGGCCTGCTCGGCGCGGTAGGCCGGCAGCTGCGCGTCGAGCGCGGCGGTGATCCGGACCCGGTCCGTCTCGATCGGCAGGCGGGCGAAGGCCCGGAGGTCGTCCTCGGTGTTGAGCAGGGGCTTGATCCGGTGCTCGCCGGGCCGGCGGCGGGTCTCGGATATGAGGGTGATGCCGTCGGCCGAAAGGGTGCGGCGGGAGACGGTCCAGTCGCCCTCGTGCGCTTCCTCGTTGCGTGTCTGCACCCCGGGCTGGAACAGCGGCGCACCGAGGTGGCGCCGGTTGAGCATGACGGCGTGCCGCTTGGACTCCTCGAAGATGGGGCGGTAGTCCGGGTGCGTGCGGACATCCACGTAGGCCCCGTAGTAGTGGTAGGGAAAGAGCAGCCACACCGGCGGGCGGTCGACGGGCCGGCCGTCGAGCGCCGCCAGCAGGCGTTCGCGCGCGGTCACGCGCCCGCCCCCGGGCCGAACACACCGCGAACGGCCTCGAGGTAGGCCATCCCATGGCGCGTGTCCGGCTCCAGGTAGCTGCCCTCGGTCCATTCGTTCCAGCAGTTGACGGTGAGGATGCGTTGATCGGCCGGCCGGCCGGCGAGCCGGTCGCGCGTGGCCCGGAGCGCGTCGCGGAAGCGGGCGGGCGTGTTGCCGCCGATCGTGTGCATGAACGGATAGCCGACGTTCTCGAACGACTCGCCCTGGCGCGCGCGCGGGCTGGAATCCCAGCCCATGGTCACATTGGGATAGTAGGGCGCGGGCAGCGTGGCCTCGGTGCGGTTCCAGTACTCGAAATAGCGGTCGCGGACAACGTCGTAGTCCGTCTGCATGTCCGGCAGGGGCACGTGGTGGATCCAGACGTAGGACGTGACGCTGTCGAACCCGAGCCGGGCCACGAGTTCCTCCGGCTTGGCGGGCGTGCGCTCGCCCGGCAGGATCGGGTGGCCCCAGACGACCGCGTTCAGGTGCAGCCCGGGGTGGCCGGCGGCCGCGGTGCGGCGTCGAAACTCCGTGAGCGCGCGCGCGGTGGCGTCCAGCCCGCCGAAGTTGCGGACGAGGAACCCGAGGTCGTAGACCGAGAAATACGGCCGTCCGTTGATCCGCCAGTAGGACGGGTGCGCGAAGTAGCGGGCGATCACGTGGTCGCAGATGATGTCGAATGTGGCCGGCGTGACGGTTCCCGGGTAGAGCAGGGCGGGCTTGCCCGCGCGGGTGGCGGGGTGGATGTCGACCCAGTCGTGGTTGGCCCACATGAGCGCGAAGCCGAGCCTCCGGTTGTTCGCGGCGCCGAGGAACCCGTCGTCCAGGCCGCGCTGCAGGAACGGCCCGTCGTCGTACCAGTACCAGTCGAAGATGAACGCATCGATCGCGTGGTCCGCGGCGGCGTCGATCTTGCGGGCCATCTCGCGCGGGTCGGACTCGTCGGTGTAGCCCCACAGCGGAACGTTGGGCTGGACGTGGCCCGCAAAGCGGGGCTTCGCCGCCTTCACCAGCTCCCACTCGGACCAGCCGGGCCCCTTGAGCCGCGTGTTGCGTGCGTCGCTCGGGTGGTAGTTCGGGAAGTAGTAGCACGCGACTGTTCCGCTTGAACCCATGGCTTTCTCCTCGCTGCTGCGCCGTCGTCAAAAAGCTTGAATGCTGAGTCCGCCTTCATACGGCGACAGCTCGTAGGCGCCCATGTCGGGACCGTTCCGGCGCACGCGGGGCCGGCTATCGAGGTCGCCGGCTCCGCTCATCCACGGCTGAGGGCGGCCGGCGTCCACGCACGGCGATCCGCGCTGCAGGCGCCAGTCGTCGTGCTCGGGATCGACGAAACGGGGCGCGTTGGTGATGTTTCCGCTCGCCCCGTGCGCGACGCCGGGCGAGCAGGACCAGCCGATGGAGTTGGTGGCGCCCTCGATATTGTTGTTGGTGGCGCCCCGCGTGTTGTCGTACACGATGCAGTTCGTGATGCTGCCGCTGTCGAAGCGGATTCCGCCGCCGGGCGAGTTGGACGGCGCGAAGTTGGCGGCGATGGTGCAGTTCTCGAGCCGGGCGCCGAGCAGCCGCACGCCGCCTCCTCCGTACGTCGGGTGGCTGCCCGTCAGGCGGTTTCGGGCCACCAGGCAGTTCCGAGCCGTGCCGGCTTCGGCATAGATGCCGCCGCCCCAGATGGCGGCCGCGTTGCTCACGATGATGCAGTTGCGCACGAGGGCGTCGGCCGAGCCCAGCCGCACGCCGCCGCCGTAGTGGAACCCGTAGTTCTCCGTGATCAGGCAGTTCTCGACCAGGGCGGGCCCCGACAGATAGACGCCGGTCCCGCTGCTGCCGGCGCCGACCCGGGTGTTGTTGGAGACGATGCAGTCGCGGGCGGTTCCGGCCGAGAGCCGGATGCCGGCTCCGTACTGGAGGTCGGGCAGCGCCCCTCCGGTGAGCGTCAGGTCGCGGATCACGGCGTTCGAGTGGGCCACATCCAGCACGCGGTTGCCGGCAACCGTGCAGACGAGGATCGAACGGGCGGCGCCTTCGAGGCCGCGCATCTCCACCCCGCGGGAGATGACCGCGCCCGGCGTGGTGAACACGCCGTTGCTGATAATGATGGTCGTGCCGTCGCCCGCGAGCGGCAGGACGTCGGACAGGCTGGCGGTGGCCATCCCCCAGTTCGTGTAGGGCGCGATCGAGGCGCCGTTGGTTGCCACGAAGAGGCGGAGCGCCCGGATGGCGACGAAGTCGGGCTTCGGGTGAAACGCTGACTCGCCGGATGGATTCGCCACGGTCAGGTGCACGTCATAAAGCCCGGGGCGATCGTATCGGTTCGTGGCCGCGGCAGTCTCGATCTCCAGGTCGTTCGTTCCGTCGCCGTTGAAATCCCATCGATAGGACAGGCTGGCCGCATTGCTGCCCGCGACCCATGCCTGGAAGGCGATGTCCCCGGACTCCATGGCCTCGGCCGCGGGCGACAGGAAATTGCATCGAAGCGGGCCGGAGTCGAGAGGTGCCGCCTCGTAGGCGCCGATATCCGCCCGCGCCACCGAATCGGCGTTGCCGTCGAGTGGCCGGAGCGCCCCGTCGAGGTCGATGGCGCCGGCCGTGTTCGTGCCCGCGTCGATGCAGGGCGACCCCGGGGCGAGCCGGTAGTTGCCGCGTGCGCTATCGACGAACTCCGGGTTGTCCCCGGTGCAGGTGGCCGCGCCGGACAGGTCCGGGCTGCAGCTGAATGCGATTCCCGCGAGGCTGCCCGAAATGTCGGACGCAAAGACCCCCCGCCGGTTGCTCTGAACGATGCAGTTCGTGATGCCGCCCCCATCGCGGCGAAGACCGGCGCCCGGCGTGGCGTCCGGCGTGGCGTTGTCGGCGACCGTGCTGTGCAGGAGCGTGCCGCCGTTGATCCGCACGCCTCCGCCTCCATACGTGGAGTTGTTGCCGGTCAGCCGGTTGGCGACGATGAGGCAGTTGAGGGCCAGGCCGCCGGAGAGGTGCAGGCCGCCGCCCCAGACGAAGGCGCTGTTGTTCGAGATGACGCAGCTCTCCAGTCGCCCGCCGCTGGCGTGCAGGTATGCCCCGCCGCCGTAGTGGTAGCCCGCGTTGCCCTGGATGACGCAGCGGCGAGCCACGGCATTGCTGGCGAGGTAGATCCCGCCTCCGCCCTGGATGTTGTCCGCTGCCGAATTGCTGACCATGGCGCAGTCCTCGATGGTGCCGGCGGTCATGTGGGCGCCGCCCCCGCAGTCGCTTCTCGCGATGCCGCCCCGGATGGTGAACCCGCGGATCACGGCTCCCGTGTGCGAGCAGGCCACAATCCGGTGGTTGGTCGAGCTGGCCCGCTGGATCACGGTGGCGTCCGCGCCGTTCACGCTCTCCAGGGTCACCGCATCCGCCACGGTCAGCGAACGCGTGATGCCGTACACGCCGTCGGTGACCGTTACGCGGGGGAGGGCGTTGGCCGAGGCGTAGTCGAGCGCCGTCTGAATGTCGCGGCTGGCGTTCGGCCACGCGTCGTAGGGCGGAGCCGGAGCCGGCGAGTTCGTCCACACGTACACGTCGGCACGGGCGGCTCGTGGCGCCACCGAGGCTCCTGCGATTCCGGCGGCCAGCAGCAAGATGAGGGGGGTGCGCGCGTTCATAGCGATCCGGGCAGGAAGGTGGCAGAGCCCTCAGGGGCTGTCAATCCCGTCGGCGCATTGTGTCGCCCGCGGTGGTGCGGTATCCTCGTCGTCCTGTCGGACTCAGATCACGGGAGGTTCCATCATGAGGAAATGCCGCACGCCGGAGCAGGCGCCGTTCGGACCGGTGCCGGATTCGCGCCAGCTGGCCTGGCACGCGCTGGAGTTCTACGGGTTTCTGCACTTCACGGTGAACACGTTCACCGATAAGGAGTGGGGCTACGGCGACGAAGCGCCGTCGGTCTTCAACCCCTCCGCCTTCGACGCGGACCAGATCGTGCGGGCCGCGAAGGGCGCCGGCATGCGGGGGCTGATCCTCACGTGCAAGCATCACGACGGGTTCTGTCTGTGGCCCTCGGCCCACACGAAGCACTCGGTCTGGTCGAGCCCGTGGCGGAAGGGGCGGGGGGATGTCGTTCGGGATATATCCGAGTCGTGCCGCCGCCGGGGGCTGCGGTTTGGCGTCTATCTCTCGCCGTGGGACCGCAACCATGCCGAGTACGGGCGGCCGGCGTACCTGGCGTACTACCGGGAGCAGCTGCGGGAACTGCTGACGCAGTACGGTCGGATCTTCGAGGTGTGGTTTGACGGGGCCAACGGCGGAGACGGTTTCTACGGCGGCGCGCGCGAGCGGCGAGAGATCGACCGGCGCACCTACTACGACTGGCCGAACACGTGGCGCATCGTCCGCGACCTGCAGCCGGGCGCCTGCATGTTCAGCGACGCCGGGCCGGATGTCCGCTGGGTCGGCAACGAGAGCGGGATCGCGGGCGAGACGTGCTGGTCCACCCTCAATGCGGCTGATTTCACGCCCGGCCAGGCCGACATGAAGCGGCTCAATGCCGGAGACCGGCCCGGCACGCACTGGCTCCCGGCTGAGTGCGACGTGTCGATTCGCCCGGGGTGGTTCTACCACGCGGCGGAGGACGACAAGGTCCGGTCGCCGGAGAACCTGCTGGATCTCTACTTCCAGTCCGTGGGGCGGGGCGGGTCGTTCCTGCTCAACCTCCCGCCGGACCGGCGGGGGCTGGTGCACGAGAACGATGTGCGCTCGCTCGAGGGATTTCGGGCGCGGCTCGACGCGCTCTTCGCGGACGACCTGGCGCCGCGCGGCCGGGCGGAGGCTTCGTGCGTCCGAGGCGGCGACCGTCGGTTCGCGGCGGCGCGCCTGACCGACGGCGACCCCGGAACTTACTGGAGCACGGACGACGGCGTCGCGCGGGCTGAGGCGACGCTGGCCTTTCGCCGGCCCGTGACGTTCGACGTCGTGAGCCTGCGCGAGCATCTGCCGCTGGGGCAGCGGGTGGAGGCGTTCGCGGTGGACGTGTGGACCGGCTCGCAGTGGCGGCGCGTGGCGGCCGGCACGGGCATCGGGAACCGGCGGCTGGTGCGGCTGGCCCGTCCCGCCACGGCCGAGAGCGTGCGCCTGCGCATCACGCGCGCCGCCGCCTGTCCGGCGATCTCCGAGTTCGGCCTGTACCGCAGCCCGGCCCCCGCGTGAGCGGGTGCCCCTTCGGTGTTCTCCGGACAACCGGATCGGAGATGCGCCTCCCGCGAGAGCCGGCGCGGTTTGTCCGGCTTGCCGGCAGGCGGGTCGCTTCCGTACACTCTGGGTGCTGCATGAGCGGTACAACTCAAAGCCGAGACGGTCGCACGCACGAGGTGCGGCAGATTCGCGTCCTGACGGACGATGTGTTTGTGATCCACGTGGCCCGGGACGCGTTCGCCTTTCGGGCCGGCCAGCACGTCACGCTGGGCGTTCGCGGGTCCGGCACGAACCGCGAGTACTCCATCTATTCCGGAGAGTCGGACTCCGACCTGGAGTTCCTGGTGAAGATCCGCGAGGGCGGCTCCAACTCCCGTGCGCTGCGGGCCTGCCGGCCGGGCGATCGGGTGGAGGTCGCCGGGCCGTTCGGCGAATTCACCTTGCCCCGCGACGCCGGCGCGCGGCCGAAGATCCTGTTCGTTTCGAATGGCGTCGGCATCGCGCCGTTCCGCAGCCTCGTGCGCAGCCACGCCGGGCTGGACTTCCGGCTGCTTCACGGCGTTCGCCGGCTGGCGGATCGCTACGACATGATCGACTACGCGGCCGACCGCTACGTGTCGTGCGTCACGGCCGAGGCGGGAGGGAGCTTCCGCGGGCGCGTGACGGACTACCTGCGCGCCCACGTGGTCGACCCGTCCGCCCGGTGCTACCTCTGCGGCAGCACGGCGATGATCGACGAGGCGTATGACGTGCTGCGCGCGCGGGGCGTCCCGAGCGACAACCTGCTCACGGAGGTGTTCTTCTAAGCCATGAAAGTCGCCGTCTCCTATCCCCCCATCGTGAATGCCCGCGGCCAGGTGGCCATGGTGTCGCAGAACCGCAACGTGCAGTTCTTTCTCTACCCGACCTACCTGCTGCCGGTGGTGCACGCGCAGGCGGCGACCTGGCTGAAGGCGGACGGGTGCGAGGTGATGTGGGACGACGCGAACGCGCAGCGCAAGACCTACGACCAGTGGCTCGCCGGCCTCGTGGCGGCGAAGCCCGACGTCGTGGTGTTCGAGAGCACCACGCCGGTGATGAAGTTCTACTGGGCGCAGGTGGACAAGGTGAAGGCGGCGCTGCCCCGGTGCGTGGTCGTGATGACCGGCTACCACTCGATGCGCGAGCCGCGCGAGACGATGGCGAACTGCCGGGCGGACGTGGTGCTGCAGAGCAACCATATCGACTTCGTGCTGCACCGCCTCGTCCCCTACATCGGCGAGCACGCCGACTGGCGCGACACGTGCGACATCGAGGGGCTGATGATTCGCCGCGAGGACGACACGCTTCGGCACACCGGCTCGTTCAAGCGCGTGGAGAACCTCGACCTCTCGCCGGACGTGGATCGCGATCTCGTGCAGTGGAAGCGCTATGCCTACGAGAACGGGAACTACCTGCAGACGCCGGGGACCTATGCCACCAGCGTGATCCGCGACTGCATGTTCGGGAAGTGCACCTTTTGTCGCTACAACGGGCCGGACCTGACGTTTTCGGTCCGGTCCGTCGAGAAGAGCCTCGACGAGTATCAGCGCCTGATCGAGGACCACGGGGTCCGCGAGATCTTTGACGACTCGGGGGTCTGGTACCGGGGCGAGCAGGCCCGCCAGTTCGCGCGGGGCATCATCGATCGGGGCCTGCACCGCCGCGGCGTGTACTTCGGCTTCAACACCCGCTTCGGCTATCTCGACGAGGAGACCGTGGCGTTGCTCGGCAAGGCGAATTTCCGGTTCGTTCTGGTCGGGCTCGAGGCGTGCGACGAGGAGACCCTGGTCCGGCTGGACAAGGGCTACAACCCCGCGCAGGCGTGGAAGAACCTCGAGTGGTTCACGAAGTACGGGCTGCACCCGCACCTGACGATCATGGTCGGCTACTACTGGCAGACGCAGGCGATGCTCGACCAGACGGTCAACAGCGTCCGCAAGATGATGTTCACGGGGCTGGCGCGCACGCTGCAGGTCACGCTGTGTACGCCGCTGGACTTCACGCCGTACCACCGCGAGTGCGTCGAGAAGGGCGTGCTGCAGACCGCCGACTACAACGACTTCGACATGAGCCGCATCATCGTCAAGACGCCGATCCCGCACGAGCAGTACTACCAGGCGGTGCGGAAGATGTACGGAGTCGTCCTGGACCCGCGCTTCCTGCTCCGGCAGCTCCGCTTCCTCCTCACCGGCCGCAAGCGCGACTGGCAGTTCCTGTTCAGCTACAGCTGGCGCGCCCTGCGCCGCATCCGCAACCACATCTACAACCTCACCCGCGCCTCGCGGGGCCCATGAGGGCGATGGGGGGCGACGTGACGAGGTTGGCGTCGGGACGGGGTGCATGAACGGGGAGACGTGGCGCTGCCCGTTCTAGATCCAGAGGATGAAGCAGGCCAAGACTGCGCGTTGCTCGGGTGTTGAGTAATTCGGCGCCTGACCCGTGACGGGCTCCCGCCGTCCTGGGCGTCACCGGCAACGGAGGAGAAGCCGGGACGGCGCCTGCAGGGCGGGATGGCCCGCGGCCCCGCGGGCCGGTGAATGCTCAGTCCAACCCGGGCACGCGCCATGTCCGCTCCATTCGAAGGGCGACGAGGCCGTCGCCCATCCCGCTGTCACGCACAGGGCGACCGCCTGCTGCCCGTCGTCACGCGTCGAGCGTGGCTGATCTCTTGTCTTGTCGATTTCCCGCGCGCTGCGTACGATCCGGGGCAGTAAGCATATTTGCGGCGAGACCTACTCCTGACAGTGGCCCGCGGCTGACTCAGAACCCGTGCCGTGGGACATCGTCTAGCGTGGGAAGCTGATCGGCGGGCTGCCTCGGCCGACAGATAGCGACGGCTGAGATGTGATGCCCCGGAGGCCCTCGC
>CAYSLU010000024.1:0-60215 GCA_964431965.1 uncultured Verrucomicrobiota bacterium
TGGCCGACCGGGCGGCCGGCTATGGCGTGACTCTGTGCTGCAAGGCGCACGTGGGCGGGAGCATCTACAACACGCCGACTACGAAGCGTGCCATGGAGAAGATCACGTCGCCGGGCTTCGGCGTCGACATGGACCCGAGCCACATCTACCGGGCCAACGAGGATCCGGCGCAGGCGCTGCCTGCGGTGCTGAGCCGGGTCCGCCACGTGCACATTCGCGACTGCAAGGGCCGGGGTCCCCGGCCGGGCGATCCCTGCGACCAGGCGTGCGGACGCGGCGACATCGACCTGCTCGGCTACTTCCGGGCCATGGTGTCGGGCCGGTACGACGGGCCCGTGTGCTTGGAGATCATCGGCGCGGGCAACTACGAGTTGCCGCGCCGCGACATCATTGCCGCCGAGAGCTTCGGCTACATGAACGCGTGCCTGCGCGCGCTGGGCGCGAGGGCGTAGGGGCATGGACGCGGTTCGGATCGGCATCCTGGGGTTCGCGCACGGGCACGTCAACGCCTACATCGCCCGGTGGCGCGCCTGCCCGGACATGGGCGCGCGCGTGGTGGCCGGGTGGGATCACGACCCGGCGCGCTCGGCGGCGGGTTGCTCGGCGGCGGGCGCCGAGCCGGCGGCGAGCGCGGCGGATCTGCTCGCGCGGCGCGACGTCGATGCCGTGGTGATCGCGTCCGAGACGGCCCACCACGCCGCGCTCGTCGAGCAGTCGGCGGCGGTGGGCAAGGCGATCGCGCTGCAGAAGCCGGTCGCGCTGACGCGGTCCGAGGCCGATCGGATCGTGGCGGCCGTGGCGCGGTCGCGGGTGCCGTTCACGCTCGCCTGGCAGATGCGGGTCGATCCGCACAACCTGAAGATGAAGGATCTGCTCGGCGGCGGTCGCTTCGGAAGCGTCTACATGGTCCGCCGCCGCCACTGCCTGCCGACGCAGACGTGGCCGACCTTTGCCCAGAGCTGGCACGTCCGGCCCGAGTTGAACCGCGACGTCTTTGCGGACGACGCCGCGCACCCGATCGACTTCGTTTACTGGCTGCTCGGCATGCCGAAGAGCGTCGTGGCCGAGATGGGCACGCTCCGTGACCCGCGGATCCAGAACGACAATGCGATCGCGGTGTTCCGGTACGCGGACGGCCGCTTCGCGGAGGTGTCGTGCAGCTTCGCCGCTCCGGCCGGAGAGAACACGGCCGAGATCGTGTGCGAGAAGGGCGTGATCATCGGCAACTACGGCGACCTGGTGAGCACGATGGTCCCGCGCCCGTCGGGCGGGATCCAGCTCAAGTGGTATCTTGCGGACGACGGCGCGTGGACCGTCAGCGACATCCCCGACATCGCCTCGCAGGGGGAGCGGATTGCCGGGCTCGCCGGGCCGCTGGCGGATTTCCTGCGCGGGCGGCGGGCGCCGATCGCGACGGCCGAAGAGGGGCGGGCGGTGCTGCGGCTGACGCTGGCGTGTTACGATTCGGCGGAGCAGGGGCGGCGGGTGGAGATCGCGTGACGGCTGAAGGCGAACGGGAGGACTCGATATGGCACGCAAGACGAACCTGATTCTGATCGGTATGGACAGCCTCCGGGCGGACCACATGAGCCTGTACGGGTACCCCCGGCTCACGACGCCGCACCTGGACCGCTTCGCGGCGCAGGGCGCGGTGTTCGAAAACGCATTCAGCCCGCACATCCCCACGACGCCGGGCTACGGCTCGATGTTCACGGGCATGGACTGCTTCGGGATGGACGTCGTGGCGCTGCGCCACGAGGGCGGGCTGGGCGGGCACCTGCGCACGCTGCCCGAGGTGCTGGGCGCGCAGGGCTACAACACGACCTGCGTGGGCTTCCGGGGCAACGCGGCCTCGCGCGGGTTTCAGAACTACATCGACTTCCCGGGGTGGGGCTCGTGGGCGGAGGGGCGCAGCCCGAAGGCCGAGAACCTGAACGCCGTGACGATCCCCGAGCTCAAGCGGCTGGCGGGGCAGAAGAAGCCGTTCTTCCTGTTCCTGCGCCATATGGATCCGCACTCTCCGTATCTGCCGCCGAAGCCCTTCGACCGGATGTTCTACGGGCAGGACGAGTTCGACCCGAAGAACAAGTCGCTGCAAGCGCCGTTGACCTTCAAGCCGTTTTGCGACTACTTCGCGAGCTGGTTCCCGCCGGGGTGCACCGACAAGGACTACATCATCGCCCAGTACGACGGCGCGGTGGCCTACATGGACGCCTGCATCGCCCACATCTTCTCAACGATGGCCGCGCTGGGGATCGAGGAGGAGACGCTGGTGGTGCTGGACGCGGACCACGGCGAGACGCTGTACGACCACGACTGCTTCTTCGACCACCACGGGATGTACGACTGCACGCTGCACATCCCCCTGGCGTTCGTGTGGCCGGGCAAGATCGCGGCTGGCCAGCGGTTCTCCGACTTCTGCCACATGAAGGACGTCATGCCGACGGTCCTGGACCTGATGGGCGTCCGCTCGGGCATCCGCTTCGACGGACGCAGCCTGGTTCCGCTGATGAAGGGCCGCCCGCGGGCGCAGGAGCCGGAGTTCTACATCACCGAGTGCACGTGGATGCGCAAGCACGGCTGGAGGACGCCGCAGTGGAAGCTGATCCACGCGCTCGAGCCGGACTTCCACTTCAAGCCGGAGGTCGAGCTGTACGACCTGCTCCGCGACCCGGAGGAGAACCACAACGTTGCGCCCCAGGAGCCCGGCGTGGTGGCCATGCTCGAGGCGCGGATGCAGGACTGGATCGCGCGGCGCGAGAAGGAGACGGGGCGGCGGAACCCCATCTACACGAACCTGAACTGGCACGGCAAGGGCTGCGGCCCGTTCAAGACGTCGCAGCAGGCGTACGACTCGATGCACATCGGGTCGCCGGGCGCGGCCAAGGGCCTGCAGGCTCGCGAGCTGCGGGCGCAGCGCGGGCAGAAGAAGCTGTAGCGGAGGCTTCACACATGATGGTGACGGTTATCGGGCGGGGACATTCGGGCACGCGGGCGATCTCGCACACGCTGTCCGCCAGCGGCGTGTTCATGGGGTGTCCGCAGAACGAGTCGGGCGACCTGCTGCCGCCGCAGGCGATGTACGACGCATGCCGGGTGCTGGCCCGGCACGTGCGGTGGACGGGCGGCCTCAGCTGGGATTTCGAAGCGCTCCATTCGATGGAGATCCCGGAGGAGTTCACGTCGCTCATCCGGTCGTACCTGCGGATCGTCACGGAAAGCCCCGCCCCCCTCCGGGGGTGGAAGATTCCGGAGACCACGCTCGTGTATCCGTGGATCCTCCGCCTGTTCCCGGAGATGAGGTACATCTTCTGGATCCGCGACCCGCGCGACTGCGTGATCGGGCGGCATCTGACCGATGACCTCTCGGACTTCGGCATCGACTACCCGAGGACGGAGGACGAGCGGCTTCGGCGGGCGATCTCGTGGAAGTACCAGTTCGACCTGGTCAAGGCAACGCCCCAGCCGGCCAACTGGATCGAGGTGCGGTTCGAGGACTTCGTGCTGCGGCAGGATGAAACGCTGGAGCGGCTGGAGTCGTTCCTCGGGATCCCGATGGCCCGGATTCCGGTCCGGCCGGACGCCGTCGGCCGCTGGCGCAAGGACGCCCACGCGCACTGCTTCGACTTCTTCGAGCCGGCCATGCGGCAGTATGGATACGAGCAGCCCAAGGTCCAGCCGGCGGCGAAAGAGGGTGTGCCATGCTGAGCGTCTGCGTGATCGGAATGGGGCCGATCGGGAACCGCCATGCGCGGATCTACCGGGACGACCCGCTGGCGAAGCTGGTCGGCGTGTGCGACATCCGGCGCGACCGGGCGGACGCCGCGGCCGCGGCGCTGGGCGTGCCGGGCTTCACCGACACGGCCGCCATGCTGCGGGAGCTCAAGCCGGACCTGTGCAGCGTGGCGACCGGGGGGTATGAGTACGGGAGCGATCACCTCATTCCCACGCTCCAGGCGCTCGACGCCGGCTGCCACGTGCTGTGTGAGAAACCGATCAGCAACGAGATCGCGCACGCGGAGGCCATGGTGGCGAGGGCCCGCGAGAAGCGGCTTTGCCTGGGCGTCGACCTCAACCACCGGTTCACTCCGGCGGCCGTGCTGGCGAAGAAGTGGGTGAAGGAGGGGCGGCTGGGCCACCTGCTGTTCGTCAACATGAGCATGTGGATCAAGAACCCGACCGAGAGCTCGCCGTACTTCCAGATCAAGGCCCTGCACCCGCATACAGTCGATGTCATGCGCTATTTCTGCGGGGATATCGAGGCCGTTCAGTGCTTCGCCACGAAGGCGCCGGGCCGCGCCATCTGGTCCACCGCGCAGTTCTGCATGCGGTTCCGCAATGGCGCGGTGGGAGCGCTCACCGGCAGCTACGACATCGAGCGCGGGCATCCCATGGAGCGCTGCGAGGTCGCCGGCACCGGCGGGCGGTTCGTGCTGGAGGACATGTGGCGCGAGGTGACGCTGTATCCGGCGGGGAACCCGGAAAAGACCGTGTTCACAAACCCGGTGTTCGGCGGGATGCGCGACTTCGAGGACACGTTCCGGAACCGGATCCACACGTTCCTGGACGAAGTGTCTCGCGGCGTGGCGCCGGAGCATATCGACGGCTCCGGCGCGGACGGCTTGGCGGCGCAGAAAGTGCTCGCCGCCGCGATCGAATCGCTCGACCACGAGCGGGTCGTTCGGGTGGAGTGACGAAGCAAAGGGGTGGGGGAGTAGGGAGTAGTCGGGACATCCCTTCGTCCCAACCCACCCCCGCGTCCGCCTTCGCCAAGGTTACGGCGGACCAGTCGCGGACCCCTCCAGGGAGGGGCCTTGATTGGCTGGATCCCCTCCTTGGAGGGGTGCCCGCAGGGCGGGGTGGGTTCCATTTCGAAGCAAGACTTGCGGGATTGCCGTTCGGGTCAGCGGACAATGAACGATTCACCGCCCACCGCCGCCATGGGGCACTCGAGCGCCGCGCCGGAGTCCCGGCCCAAGCCCGCACTGGCGCTCATCGTCCTATCCTCGTTCCTCGCGCCCTTCATGATGTCGGCGCTGAACATCGTGCTGCCGGACATTGGAGAGCAGTTCGACCTCAGCGCGGTGACGCTCGGCTGGATTGTTACCTCGTACATCCTCGCCACGGCCGTCTTCATGCTGCCGGTGGGGCGGGCGGCCGACATCTCGGGCCGGAAGGCGATGTTTCTCCGCGGCATGGTCGTGTACGCGATCGGCTCGCTGTGCTCCGCGGCGGCGCCGACCGCCGCGCTGCTGGTCGCGGCGCGTGTCATCCAAGGCGCCGGCGCGGCGATGGGGTTTGCCACGGGAACGGCTATCCTGATGTCCATTGTGCCGGCCGGATCGCGCGGGCGGGCGCTGGGCTGGAACGTCGCGTCGGTCTATCTGGGCCTCTCGCTCGGCCCGCCGATCGGCGGGCTGATGGCGGACGGAGTCGGCTGGCGCGGCATATTCGCGACGCAGGCGCTGGCCGGGGCGCTGGTGGCGGCGCTGACCCCGTGGGCGATCCGGGGAGAGTGGACGGCGGCGAAGGGCGAGCGGTTCGACCGGTTCGGGACCGCGTTGTACGGCCTGACGCTGGGGGCGCTTCTGGCCGGCTGCGGGCGACTGCCGCATCCGGGTGGCGCGGCGCTGCTGGCCGCCAGCGCGGTGGGCCTGGCCGTGTTTCTGGCGTGGGAGCGGCGGTGCGACAGCCCGATCCTGCACGTGGCCCTGTTCGCCCGGAACCGGGTCTTCGCCTTCGCCAACGCCGCCGCGCTGATCAACTATGCCGCGTCGGCGGCCGTCGGCTTCCTGCTGAGCATTTACCTGCAGTGCGCGCGCGGATTCACGCCGCGGCATGCCGGCTGGATCCTCGTCGCGCAGCCGGTGGTGATGGCGATGCTCTCGCCCCTTGCGGGACGGCTGTCCGACCGGCTGCCGCCGCGTCGGCTGGCATCCGCCGGAATGCTGTGCACGGCGGTGGGGCTGGCGGCGCTGTGCGGCCTCACGCTGGAGACGCCGGTGGGGTGGATTGTGGCCGTGCTGGGTCTGCACGGGCTGGGGTTTGCTCTGTTTTCCTCGCCGAACACGCATGCGATCATGGGCTCGGTTCCGCCGCGGCACTACGGGACGGCATCCGGCACCGTATCGACCATGCGGGTGATCGGCCAGATGCTGAGCATGGCCGTCGTGATGGTCATCGTGGCGCTGATCCTGGGGCGGCTGCCGCTTCGGGCCGCTAGCCCGGAGTCGATCCTGCGCTGCATGAGCCTCTCGTTTGCCGTCCTCGCCGTTCTGTGCCTCTTCGGCATCGCCGCCTCGCTTGTCGGCGGACGCGGCTTGCCGTCCGAGTCCCTCAGCGAACGTCGTTCCGTCTGAACGCCGTAGCGTGAGTGTCGGACCGCCCGCCACGAGACCGCTCGCGGACTCGGAACGATGAACTTCGCCGGAAGTCCGTGTTCGATTGCGGTTGTGTCCGGTGCCCCCCGTCGGTCAGCTTCGCCGCTCGATCTGGCGGATGAGGTTTTCGAAGATGTAGGTGTGGAAGGGAAGGAAGACGTACCAGTAGAGGTGGCCGGGCCAGGTTTTCGTGTCGTAGTGGGCGATCACGGATAGCCGGTTGCCGGCGGGCTCGGGATCGATGCGGAACTCGAGCCAGGCGCGGCCGGGCAGGCGCATCTCGGCGCGCAGCAGCAGGCGCCGGTCGGCCACGATTCGCTCCACGCGCCAGAAGTCGATCACGTCGTTCGCGCGCAGGCTGGCGTGGCTGCGTCGGCCCCGCGCGGTGCCGACCCCCATGAGCATCCGGTCCAGCATTCCGCGCAGCCGCCACATCCAGTTGCCTTGGAACCAGCCCTCGCGCCCCCCTATTCCGCAGATGGAGCGGAACAGGGCGTCCGCCGGCTTGGCCGACACCAGGGAGTAGGCCGACCGGTAGTGCGGGGGCGGATCCACCTCGTCGAGCTTGATCGCGAGTTCGTGGGCGGGCGGGTAGGCGTCCGACCACCGGGTGTGGATCTCGTCGCGCTCTTCGCGGGACATCGCTTCCAGGATCGCTTCCTTGTAGGAGGATGGATCGAAGGCGATCAGGCTCCGGATCGAATCGTCCTGGCAGACGACGTCGTTCCGCAGGCCCTCCATGAGGCTGGCGACGATCGGGACCGGCACGGGGGTGATCAGGCCGGCCATGTACGCGTATGGCCGGATGCTCGAGAAGGCGCGCGGGACGTGGATGAACAGCGCCCGGCGCTTGATCATGGCGGCCATGGTGCGCATCATCGCCTCGTAGGAGAGGACGTCCCGGCCCCCGATATCGAACGAGCGCCCGGCGGTGGCGGGGGTCTCCAGCACGCCGACCAGGTACCGGATGACGTCGCGGATGGCGATCGGCTGGCAACGGGTGCGACCCCAGGACGGGATGATGAACACGGGCAGCCGGCGCGTGAGGCTCAGGATAATCTCGTACGAGGCGCTGCCGGAGCCGATGATGACAGCGGCCCGCAGGACGGTGGTCGGAACAGCGCCGCCCTGCAGCTCCTCGGCCACGCGCGTCCGGCTCCGCAGGTGCGCCGACAGGAACGTCCGCACGTCGCCGAGCCCGCCCAGGTAGATCAGGCGCCGGACTCCGGCGGCGGCGGCGGCCTCGCGGAAGTTCCGGGCATTCTGAATGTCGGCGGCCTCGAACTGGCGGGGGCCGAGCAGGAGGGAGTGGATGAGGTAGTAAGCGGCGTGGACGCCGCGCATCGCCTCCCGCAGCGCCGCCGGGTCCGCCGCGTCGGCGATCGCCTCCTCGACGCCGGGCCAGCGCTCGCGGTGCCCGTGCATCTCGGCCCGGATCATGGTCCGCACGCGGTATCCGCGGGCCAGCAGCTCCGGCACGAGCCGGCCGCCGATGTAGCCGCTGGCGCCGGTGACCAGGATGGTGCCGAGGGCCGGATCCGGCCGGGACGGCAGCAACTCGCAAAAGCGCTCGCTCTTCACTCCGCCCTCCCGCCGTCCGCGCGCCCCGGCGATCGGAGCCCGGTCAGGCCCACACGCTGCGGGCGGCCCCGACGAATGCATCGATCTCGCGCTCGCCGTGCGAGGCGGAGATGAAGCCGACTTCGAACTGCGACGGCGGCAGGTAGAAACCGCGCGCGAGCATGCCGCGGAAGAACGCCGCGTGCGCCTTCGTGTCGCAGGTCTTGGCGGTCGCGAGGTCCGTGACCGGCTGATCGGTGAAGTATGGCGTGAACATGCTGCCCATCGCCGCGCAGTGGAACGTCACGCCACGCTCCCGGGCCGCGGCATTCAGGCCGTCCGCCAGCCGGCGGGCCAGCGCCTCGATCCGCGCGTACGGGCTTTCCGTCCGGATGAGCTGCAGCATGGCCAGCCCGGCCGCGACGGCCACCGGGTTGCCGCTGAGCGTGCCGGCCTGGTAGACGGGGCCGAGGGGCGCAAGCGAGCGCATGATGTCCGCGCGCCCGCCGACGGCGCCGAGCGGCATGCCGCCGCCGACGATCTTTCCGAGCGTGGTCAGGTCCGGCTTCACGCCGCAGAGCGCGCCGTAGGACGTCGGCCCGAGCCGGAACCCGGTGATCACCTCGTCGAAGATCAGCAGCGCGCCGCAGCGCGTGCACTCGTCCCGCAGCGCGTGAAGGAAGCCGGGCCGGGGCGGCACGAGCCCCATGTTGCCGGCGACGGGCTCGACGATGACGGCCGCGATCTGCGCGCCTTCGGCGGCGATGATCCGCTTCACGGCCTCGATGTCGTTGTACGGCGCTACGAGCACTTCGGCCGCGGCCGCCGGCGAGACGCCGGCGGACGAGGAGAGGCCGCCCGTGAGCAGCCCGCTGCCGGCCGACACGAGCAGGTAGTCCGCGTGGCCGTGGTAGCAGCCGTCGAACTTCACGATCTTGCGCCGCCCCGTGAACCCGCGGGCGATGCGAAGGGCGGTCATGACGGCTTCGGTGCCCGAGCTGACGAGGCGCACCATCTCCATGGAGGGCACCCGCTCGCACAGGGCCTCGGCGAACTCCACTTCGCGCGGGGTGTTGATGCCGAAGCTGGTGCCCTCGGCGGCGGCCTGAGCGATCGCGTCCACGATTTCGCGGCGCGCGTGGCCGAACAGCAGCGGCCCCCAGGAGGCGCAGAAGTCGATCAGTTCGGTGCCGTCCGCCGTCTTCATCCGGCAGCCGGAGCCGCTTAACACGTAGACGGGATCGCCGCCAACGGAGTTGAACGCCCGGACCGGGCTGTTCACGCCGCCGGGAATCACCCGCTTCGCCCGCTCGAACAGTTGCTTTGAATTCATCGCCACCCAGCCTCCTCTTCGGCGTGTCTCATGATCATGTGGAACGGAACCGCAACCAGCCCCCGCCCGCCCTTCCATCGTCGCGCCCAGTTTGATCCTATATCGTGACTTTGCAGGTCGCGTCAAGCTCGCCACTCTGAGCGTCCGGCTCGGTTGACATTTCTCGTGCGGTTGTGTAAGCATGAATGCATGAAGACGATTACGTTGACCGATCAGGCGTATGCTCGACTCAAAGAGTGGAAGACAACCGACAAGGAATCGTTTTCTGCAGTTGTGCTAAAGATCGTGCCTGAGAAGGGAACCCTGGGGCAGATGATCGATGACATGGCGGGAATGCGTCCGCTCAGCGAGGCACAGGCGAAGGTCATGGAGGACGCCGCGAAATGGGGGCGGGACCCGAGGGAGAACCGTGACCGATGGACTTCCTAGCCGACACCGTCTTCCTGATCGATCTGTGGCGGGAGGCCAGCAGACCAGGGGCTGCAACCCGCTTCGCGAAGGCGCATGCGGACCGGCAGGTTGGCATATGCTGGGTGGTGGCCGGCGAGTTCCTGAGTGGCGCCGTTGCGGCCAGCCAAGATGCTGATCGTGTCTCTGCCTTCCTCGCCGGATATCCGGTCGTACAGTCGAGCGATCTCATCACGGCCGTCTATGCCCGGTTGTTCGCCGAACTGAAGCAGCAAAATCAGTTGATCGGACCGAATGATCTGTGGATCGCCGCCTGCGCCCGAGCGCTCGATGTGCCGTTGCTGACCGCGAACGTGACCGAGTTCGGCCGTGTGCCGGGCGTCAAGGTCATCGCGTACCGAGCCGCAACGTGATTCCCATCGCCTCATTTCCACTCGCCCGTTTGTTCTTGAATACGTCTGTATGGCCAAACTAGCCCAAGTTCGTCACGGACGAAGACCGGTTGGTGGCGTACAAGATATGCGCCGCCTTGGCCAGCCGTCCGAGCGATCGGCGACAAGTCCGACAACGAGCTGGACCATATGGCCCGCGAGGCCGCGGGCCCTCGTGCGACGCGGCCAACCACGACCGCGCGAAGTCACCTTTGGCCCAAGCCGTGGCGCTTCCCCATCGCGCAGCCCGTTCCACCACGCGCTCACGCGCGCGGCTACGAGCTTCGCACTGTGCCTGGGCCGATAACCCGCCCGCTGGAAATCGCCCCCGAATGGCCTTGAACCGGGGCGGGCGGCGGGTGACCATGATGGGGAGTATGAGCTGCCGCTGTCCGGCGTGGGTCGGCTGGCGGCGCGCGGGAGGAGGACTCGGATGATATCCACGCGAAAGATGGCCATCGCATCCGTGGTAGTGGTGGCCGTGCTCATGGCCCTGCTGGTCTCGCGTGAGCGTGCGCGCCAGCCGACGTCGGCCGCCCGCGAGTTGGTGTTCTACTGCGCGGCCGGCGTGCAGCCGCCTGTGGCTGAAGCCGCGCGGCAGTACGAGAAGGAGCACGGCGTTGCCATCCGACTCCAGTATGGCGGGTCGGGCACGCTCCTGAACAACCTGCAGGTCGCGCGCCGCGGGGATCTCTACCTGGCGGCGGACGACAGCTACATGGACATTGCCCGGCAGAAGGGCGTGCTGGCCGAGTCAATCCCGCTGGCCCACATGAGGCCGGTCATCGCCGTGCCCCGCGCGAACCCGAAGAATATCCGGTCGATCGGCGATCTTCTGGCGCCCAACGTCCGGGTGGCGCTCGGCAGTCCGGATGCGGCGTCGATCGGTCGCCAGACGCGCCAGGCGCTCGAGGCGACCGGCGAGTGGGAGGCGCTCCGTCAGCACGTCGAGAGAAGCGGCGTGTTCAAGCCGACGGTTCCGGAAGTGGCCAACGACGTGCTGATCGGCGCCGTCGATGCCGCCATCGTCTGGGACGCGACGGTGGCGCAGTCCCCGGCTCTGATCGCCATACCGGTCCCGGCGTTCGAACCCGTGCGGCAGCAGATCTCGGTTGGCGTCCTCGCGTTCAGCGAGCATCCCACCGATGCGCTTCGTTTCGCGCGTTACCTGAACAGCACGGTCGGCAACGCGATCTTCCGGAAGTTCGGCTACGAGCCGGTGGACGGTGACGAGTGGGCGTGGCACCCGGAGGTGACGTTCTTCTGCGGCTCCGTGAACCGCCGGTCGGTCGATGCCACCGTGCGCGCGTTCGAGAAGCGGGAAGGGGTCACGATCAACACGATCTACAACGGCTGCGGCATCCTGACGGGCCAGATGAAGTCCATCCGTCAGGGCGGGCAGACGGGCGGGGCAGGATTCCCCGACGTCTACATGGCGTGTGATCGCTTCTACCTGGACAACGTGGCCGAGTGGTTCCAGGAGGACGTCGATGTCTCGGACGCCGACATCGTCATCGCCGTCCCCAAGGGCAATCCGGCCGCGATCCGGACGCTGGGCGACCTGACGTGTCCCGGCGTCCGCGTGGCGGTCGGCCAGCCCGAGCAGTGCACGATCGGCGCCCTCACGCGGATGCTGCTGCAGAAGGAGAGGCTCTACGACGCCGTCATGAGCAACGTCGTCATGCAGACGGCGTCGTCGGCCCTCCTGGTACCGGGCGTGACGACGAAGTCCGTTGACGCGGCGATCGCCTATGTCACGGACACGGTCGCCGAGCGCGAGAAGATCGACACCGTTCGCATCGACTCGCCGGCCGCCAAGGCGGTTCAGCCGTTCAGCATCGCCAGGGCGAGCCCGCACAAGTACATGGGGAGGCGGCTGTTCGCCGCCATCGCCGCGGCGCGCGGCGAGTTCGAGCGGGCGGGCTTCCACTACCGGCTGGGAGCGGAGACGAACTCGATACGGGAGGCCGGCACGCGGTGAGCGAGCAGGACACGCCCCGGAGCGAGCAGCCGCCCGGCCGATCGGGCGCCGCGATCGCGGCGTCCGACGCCGGGTTCTACTTCGTCTTCGGGCTGATCGGGCTCACGTACGTCGCGCTCATCCTGCTGCTGATCGCGGCGGACATCGCGTACGCCTTTCGCGGCGGCGCCGGCCTGGGGGCCGGCCTGGGCGCCTGGCTGGCGCACAACCCGATCCTGACGGCCATCGGCCAGCCGGAGATCCGCAACTCCACGATCCTGACGCTGATCTCGTGCACGGTGTCCGCCATCCTCTCCGTCTGGGTGGCGGTGCCCATCGGGTACCTGCTCGCCCGGACGCGCTTCCCGGGCCGAAACCTGGTCGACGCCGTCCTCGACATTCCCATCGTGCTCCCGCCGCTCGTCGTCGGGCTGAGCCTGCTGATCCTCTTTCAGTTCGTTCCGTTCTCATCGCGGCTGGGCGACTGGCTGCCGGTTCCGGCCTCGTGGGGAGACCGCACGCTCAACAGCCTCGTGGTCTACCAGGTCCCGGCGGTGATTCTGGCCCAGTTTGCCGTGGCCGCGGCGTTTGCCGTCCGGACGATGAAGGTGACCTTCGAGCAGATCAGCCCGCGCTGCGAGTCCGTGGCGCTGACGCTCGGCTGCTCGCGCCTGCAGGCGTTCAGCCGGGTCGTGCTGCCCGAGGCGTCGCGCGGCGTGATGACCGCGCTGACGCTGGCGTGGGCGCGCTCGCTCGGCGAGTTCGGGCCCCTGCTGATCTTTGCCGGCGCCACGCGGAACAAGACCGAGGTGCTCTCGACGTCGGTCTTCCTGGAGCTCAGCATCGGCAACATCGAGGGCGCGGTCGCGGTGTCGCTCATCATGGTGATGGCCGCGGTCGTGGTGCTGGTCGCGACGCGCGCGTGGGGGAACCGGAACGTGATGCGGTAGGGCTGCGGGCGGCGCGGCAAGAGGGGCCATGATCCAGATCGACCAGCTGACGGTGGACGTAGGCGGCTTCGCGCTGCGCGACGTGTCCATGACCGTGCCGGCGGGGCAGTATGCGGTCCTCATGGGGCGGACCGGGAGCGGCAAGTCGACGCTGCTCGAATCGATCTGCGGCTTGCGGCGGATCGCCGCCGGACGCGTGATTCTGGCCGGTGTCGATGTGACGCGGCTGCGGCCGGCGCTTCGCGGCGTGGGGTACGTGCCGCAGGACGGCGCCCTGTTCTCGCGCATGACGGTGCGTGAGCATCTGGGGTTCGCTCTGGAGATCCGGCGCGCGAGCCGGGCAGCCATCTCCGTGCGGATCGACGAGCTGTCGCTTTTGCTGGGAATCGAATCGCTTCTGGATCGGACGCCCGGCACCCTCAGCGGGGGAGAGCGCCAGCGCGTGGCGATCGGGCGGGCGATCGCGGTCCGCCCGCATACCCTGCTGCTCGACGAGCCGCTCAGCGCGGTTGACGAGGAAACGCGGGAGAGCGCCCATGAGCTCTTGAAGTCCGTTCAGCGTCACACCGGCGTGACGGTGCTGCACGTGACGCACAACCGCCAGGAAGCCGAGCGGCTGGCGGACTGCCTGTTTCGGCTGGACAGCCAGGGCATCTCCCCCCAGCCGCTTCCCGCGCGCCTGCCCTTGCCTCAGCCGCAACGATGAAGCTGCGTCCCGTAGCCGCGCGCGTGAGTGCGTGGTCGTCCGGGCTGCGCGCTGGAGAAGCGCCACGGCTTGGGCCAAAGGTGGACGCGTGATCTTGGCCCATCTGCGGCGTTGTCGCGGCCGGCGCGTACAGGAGTACAGCGCCGACCGCGACGCCTTGCACCTGGGCCAAGCTGACGCGTCCGCCTTTGGACCCCTCGCAGACTCGGGGCGACCCAAGCCGCGTCGCGGTTCGCCCGTTCCGTCGCGGACTCGGAACGGTGGGTCCGGGGTGAGTCCGGCATCCGGAGATCATTTGCTCGATATTCTGCGGTTCTTGTCCTCGTCGCCCCAGATCTCTCTGTAGCGGCTGGCCCAGTACGAGATCAGGATGTCGGCTCCGGCGCGCACGAGTGCGGCCGTGGATTCGCGGACCATGCCGCGCAGGTCACCCCAGCCGCGCTCCGCCGTCGCGATGAGCATGGAGTACTCGCCGCTGACGTTGTAGACGGCGACCGGCAGATCCGTGCGGGCGCGCAGGCTCGCCAGGATATCCAGGTAGAACAGCGAGGGCTTGAGCATGAGAATGTCGGCCCCTTCAGCCTCGTCCACGGCCGATTCGCGCAAGGCCAGCCCGGGGTTGGAGTACGAGGTCTGGTAGCCGCGGCGGTCGCCCTTCTGCGGGGCCGACTTCTCGGCTTCGCGGAACGGCCCGTACATCGCGGACGCGAACTTCGTCGAGTAACTCATGAGGATCGTCTGCCCGAGGCCGGCGCCGTCCAGTCCCTCGCGAATCGCGCGCACCTGACCGTCCATCATGGCGCTGGGGGCCACGATGTCCGCCCCGGCTTCGGCATGAGTGACCGCCATGCGGGAGAGGATGCGAAGCGACGCGTCGTTGTCCACGTCGCCGGACGGGCTCAGCGGACCGCAGTGGCCGTGGCGCGTGTAGGCGCACACGCAGACGTCCGTCGCGATGATGAGGTCGGGGAACGCCCGGCGCACGGCGCGAACGGCCTGCTGGACGGCGCCCTTCGGGTCGCACGCCACGCGGCCGGTGGCGTCCTTTCGGGCGTCCGGGACGAGCCCGAAGATCAGGATGCCGCCCACGCCCATCTCGGCCACGCACTCCAGATCCCGGAGGAGCATGTCCACGCTGAGCCGGCTCTGGCCCGGCATGGCCTCAATGGGCTCGCGCACGCCGCGTCCGCCCGTGACGAAGACCGGCCAGATGAACTTTTCCGGACCCGGGGCGGGCATGTCGAGCAGGCGGCGGAGCGAAGGCGTGCGCCGCAGACGCCGCAGGCGAACCTGGGGAAACGTATTCATGATGTCGGTCCTCGCTCTGTGTTCCGGCCCTTCCGCCGGTCGATTCCGCGGGCGTACCGCACGCCCAGTTCAGCTCCGTGTTCCGCGGCCCATTCGGTCAGCCGGATGCGCCCGGTCGGCGGAGCATCGACAAACAGCAGTCCTCCCGTCAGGGCGCGGATCTCATCGCGCGCGAGCAGCACGTCGCCCATCAGCTTACCGACCAGCCACCCCGCCGCATAGCCGATAGAGACCGGCACGGGCAGCAGGGGGCGGGGGCAGCCGATCGCGCGGCCGATGGCCCCGACGAACTGCCGATAGGTGAACGCCTCCGGCCCGATGGCGTCGATCGTTGCGAGCTCCCGGCTCCGGCCGTGCTCGACGGCCAGGCGGGCCATGTCCTCGACGTGAACCGGCCGGATCCGGTAGCGGCCGTCGCCGAAGATCCCGAAGACCGGCATGCGGCGGAGCGCCCAGGCGATGTTGTTCACCAGGATGTCCGACCGGCCGAACAGGATGGTGGGGCGGATGATGGCGTGCGACAGGCCGGTCTCCACGAGCGCCCGCTCCAGCTCGGCCTTGCGCCGGAAGTACTCGAGCGGCGACTGCTCGGACGCGTTGGCGATGCTGATGTGCACGATCCGCTGCACGCCGGCTGCGCGGGCGGCGGCGAACAGCGCGCGCGTGTTCCGTGCCGCATCGGCATGGGTCAGCCCCGCGCGGCTGAGCCGCACCCAGTAGGTGTTGTACAGGACGGAGACACCCGCGAGGGACTCGGCCAGTTCGGAGGGCCGGTCGAACCGGAGCGGGAACGCGCGAACGCGATCTCCGAAGGGGCTGTCGCCGGCGGGGGCGTTGGTCAGGGTGATGACCCGGCGCCCCTCATCGAGCAGCAGCCGGGCGATGCATCGACCCGAGTACCCGAAGGCTCCGGTGATCGCGTGGATTCCCGTGTCGCTCATATCGGCTTCGCGCCCGACGACCGGACGGCCTCCATCAGCGCCTCGCGCGTCCGGAACTCGGCCAGCGCCGAGATGGTGGACTCCACCGTGGCTTCCGGGCCGACGATGTCGGCGGCCGCGCCCCGCTTCTTCAGGGCGGCCAGCGTCGGCTGGCCGATCGCCGCGATCGTCTTGCCGCGGAGCCGCTCCATGCCCCACTGGGAGTCGAAGACCTCGACAGACGAGGCGCTGGCGAAGAACACGTCGTCGAACTCGGGCGCCTCGTCGTGGCGAACCGGCTCGTTCCGGTAGAGCACGCAGTCCTCCACGGCCGCGCCGCGCGTCCGCAAGCCGTCCGCGATATCCGGGCCGGCCTTGTCGGAGCGAAGGCGCAGGACGCGCAGGCCGGGCTTCACGAGCGGGCGGAGGACATCCAGCAGGCCGTCGGCCCCGAAGTCCGCCGCCGGCTCGATGTCCGCCCGGAACCCCGCTTCCCGCAGCGCTAGCGACGTGCCGCCGCCGCAGCTTACGAGCTTGGGGACCGACCGAACGTCGATGTCGGCCCGCCGCAGCAGTTCGCCAAAGCACCGGGCGGCCGAAGGCGACGTGAGTACGATCCAGTCGAACCCGCCGATCCGCCGGACGGCCTGCAGCCCGTCGTCGCTCGGGACGAGGCGGATGAGCGGCCGGCATACGGGGACGCCCCCGAAATCAGCGACCAGCCGAGCCGCCTTGTCCTGGAGGGCTTCGCTGGCGGTCAGCAGGACGCGCCGGCCCAGCAGAGCGCCCCAGCCGGTCGCGAACCGGTGGCGGAACACCTCGCCGATCAGCAGCAGGCCCGGCTGATCCGTGTCGGTCCGCGCCACCTTTCCGCCGATGTCCCCGAGGCAGCCCGAAACGACCTGCGACTGATCGCCGCCGGCTCCGTACACCACCGCGGCGGGCGTGTCGGGCGAGCGCCCTTCCGCCATGAGCTGCCGGGCGATCTCCCCTGCGACCGTCAGCCCCATGAAAAAGACGAGGGGCAGCTTGACCCGCTCGTCCTGGCCCACGGATGCGACCGCGCCGCCCTCCGCGCGCGGCGTCATCACGGAGAACCCGCGCGAAAGCCCCCGGCGCGTGAGCAGCAGGCCGGTGGTCGTGGTTGCCGCCGTGAGACTGGTGACGCCCGGGAGGACCCGGTAGGGCAGTCGCAGGCGGTCCATCGCCTCGACCTCCTCGGCCAGGCGCCCGAAGATGCCCGGGTCGCCGCCCTTGAGCCGGACGACTCGGCGGCCGCGCCGGGCCTGCTCGGTGATCAGCTTCGTGATCTCGTCCTGCGGCACGCTGTGCTGTCCGCAGCGCTTGCCGACGTCGATGCGGTGCACGGCGGCGGGAATCAGCCCGAGCAGGTCGGGGCCCATCAGCACGTCGTGGATGCATACGTCGCACGCCCGCAGCGCGCTCATGTTCTCCAGCGTGCAGGTGCCGGCCGAGCCGACGCCTGCGGCGGCGAACGTGACGGCCTTCACGAACAGGCTCCGGATCCGCATCAGGCGCTCGTCGCCCTTGCGAAACGTGATGGCCAGATAGCCCTGGCCGTCCGGCGCCGCCAGATCGTCGGCGGGGATCCACTCGGAAATCCGGTGCTGCAGGCCCAGCCGGTTCAGCGCGGCGCCGGCCATGACGACCAGGTCGTACGCGCCTTCATCGAGCTGCTTGAGGCGCTCCTCGATGTTTCCGCGGATGCCGGCGAGCCGGGCGCCGGGGAACCTATGCCGGCAGTAGTCCTCGCGACGGCCGCTGCTGACGCCGATGATCCCGTCGGGCGGCATGCTGTCGATGCCCTTGCCCAGCGGGCGGATCAGCACATCGCGGGGGTCCTCGCGCCACGGCAGCCAGCACCAGTCGATGTCGTCCGGCATCGGCTCCGGCAGGTCCTTGGCGCTGTGGACGGCCAGGTCCAGGTCGCCCGCCCGAATCCTCTCGTCCAGGTCGCGCGTGAAGAAGTCGGGCGGACTTTCCCGAAGATCCGTCTTCAGGTCGCGGTCGCCCGGCGACGACACGCCGACCTCTTCGAACCGGCATTCCGGGAACCATGCGGCCAGCCGGGCGATTACGCTCCGGGCCTGCATCAGCGCGAGCCTACTCGTTCGCGTCCCGACCTTGAAAACCTCTGACGAGGCGCTCATAGCATTTCCTCTGGCTCTCGGCTTGGCCGGCTCTGGCCGGGCCGCGTGTTATGTGTGCGGGCGATGCCAGCCGCATCGCCTCCTCGATCCAGTCCGACACGAGCGCGCCGGACCACGCGCGGGCGGCGCCGCGATCGGCGGCGGCTCGCAGGCGGGCCGTGTTGGTCCTCGCGTCTGCTCCGCCGGGGAGCCGGCCGGCGGCGAGTCGCACCGTGTGGCGAAGCGCCGCCAGCCCGCGCTGCATGCGGCATGGCCCGTAGCCGTTGCGGCCGGCGTCCAGGATCAGGGCCACCAGGCGCGCCACCGCCGGATCGGGCGCGGCGGCCGCCAGCAACTCGATCCGGTCGCCGATTTCGATCAGCAGAAACTCGTGCACGCCCCAGAGTTGGGCGAGCCGCTCCGCGGCCTGCGCCTGCCAGCGCGCGGCGGACGCATCCGCGCGCGCTCGGCCGCCGGCCTTGCGGCGAGACGCCACCAGAAGGTCGGCGCGCGTAAGGTGGTGCACGTGGCGCACCAGCGAATCCTTCACCAGCCGCGCGCGGCGGCAGGACTGGCCCCCGGTCGAGACCGTGAGCGTGACCTCGGGGCGGCGCAGGATCGCGGGCGTCAGGAAGTCGGCCTCTCCCCACGTGCTGTCGACCGAGCTGCACAGCACGCGCTGGCGGCGGCAGGCGGCGAGGACGGACCGGTTGACGGCTTCACTGTTTGTCGATGCGAAGGCCATGAACACGCCGCTTACGTCGCGCGCCCGGAAGGGGCGATCCGTCAGCTCGATCCGTCCGTCGCGCGCCCAGCGCGCTACATCGTCGGCCGGCTCCGAGCCGATGACGCGGACACGGGCGCCGGCGTCCAGCAGATGACCGATCTTCCGCGATGCGATCCGCCCGGCGCCGACCACGAGGCAGAGCCGGCCTTCGACCATCACGTCGATCGGCATGATCCTTCGGGCCTGTTGTTCCGACCGCATGGGTCAATCTCCTCCACTCGCGGCCTCAGGCGGGGCGAAGCTCCGCGACCAGTCGCTCTGCCTGATCGGCCCACACCTCCACCACGCCGCCGAACTCGCCGAGCCCGCGGATCACCGGGCGGCACGCCACGCCGCCGCGCTCCAGCATCGACTTCCACGAGCCCGGCGCATCGCCGGCTATGTCCTCGCGCGCCGAGAAGCCGGCGGCGACCATGGCCGGCAGCAGCCAGACGGAGCCGACTCCCGCCGCCCGGCATGCCGCCAGCACATCATCTGCATGCGGCGGGCACTGGACCGCACCGAGAAAGAGCGTCGGATCGACCGCGCGCAGGATGTCGGCCGCCGTCCGGAACGTGGCGGCGGCCTGCCGGCTCCCGTGCGCCACCCAGACGATTCCGGCTCCGCCCCGGCCCTCCGCGGCGGTCTCGCGCCGGATGGCCTCGGCCGCCCGGCGCAGGCTGTCCGGCTCGGTCAGCAGAGGTGCCCCCAGCGCCACGCGCTCGAACCCGTCGGCCGCCCCGCGCGCGGACTCGGCCGCGTCCCTGAGCTCGCCGTACTCCATGCCGTCCGACAGGTGGAGCGAGAGCACCGCCACCCGGGTAACGCCATCATCCCGCAGGCGGGCCAGCGCCTCGCCCGGGTCGTCCATGTGGCACCCGGACGCGGCGGCCTTGCGCCGGACGCCGGACGACGTGTAGGCCCATGCGCGCGCGAGCCCGGGCAGCCGCGCCATCACGGCGCTCTCGATGTTTGCGAAGGCGGCGGCGGCTTCGGGGCAGGTCGTTCCCGGAACCGCGAACACGATGCCTTCCCGAGCGGACGTCATAGGGCTCTCCGGCTGAGTGTCACGACTGCTTCGACTCGGAGAAGAATACCGGGCTCGACTTCTTGAACTCGTGCACCGACCACATCATCTTTCCGCCGCTCAGGCCGGCCTCGCGCGACAGTTCGCCGAAGGCCTGCTCAAGCTCCTCGCGTGACTGGGCGTGGACCATCGCATAGAGATTGTACGGGAAGCACGGCGCGGCGGGCCGCTCGTAGCAGTGCGACACGCGCCGTGAGCGGGCCAGCGCCCGTCCAGCCTCTTCGAGGCGGTCCGGCGGAACCGGCCACACGCACATGCTGTTCGCCGCGAAGCCGACCTGGCGGTGGCGGACGATCAGTCCGACGCGCCGGAGGATGCCCGCCTCCTTCCAGCGGGCGAGGAGTCTCACGAACTCGCCGGGGTCCCACTGGAGCTCCTCCGCCAGTGTGCGGAAGGGATCCCCGGTGACCGGCATCATGCCCTGCATGCGGCGCACCACCTCGCGCTCCCGCTCGGGGAGGGGGGGCGGGGCGGCGGCCCGCCGGATGGAGCCTCGCTCGCGGTCGGCGGCCGGTCGGGTCGCCGGGCCCGAGCCGCCGCGACTGTCGAATACAGCCTCGATCTTGAACACGCGCAGGGCGGGGAAGCTGAACACCTCGCTCGGCGCCAGGGCGGACGAGATCCGGGCGATCTCGTGGCCGTGCGCATCGGCCGGCGCGGTGAGCGTGAACCACAGATTGGGGTGTCCGTCCCGCTGGTAGCAGTGCGTGACGCCGGCGTGGGGCGCCAGGGCGGCCGCCGCATGGTCCAGCCGGTCATCCGGCACGTCCGCGGCGCAGAGCGTGCTCTGATAGCCGAGGCTCGCCGAATCGAACACGGCGCCGAACCGGCGGCCCACTCCCTTGAGGATCAGCTCCTGCACGCGCTCGAGCACCTGCCGCGCGCTGAGTCCGAGCGGGGCGCCGAGCCGGCCCAGCGGGTCTTCCTCGAGCGGCAGGCCCTTCTGGAGGGCCAGCAGCAGATCGGCTTCGACTGTCTGGGTGTCCGGCATCGTACGTGCGCTCCGATCTGGGGCCTAGCGTCGCCCGTGTCCGCCCGGATGGCCCCCGGGGTGCCCGCCCGGGTGCCCGCCGGCCGGGGCGGGCGGGGCGACTTCCTTCTCGCCGGCGGCCGGCGCGTAGGAGCAGTCGGGGTCTTCCGACATGAACTCCCCGGCCGCTGCGTAGGCGCGCGCCCGGCATCCGGCGCACAGGCGCCGGTAGCCGCACGAGCCGCACTTGCCATGGAGCGCGGACGGATTCCGCAGCGACTGAAACTCCGCGGCGTTCTCCCATATGTCCTTGAACTTCTTCTCGCGCACATTGCCGACGCGAATGGGGAGATAGCCGCACGGCTGGACGTCGCCGGTGCGCGAGACGAAGCAGACGGCGGACCCGGCGAGGCAGCCGCGCGTCACCGCCTGCATGCCGCTCCGCGCGCCGCCGGGCGTGATGCCGCGGGCGCGCGACACCTCGTGCATGATCCGGTAGTACTGCGGCGCGCAGGTGGCCTTCAGGTGGACGCGGTCGCGGAGCTCGATCGACTTGTCGAAGAGCCAGCGCAGAACCTGCTCCATCTCGGCCGCGGTCAGCCGCACGTCCTCGCTGATCTCCGCCCCGCAGCCGACCGGCACCAGGACGAACACGTGGAAGGCGTCCGCGCCGTGCTCCATGGCGAGCTTCAGGATGTCGGCCAGCTCCTTCACGTTGTGGCGGGCGACCGTGACGTTGACCTGCATGGGGATGCCGGCCCGCCGCATGGCGTCGAGGCCGCGCAGGGCGGCGTCGAAGCTGCCCGGCAGTCGCCGGAACGCATCGTGGGTGGCCGCGTGGGCGCCATCCAGGCTGATGCTTCCCCGCAGGATGCCGACGGCCGCGATGCGGCGCGCCATCTCGTCGTCGACCAGCGTTCCGTTCGTGGCGATGGCCACGCGCGAGAACATGCTCGTGCAGGCCTGCGCGAGATCGAAGAAGTCGCTCCGGACGAGCGGTTCGCCGCCGGTGAGGATCATGATCGGGTCGCCCGCCTCGCGGATGTCCCGGGCCACGCCCAGCACCTCCTCGGTCGTCAGCTCGCCGGCCACGAAATGGTCCTGGGCGACTGCGCGGCAGTGCTGGCACTTGAGGTTGCAGCGCGCCGTAAGCTCCCAGAAGACGAGTCGCAGGGAATCCTGAGCCGTCATAGTCCGATCTCCCGGTCGGTCAGGTAGCAGTCCGGCTCGGGGGCCCAGACGTCGCCGGTCACGGCTTCGGCCCGGACGCGGAAGTTGCCGTTGCAGACATCCAGCCACTTGCAGGCGGCGCATCGGCCCTTCAGGTGCGGCTTCCGATCCCGGAGCTTGCTGAGCAGCGGCTCGGCCGGGTCGGTCCAGAGGGCGCTGAACGGGCGCTCCTTGACGTTGCCCACGGTGTAGTGCCGCCAGAACTGGTCGGGGTGGACGGCGCCGTCCCAGCTCACGCAGCCGATGCCGATGCCGCTGTTGTTGCCGCCGTTCATCTTGAGCAGCTCGAGCACCTCGGCGGCCCGCTTCGGGTCCTCCTTGAGGAGCCGGAGGTAGACGTAGGGCCCATCCGTGTGGTTGTCGACGGTGAGCACCTCGACGGGCTTGCCCTCCGCGTGGAAGGCTCGCGCGCGGTCCATGATCAGGTCCACGGTGGCCCGGGTCTCCTCGTGCGACATGCGGGCTTCCTCGACCAGCTTGGTGGCGCGGCCGCTGTACACGAGGTGGTAGAAGCAGACTCGCGGGATCCCTTCCGCCCGGATCAGGTCGAGGATGCCGCCGACGTCCCGGTAGTTGTGCCGCGTCATGGTGAATCGAAGCCCGACCTTCACGCCCTTCGACAGGCAGTTGCGGACGCCGGCCAGCGCGCGCTCGAACGCCCCCTTCACGCCGCGGAACCGGTCGTTGGTCGGCTCCAGCCCGTCGAGGCTGATGCCCACATAGGAGAGGCCGGCTTCCTTCAGCCGCCCGGCCACCTCGGGCGTGATCAGGGTTCCGTTGGTGGAGACGACCGCCCGCATCTTCCGGGCCGCCGCGTGCTGGATCAGCTCGAAGATGTCGGGCCGCATGAGCGGCTCGCCGCCGGAGAAGAGCATCACGGGCGCTCCGAAGTCCGCCAGGTCGTCGATGAGGCGCACCCCATCCTCGCGGGTGAGCTCGCCCCCGTAGTCGATGTCGCGCGAGTGGGAGTAGCAGTGGACGCAGCGCAGGTTGCAGCGCCGGCCGACGTTCCAGACTACGACGGGCTTCTTGTCCTTCGAGAACTGGAGCAGGTGCGAGGGCAGGTCTTTGGCCCTCCGCCCGTACCGGAGCGGGTCGGACTGCTCGACGGTGCCGCAATACAGCTTGGATATGCCGATCATGTGTTGGTCTTCCTGTCCGCGGGCCGGCACGGGCACTTGCCGCTGCCGTCGCCCGGCTTTGCATCGACTCCCGGTTGTTCCCCGCCTTCCAGTCGAAACAGCTCGGCGACCGTCCGCGCGCACGCGTCGCCGCGGCCGTCTTTCGCGGCCCTCTGCAGCGCGTCCTTGGGGCCGGCCAGAAGGGTGGACGCAATCCGGTGGGCCAGGATTCGGATCTCCTCCCGGCACGGCTCCGGGAGCGCGGCCAGCTTCTCCTTGGCGAGCATCTTCTTGAGGAGGGTGTCGCAGATGCCCTTCCCGTGCTCGTCGAGCCGGCGCATGGTGTCGCCGACGCCGCGGATCCGGAACTGGTCCTGGATTTCCGCTGTCGCGGCGAGCACGATTTCCCACGCCTGATCCACCGCCTCCTGGCGCCGGGCCAGGTTGGCCGCCGCCACGCGCTGCAGGTCGTCGATGTGGTAGAGGTAGACATCGGGGATTTCCGCGGCGGCGGGGTCGATGTCGCGCGGCATGGCGATGTCGATGAGCAGGGCCGGCCGGCCGCGTCGGATGGCCATGGCCTTGCGGACCGACTCGGCGCGGATGATGACGTGCGGGGCGCTGGTGGAGCTGATCACGATATCGGCGCGCGGCAGGTAGTCGTCCAGCAGGTCAAACTGGATCGCGCGCCCGCCGTAGCGCTCGGCCAGGGCCTGGGCCTTGTCCAGGGAGCGGTTCAGCACCAGGACGTCCCGGGCGCCCCGCTCGACGATGCTCTTGAGCGAGAGCTCGGCGGTTTCGCCGGCGCCGACGATCATCACCGTCTTCGCGCCGAGGTCCTCAAAGACCTTCTCCGCGAACTCGACGGCCAGCGAGCTGACGGAAACCCGGCCGTGGCAGATGGCCGTCTCGGAGTGCACGCGCTTGGCGCAGCGGAACGCATTGTGGAAGAGCGGGCTCAGCCACTTTCCGTGGGTTCGGGCTTCGCAGGCGAGCGTGTAGGCGCTTTTCACCTGTCCCAGGATCTCGGCTTCCCCGACGACCATCGAGTCCAGGCTGGACGAGACGGCCAGCAGGTGCTGCGCGGCGTCCATGTCCGCCTTCTCGTAGAAGTGCGGCGCCGCCGCGTCCGCGTCGGCGTCGTTCGCGCCCTTGAGGAGCGTCCGGATGAGCGCGCGCTTGTGCCGGGGCACATCGACGCCGGCCAGGTAGAGCTCCGTGCGGTTGCACGTCGAGACGAGCACCCACTCGGCGCCCGGGAAGGCGGCGGCGAGCGCCTGGAGCGCGGCGGGAACCTCCTGCGCGCTGAAGGACGCCTTCTCCCGGATAGCCACGGGAGCCGTCTTAAAATTGATGCCCAGGACGGCCAAGTTCATAAGCGTCAGTAGACCGGCAGGATCCGCACGAAGCCGTGGATGGTGTGGGACACGACGTGAACGCCGATGAAGGCGAAGAGCAGGCAGGCGAGGCCGGCGATCGTGACGACGGCCATGCTCCGGCCGTGGCGCCGGGAGCTGGCCCGCAGGTGCACGAGCACGGCGAACACGATCCACGTGACGGCCGTGGCGCCGACCTTCGGGTCGGTGAGCCATTCCTCGCCGCCGCCGGTCTGGCGGATCAGCGTGATGCCGAGGAGGATGGCGCCCGTGAGCAGGAGGAATCCGAGCCCCACCAGGCGGCCCATGAGGTGGTCCAGCGTCTCCAGGGCGGGCAGGCGCTCCCAGACGAGTCCGAGCCGCTTGTGCTTGAGGTTCCCGTCCTGCACGAGGTAGGTCGTGGCGAGCACGCTGGCCAGGCTGAGCAGGGCGTAGCCCGCGAACGCCAGCGCCACGTGGAGCGTCAGCCAGCTCCCCTGGAGCGGGGGGATGTCACCCCCCTCCGAGGCGAAGGCGGGCAGGCCGAGGAGGAGCAGGACGGACACGTATGGCGCCAGGAAGCTGGCCAGCCCGCGAGCCGGCCGGGTCAGCATCAGGAGGAAATAGGCCGCCGTGAGCGCGATCCCGTAGCTGGTGAGCGCCTCGAACCGGGTGAACGTGGGGATGGCGCCGGCGTGGATGCCGCGGGCGGCCAGCACGGCGCCGAGCGCGACCGCGCCGGCGGCCATGAGCGCGATGGCGGAGCCCTCTCCGGTCGACCGGGCTCGCAGCAGCGACGCCAGCGCCAGCACGGCCGCCGCCAGGTAGCATCCCACGCCGAGCACCGCCAGTATGAATGCGAAGTCCAGATGCGCGCCCTCCGGTCGATGCGCTGTTGGCCCGCATCACCTCGATGGCGGCGTCGCCTCGGCGCTCAAGTTGAATATATTACCCGCGCCCGATGCCGCGTTCAAGCGCGCCCGCGGGCGGGCGGCCGTTACCCGTCCGACTATTCGGAGAGTTATCCCCCTTGTCGCTCCGCGAAAGGCCGTGCTATCTTCATACTCAACGTAGACCTCGGGCGTTCGACAGGCGAATGGCTCGCGGATCACGCAGCTCCGGAGGCGTCGTGAAGCACATGGCACGCATCGGTCGGATCGTGGGTCTGGCGGCGGCAATCGGCGTGGCAGGCCAGATGGTGATGGCTCAGTCGGCCGACCCGGCCAACTATGCCGGCACCAAGTCGTGCAAGATGTGTCACTCCAAGGAAGACACCGGCAACCAGTACGCCAAGTGGGCGGCGGGCCCGCACGCGAAGGCGTTTGAGAGGCTGGGGACCCCCGAAGCGAAGGCCGCCGGCGCCAAGCTGGGCGTCGCCGATCCCCAGAAGAGCGGCAAGTGCCTGAAGTGCCACTCCACGGCGTACAACTGGACCGAGGACGTGAAGACGGACAAGGTTACGCCGGAAGAGGGCGTGACGTGCGAGTCATGCCACGGGGCCGGCAAGAACTACAAGTCCAAGGATGTGATGCTGGACCGCGCCAAGTGCATCGCGGGCGGCATGGTGTATCCGGCCACGAAGAACTGCGCGCTGTGTCACAATGCCCAGTCTCCGACGTGGAAGGGCAGCTTCGATGCCGAGAAGTCGTACGAGCAGATCAAGCATCCGAATCCCCAGGCGAAGAAGTAGAGCCTGAGCCGGCGAATCGCCCGAGCGTACGAGCGGTTCGCCGGCCAGCGGGGACTGACTGGAGACGGCAGCCGGAGCGGGCCAAGGGGCTCGGTCCGGCTTTTGCATCATGAGCACGGAACCAACAGACACGCCGCAGCAGATCGCCGACCGGCCGCTGGTGCTGATCGTGCGCCTGCTGGGATCGCTGCGCTTTGCCCTGGGCGTGGTGGTCCTCATCGCCGCCGCCTGCGTGGCGGGGACGCTGATCCCCCAGGGGGCCCAAGTCGCGGATTTCCTGGAGCACAACCCGGCCGCCGGGGGGCGCATGCAGATCCTGGCGGCGATGGGGCTGACGAACGTGTTCTTCTCCTGGTGGTTCGTGGCTCTGCTGTGCGTGCTGTCTGCCAGCCTGGCCGTGTGCACCTATCGGCGGTACGAGGCGTTTCGACGCGTGAGCTTCCCGGCGCGCACCCGGGTGCTCGGCTCGCTCATCACGCACATCAGCCTCCTGCTCATCCTGGCCGGCGGCGTGGTGCGCGCGGTCTGGGGTGAGAAGGGGTTCATCGAGTTCCGGGAAGGCGACACGGTGGCGCGGTTCATCGGACAGCGCGGCCCGGTGCCGCTCCCGTTCGAAGTCCGGTTGGTCGACTTCGAGATCGAGTACTACGATAAGAGCGGAGCCGCCGGCCAGAAGGCCGAGAGCCGTGACGCCGATCGCCTGGTGGCGGTCTGGCCGGACCGTGCCGTGACCAACGCGTTTCCGGTCGTCCTCAATGCCGAATACGAGGTCCCCGCCCCGGTGTCCGGACTGGCGACGTCGGAGGCCTGCCGCCTGGCCATCAAGCGGTACGTGCCGGACTTCATGATCGACAGCGAGACCCGCGAGGTTCGCAGCCGATCGGATCAGCCGAACAACCCGGCGATCCTCGTGTCGGTGACCTCGGGCGGGCAGACCGAGGATCGGTGGCTATTCGGCCGGTACCCGGATTTCAATGCCCATGGGTCCGGGAAGCCCGGCGCGGGAGCGTCCCTGCACCTGCAGTATGAGAGCGTGGCCGCGCTGGCGCCGGCCCGGCCGACCGGGCGGGTCAAGGACTTCAAGAGCAAGCTGAACATCCTGTCGGGCGGCCAGGTCGTGCGGGAGAAGACGATCGAGGTCAACGCTCCGCTGGCCCACGGCGGATACACCTTCTACCAGTCCGGCTACGATCCCCGGGACATGACGAGTTCGACCCTGCAGGTCGTTCGCGACCCGGGCGTCCACATCGTCTATGCGGGGTTCACGCTGATGATGGTGGGGCTAACCGTTGTGTTCTGGCTTGCGCCGTCGATGGAGTCCGCCAAGCGCAAAGGTGGGGTTTCCGCATGACACTGCTGTTCAATTTCGCTCTGGCTGCCTACACGGCGGCGCTGGTCTGTGCGGTGCTTCGCCTCGTCACCCAGCGGACGCTCTTTGACTCCGTGTCCACGGTGCTGATCGGCGTCGGAGTCGCCCTGCAGACCGCCTATATCGGCGTGCGCTGGGCGGAGGCCGGCCGGCCGCCCTTCAGCAACATGTTCGAGTCGCTGACGCTGCTCGCCTGGACCGTGGCGGTTATCTACCTCGTGCTGAGGTTCCGGATGGGCGTTCCGTACCTGGAGGCGCCCGCAGCGGCGATGTCGGCCCTGTCTCTGGCCTATGCCAGTACGTTCGGTTTCGAGATTGAGCCGCTGGTCCCGGCCCTGCAGAGCAACTGGCTGACGTTCCACGTCTTCACGTGCTTCCTGGGCTACGGCGGATTCGCCGTGTCGTTCATTTCCAGCATCGGGTACCTGGTCGCGGATCGCGCGGGGAGCCGGGTCAGCCCGGAGGCGAAGGAGACGCTCGAGGCCGTGATGGCCAAGACCGTGTCGTTCGGCTTCCTGTTCCTGAGCCTGGGCATCATCACCGGGGCGGTCTGGGCGAACTCGGCCTGGGGGACCTACTGGTCGTGGGATCCGAAGGAAACCTGGTCGCTGATCACGTGGTTCATCTACGCCATCTACCTGCACTGCCGGTTCGTGCGGGGCTGGCGCGGCCGTCGGGCGGCCTGGATCTCGATCGTCGGCTTCGTGTCCGTCCTCTTCACCTACATCGGCGTGAACTTCCTGCTGTCCGGCCTGCACAGCTACGCATGACGCGGCAGCCGGTCTACGGCGAGTAGCTCTCCGGATTGTGATCCTTCTCGTGGCACGTGAGGTAGCACGTGCCCCTGAACCTCCCGTCGTCGATGAACTCCAGCCGGTTGCCGGAAGACGGCGTGACGTATGCCGCGCTGAAATTGATCAGGTGCGTCGAGCCCTCCGATCCGTGCGGGTCGTGACAGGTCGTGCAGGCGGTCCGCTCCCCGTCGACGTGCTTGTGATGCTCCTTGAAGCTCCGGTCCTCCATGATGCTGGTCCGGTCATGGCACTTGTAGCACATCGCATAGATCGCGGCGCTCTCCTGCTGCCCGTCGACGAAATCCAGGCGACGCTCCAGGAGGGGCACGTAGCTTGACCCGTGAGGCCCGCGGGGGCCGGTCCCGTTCGCGCCCGGCCCGCTGTTGTTGTTGTGACAGTCCGTGCAGTAGACGCGGCTGAACCGGGTCCACGTGGGGGTGATCATGCTGGGCACGTCCGGGTTCTTCCCCACCGCTTCGACCGGATGGTAGGACGCGGCGGTCGGCGCGAACTCCAGGCGCGTGTTCGTCTGAACGACCCGCCGCGCCACGCGAGCCGGGCCGCGGGCCGTGCTGTCGGCGTGGCACCGGAAGCACAGCTCGTACTCGTTGGCGATGGGATCCACCGCGGCCTCGCCGGCGTTCACGCCAGCCACGCCGGCCAGCGCGCCGCTGGCGGCGGGCGCCGTGGCCGGCGCGTGCTTGCTGGCGTGCGGGTTGTGGCAGTCCGCGCACTCGACGTGCCGGGCCGGGTTGACCAGGTCCTCATCCGGGGCGTGTATGCCGGCCGTGGCCGCGATGGGGTGAACGCTGCTCTTGCCGAACTCGGTCTGGATGTTCTTGGCCGCCACGTTGCCGTTGTGACAGGCGTAGCAGTTGTTCTCCTCGGTCGCATGGGTCAGCAGCCGCGGCTTGGTTCCGGCGCCGTGGGAGGCATGGCAGTTCTCGCACGCATTGGCGGCCACCGTCGATGCCGCCGTATGCGGCCAGGGATCGAGGCCGGTTCCGTTCCACGTGGCGGCCGAGCTGCGGTGGATCGAGTCGGTCCAGTAGCGCTTGTTGTGACACGTGGTGCACAGGGCGGACGCGTAGTTGTCGACGACCAGGAACTTTCCGAACTGGTTGTCGTGGGGGTTGTGGCAGGCCGTGCACTGCAGCTGCCCGTCATGGTCGAGCCGGACGCGGCCGGTGAGCGAGGATGGGGGACGCAACTCGCCGTTGTCGGCCGCCAAGCCGGCGTCGTAGGTGAAGGAGACGGGGTGGTCATCGGACAAGTCCGAGTGGAGATTGCCCACTCCGTCCGGCATGGTCGTGACGCCAGCCTGCATCTCAATGGCGTCAAGGCGGCTGTTCACCTGGCCAAGCGCCACCGTGCCGTCATGACAGCTCAGGCAGAGCTTGGATGCGCCGGTCGGCTGGCCGATCGCGGCCTTGGCGGTGGAGCTGCTGTACGGGGTGTAGTGCGCGACGGTCGACATGGCGTGATTCCACAGCGGGCCCTGGTCGAGCGCCCGGTGTGGCGTGTGACAGAAGATGCACACCTCGGACTCCGAGGTCGCCTTGATCGGTCCGGGGCCGGTGGTCGAGAGATCGTGCTTGGAGTTGAGGATGGTATCGCCAGGGGCCGAGCCCGCGGCCAGGGTGAGAGCCAAGACGGCGGCGGGCCAGCTCCCGCGGCGGTCGGGGTGCGGAGACGTCATCGATGGAGTGGTCATGGTGAACCCACATATTTTAGCACGTGAACGCGCTGGTTGTACGTATCGGCGATGAAGATCTCGTCTTGAGAGCTGATGGCGATGCCGCCCGGCAGCCAGAATTCGCCGATGCCGCCGCCGGCCCCGCCCACGGCCAGCAGGACACGCCCCTGCCGGTCGAATACCTGGATGTTGTCGAAGTTCGCATCGACAACGTAGATATGGCCGGCGGAGTCCACCGCCGCGCCCTTGGGGCGGCTGAAATAGCCGGGCGCGTCGCCGGGTGCGCCGACGAGTCCGATGAACCGGCCGTCGGGCGCCATGATCTGGATGCGTCCGTTCATCGAATCCGTCACATACAGACGGCCGCCGGAGTCGGCGGCGATGTGGGTCGGGATGTTGAACTGGCCCGGGCTGGATCCGCGCGTGCCGAAGGCGCGCCGGAACCGGCCGGCCATGTCGAACACGACGACTTCGTTCTGCCTGGCGTCCGTGACGAAGACCTCCTGGCCGGACACGGCGACGCCGGTGGGCCTCACCAGCCGGTTCGTGATCCGGAACGCCTCGTCCCCGCCCTCGCGCAGCGCCAGCACGGCGCCCAGCCCGGCGTCGGCCACGAAGATGGTTCCCCCTCGCTTGGCCACCCCGACGGGCGTGACGAATCGGGTGTGTCCGTCGCGCCCGAAGCGCCGGCTCGTTCCCCGGACCCGGTCGACATACACGACCGTTCGAGTGCCCGTGTCGGTGATGCAGAGGTTGTCGTGCTCATCGAGAGCCACGCCGAAGGGCTTGACCAGCGCCTCGTTGCCGCGGTCGGATCCGGTCATCCAGTTCATGACGCGCCGCCCCCGGCTCTGGCGGATCCCGAGGTCGACCGGGCGGCGCACGAACTGCACGAAGGCGAGGCGCGGCGGATCGGGCGGCGATGGCCACACCCTGGTGAGGGGGGGCGCCGCCGGCTCGCGCGCGGGGGGAAAGGCGCTGCACCCCGCCGCCCATAGCGCGGCGGCCAGGACGGATCGGGCGGCGATGGCGCGCACCCGGGCGCAGCCGGGGCGCGGGCCGGGGGCCGGCTGCTGCCAGCGGTCGATGGAGCCGTGGGCGTGCATCTCAGAAGGATCGCTTCAGCGTGACGGTGAACTGCTGCTTGTTCCGCTTTTCCTGCCGGAGATAATCGTCGTACTCCCGATCATACGTCAGTTCGATGCTGGTGAGTCCGTACACGTAGTGGATGACCGGCCGGAACACGACGAGGGTCTGGTCCACGCCTTCGCCGCTCCGGAGGTCCAGGCCGGCCGATGCGCTGGCGTTCAGGTTCCGCGTCAGCTGCCGGCGGTAATTCGTGAGGAAGCGGTAGTCGCGCTCGTACCGGTCGGTGTCCCGGAACGTCGTGAACGTCTGGGAGAGGTCGAGGGAAAACGCCGACAGCGGATCCGGCGTGAACGAGAACGCCTCGAACAGGCGATTCGCTTCATAGGCCGAGCCTTCGGAGTCGTATATCTCGCGCTCGGCCCCGGCCCGAAACCACTCCCAGGAGACGTCCGTCCCGTACGTGTATCGAGTCTGATCCAGCGCGCTCAGCTCCGCCGGAGCGTTGTTCCGCGTGATCTGGTAGCGGCCATAGATCCCCCACAGGTCTTCCCACAGGTCCAGGCGGATGCCGCACCGCTCTCCAACCGTCTCGTAGCCGCCCCGCCCGCCGGGCGTGGCATCGTAGTCGACCAGAACGGTGCCGCCCTGGGTGATGCGTCCGCCGGGGATGCGCCGGATCTCGAGGCGCGATCCGCTTGGGAATATCTCGTAGTCGATGCCCCGCACGAACAGGCGGAGGTTGTTCTCGTCCGAGACCACGATGGACGACTCGATCACGCCGGCCCGGCCGAGAACAAAGGACTCGGACTGCGGCGGGGCGGGAAACGAATGGCGCTCGTTGACCACGCGGCCCCCGGTCTTCTGATCCGTGTGGCTGACGGACAGCGTGTTGTCGAGCCGGAGCCGGTGGCGTGCGCCGAGGCGCTTGCGATAGCCTTCGTTCCATGTGGCCCCGTACTGGCGCGTGTAGCCGGAGCCGGTATCGTCGGACGAGTGCGAGGTCGATCCGTCCGCCGTCACCGAGGAGTTCAGGCTCTCGTAGAGCTGGTGGCTGAGCCCGGCGCTGCCGCCCGCGCTGTCCGAGATGAAGTCGCCGGTCTCAAAATGGTCGTATGAGGCCGTGTAGTAGCTGCTCAGGTCCGGGGTGTGGTCGAGGCCCAGGCTGGCGTGGCCGGTCGCCTGATCGCTCGGATCCGTAGCGGATTCCTCGTGGGTGTAGGTGACGCCGGACTGCAGGTCAGCCTGCTCGCGGCTCCCCAGCCGCTCGTTATCGGCCAGCGCGACCGAATGCATGCGGGTTCCGTCCGGCGAGCCCTGGTCGGAGAAGCGGCTTTGGCTGAACGAGTAGTTGAAGGCCGTACTGCCCGCGAGCCGGTACCGGTTCGCGTCGAAGTTAAAGAGATCCTGGGCGGAGTCGTAGGAGGAGGACGCATCGCTTACGTGCTCGTCCGTCCGCGTGTACTGGCTGCCGATGTAGACCGAGGGAGCCTGGTACGTGACCCGTCCGCCGTAGGTCAGGGCGTCTACGGTGGCTCGAGTGAAGAAGTCGTATTCCCGGTGGGTGCGGCCGTAGGTGCTGTAGAGCTGGCCGCTAACCGGCTTGCCGGCCAGCAGCACGGCGTTGCCGCGGAACATGCCGAAATAGTGGATGTGATCCTTGCGGTCGGTAGTGGTCGACTTCGTCCTCTGGGTCCCCCAGCCGTAGCCGCCTTCCGAGGCGATCGAGAAGCGCAGGAAGTTCGGATGGTACACGGAGCCCATCATGCTCAGGCTGAGGGTCGGAGCCAGGAGCGAGCTTTCGAAGGTCGTGGAGCGGTCGCTGCCTTCGTACGTGGTCTTTTCGGTCAGCTTCTCGGCGTAGGCTCCCAGTTCCATCTGGGATATCCGAATCTTCAGCCACTGCGGGTCCTCGGGCCGAAGCAGGCGCGCGCGGTAGTTCTGGGCCGGGGACTCCCGGGGGAGCGCGAGCGCCGCAGCAGCGAACAGGCACGCGGACCACGCGCGATGGCCGGAGGGCGAGCGGCGGGCCGGTCGTTCCCTCACGGCTGGGGTCCCCCGGCGGCCGCCTTCAGGAACTTCTCCCGCTCGCCGGCGTGCGGGTCGTGGCACGCCCAGCACAGCCGGCCGGCCACGTCCTTGTGAGCCCCGACCTTGGCCATATCGTCGTCGTCGTGGCACTCGGTGCAGACGGATGCGCCCGTTCGCGTCAGCAGGCTCTTCTCCTTCGACTCGTGCGGACGGTGGCATCCGAAGCACTCGCCGGACGCGGCCGGATCATGCTTGAACTTGGCCTTCTCCAGGAAATCGTCATGGCACTCGAAGCAGAGCGCGGGCGGGGGCTTCCGCGCGAGCTTGGGCTGCGCCGACTCGTGCGGCTGGTGACACGACAGGCACTCGCCCGATTCGACGGGCGCGTGATGGACGGTGTTGGCGGCCAGCAGATCCTGGTGGCAGTCGAGGCAGAGTTTGCCGGCTGGCTTGCGCAGAAGCTTGGGCTCGGACGAGGCGTGCGGGCTGTGGCAGGCGATGCACTCGCCCGCGGCCGCCGGGTCGTGGCGCGACTTGGCCGTCGCGCCGATTACGTCGTGACACTCCGTGCACAGGGCGCCGCCGGCCCGCACCGTCATGTGCGTGTTCGTGGATCCGTGCGGGTCATGGCAGGTGGTGCACGCATCCTCGGCCGGCGGGTGCTTCACCTTTGCTTTTTCAAGGAAGTCGTCATGGCACCCGAAGCACACCTTTGGCTGAGGCGCCTTCATCCTCACGTCAAACTGGGACACGTGGCACTCGGTACACGCCCGTTCGTCGACAGGCGGGTGTGATGTGAACTTCGGGGCTGGCGCCGCGCGGGTCGCCTGGACGGGTGTGGGTGTGGCGTCCCCCCCCTCCGAGCCGGACGGAAGCCGGTTGGTTTCGGAGCCGGGGACGGGAACGCCATCGAAGAACGTCGTGAGGAGCTTCTGCTTGGTTTCGGTGCTGCATCCGGCCAGCAGCCCGAGCCCGAGGGCAGCGCCCAGCAGGGCACCTGCCAGGCGCTGTCTGTTCGGCGCCAGCCGCTCGTTCGACGGATGAATCATGTCGTGGGAGTGCGGAGCCAGCGGGCGCCCGCAATCAGGATTTCCGGAGGAACCCGAACACGCTGACTTTCTGTGGGCCGAACTGGTTGATCACGAGAATGAGGTATTCGATCCGGTACCCCGGGGCCACATAGCGCTGGAACCGGTCGGTGTTGTCGTAATCGATGGCGAGGCCGGCCGGCAGGTAGAGCCCCGCCGGGCCGCTGGTATTGGAGGTGCCGAAGAACATGAGCAGCCGGCCCTCGTTGTCGAACACCTGTACGACGGCCGTCGCGGCGTCCACAACGTAGACGCGCCCCTCGTGATCAACCCCGATCCCCTTGGGGCGAACGAAACGTCCCGGCTCGGCGCCCTGTTCGCCGATCGTCCGGACATGGTTGCCTTCGGCATCGAAGATCTGAGCGACGCAACCGCCCGTGTCGGAGACGTATATGCGACCTTGGGGATCGGCGGCGACATTCGTCGGCGTGTACAGCTTGGCCCGTTTGTCCTTCGGATCGCGCGGGACGGTGAAGAGCAGCTCGCGCGTCGCCCTGGAGTAGACCCGGACGCAGTGGTTCGTCATGTCGGTGACAAGGAGCCGGTCGCCCGATACCGCGATGCCGGCCGGCCCCATTTCGCCCCTGCTTCCGATCGCGCCGAGGTAGGCGTCCGCTGGGTCGTACATCAGGACCTGATCGCGCTTGGTATCGGTCACATAGCGGGTGCCGTCCGCATCCACGGCGATGTTGGCCGGGAGCACCATGGCCGCCTCGCCCCCGGGCCTCAAGTACCGGATGCGCCGCCTCGCCAAGTCCACGAGCGCGACGCTTGAGAGCTGCGTGTCGCACACGTACAGCATGCCCTTCGTAGCCGCTATGCCGTAGGGCTTGAGGATCGGCCGGTTGAAGGATCCGCCGCCCCCGAGGATGAAGTCGGCGAGCCGCCCGTGTCCGCCGAGCTCGGACTCGGTGCCGAAGCCCGTCAGGTACTGGATGCGGGGCTCGTCCGGGGGTGGGGGAAAGAAGTAGTGGACCTTCTGTTGCCTCGCGCGCTGCGTGGCGCAGCCGACGGTCAGCATCGTGGCGATCGCGAGGCAGATCGTGCCCGTCCAGCCAAGCGTGGGGAAGCGTCTCATGCCGGGTATTCTAGAGGTTGTCCTGGGGTGTCGCAAACTCATGTTGTGAGGACCCGGCGGCCCACATAAAGAAGAACCCCGGCAGCGCAGCCATCGCTGGCTGGAGGCTGCCGGGGCTTCCCTGCCGAGGGCCGGAGTCGCCCTCGGACTCCGCGTGCGCTACTTGATGTGGCACGTCCGGCACAGAAGGCTTCCCTTGCCGCCGGCGTCGTTCCCGCTCAGGCGGGCGAGAATGCCGCTGGAAGGAGACATGCCGTCGATCTTGTGCACGTCGTGGCACGACGAGCACTCCATCTTGTGGTTGAAGAGCATCGCCTGGTCGATCGTCTTGCCGTACATGGACACGCCACTCCACGTGGTCGGAGCGGGCGCGTAGGCGTAGGACAGCCCTGCGTGCGCGGTTCCGATCGTGTAGGTCGTGGGGTCTGCGAGCGCGCCGTCCAACGTCGCCAGCGCCGAATTGTACGTGAACGAGATCGGATGCGTCGTGTGCAGATCCGTACCGATGACCCCTTCCGTCAGCGGGATGGCGGCGTTCGTACTGCCGATGCTCTGGTTCTCGCCCGTTACGCCGTCGTGGCAACTCAGGCAGGCCAGCGAAGGACCGGCGGGGCCCGCGGCGACCGGCGCGTTGAGCGTCGAGCTCTCGTGGCCCGGCGAGCCGTACATCGTGAAGGACTGCGCGCTTGTCATGTGCGACCACAGGGGTGCGATCTGCGCCGGGTCCGTGTTGTGGGCCGCATGGCACGGGCTGCAGACGCCCTGCCGCGTGTTCCACGACTCGGCCGACAGGTCGTGAACCGAACCCTCGATACCTTTGCTGGTCGCCGCCCACGATGCCGTGGACAGTGCCAACGCGATGGTTCCCGCCACTCCGCCGATCAACCGGTTCCGAGTCATCGTCCGAGTCCTCCTGCTGACCTCTTCGTGTTTCCCGCGCCGCCTCGCGAGGCGGCGCAGCCGTTTTCCGGGCGATGTAGACGCGAAGCGCACATCATTCGCTCCCGTCCACCGCCCGACCGTCCGTCTGCCGGGCTTTGCAGGCTTTCGTTGCCAGCCTCGGCGCCCCGGGGACACCATCCCGCTCCCGGATGAGTCCCCCCCTCAAAGTCTGCTAATAGGATATGAATTCGTCCGATGCCGGGACAATAGGACAAGTCTACGAACCTCTGGAGCGTACGGCCGAGTCGGGCGGCGCGGCCGGGCCCCGCGGGTGTCGGCGGGGCTGGCCGGGCGGAGCGGAGCCAGCCGGATCAGGCCGGGGACCGGCAGCGGGGGGAGGGGCGCCGCCGCTCCGGTTTCGGCTTGAGTCCGGGCAGCGGCGGGACCATGCTCCGGGCTCGCGCTCAGGTGGGGCGGGAGGCCCGGCGCGCCTCCGTAGATTGGTCCTTTGTATCCGTCAAAAATCCTGTTCGCAGCCGGCTCTGATTCGCCTATTCTTTGACGATTAGCGGCGGCAAGCGTTGTATCGGCGCAACCGCGGAGCAATCCGGAGGCCGCCCGGGCGGCGAGATGAGGTCATGACCATGCAGCTGAGTTCACGGATAGGCGCTCTTGCCCTCTCGCTCCTGACCCTCCTGCCGGGCGCGGCGGCCCGCGCCGGAGCGGCTGCGGCCGGGATACCGAGCAGCGACTGCATGGAGTGCCACTCCGACCACTCCCTGTCGACGACCAACGGCGGGAAGACCGTCTCCCTGTTCGTGGCCACCAACGTCCTCGCGAAGTCGATTCACGGCGGCCTCTCCTGCACGGACTGCCATTCGTCGATCAAGGACCTGCCGCATGACGAGAAGCGGCTGCCGGCCGTGTCCTGCGCCGAGTGCCACGAGCAGGAGGGGAAGGAGTACGCCCGGAGCATTCACGGGCTGAGCGGCGCCATGGGTGCATCCGCTGCGGCTCGGTGCACCGATTGCCACGGGCGTCACGACGTGCTCTCCCCGAAGGATCCGCAGTCGCCCGTCTTCAAGCTGAACCTGCCCCGGACGTGCGCCGCGTGCCACTCCAGCTCCGCCATCACGCGGGAGTACCGCATGGGCGAAGGCCAGGCCGCGCACTACATGGAGAGCATCCACGGCCGCGCGCTGATCGACATGGGGCTGATCGTCGTGCCGACGTGCAACGACTGCCACGGGGTGCATGACATCCGGCGCAGCGTGGATCGCGATTCGCCGATCAGTCACGCCAACGTGGGGCAGACGTGCGGCAAGTGCCATGTGGGGGTTCAGGCCATCTACGACCGGAGCGTCCACGGCCAGCTGCTGGCCAAGGGCGATCCGCGCGGGCCGAACTGCGTGGACTGCCACTCGGCGCACGAGATCGAGTCCCCGACGACGGGTCACTTCAAGGCGTCCAGCGACAAGCGCTGCGGGCGGTGCCACGAGGACCGCCTGCGCCGCTATCGCGAAACGTACCACGGCAAGGCCATGGCGCTCGGGCGTCCGCACACGGCGCCCGACGTGGCGGCGTGCCACGACTGCCACGGCCATCACGACGTCGTGCCGGCGGCGGATCCCGCTTCGCGCCTCTCCTCCGCGAACATCCTGCCCACCTGTCAGCGGTGCCACCCGAAGGCCACGGCCAAGTTCACGGAGTACATGCCGCACGCCGATCCGCTGGACGGGAAGAACTACCCGCTGCTCCATGGCGTGTTCGTGTTCATGACGGCGCTCCTGATCGGGGTGTTCCTGTTCTTCGGCCTCCACACCGGGTTCTGGATGTTCCGCATGGCCTACTTGTTCGTCACCGACTCCCGGCGGTTCCGGGAGGTGAAGGTCGAGGCCCAGAGCGGCGATGAGTGGTTCGTTCGGTTCCCCCCGTTCCACCGGTTCCTGCACCTGCTCGTGGTGACGAGCTTCCTGCTGCTGGTCATCACGGGCATCCCGCTGAAGTTCTTCGAGGCCCGCTGGGCCCACGTCATCTTCCGCCTGCTGGGCGGCGCAGACGTGGCGCGCGTGCTGCATCACTTCGGCGCGATCATCACGTTTCTGTACTTCGTCCTGCACCTGACGGAGCTGACCCGCAAGGCCTGGCGGGGCCGGGTGAGCGTCCGCGATCCGGAGACGGGCCGCTGGAGCTTCCGCCGGCTGATCGGCGTCCTCTTCGGGCCGGACACGCTGCTGCCGAACCTCCAGGACTGGCGGGACTTTGTCGCGCACCAGAAGTGGTTCTTCCGCAAGGGCCCGCGCCCGCAGTTCGACCGGTGGACGTACTGGGAGAAGTTCGACTACCTCGCGGTGTTCTGGGGCGTCGCCATGATCGGCGTGTCGGGGCTGGTCATGTGGTTCCCGGAGTTCACGACCCGCTACCTGCCGGGGTGGATCATCAACATCGCGCTGATCATCCACTCCGACGAAGCGCTGCTGGCCGCGGGGTTCATCTTCTCGTTCCACTTCTTCAACACCCATTTCCGGCCCGACAAGTTCCCAATGGACACGGTGATCTTCTCCGGGCGCGTTTCCAAGGCGGAGATGCTCCACGAGCGCCAGCGCTGGTACGACCGGCTGGTGGAGGCGCGCCGCCTCGATGAGAACCGGGTTCGCGACGAGTGGGAGCGGTCGAAGCCGATCGCCCGCAGCCTCGGCTTCCTGTTCTTCGGGGTCGGCGTCATCCTGCTGGTCCTGATCGTGTACGCGATGAGCATCCGGCTGAGCAACGGCGGTCACTAGGAGCCGGTCGGCCCGTCGGCGCGTCGCCGGCGAGCGCCGTTCAGTCGAGGAGGATCCGATGAGCGCGAAACCCGTTCCGACTCCCGTTGGTGCTTCAAGCCGGCGCCGGCTCCTCCGGCTGGTCCCCGGCCTGGCCGCTCTCGCGGCGGCGCTGGCTACGCGGGCGGCCGGCGCCGCCGACTCCAGCGGCGAGTGCCTCTCGTGCCACAACGACAAAGCGATCGCCATGACGAAGGGCGGGGCCAGCATATCCCTGTACGTCGATCCGGCGGCGTACACGAACTCGGTCCACGGGGGGCTGGGCTGCGTCGACTGCCATGCCGGCTTCAAGCCCGACGAGATGCCGCACGCCGATCCCGTCCGGCCGGTGAGCTGTCAGGGGTGTCACGACGGAGAGCAGAAGGCGTACATGCAGTCGGACCACGGGCGCGCGCTGGCCGCCGGCATAAAGGGAGCGCCCGCCTGCGCGAGCTGTCACGGCGCGCACGACGTGCGGCCCGCCGCCGACCCGGCCTCGCCCACCGGCCGCCGCAAGGAGGCGGCCATGTGCCTCCACTGCCACCAGGACAACCCGGACGTGCGCCAGCGCGTGGTGCCGTCCGCCGGCTTCATATCGAGCTACGAGGACAGCGTCCATGGCCAGGCGGTTCGGGATGGCGCGGCCGCGGCCACGTGCTCGGACTGCCACGGCGCTCATCAGCTGAAGAAGGCGTCGAATCCGGCGTCGCCCGTCGCCAAGCCGCACATCGCCGCGACGTGCGGAAAGTGCCACGCGAAGGTGCTCGAGCAGTTTGAATCCAGCATCCACGGGCGGTCGCTGGCCGCCGGAAGCTCGGACTCGCCGACCTGCACGGACTGCCACGGCGAGCACACGATCCTCTCGCACAGGGACAAGCTGGCCCCGACGGCGGCGAACAACGTCTCGGCTCAGGTCTGCTCGCCCTGCCACTCGTCCGTCAAGCTGACGCGGAAGTACGGCATGGCCGGCGACCGGTTTCGCAGCTTCGAGGACAGCTACCACGGCCTGGCGGGCAGGGCCGGCTCCGTGGACGTAGCCAACTGCGCCAGCTGCCACGGGGTGCACGACATCCGTCCGTCGACCGATCCCCGCTCGCGGATCAGCCCGGCGAACCTCGCGGCCACGTGCGGCGCGTGCCACCCCGGGGCCAACGAGAACTTCGCCAAGGGCTCGGTCCATGTGGTGGCCACGCCCACCTCCGACCGCGTGATCTTCTGGGTTTCGACCATCTACATCCTCGTGATCGTGCTCGTGGTCGGCGGGATGTTCGCGCACAACCTGCTGGACTTCCTGAAGAAGGCCCGGATCAAGCTGATGATCCGGCGCGGGGTGCTGCCGGCGAAGCACGTCGCGCCGCGCCTGTACCTGCGGATGACGCGCTCCGAGCGGCTGCAGCACGCCTCGCTTGTGCTGAGCTTCGTGACGCTGGTCCTGACGGGCTTCGCCCTGCGGTTCCCCGACGCCTGGTGGGTGGCGCCGCTGCGGAGCATCAGCCCCGGGATGTTCGAGCTGCGCGGCACGCTGCACCGCGTGGCGGGCGTCGTGCTCCTCCTGGCGAGCGTGTACCACGGGGCCTACGTGGCGTTCACCGTGCGCGGGCGCCGGCTGATCCGGGACCTGTGGCCCCGCTGGCAGGACGCGAAGGACGCGATCGGCGTCATGACGTACAACCTGGGCCTGTCGCCGGTGAAGCCGCGCCTCGGCCGCTTCAGCTACATCGAGAAGAGCGAATATTGGGCGCTGGTGTGGGGGACCGGCGTGATGGCGGCCACCGGGGCCATCCTGTGGTTCGACAACACCTTCCTCAACCTGCTGACCAAGCTGGGCGTGGACGTGGCGCACGCGGTGCACTACTGGGAGGCGTGGCTGGCCACGCTGGCGATCATCGTCTGGCATTTGTACTTCGTGATCTTCAACCCGGATGTCTACCCCATCAACCTCGCCTTCTGGTCGGGCACGCTGACCGAAGAGGAGATGGAGGAGGAGCACCCGCTCGAGCTCGAGGAGATCCATCGCCGCGAGCGCCAGGAGTCCGCCCCCGCGAACGGTCCGCGCTGAGCGGGCGCCGGCCTGCCGGAGGATGGGCTCCTCCCTCCGGGCGATTTCTGTTTCCCGTTCCGCGCGGTTCGCGTATCTAGTGTGCTGTCCCGCAAATGACTACGCAAAACGCGCAAGTGCCTGTCATTCCGAGTGGAGCGAGGAATCTCGGGCTTGATCGAACGGCAAGAGATCCTTCGCTTTGCTCAGGATGACCTTCATTCTGTAAGCCTATTTCCGAGACAGCACACTAGTGGCTCCCTGCGCCTGTGCAGGCGGCTCCGAGCCGTTGCGTGCGAGCCCAGGAGGAATAGCCCATGCCCCACTGTGAGATGATCCAGGCGGGCGAGATTCAGCTCGTAATCGGAGACGCTTCCCGCGACGGCGTCGGCGGGCGGCAGTATTGCGGGGTGTGGTCGCTCGCATCCAAGCGGCGCCCGTTCAACGCGTTCGGGAACTCCTATGCCGGGCTCATACCCGGCGAGATTCGCGGGAAGGCGCCGACGCTGACGGTGACGGACGACACGACGTGCGTGTTAGGCCGGGCGGCGGATGACGCTTGGCCGACGGACGTGCGCGCCGAGTATCGGGTGGCCGCGCCGCACTACGTCGACCACCGGCTGACCTTCACAGACCGGCGGGATGTCCGGCGCGAGGGGTGTGATTTCCGCGAAGTCACGTGGTGCAGCTACATGAACTGCCCGGAGGACCCGCGCCTGCATTTCCGTGCAGGCGGCGAGTGGACGTCGTACCTGTCGCCGAAGCACGGGGCGGGGAGCAACATCGCGCCGGCTTATGTGGCCGATGCCGGGCTTGAGGCATGGCCCGCGCGTTCGGCCGCGGGCGAGCTGTTCCACTGGGACCGGGCGGCGGTGCGGTTTGACGAGCCGTTCTACTACGGGCGACTGGGCGACATGGCGCTGATCTTCATGTTCCGCCAGCCGCGCTGGCTGCGGTTCTACTGCTCGCCGACGGGCGGCGGAGCGAGTCTCCTGCCCGGCGGGGCCTGTCCGGCCTGGGATTTCGAGTGGGTGATCCCGAAGGCCGAGTATGCCGTGGGCCGGACCTATGAGCTCTCGATGCGCATGGCGTACCTGCCGTTCGTCTCCAACGACGCCGTGCTCGAGGAGTTTCGCCGGTTTGTGAGTGCGTGAGGCGATGTCGCGATCTCAGCCGCGGCCCATGAGCTCGATCGCTTCGCGCAGCCCATCGGCCTGGCGCTTGGCTTCCTCGATCGGCAGGAAGATCAGGTTCGATGTGACCAGGCGCGGCATCACGTCCTCCACGACGGGGCAGAGGCCGGAGCGGTAGGCGTAGGTGCTGTTCTTCAGGTAGAAAGGGCAGCGGTTCGGGCAGCCGCGGCCGTAGGCCTGCGCGTTCTTGAAGAACTCGAACTCGTACGGCGCGGTCTCGTTGAAGCCGAACCGGAGCCCGATGTTCAGCTCGGTGTTCAGCTGCTTGAACCGGGCGTAGTCGAGGCCGTGCTTGTCGCCCTGCCACGTGCACGCGAACCAGTAGCCCGCCTGCACCGCATCGCCCGGCACGCGGCGCGGCTGGAGCCAGCGGCAGCCCCCGATCGCCTCGTTGAAGATGCCGAGCGTGACGTTGTAGTAGTCGCGCACGATGTGATCGACGCGCTGGAGCTGGGCCAGGCCGATCGCGGCGGTCATCTCGTTCATGCGCCAGTTGAGCGTCATCATGGTGGGGCTTTCGCCCGAGAAGGCCCACACGTTCTCCATGTTGTCCGCCAGCTTTTCGTTCTGGATCGTCAGCATCGCCCCGTCGCCGGTCGAGAGCTGCTTGAACTCCTGGAAGCTGAACATGCCGATGTCGCCGTAGGTGCCGACGTGCCGGCCTTTCCAGTAGGCGCCCATGCCGTGGGCGCAGTCCTCGATCAGGAACAGCCCGTGCCGGTCGCAGATCGCCCGGATCTCGTCGATGCGCGCGGGCAGGCCCCAGAGGTGGGTCACGATCACGGCCTTCGCGTTGGGCGTGATGTTCGCCTCGAGCGACTTCGGGTCCATCAGGTACGTATCGGGCTCGATATCCACGAAGCGCGGGACGGAGTTGAAGTAGTAGGCGGCGAGCGCGCCGAAGTGCACGATCGGGTCGCAGAGCACTTCGGTGCCCACGCCGGCGCCGCTCACGCTGACCGCCTCGGCGAGCGCGCACATGCCGTTGTTGCGGGCGAGGGCGATCCTGGCGCCGACGTGCCGGGCGAACGCCTTCTGGAAGCGCTCGACCATGCCGCCCTCGTTGAAGAAGATGCTCATCTTGCCGCGGTCGAGCACCTCCTTCAGGTAGCTCAGCTCCAGTTCGTCCAACCCGCGCATTTCCTTGGCAAACGGCCCGTAGTTCATGTTGTTACCCCGTGATGCGGACGATCTTCCCCTTGCGTGCGGATTCGATGGCGGCGAAGCAGGCTTCGCTCGTGCGGTAGGCGCTGTCCACGTCGTTCAGGCACGGCGTGCCGTCCGCCAGCATGTCGACAAAGTGGTCCATGAGCGGGCCCCAGGTCTCGGACACGCCCCCCTGCACGTTGTCCGGGATCCAGCTTGCGGGCAGCTCGATCGCGTCGCGCTCGTGGCCGGGATCCGCGAAGCGCGGCGTCGTGTCCAGCCACACGCGGTTGTTGATCACGCTGCCGCGCGTGCCGTAGAGCTTGAAGTTGAACGTGAAGGGGGCGATGGGGCCGACGCAGCACTGCACCTTGCCGATCGCGCCGCTCTTGAAGCGGAAGATCGCCACGGCGGTGTCCTCGGTCTCCACCTGCTGCTTGCGCGGGAGGAACGCGTCCTTCATGCAGGCGACCTCGACGATCTCGCCGCAGAAGTAGCGGATGAGGTCCACGTTGTGTCCGCTGCCCGCGTGGAAAATGCTGCCGGCGATGCGCTCCTTGCCGAGCCAGCTCCAGATGTCCCAGTCGCCCGGGACGTGGTGGATGTAGTCCGACTCGATCATGAACGGCGTCCCGAGCGTGCCCGCGTCGAGCAGCTTCCGCGCGTGCTGGTAGAGCGGGTTCAGGCGGCGGTGGTAGCCGATCAGGTACTGCACCTTCGCGCGGCGCACGGCTTCGCGGATCCGCTTGCAGTCCTCGAGCCGGATCGCCATGGGTTTCTCGCAGTAGATGTGCTTTCCGCGGCGGGCGGCGGCGATCGCCATCTCCGCGTGCATCGCGTTCGGGGAGGCGATGACCACGGCGTCGATGTCCGACTTGAGGAGGGCGTCGACCGACGCATAGGTCGGGCAGGCGACGGGGTGCGCGGCTCGGAACTTGTCGATGTTGGCGGCCTGGCTGTCGGCGATTCCGGCGAGCTCTGCGCGCGGGTTTCGCAGGATGTTCCGGGCGTGCTCGCTGCCGATCCAGCCGATGCCGACGATACCGATCCGGACTTTCTTCATGGGGGGGATCCTCGCGGTGGCGGTTGGGGCGAAGCGGTCAGGGCAGAACGTTGAACGGCTTGATCGCGCCCCGGCCGCGCATGGGGGCAAAGCATTCGGCGTACGTGCATCCGGCCTGCTCGCCCCAGAACGCGTCGGGCCGCGTGCAGAGCTGATCGAACCCGGTCCCGAGCGCCCGCTGCATCGCGTCCTCCTGCGACGCGTGGAGCGCGAGCAGCCGGACCTTTTCGGCGAACTGCTCCGTGACGTCCACGAAGTGCGTGGCCGGGAACTGGAAGGCGCCGTGCGGCGGAACCGTGAAGATCGCCGGGTGCCGCGCGAGCGGACGCGACTCGGTCAGCAGCAGAGGCAGGGAGGAGTGCATGCAGCAGTGCCGGACGAGCTGGTGGACCGTGGTGTGGTCGAGGTTGTAGTCCTCCTCGAAGTGCGTGAAGATCAGGTCGGCCCCGGTCCGGCGGATCGCCTCGATCAGCCGCATGCGGGTCTCGGGCGTGTCGTACAGGAACTCGTCCCGCTCCTCGAGGCACAGGTACTCGGCGCCGCAGGCGCGGGCGAGCGCGCTCATCTCCGCGCGCCGGACGGCGGCCGCCTCCTGGCGGGAGGGCAGGGGATCGCGCATGACGCCGCCGGAGCCGTCCGTGACCGCCACGAACCACAGGCGGTCGCCCCGGGCGCGGCACTTCAGCATCGTGCCGAGGCAGCGCATCTCATCGTCCTGGTGAGCCATGATCGACACCACATTCATCGGAAGCCCTCCGGTTGGCGCATGAGGTTAGCAAAACGAGCGCCGCAGGCAAGTCCATGGACAGGTGTTGGTTCGGCTGCCTTTCGGATGGTTGACCGCAGCGACGCTGAGGTCGTGGAGATGGAGCCCAATATCGAACCGCGAAATGTCGCCCCTGGCCCCCAAAAAAAACGAAAACGTTTTCGTTTTTTTTTGCCCGCCAGCATGGCGGGCATCATGCCTGACCCCAGTGGCCGCGGGCGGCAGCAATTCGCGCTGTGACCGGCGCGCCACCCGGACTACGGGCTGAAGCCCGCACTACAAACGGCGAGATGGCCGGCTCCGGCGTTTGTAGTGCGGCCTTCAGGCCGTTCTGCGGCCATTGTGCGAACTGCTGCGCGGGCGGGTGCTTGTGTTTCGGCGGGTGCCGTATATAGTGAGGCCCGCACGAAACGGGGAAGATGAACATGAACCGATCCAAGTTCTACGTTACGACGCCGATCTACTACGTCAACGACCAGCCGCACATCGGGCACGCGTACACAACCGTGCTCGCCGACGTGCTCGCCCGCTATCACCGCCTGATGGGTCTCCCCACCCATTTCCTGACGGGGACCGACGAGCACGGGCAGAAAGTCCAGCAGGCGGCGGATAAGGCTGGCATCACGCCGAAGGAGCAGGCCGACCGCACGGTGGTGCGCTTCCAGGAGCTCTGGCAGAAGCTCGAGATCACGCACGACGACTTCATCCGCACGACCGAGCCGCGGCACACGGCCGTGGTCCAGGCGATCCTTCAGGACCTGTACGACCGCGGCGAGATCTACCGCGCCGAGTACGACGGCTGGTACTGCGTCCCGTGCGAGCGCTTTTTTGTCGATCGCGACCTGGAGGAAGGGAACTGCCCCGAGTGCAAGCGCCCCGTCGAGCGGATCCGCGAGGCCAACTACTTCTTCCGGATGGGCGCCTACCAGGAGTGGCTGGTCCAGTACATCCAGGACCATCCGGAGTTTATCCAGCCCGAGTCCCGGCGCAACGAGACGCTGGGCTTCCTGCGCAAGAAGCTGAACGACCTGTGCGTATCGCGTCCCAAGAGCCGCCTCGCCTGGGGAATCGAGCTGCCGTTCGACCGCAACTACGTGACGTACGTGTGGTTCGACGCGCTCGTCAACTACATCAGCGCCGTCGGGTACCGCTCCAACGACGCCGAGTTTGCGCGCTGGTGGCCCGCGTCGTATCACCTGGTGGGCAAGGACATCCTCACGACGCACACCGTCTACTGGCCCACGATGCTCAAGGCCATGAACGCTCCGCTGCCGGAGACCGTGTTCGCGCACGGGTGGTGGCTGGTCGAGGGAAACAAGATGGGGAAGTCCGTCGGCAACGTGGTGAACCCGATGGAGTTCGCGGACCGCTATGGCGTGGACCCGTTCCGCTACTTTCTCATGGCCGAGATGGTGCTGGGGCAGGACGCGAGCTTCACGGAAGCCGCCTTCGTGCGGCGCTACAACACGGATCTCGCGAACGACCTCGGAAACGTCCTCAGCCGCGTGCTGAAGATCATGATCGGCGCATGCGGCGGAGCGGTGCCGGAGCCGGGCGAGGCCGGGCCCGACGAGCTCCAACTGCGCGAGGTCACGCTGGCCGCGTCGCGGACGATGGAAGAGGGGATCGGAACGATGCGGATCGATCTCGGGCTCGCGGCGCTGGCCGGCGTGATGCGCGAGGCGAACCGGTACATCGACAAGCGGCAGCCGTGGGCGCTCGCCAAGCAGGAAGACAAGCGCCCGTTGCACGCGGTTCTCTACAACGCGGCTGAGACGCTCCGCATCGTGAGCGGCTGGCTCTATCCCGTGATGCCCGGCAAGATGAAGGCCTTGCGCTCGGCCATCGGCGCCGGCGCGGGCGATCCGGACCTCCGCTCGCTTCAGGCGTGGGGCGTGCTCAAGCCCGGGACGGCTGTCGGTCCGATGCAGGTTCTGTTCCCGCGGATTCAGGCCGGCGCCGCGCCGGCTCCGGCGGCCGAGGCCGCGAAAGAGGCGAAGCCGCCTGCGCCCGCCCCGGCTTCCGCGCCGGCCGCGGCCGCGTCTGCGGCTGCGCCGGGCGTGGCCGCCATCGAGTACGCGGACTTCCAGAAGGTGCAGCTGCGCACCGCGCGCATCCTGGAGGCCGTCCGCGTCGAAGGCGCGGACAAGCTGCTGCGACTGCAGATCGACGTGGGCGGCGAGAAGCGCCAGATCGTGGCGGGCATCGCCCTCCACTACGCTCCGGAGAGCCTGATCGGCCGAACGGTCGTCGTCGTCGTGAATCTGAAGCCGGCCCGAATCCGCGGAGTGGACTCGAACGGCATGCTTCTGGCGGCGTCCGTCGGCGACCAACTCCGGATCGTGACGATCGACGGCGATCTGCCCGGTGGGGCGCAAGTGAAGTAGCAGCCCTTTTTCGGCCGGGTGCCGGACGGCGCCTTTTTCTCGAATTCCCCTGAAAAAAGCCAATATTTCGTTGACACGGGTGGGGCGATGTGGTGGATTGTGTCACGAAAGGTGGCGATGTGGAAGGCGAAGGCACAGCAGGGGGTGAGGCGCTCGGCGTGTTCGTGGGGTCCTACACCCACACGCTGGATCCGAAGCGGCGCCTGACGATCCCCTCGGAGTGGCGTTTTCAGGCCGGGACACACGGCGGCCTGTACGTGCTTCCGGGCGTTCAGGAGCCGTGCCTCTACGTCTTTCCGGTGCGGGAGCTGGCTCGCCGCATCGAGCGGATCAAGACCCACTCGATCGCCGATACCCGCGCGAGCCAGTTCGCGCGCATGGTCGGCTCTCGGTCCGACTTGGCGGCGTGGGACACGCAGGGGCGGATCCGGGTGAAGGACGAGCTGCTGGATCACGCGAAGCTGACGAGCCAGGTGCTGCTGGTTGGCGCCTTCGACCGGTTCGAGCTTTGGAATCCGGAGCAGTGGAAGGCCTCGACGACCGTGGATCCGGCCAGCCTGAACGACGCCGCGCGATACGTGGGCTTCTAGGCGGGCCGGGGAGGGGGGGAGAGCGTGCGCATGGACCGATTCGATATAGCGCGCTTCATGCAGTTGAACGGATCGATCAGCGGCGGCCGGCGGGACGGGCCGCGGTGGATGATCCTGCCGGGGCGCCGCCTGTGGCTCGGCCGGCTGCGCGACGGGTGGGGCAGCCTCTTCGGCGCGCATCTGGCGCGCACGCAAGGGGTGCATCGCACGGACAAGACGAATGCATGAGCCGGTTCTGCTGGAGTCGGTTCTGGACTTGATGGCGATTCGGCCCGGCGGGACCTACCTCGACGGGACGGTGGGCGGAGCGGGGCACGCGCGGGCGATTCTTGATCGCGCGGGGCCGGAGGGGCGGCTGATTGGGCTGGATCGGGACCCGGAGGCGCTCGGGCGGGCAGGGGAAGCCTTGCGGCCGTACGGCGGGCGGGTCGAGCTGGTACGGGCGAACTTTGCGGACCTCGCCGGTGTGGCGGCGAGCCGAGGCATCGGGGCGGTGGACGGCGTGCTGCTCGATCTGGGGGTGTCCTCGGATCAGCTCGACACGGCGCGGAGGGGGTTCAGTTTCCGGATGGAGGGGCCCCTGGACATGCGGATGGACCCGGATGGCGGCCGATCGGCGGCGGACGTGGTGAACACGGCGTCGGAGGAGGAGCTCGCGAACCTCTTCCGGTCGTACGGCGAGGAGCCGCGCGCCCGGGCGGCCGCTCGCGCGATCGCGCGAGCGCGGGCGATCGGCCGGATCGAGACCACGGCGCAGCTCGCGGACACCGTGCGGCCGGTGTGCGGGTTCGGCCGGCGGAGCGGGATCGATCCCGCGACGCGGGTGTTTCAGGCGCTGCGCATCGAGGTGAACGGGGAGCTGGATTCGCTGCGCCGGGGGCTGCCCGCCGCGCTGGGGCTCCTGAAGCCCGGGGGGCGGCTGGCGGTGATCGCCTTTCACAGCCTCGAGGACCGGATCGTGAAGGATTTTTTCCGGCGGCATGCCGGGCGCGAGGAAGCGCTGCAGGCCGGCGGTAGCGTGTGGGTGTCGGAGTCGCCGGAGGTGCGGCTCGTGACCCGGAAGGCCGTGACGGCCCCGGAGGACGAGACGGCGCGGAATCCCCGTGCGCGGTCGGCGAAGCTGCGGGTGGCGGAGCGAAAGGACTAGATCATGGCCGGACGGAACAAGAAGAAGAGCCAGGCGGGCGTGGTGCCGGCGAAGTTCGCGGTGACGTTGGTCGTGCTCTCGATCATCTCGCTCTGCTACCTCTGGCTGCGCGGGCGCTGTGAGACGCTCGGGCGCGATCTGAAGGACTTGGAGGTCCGCAAGGCGGCGCTCCAGCGCGCCTACTTGAACGCGGAGTACCGGTGGTCCAACTTCAAATCGCCGTCGAACATCGACCGCGCCCTGAAGGCGCAAGGGCTGGTGATGGGCTGGCCCGGGAAGGATCAGGTGGTCCGGCTGTCCGAGCAGAACGCCGTGCGCCGCGAGTACGCCTTGTCGCTCGGCCGCGGTCGCTCGGCGGCCCCGCCCGCCGCGGCTGAAGGGATCGTCATGAATGACTGAGCGGTGCTCCATCACCCGTCTCTACGTTGTGGCCGTCTTTCTCTGTCTCGCCCTCCTCGGCGTCACCAGCCGACTTGCGTACCTGCATCTGCAGCCCGACTCCGAAGCGCGCAACAAGGCCGACCGCATCCGCCGGTTCAAGAAGGAGCTCGTGGGCAGCCGCGGGCGGATCCTCGACGGAAGCCCGGCGCGCAACATCCTGGCCATGAATCTCGCCGTGAAGGACGTCTGCATCGACCCGTCCGAGGTGGCGCAGCGCGGGCAGTCGGAGCTGGTCGTCCAGGAGCTGTCGGAGAGCCTGTGCGTGCCGATGGACCAGATCCGCGAGCGGCTGGGCCGGAAGGAATCCAAGTTCGCGTACGTCCGCCGGTTCGTGCCCGAGGACCAGGTGGAGCCCGTGGCGCGGATGAAGCTGCCGGGCGTGTTCTTCCAGGACTCCTACGCCCGCAACTATCCCCAAGGCGCCTTCATGTGCCACATCCTGGGCTTCGCGAACGTGGAGGGCGTGGGCGCGGCGGGCGTGGAGCAGGTGATGGATCGCTTCCTGCGCGGCGCGCCGGGGCTGGTGGAGAGCCGGCTGGACGGGCGGCGGCACGAGATGTACTCGCAGCGCACCCGGGAGATTGCGCCGCAGGCCGGGACCGACATCTGCCTGTCGATCGACCAGAACGCGCAGTACATGCTGGAGAAGGCGCTGCAGCAGGCGGTGGATCGCCACCAGGCCCGCGGGGCATGGGGCATCGTGCAGCGGGTGAGGACGGGCGAGATCCTGGCCATGGCCTGCCTGCCGACGTACGACCTCAATGCGTTCCGCGAGGCGCCGGACGATCGGAAGCTGAACCGCGCGATCGGCTACGTCTATGAGCCGGGCTCGGTGATGAAGGCGGTGACGATCGCCGCCGCGCTCAACGAGGGCGTGGTCACGCCCTCGACGGTGTTCGACTGCGAGAGCGGGAGCTGGCTGTACCAGGGCAAGATCCTGCGCGACTTCCACCCGTACGGCAACCTGACCGTGGCCGACATCGTCAAGAAGTCGAGCAACATCGGCTCGGCCAAGATCGCCCTTCTGCTGGGCGAGCAGCGGCTGGATCAGTACATGCGCGCCTTCAACATGGGCCGGCCGCTCGGGATCGATCTGCCGGGCGAAGAGGGCGGCATCCTGCCGCCGCTCGCGCGGTGGTCCCGGCTGAGCTGCAGCCGCATTGCGATCGGGCAGGGGATCGCCGTGACGGCGCTGCAGATGCTGGGCGTCTACGCGGCCATCGCAAACGACGGGTTCCTGATGAAGCCGCACGTGGTTCAGCGGGCGGTCAAGCCGGACGGGGAGACGCTCTACCAGGCCGAGCTGTCGGTGCTCAGCCGCCCCATCCGGGGGGAAACGGCCGCCATCATGCGCGGCCTGCTCGGGCGGGTGACCGAAGAAGGCGGAACGGGCACGAAGGCGGCGATCCCGGGGTACCGGGTGGCCGGCAAGACGGGGACGGCTCAGAAGGCTGTAGCGGGCGGCTACTCCGAGAGCGCCTACATGTCGTCGTTCGTCGGGTTTCTTCCGACCGAGCAGCCCGAGGTCGGCATCATCATCGTGGTGGACGAGCCGCAGCCGCTGCACACGGGCGGCATCGTAGCCGCCCCCGCGTTCCGCGAGGTGGCGGAGCAGCTGGTCCGGTACCTGGACATTCCGCCCGGCGCCCCGGCGGTGGGAAGCGCCGGTCCCCTGGTCGCCAACCGCTGAGCCCGAAATGAATCTGCAAACGCTGATCGAGGCGGTGCGGCCGGTCTCGGTGGCCGGTGCGGCCGACGTGGAGATCAAGGGGCTCGCATACGATTCCCGGCAGGTCCGGCCGGGCTGGCTGTTCGTGGCGCTGCCGGGCGAGCACGCCGACGGCCGCGCCTTCGTGGCGGACGCCGTGGCGCGGGGGGCCGTGGCCGTGCTGTCCGAGGCGGCGGAGCCGCCGGGCCGGAAGATCGCTCACGTCGTCGTGGCCGATGCGCGCCAGGCGGCAGCCGAGGCGGCGGGCGCCTATCATCGACACCCCTCCCGGCGGCTGGCGCTGGCGGGCGTCACGGGCACGAACGGCAAGACGACGACGACCTACATGATCCGCCAGGCCCTCGAGGACGCCGGGCTCCGGCCGGGGCTGGTCGGGACCGTCGAGTACCGGATCGGCGAGCGGGTGATCCCCGCGAGCCGGACCACGCCGCAGGCGCTCGACTTGCAGGCGATGCTCGACCAGATGGCCCAGGCGGGATGCCGCAGCGCCGCCATGGAGGTTTCGTCGCACGCGGTGGCGCAGAAGCGCGTGTGGGGAATCGAGCTCGATGTGGCCGTCTTCACGAACCTGACGCATGACCATCTCGACTATCACCGGACGATGGAGGCCTACTTCGAGGCGAAGGCCGACCTATTCCGCGCGCTCGGGCGGGGCGAAAAGAAGGGCGCGGCCGCGATCAACATCGACGACGCGTGGGGCCGGCGTCTGCTGGGCCTCGTGCCGCCGGGCGTGCCGGTCCTGACCTACGGGTGCGCGGTCGACGCCTCGGTCCGCGCGGACGGCGTGCGGCTCGCCGCGTCGGGGAGCGCGTTTCGGCTGGTGACGCCGGCCGGCTCCGCGGAGGTCCGGCTGCGCCTGCTCGGCCGGTACAACGTGAGCAATGCGCTGGCGGCGGCGGCGGCCTGCGCGGCGATGGGGCTGACGCCCGAGGCCACGGCCCAGAGCCTGGGCCGGCTCGGCGCCGTGCCCGGCCGGCTCGAGTCGTTCGCCTCGCCCGCGGGGTTCAGCGTGTTCGTGGACTACGCGCACACGGACGACGCGCTGAGCAACGTGCTGACCACGCTGCGGGAGATTACCGCCGGCCGCCTGATCGTCGTGTTCGGGTGCGGCGGCAACCGCGACCGGACGAAGCGGCCCGCCATGGGCGCCGTGGCGGCGCAGCTGGCCGACTATTCGATTCTGACCTCGGACAACCCGCGCAAGGAGAGCCCCGCTGCGATCATCGCGGAGATCCGGGGCGGATTCGGCGACCGGCGGCACTTCGACGTGGTCGAGGACCGGGCCGAGGCGATCCGCCGCGGCGTGGGCATGGCCCGGGCGGGTGACGCGGTGCTGGTGGCGGGGAAGGGCCATGAGCCCTTCCAGGAGTTCGCAAATACCGTAGTCCCGTTCGACGACCGGGAGGTCGTGCGCGGGCTGCTCGGCTGAACTTGGCCGGGCGGAGGCGCGCCGGTGTCGGGAGGGAGTGCTTCGCCATGGCGGTGCTGTCCGCGGAGTCCGTTGCCCGCTGGAGCGGGGGAGCATGGGTGCCGGCTCCGCCCGACCGGATTGCGGGCGTGTCCACGGACACGCGCGAGATCGCGCCGGGCGCGCTGTTCTTCGCCCTGCAGGGGCCGCGGTTCGACGCGCACGCCTTCGTATCGCGGGCCCTGGCGGCGGGCGCGGCGGGCGCCGTGGTGCGGCGCGATCGGGCCGGCGGCTTGGCGGGCTCCGGCCCGCTCCTGTGCGTCGATGACCCCGAGCAGGCGCTCCGCGATATCGCCGCGGGCCACCGGCGCGCGGCGCGTATCGATATCGTGGCCGTGACTGGAAGCACCGGGAAGACGACGGTGAAGGAGATGACCGCGGACGCCCTGGCCGCGGCGCTGCCGACCATCCGGACCCCGGGCAACCTCAACAACCAGATCGGCATCCCGCTGAGCCTGCTGGCCATCGAGCCCGGGCACCGCGTGGGCGTGTTCGAGGCCGGCATCAGCCATCCGGGCGAGATGGAGCCGCTCGCCCGCCTGCTGCAGCCGCAATGGGCGGTCGTGACCAACGTCGGGCCGGTGCATATCGAGTTCTTCGAGAGCGTGGCGGCGATCGCCCGCGAGAAGGCCGGGCTGATCCGCGCCGCCGGGCCGGGCGGCGTCGCGGTCCTGTGCCGCGACGCCGAGTGCTTTGACGTGCTGCGCGCCGAGGCTCCCGGCCGGGTCGTGACCGTGTCGCTCTCCGGAGAAGCGGACTATGCGTGCGCGTCCTGCCGGTACGATGGCGCGCGGTCCGGGATGGCGGCGGAGGTGGTGGAGCGCGACGGCGGCGCGCGCGTGCCGCTGTTCGTGCCGCTCCCGGGCCGGCACCACGTGGTGAACGCGCTGATGGCCGCCGCGGTGGCGCGCGGCCACGGCGTGTCGTGGGACGCGATTGCGGGGGCCATCGGCCGGTACCGCACGCTGGCCATGCGCTGGGAAGAGCGCGCGGTGCGCGGGATCCGCGTCGTGAACGACGGGTATAACGCGAATCCGGTGAGCATGCGGGCCGCGGTGGACGCCTTTCGGCTTCTACAGGCGCCCGGCCGGAAGTGGCTTGTGCTCGGCGGCATGCTGGAGCTGGGCGCGTCGAGCGACGAGCAGCATGCGGCGCTGGGCCGCGCGCTCGCGGACGGCGGCTGGGCCGGCTTGCTTGCGGTGGGGCCGCTCGGGCGGCTCATCGCCGACGGCGCGCGCGAGGCGGGGCTGGACGCGGACCGCATCGCGTGCTGCGCCGACCCGGCGGCGGCCGGGCTGGAGCTGGCCGCGCGCGCCCGGCCGGGCGACGCGGTCCTGCTCAAGGCGTCCCGCGGCATTCGAATTGAAGGCGTAATCCAGGCGCTGGCGCCCGAAGCCGGCGCGGCTCCGCACTGAGGAAGATCCCCACATGCTCTACTACCTGCACTACTTCACCGATGTCTTTTCCCCGCTGAACGTGTTTCGCTATATCACGTTCCGGACGCTGGCGGGCGCGGCGACCGCGTTCATCCTGAGCCTGCTGCTCGGGCCGTGGCTGATCCGGAAGCTCCGCATACTCAAGTACGGGCAGCAGATCCGGACCGAGGAGGCGCCGCCCCTGTACGTGCTGCACGGGAAGAAGCAGGGCACGCCGACGATGGGCGGGCTCCTGATCATCGGCTCGGTCGTCGCCTCTACGCTGCTGTGGGCCGTGCCGACGAACGGGTTCGTGCTGCTGACGCTGGCGACCATGGTCTTCATGGGGGCCGTGGGCTTCATGGACGATTTCACCAAGATCCGCCAGCGCAACGCGAAGGGCCTGAGCGCGCGCCGCAAGTTCCTCCTCCAGGCGCTCTGGGCCATGGCGGCCGCGGCGGTCCTGCTGCTGGTCCCGGCCACGGCGGAGCGAACCCGCGAGCTGATGGTTCCGTTCCTGAAGGGGCCGGCGGTGGCCGACATGGGGATCCCGCTGACGATCGCCTTCATCGTGGTCGTGATCGTGGGCGCGACCAATGCCGTGAACCTGACGGACGGGCTCGACGGCCTGGCCATCGGGTGCACCGGCTCCGTGGCGCTGGCCTATGCGGCCATGGCGTACGTGGCCGGCAACGCGGTGCTGTCCCGGTACCTGGCCGTGCCGCACATTCCGGGAACGGGCGAGCTGGCCGTCTTCTGCGGCTGCCTGCTGGGGGCGTCCCTCGGGTTCCTGTGGTACAACTGCCACCCGGCGCAGGTGTTCATGGGCGACACCGGCAGCCTCGCGCTCGGCGGGGCCATCGCCATGGTCGCGCTGCTGGTGAAGCAGGAGCTGGCGCTCGTCATTGTGGGCGGCGTCTTCGTTCTGGAGGCGGTGAGTGTGATTCTCCAGGTCGGCTCGTTCAAGCTGCGCGGCAAGCGGATCTTCGCGATGGCGCCGCTGCACCACCACTTCGAGCTGAAGAAGTGGAGCGAGACCCAGGTCACCATCCGGTTCTGGATCCTGTCGATCATCTTCGCCCTGCTGGGCGTGGCGACGCTGAAGATCCGCTGAGCCGAGGGAAACGTGCCGTGACAGACCTCACATCCAAGACCGCGCTGGTGATCGGGCTCGGCGGCAGCGGAGCCGCCGCCGCCCGGTTGCTGGCGTCCGAGGGCGCGGCCGTGACCGTGGTCGATGCGGCGGATTCCGCCGAACTGCGCGCGCGTGCCGAACCGTTGGGTGCGTCCGGCGTCCGCGTCGCCATGGGCTGCCGCCACGTGCCGGCGGGCCCGTACGATCTGGTCGTCGTGAGTCCGGGCGTGTCGCCCGCCGCCCCGCTCATGGCCGAGGCGGACCGGTTGGGCGTGCCCGTCATCGGGGAGCTCGAGCTGGGCTGGAGCCGGTGGCGCGGCCGGACGCTGGCCGTGACCGGGTCGAACGGCAAGAGCACGATGGTGAAGCTGTGCCACGACTCGCTGAAGCGCGCCGGGCGGAGCGCGGTCATCGCGGGCAACTACGGCCCGCCGGCCTGCGACGCCGCGCTGGGCGCCCGGGCCGACTGGCTCGTGCTCGAGGTCAGCTCCTTCCAGCTCGAGCGCGCCCGGGCGCTGCGGCCGGACGTCGGCGTGCTGCTCAACGTCCACCCGAACCACCTGGACCGGCACGGGACGATGGAGTCGTACGCGGCGATCAAGGCCCGGCTGTTCGACCGGATCGAGCGCCGGGAGGCCCGGATCGTGCACGACGAGGCGCTGTCCGCGTGCGGATCGCTTCGCACCGCGAGCCCCGGCTGCACGACATTCGGCGCGGGAGCGACGGCTGACTTCCGGTACGCCGCCGGCGACGTGACCTGGAACGAAGCCGGACCGGCTCGAACGGCCAACGGGACGCTTGACGTTTGTCGCGGGAGGAGTATATGTGTGGCCCAGACTGTCTTTGGGAACGATGTACTGGGTTTGACCGCGGCCGCCGCTGCGGCGGCGATGTGCGCCTGCGGCGTGGATCCCCGGTGCGTGACGGATGCGGCGCAGTCGTTCGAGCCGCTTCCTCATCGCATGCAGGAGCAGGGCGCGGCGCGCGGCGTTCGGTTCGTTGACAACTCAAAGGCGACGAATCTGGCGGCCTTGGCGGCGTCGCTGCGGATGATCGACGGTCCGGTGAGATTGATTGCAGGCGGCCTGCTGAAGGAAGGCGCTTTGGAGTCGGTGCGGCCGGCCTTGGGCGGGAGGGTGCGAGCCGCCTATCTGATCGGGAAGGCCGGGCCGGCGATGGCGGAGGCGTGGCAGTCGGACGTGCCGTGCCGGCTGTGCGGCGGGTTGGAGGAGGCGGTGGATCGGGCGTGGCGGGAGGCCGCGCCGGGGGACGTGGTGCTGCTGGCCCCGGGCTGTGCCAGCTTCGACCAGTTCCGGAATTTCGAGGATCGAGGGAACGTGTTTTGCGGATTGGTGGAGCGGATCAAGGAGAAGGAGCAGAGAGAGACCGTATGAAGACCCCAGTGCTGATCGCCGTTGTGATTGCCCTGCATGTGATGGCCGTGGGCTCCGTTTTCTTCCTCCAAGGCTGCGGCACCACTCCGCCCACGACTCCCCGGGTGGAAGCGGACCAGACGCAGATGCCGCCGTCCGCGCCCGAGGCCATCGCCAAGCCGAAGTTCGAGCCGCTCGACAAGCCCCTCGTCCGGGCGCCGGCCCCGAAGCCGGTGTCGGCGAAGACGTACGTGGTGCAGAGCGGCGACTCGATCTCGCTCATCGCGCAGCGCTTCAATGTCAGCGTCCGCGACGTGCTCGCCATGAACCACCTCAGCAGCCCGAACAAGCTGCGCGTGGGGCAGAAGCTCGAGCTGCCGACCTACGTCAACCTGAGCGCTCCGAAGCCCGTCCGCAAGGTGAAGCCGGCGGCGCCGAAGGCGGCGACCGGTGCGCCGAAGGCGACGGCGGGCGGCGCGGGCGACTACGTCGTGAAGTCGGGCGACTCGCTCGGACTCATCGCGCAGAAGCAGGGCTCGACGGTGAAGGCGATCAAGGAGGCGAATCACCTGACGAGCGACCGGCTGCAGATCGGGCAGAAGCTGGTCGTTCCGGGTAAGGCGGCCGCGGTGTCGCCGGCTCCCGCTCCGGCGCCGGGTCCCGGACCGGTTGTGCCGTCGCTCCCGGGCCCCGGTCCGGCTCCGGTCGAGATTCAGCCTGCCCCCGCGATGCTGGACGCGACGGCCCCGGCGGCTCCGGGCGCGGCTCCGGCGGCGGCCGGGCTCAGCCACATCGTCGATGCCGGCCAGGATCTCCAGGAGATCGCGATGATGTACAGCGTGAGCGCGGATGAGCTCATGCGCGTGAACAACCTCACGAACGCGACCGTCAAGGTCGGCGACAAGCTCAAGATCCCGTCGGCCCCGTAATGTGGAAGGCCCCCAGTACCCTGGTGGCCATCGTGCTGGTGCTGCTCGCGCTCGGAGTGGTCATGCTCGCGAGCACGAGCAGCGTGAAGGGCGACACGTCGTTCCACGACCCGCATTATTTCGTCAAGCGGCAGGTCGTGTGGCTGATTGTGGCGCTGATTGCCGGCACGCTGGCGTCACTCATCGACTACCACTGGTGGCAGCGGCTGGCGATTCCCCTGATCGCGGTCTCCGTCCTGCTGCTGCTGCTGGTCTTTGTGCCGCACATCGGCATGAAGATCGGCGGCAGCCGGCGATGGCTGCACCTCGGGCTCATGAATTTCCAGCCGTCCGAGATTGCGAAGTTCGGCGCGGTGGTCGGTCTCGCATCCTGGATGGCGGCGATCCGGAACGACGCCGACACGCTGAAGCGCGGCATGATCCAGCCCGGGTTGGGCCTGGGGCTGATCCTCGGGCTCATCTTCCTTGAGCCGGACTTCGGCACGACGCTGCTGGTGGCGGTGGTGGGCGGCGCCATCCTGTATGCGGGCGGCACCCGGCCGGGCTACCTGTTCGTGGCCGGCTTGCTCGGGATGTGCGGATTCGCGTTGGCGGTCATGAGCGACCCCGTTCGCATGGGGCGGGTTCTGGCGTTCATCATGCCGGACAAGTACCCGGCTGCGGCGTACCAGCTGGGGCAGTCCAAGGACGCCTTCATCATGGGCGGCCCGTGGGGCGTCGGGTTCGGGGAGAGCCTGCAGAAGCACTTCTACCTGCCGGAGGCGCATACCGACTTCATCCTCGCCATCATCGGCGAGGAGCTGGGCCTGGCGGCCACCAGCATGGTGGCGGGGCTCTTCATCGGCATCCTCATCTGCGGGCTGATCATCAGCCACCGCGCGCCGGATGCCTTCGGGCGGCTGCTCGCGTTCGGAATCACGCTGACGATTACGCTGCAGTCCGCCATCAACATCGGCGTCGTGACGGGCTGTCTGCCGACCAAGGGGCTGCCGCTTCCGTTCATCAGCTACGGCGGCTCCAGCCTGCTCATGGCCATGGTCGGCGTCGGAGTTCTGATCAACGTCGCCCGGCACTCGACGATCGACCTGCTGCACGACGACGGCCACGCGATCAAGGACCAGCTGCACCGGTTCTGAGCGCCCGGCCTCGCCACCGGAAAGGATCCGCCATGACGTGGTCGGCCCGCGAGAACTTCCGCCGCAACGCCTCGCTCCGGGGCCACCAGTGGATTCCGTCGGTCGTGGTGATCTCGGGCGCCACGTGGGCGGAGCAGCGCGAGGAGCTGGAGGACGTCTGCCTCCGGCATCCGCTCCTCTTCCCCGGCTTCCGAAAGGGACAGGTCGATTTCGATGCCTTTCGCCGCCGCCCCGACCAGAAGCGCGTTGTGGACGAGTGGGGGTGCACGTGGGAGGCGGAGCTGGACGGCCTGATGGGCGTTGTCCTGGAGTCGCCGCTCGCCGACTGGGCCGCCTTCCCGGCGTGGCGGCCGCCGGCGCCTCCGGCTCTTCCGGCGGAGCAGAAGCAGCGGATGGCGGAGGCGCGCGCGCGGGGCGACGCCGTGGCGGCGGGCGTCGAGCACGGCTTCTTCTTCATGCGGCTGCACTACCTGCGGGGCTACGACAATTTCATGATGGACGTCGCAACTGGCGAGCCGCAGCTGAGGAAACTCGCGGCGATCGTCGAGTCCTACGCCACGGCCCGGATCGCGGGCTTCGTGGACGAGGGCATCGACCTGCTCGAGGCGGCGGATGACCTCGGCACCCAGACCAACAGCATGATCGGTCCCGCCCATTTCCGGGAGTGGATCCTGCCGGCCTACCGGCGGATGTTCGCGCCCGCCCGTGCCGCCGGCGCGCACGTGTTCCTGCACTCGGACGGGTACATCATGGACATCGTCGATCTCATCATCGAGAGCGGCGTGACCATCGTGAACCCGCAGGATCTCGTGAACGGGATCGACGCGATCGCGCGTCACCTGAAGGGGCGCGTGTGCGTGCGCTGCGACATCGATCGCCAGCGGATCCTCCCGTTCGGAAGTCCCCACGATGTCCGGGAGCTGATCCGCGAGGAAGTCATGAAGCTTGGCTCCCCGGCCGGCGGGCTCGAGTTCGTGGCCGGCATCTACCCGCCGACGCCCGCCCGGAATGTGGACGCGCTCTGCTCGGCGCTTGAGGAGTACCGGGGGTACTGGGTTGGCCGCTGACCGCGTCCGCCGGTCGGCCAGCCTCGCCGCGACAGGCGCCAG
>CAYSLU010000025.1:0-43172 GCA_964431965.1 uncultured Verrucomicrobiota bacterium
CAACAGCTCGCTTGATGTCCCCGGCGCGTTCTAGCACCATGGCACCGCATGGGGCTTCTTCAGGCGGTCCCCGACTGTGCGGCCGGACTGAGAAGCGGCTCCCGACGGGTGGTTCATCTCGGTGGGGCTAGCGCGGTTCCTGTGGGGTTCCGGATGCGCTCAAGGCCAGTCATTCGCACGGACTCTCCGACGGCCATCGGCACGGCGTGTCGGCCCGCGGCGGGCCCGCGAGCCGGACAGTCCGCAACCGGGCTGGCTGCGGTGCTCGGCCTCTTCGTCTTCCTGGCCGGGGCGGCCGTATCGGTGGCTGGGGCGGATGGCATCGACGAGTTCATCGGCGAGCGCGCGCAGTCGATCGAGTGGGCGCTCGACATGGTACACCGGGTGGTCGTCGGCTTTCTGGGTCTCGGGATACTCGCATCCGTGGCCCTCATCGCGTATGCCATCTGGAATTTCCGCGACTGGCTCGAATCCTATCGCAGCGGCTTCACGATCGGGGAGATCGTGCATGATATCCGCAATCGGAAGATCGCCCGCGACAAGCTTCACCGGGCCGGCCTCCACAGTCAGGCGGCCGGCCTGCACGACGGGATGCGCCGGAAACGGGGCGACGACGGCCACGGCGCCCGCACCCCGGATGACAACGACCTGCCCCCGGCCGTCGACCTGGACCCCCACCAGCCTCAGGCAGACGCCTTCGCGCCGCGCCACAACAGGGATGGCTGGCGCATCTTCCTCATCGTCTTCGGCGTGCTGATCGCCATCTCCGCCATCGTCGCCGCCATCGCCCTCTTGCCCCTTGTCTCGCGCCGCTGAAGGTGCCACATTGAGCGGGACTTCTGGATGGAGAGGAAGCCGACGGATCGTCGGCCGCCGTCTTCCGGCCATGCTCGGCAGACTCTGAAAGGCATTCACGCGGCCCTGCCGAGCGCGAAAGCCTTCAGTCGCCCGGGCTTTGACGAAGGAGGAGCATGAGCAAGAGCCCCATGAAACGGGCGGGCGCATGCGGCGTCTTGATGGCGCTCCTGGGCATTTCGCACGTCGGGATCGCCGAGGTGCCGGCCCCCGAGCCAGCCGACACGCCGGTGTTCGATATCCCTCGCCTCGGCCGCATCGTCATCGACGGCAAGGATGACGACTGGGCCGGGCAGGGGTTTTGTGTGGAGACCATGGCGTCGGTCGACGGCAAGGCCAGGCCGATATCCGACTTCGATTGCCGATTCCGCCTGGGCTGGGACGAACGCGGGCTGCTGGTCCTCTTTCACGTCCGGGACGACGTGTTCGTCGAGAGCGATGCCGAGGATACGCTCTGGCAAGACGATGCGGTCGAGCTCTTCCTCGCCGACCGGCGCGGCGGCACGCAACTGGTTCAGGCCGTCATCGCGCCGGGCATGGACCGCTCGCATCCGGATCTGCGCCAGCACCTGTACGACCACCGCAAGAATGCGGCGCTCCAGAAGGTTCCGCCCGTGGTGACGGCCGCGCGGACGAGAACTGGCGACGGTTACGGCATGGAAGTGCTGCTTCCCTGGACGAACGTCGGCCTGACACCCCGCGCCGGCCTCGAAGTGGGATTCCAGGCGATCATCGACGATGTCGATACGCCCGGGGAGCCTCTGTTCAGCGCCGTCTGGTATCCGGCGGCCAGTCCGTTCTCCGACACCAGGCGCACACACCGCATCCGCCTCTCAGACTCCGCCAGCCGGCCGGTGTCGGCCACCGGGCGCGCGTTCTATGACGGCATGAAGTACGCGCGCGCGATCGTCGTCGCGGCGCCGGAGCTGACCGGAAAGCCCGTCACCGTGCAAGCGGACGGCCGACCCATCTCCGCCGGCGTGCTGACGGACTCCGGAGGTCGATCGACGGCCAGCCTCACCGTCCCGCTGCCGGCAGTGGGCGAAACGTGGAAGACGATGCAGCTCCTCGTGGATGGGCAAGTCATCGATTCGGTTGGCCTGCCGGACGTGACGGCCCTGCGCGAAGAAGCGCGACAGCGATTGCAGTATCGGTTCCGTCCCTTCTGTTTCATGGGCGACCGGCTCCCCGCTGGAGATTTCGAGAACGCTCTGGAGGTCGACAACGTTCTCGGTCCGTATACCGTCGACGTCACGTACTACGACACGGCCTTCAAGCCGGTTACCGTGGCCGGGACGCCAGGCCGATACGGGGCGCTGGTCGAGATCCGACCCGAGCGGGGCTCGGCGATGAAGCTGTACTACACGCTATGCCGCCTTCCGGCGAAGATCGATTGGTGGAGATCCAAGTTCCCCGTGACCGTGGAGTTTCCGGAGGCGCTGGGCATCTCGGACGCCATGCTGCGAGAACAATCAGAGCCGGTGAACGACTACGTCAAGAAGCTGATGGTGGACGGGTTCTCGCGCTCCCCCGACAGCGCCGTCCTCATGGCTGGACTCCTCGAAGCCAGGCCCGGCGAGCCAGCCACCCGACGAACCGGAGTCTGGGCGCGGAACACCACGTGGATCCACGAGCTGAAGCGCCGCACGGGTGGCATCGTCCCGCTGCAGTACCTGGTCCACCTCCCGTCGGCGTCTACAAACACCCCCGCAGCCAAGCTGCCGGCCATTCTGTATCTGCACGGCTCCGGCGGACGTTTGATCAGCTTGGACGAGCTGGGCAATCACGAGCAGATACTCACCTATGCCAGGACCCACACAAACTTCCCGTTCATCGTCATCGTGCCCCAGTGCCCGAAAGACATCGGGTGGCAGACTCCGTCGCTGGATGACCTGTGCTCGGAGGTGATGGCCAAGTACCCGATCGATCCCGACCGCTTCTACCTGACCGGCATGAGCATGGGCGGGTACGGAAGCTGGATGCTGGTGATCGAGCACCCCGACCGCTTCGCCGCCGTGGTGCCCGTGTGCGGCGGCGGGGACGCCCAGGATGTCGCGCGGATCAAGGATGTCCCGGTCTGGACCTTCCATGGAGCCAAGGATGACGCGGTTCCGATCCAAAGGAGCAACGAGATGGTCGAGGCGCTTCGAACGATCCACGGGCGGGTTCGCTACACCGTGTTCCCCGAAGGCGGGCACGCCATCTGGAATGAAACCTACGCCAATCCCGAGCTCTATGCATGGCTGCTCCGCCAGGCTCGCGGCAAGCCGTCGGAAGCGCCCGCGACCGTTCAGGGCGCAGGCTCCTCGGAGTAGCTCAGGCGAACGCGTCCATGCCGCTGGACGCCCCGCCCGCCGGCACCACCCCCGTGGCACGAGCCTCCCGGCTCGTGTCCTCCGGACGCATCTGCCGCCGCGGAACTGGGGGCGCGGAAATAGGATTGATGGTGGCGCGCTGATCCCGAATACTCCCGGGCACTATGAAGACACCAACGTCTCGCACGCCCGCATCGGCAGTCGCACTGGCAGTCCTGACCGCGGCGCTCCCGTTCGGGCCCGCTCGCGCCGATGTCACCCTCATCCGGGAAGGCAAGCCGCTTGCCCGGATCATCACCGCCACCCCGCCCGCTCCGCCACCCGAGCCCGACACGCGCAAGCGCAAGGTCGCGCCTCCCCCGGCACCCCTGGCCGAGGCCGCCACCGACCTGAACTACCACCTCAAGAAGATGTCGGGCGCAGAACTCGCCGTCGTGTACGCGGACAGCCCGGCGGCCATCAAAGGGCCCGCCATCGTGCTGGGCGAGCTTGCGGTTCGCATGGGCGCCAAGCCGCAGAAGACATCGCTGTCCCAGGAAGGATTCCGAGTCCTGGTCAAGGGCGACCTGGTGTTGATCGGCGGCGATACCGATGCCGCCGCACGCTTCGGCGTCTACGAACTGCTGAGTCGGCTCGGCTGCGACTGGGTCATGCCCGGCGAGATCGGCGAAATCGTCCCCGCCCGCCCGACAGTCACGATTCCCGCCATCGACGAATCCCAGGCGCCCGACTTCGCGATGCGAAGACTCTGGTATCGAGGCTACCGCACGGCTGAACACCCCGCCCAGCCCGCCGAGGGCCAGCGCATGGCCCTCTGGCTCCGCCGGCAGAAGAGCGGAGACTTCAGCCACTTCGCGTTCAACGCCGGCGGCCACGTGTGGGACGCCTTCATCAAGAAGCATCAGGCCGAGTTCGACCAGGATCCGACCATGCTGGCCTTGCGCAAGGACCGCGATGGCCAGATGAAGCGAATGGGGCCCCAGCTCGAGTCGACGCACCCGCGCGTCATCGAGCTCTTCGCCCAGGACATCCGCGCCACCTACGAGAAGAACATCCAGGCCGGCACGTGGAAACGTGATACGCCGGCCGGCTTCGGCATCGGGCCGGCGGACGGTCTCGGCTATTCGATGTCTCCCGAATCGCTCGCCGCCGGCGCGGGCCGGATCGACCCGATCATGGGCGAGCCCGACCGGACGGACGAGCTCATCCTGATGGCGAACCGGATCCTCGAGAAGCTGCGCCCCGACTACCCGAACGCCTACCTGGGCTTCTACTCCTACTCGACCCACGCGGGCTACCCCTTCCGCCACACGCCGGACCCGCACATCGTCATCATCTTCGCGCCCATCAATTTTTCGCGTTTCCACGGCGTGCTGGATGAGAACTCACCCACCCAGCTGTACTACCGCCGCGTCGTCGAGCAGTGGGGCGCCCTCGCGCGCCAGCAGGGCAACCCCCTCGTCTACCGCGGCTACAGCTGGAATCTGGCGGAAAACGCCCTGCCCTACACGAAGGTCAAGATCTGGGGCGACGAGCTTCCGTTCTACAAGGCACAGGGCATCATCGGCCTCAACGTCGAGGCGACAAAGATGTGGTCGGTCCTGGCGCCAAGCGATTACGTGTTCATGAAGCTGGCCTGGAACACCAGGCAGGACTGGCATGCCCTGCTCCGGCAGTTCTGCGAGAAAGCCTACGGCGCGGCGGCTGACGCGATGGAGGCGTACCACCTCGATCTCATCCAGACCCAGCACGGCGCCGGACAGGAGGCGGGGTCGTACCATGCGTTCCCGCTCATCTACTCCGACGCCTGGGTGCGCGCCGCGCTGGGCCGCATCGACGCAGCCGCCGCCGCCGCGAAGACCGAGCCCGACCGCACGCGCGTCGGATTCGTCCGGCACAACGTCGAGGCGCTCCAGCTCTTTCTCGCCTTCCATCAGGCCACGACGAACTTCGACTTCGCCGGCGTGAAGCGGCAGTACGACGCCATGAACGCCCACTGGAACACGGCATACGCGCTCAACTCCGACCTCGTGGCCAACGAGGCGCCCGGCTACCTGAAGCGCTATCTGGTTCGCTTCGTGGACGAGGGACTCAAGTTCAGCTCGGCCCCCTACCGGATCGTCCACCGGATCCCGGACGCCCTGCCCACGCAGTTCGACGAGAAGATGGTCGGCCACGGCACGGGCTTCGAGTACGAGCAGCCGGCGACGGACGACTCCGCGTGGCCCACGAGCCGAACCTACTCGTCCAACTGGTCGGCTCAGGGCCTGGCGGCCGGGCACCGCTCCGGCTCCGCCTGGTACCGCCATCGATTCGTCCTGCCGGCCGAACTGAAGGGGCAGCCGATCGGCCTCTTCGTCGGCGGCGTGGAAGACGAAGTGCGAGTCTGGATCAACGGGCAGCTCGTGGGCACGAGCGGACGGCGGTTCTCAATCCCCGCGGAGTTCGATCTGACCGACGGGATCAAGGCCGGCGCTGAAAACCTGCTGGCCATGCAGATCATCCGCAACTCCGCGGCCAACGAGATCGGCGTGGGCGGCATTCTCCGCCCCTGCTACCTCTTCACAGGCCCGCGCCTGGAGCAGAAGGCGCCCGGACCGGACGTGCAGCTGCGCCGCGTGCTGCCCGGCGGCGAACTCGGCGGGCCCGAATGAGCGCCTATCTGCACCCGGACCTGCTGTCGCCCGACCCGACGCTGGCGGCGGGCGGCCGGCGGGTCGGCGACAACGAGCTCGCGCTGGACCTGTTCCCGAACCGGCTGATCCGGAACTCGCGGGCACTCGCGGCCGCACCGGCATGGGGCCGGCGGCTCAACGTGCACCGCGATCCCGGTCCGCTCGCGCTCGCCCCGGACTCGGCCGGCCGGGCGGAGCTGCTCGTCGACTTCGGCACCGAGCTGCACGCATGGCTGGAGCTGACCGTCCAAACCACCCGGCCCGGCCACGTCATGGCGGCTTTCGGCGAGCACCTGCTCGAAGCGGAAGGGCTCATCCCCTGCACGGAGCCCCGGCCGGAACTCGTCCGCCCGATCCCCGCGGGATCCGGCGTGCGAATCCGGTTCGACGAGATCCGAGCCACCGCGCTCGGCAACCGCTCGCCGTCCTTGCGCGGATTCCGCTTCGTCCGCCTGGTCTTCCACGACCTGCCCCCCCGGGCGACCCTCCGCCGGGTATGCGCCCACGCCGTGTTCACCTTCCGCGAGCGGCGCGGGGAGTTCCGGTGCGACGACCCGCGCCTGCAGCGGGCCTGGCAGACGTCGCTCTACACGGCGCGCATCTGCACGCAGCCCGACGCCATCTGGGACGGCATCAAGCGGGACCGCGTCGGCTGGTTCGGTGACGCGCGCATCACGCAGATGGCGCTCGACGCCGTTTACAGCGACCCGCGACCCGTCGACGCCATGCTCCCGCTGCTGCCGGCTGACAGCTGGGTGAACGGCGTTCCCGGATATTCGTTCGATGCGATCGCGATGCTCGCGCAGCGGATGCTCGCCCACGGAGCGGAGGACCCGGGCGTGGCCGCGTGCTACGAGCGCGTGGCTGCGTTCCTCGACTGGGTCCGCAAGACGCAGTCCAGCCGGGACGGCTTCATCGTGCGCTCGGAGGGGCTGAAGTTCTTCGCCGGAATCGGCTTTCTCGATTGGTCGCGCTTTCCGATCGGCGGCCGCTTCGAGGAACTCTGCTGGCTGCAGTGCAAGTACGTGGAGGGGCTGAGGCTGGCGGCGCGGATCGCGCGATGGCTGGGCCGCACCGCCGATTCGGAGGGGTGGGAGCGCCGGGCCGACCGCCTGGGACAGCTTATCCGGCGCCGCTTCTGGGATGGCCGGAACGGCTTCATCCACACGCTCAACCACGTGGAGCCGGTCCCGAAGCCGCTGAAGCATGGCGATAGCCCCCACTACCGCCTCACGTACACCGACCGGATTCGGAACGGTCCGAGCGGCCCCTCGCGCCAGGCCAACGCGCTTGCCGTTCTCGCCGACATCTGCACGCCGGACATGCAGGCCGTCATCCGCAGCCGCGTGCTGTCGAACGCCGCGATCGAGCCGGTCATCACGGCGTACTTCCGCTACTTCGAGAACAGCGCCCGGGCCCGCTGCGGTGATCCGGCCGGCGCGCTGCGCGACATGACGGACTACATCGCCAACATGCTGGAGGCGGAGGATGCCGCCACCGTCTGGGAGGTCTACGACCCGCGCGTGCGCGGCCTCAGCCGCTACTACGGCGGATTCGACGTCACATGGGACTGGGAGATCACGTTCTGCCATGGCTGGGGCTCGGGCCTGGTTCCGCTCGTCCAGAGGCACCTGCTCGGGATCCAGGCGCTCGAGCCGGGCTTCCGGGCCATCCGCATCGCGCCGACAGCCCCGCCGTGGAGAATGGCCTTCGAAGCAGCTGTGCCGACGCCGCACGGCGTCATCCGGGCCCTGCGCGACTCCCCGGAAGAACCGCTCCGTCTCCACCTGCCCCGCGGCGTGGCCCTGGTCGGCCCCACGCCCGACGGCGTGCACCTTGTCGTCGGCCGGTCGGCCATCCGCGCGGCGGCCGGCAACCCCGCCCGGCGGGCGCCCTCCCCGATCGGCCGGACGCAGGGGCGGGCATGAGGTTGTCAGGGCGGGGCCGGTGCATGGCGCCGCGCACCCTCTTCGCCCCCGGTTCGGAGGAGGACTTGGGGCGCGCTTGTCGGTCCGGTCCTCTTTTGGTATGAATGGCGCCCCTTAGGGAAGGAGCGAAGCTGGTACCATGGATTCATTCACGTATCGGGCGGGCGAGCTGCACGTCGAGGATGTGCCCGTCCGCGAACTCGCCGAGCGGCACGGCACGCCGCTGTACGTCTATAGCCGCGCGTTTTTCCGCGAGCGCTATCGCGCGATCGCCGGCGCATTCCGCGAGTTCAACCCGCTGATCTGCTACTCGGTGAAGGCCAACTCCAACGGCGCCGTGATCCGGACCTTCCTGGACGAGGGCGCCGGCCTGGACATCGTGTCCGGCGGCGAGCTGTTCCGCGCGCTCCGCGCCGGGGCGGATCCGGCCAAGATCGTGTTCGCCGGCGTGGGCAAGACCCGCGACGAAATCGAGTACGCGCTGCAGACCGGCATCCGCTTCTTCACGGTCGAGTCAGAGCCCGAGGCGGCCCGGATCTCCGAGTGCGCCCAGCGGCTGGGCCGGCCGGGCCGGATCGCCTTCCGCGTGAACCCGGACGTCGATCCGAAGACGCACAGCTACATCTCCACCGGCAAGAAGGAGAACAAGTTCGGCCTCGACCTCGAGCGGGCGGCGGCGGCCTACGCGGCGGCGGCGAAGATGCCTGGGCTCGAGATCGCCGGCCTGCACATGCACATCGGCTCGCAGATCCTCGACCCCGCGCCCTTCGCGGCGGCCCTGGCGCGCGTGCGCGATCTGTGCCTGGCCCTGAAGCGCGCGCACGCCACGTTCCGGTGCATCGACGTGGGCGGCGGCCCCGGCATCCAGTACCGCCCGACCGAGCAGGCGCTCGAGCCGGCCCGCGTGGCCGAAGCCATGGCGCCCATTCTCCGAGAGCTCGGGCTCGACGTGGTCATGGAGCCCGGCCGGAGCCTCGTTGGCAACGGCGCCATCCTCGTGTGCCGGACCCAGTACGTGAAGGAGAGCCACTTCAAGAAGTTCGTCGTGGTGGACGCCGCGATGAACGACCTGATCCGCCCGGCGCTCTACCAGGCGCACCATGAGATCGTGCCCGTGCGCGAGTCGGTCGAGCGGATCCGCGGCGATCTGGTGGGCCCGATCTGCGAGTCCGGAGACTTCACCGCGCAGGACCGCGAACTGCCCGCCGCGCGGGAGGGAGACCTCCTGGCCATCCGCAGCGCCGGCGCCTACGGATTCTCCATGTCGTCCAACTACAACAGCCGCTGCCGGGCCGCCGAGGTGCTGGTGGACGGATGCCGCGCCAATCTGGTGCGGGAGCGAGAGCGGTGGGAGGATCTGGTCCGCGGCGAGCGGATCCCGTGACGGCGCGGTCGGGATGCCGGTAGCGAGGGAAGCGAGGATACGATGTTCGAAGGTGCCTATACCGCAATCGTGACGCCGTTCAACCGGGACGGTTCCGTCGACTACGGCCGGCTGCGCGACCTCGTCGAGCGCCAGGTGGCCGGCGGGATCGACGGCATCGTGCCGGTCGGCACAACCGGCGAGTCGCCGACGCTGGACACGGAGGAGCACATCCGGGTGATCGAGGCGGCCATCGAAGCCGCCCGGAAGCGCATCATCGTGATCGCCGGAACCGGCGCGAACGCCACCTCCGAGGCGCTGGAGCTCACCCGCCGGGCCAAGGACGCGGGAGCGGACGGCACCCTTCAGGTGACGCCCTACTACAACCGGCCCAGCCAGGAGGGCCTGGCGCGCCACTTCACGGCCGTCGCCGACCTCGGCCTGCCGGTCGTGCTCTACAACGTTCCCGGGCGAACGAGCTGCGAGATCGCCGTCGAGACGGTCGTCCGGCTCTCCAACCACCCGAAGATCGTCTGCATCAAGGAGGCGGCGGGCAGCGTCAAGCGCGTCACCCAGATCCTCCAGCAGTGCGCGATCACGGTCGTGTCCGGCGACGACAACCTGACGCTCCCGATGATGATCGGCGGAGCGAAGGGCGTGATCAGCGTGGCGTCGAACATCATCCCGGGCCCCGTGGCGCGGATGGCGCACGCCGCGCTCGCCGGCAACTGGGCCGAGGCCCAGGCGCTGCACCTGAAGTACCATCGCCTGTTCTGCGACCTGTTCGTGGACACCAACCCGGTCCCGATCAAGGCCGCCATGGCCATGATGGGGATGATCGAGGAAGTGTACCGGCTACCGCTGTGCGAAATGAGCGCCGCGAACCGCAAGACGCTGGCGGATACGCTGAGGCACGCCGGGCTCGCCTGATCCGGACGGGCTCGCCGCGCCGCGGCGGGAAGGAACTGAATCCATGGTGAAGATCGTCGTCATCGGCGCGGCCGGCCGCGTGGGCCAGGCCATCGTGCGCGCATCCCGCAGCGCCCCGGGCATCCAGATCGTCGGAGCGGTGGACGTCGCGGCGTCCCCGGCCATCGGCAGCGACTCGGGCCAGGCCGCCGGAGGGAAGCCCAACGGCGTGATCATCAGCGCCAGCCTCGACGCCGTCGCGGCGGGAGCGGACGCCCTCGTCGACTTCAGCTTCCACGAGTCGGCGCCGCGGCACGCCGCCCTCGCGGCCCGGTTGCGAAAGCCCCTCGTCATCGGCACGACCGGCCTCACGGACTCCGAGCGCGCCGAGGTGGCGCGGGCCTCCCAGTCCGTCCCCGTCGTCATGGCCCCGAACATGAGCGTGGGCGTGAACCTCCTCTTCTCGATGGCCCGCAAGGCGGCGGCGGTGCTCGGGCTGAGCTACGACGTCGAGATCGTCGAGATGCACCACCGGCTGAAGAAGGACGCGCCGAGCGGCACCGCGCTGCGACTGGGCGAGTGCGTGGCGGACGGGCGCGGGCAGACGTTCCGCGATGTCGTGGTCCACGGCCGCGCGGGCCAAGTCGGCGAGCGGCCGGTCGGCGAAATCGGCATGCACGCGCTGCGCGGCGGAGACACGATCGGCGACCACACGGTCACGTTTGCGATCGACGGCGAGCGGATCGAGCTCACGCACAAGGCGAGCAGCCGCGACGCCTTCGCCATCGGCGCCCTGCGCGCCGCCGAGTGGATCGTCGGCCGCCCCCCGCGCCTGTACGACATGCAGGATGTTCTGGGGCTGTGAGCACCATCGAAGTCGGCCTCAGCCTCGGATCCAATCTCGGCGACCGCCTCGCCCACCTGTCCCGGGCGCGCGACCGGATCGCCGCCCTGCCGGGCGTCCGCCTGCTGGCCCAATCGGCCGCCTACGAAACCTCGCCGGTCGATGTGCGGCCGGAGTACCGCGACATCCTCTTCCTCAACGCCGTGCTCGTCATCGCCAGCGACGTGCCGCCCGCCGCACTGTCCGACACGCTCCACGCGATCGAGGACGAGTTCGGCCGGAGGCGCGGCCCGGACCGTAACCAGCCGCGGCCGATCGACATCGACCTGATCTACGCCGGGTCTCGGGCGCTTGCGACGCCCCGCCTCACGCTCCCCCACCCCCGCTGGGCCGGACGCCGGTTCGTGGTCGAGCCCCTCGCCGAGGTGCGGCCGGCCCTCCGGCTCCCCGGAGAGACGCGGACCGTCCGTCAGGTCTTCAGCGCCCTCCCGCCGTCGGCGGAAAGCGTGACGGTTTTCGCCCGGGAGTGGTAGACTGGGCGCTCTCTCGATCGGAGGATTTCCATGGACTCCAAGTGGACCGCGTCCCGGATCCGGGCGCTCAAGGGACAGCAGAAGGTCGTGTGCCTGACGGCATACGACTACTCCACGGCGCGCATCGTCGATGAGGCTCAGATCCCGCTCGTCCTCGTCGGCGACTCGCTGGCCATGACGATGCTGGGATACCGGAACACCCTGCCGGTCACGATGGACGAGATGCTGCACCACGTGAAGGCCGTGGCGCGCGGAATCCGGGGCGCGCTCGTGGTGGCGGACATGCCGTTCCTCTCCTATCAGGTGTCCGAAGCGCAGGCGCTGGAAAACGCCGGGCGCTTCATCAAGGAAGGCGGCGCGGACGCGGTGAAGATCGAGGGCGGCGCACTGCGCGTCCCGACCGTCGCCCGGCTCGTGGAGAACGGCATCCCTGTTCTCGGCCACATCGGGCTGACGCCTCAGAGCATCCACGCCATGGGCGGGTACAAGGTGCAAGGCCGGCAGCCGGCGGCGGCTCGCGGCCTGATCGCGGACGCCAAGGCGCTGGCAGGGGCCGGCGTGTTCGGCCTCGTGCTCGAGTGCATGCCCTCGGCGCTCGCGGGCCGGATCACGCGCGCCGTTCCGATGCCGACGATCGGGATCGGAGCGGGCGCGGCATGCGACGGACAGATCCTCGTCACCCACGACCTCCTCGGCCTCTACGGCGAGGTCTCGCCCCGGTTTGTCAAGCGATACGCCGACGTCGGCGGCGCGATGCGCAAAGCGTTCGCGGCCTACAAGCAGGAAGTCGAGACCGGCCGCTTCCCCGCGAAGGAGCACGGCTACTGATCGGCGGCGCCACGCGCCGCATGCCGGAGGTTTGAATGCCCGTGGTCATTCCCGATCCCGTTGCCGCCTCGCAGCGTGAAGCCGCAGTGCTCACGGCCAACCGCCAGGTCTCCCTGTACGCCGCTCTCGATCGCGTCCTTGCGGACGCTCCGTTCGTCAGCCGTGATCGTGCCCTGGCCGGCCTGGCGGCCTTCCACCGCGAGCGCATGGCGAAGATCCCCTCGAGCACGAAGTATCCCGAGTCGGCGCCATGGGTCGAGTACGTGCTCGCCGTTGACCGCGGGGTCCAGCGGCTGGCCGGCTTGAGCGACGAGGAGATGGCGCTCTACCGGAGCCTGCACGACTACCTCGCCTTTCGTGGATTCGGCCTGGCGGCCGCGGCGCCCGGCGCCGAGAAGTGCCGGGTGGCCTATGTGCCGGAATCCGACCGCGGCCGCGTCCAGTTCAAGAACGTGGACGATCCCGCGACGCACTGGAAGCCTGAGGGCCCGCCCACGCACCGCTGGCCGAAGCGGGACCAGACCCTGTGGTCCGACGGCGTTGGAAGCGGGATGCACCTCGATGACGAACCGGAGGAGACATTCCCCCTCCCCGTCCGGCAGATGCTCCCCCAGCTCTGCGCGGATGTGCCCGGGACGGTCGAGTTCCTGACCCGCTATTCGTCCTTCTGGGGCCGCGCGAACATGCTGTTCCATGACGCGCAGAAGCGCTCCGTCGCGATCGAGAAGTGCAGCTACAACTACATCGAGGTCTTCTATCCCGGACCGGACGGCATCAGCCACATCAGCGGGATGACCTGCCGCGACGCGAGCTCGCCGCTCGGCCGCTACCAGGAGGCCCAGCGCCGGAAGTATCTCGCCATGTTCAACCGGCTGGAGGACAGCCCGGACATGGCCTTCTGGAGCACATGCCGCAAGTTCGAGGAGAAGCTGGCCTCGTCCCTCGCCGCCATGGGGCCCCGTCCGCGCTTCGAGGATATCGTGCGCCTGTTCACAACGCCCTGGCCGGAGGGGCTGAACAAGACCGGCCAGCGCCTGCACCCGAAGCAGGGCCTGATCGGCTACACCCTGATGAGCTACGGGATCCTCCTCGACGAAGGCCGGATGATCCGCTGGCAGCGCAGCGCGCCGCCGGAGCTGAAGTACCCGGACCAACCCGAGGTCTACGAGTTCACATGAACACGCCGCCGCACATCGAAGCGGAAATCGACCTGGCCGCCGGACCGCTCGCGCACAAGGCGCTGGTCCGAACGCCGCAGAACCTGTCGCGTGATCCGGCCCTGCTCATCTTTCTCGGCGGCACCCGGCGGAACTCGCTCGAAGGCGAGTGGTTCCGGATCGTCCCCGACATCTTTCTCGCGGCCGGACATCGCGTGGCGAGCTTCGACCTGCCGAAGCACGGCGACCGGCGCGAGGGCGACGCCGAAGGGCTGAGCGGCATGGCGCGGGCGGTCGCGCGGGGCGAGGACGTATTCGCCGAGCTTCAAGCCACCGGGCGCGCACTCGTCGATGCCTGCATCGCGCACGGCTACGCGGATCCCGCGCGAGTCGTGGCGGCCGGGACCTCGCGGGGCGGCCTGGGCGCGCTTCACCTCGCAGCGGCCGATACGCGCGTGCGAGCGTTCGCCATGTTCTGGCCCGTCACATACCTGCCGGTGCTGCAGGAGTTTCGCGAGCTGGCGGATCACCCGATCGTCCGGCGCTCAAACGCCGATGCGCTCATTCCCAGCGTGGCGGGTCGGCCGGCGTTCATCGCCATGGCGCAGACCGATCTGCGCGTCGGGGCGGATGCGTGCCGGGCGTTCCACTCGAAGCTGTTCGCCGCGAGCCGCGGCGGCGCGGAGCCCGAGCTCTTCTGCCCGGGCGGGCAGTCGCACGGCCCGACATGCCCGCTCGGCGCCGGCTACCTCGCCGGCGCGGCCTTCCTCCTTAGATGGTGCGCGCTTCAGATGATGGTCTCTGAATAGGTCGCGGCCTCCGTTCAGCGGGCTACGGTCCATGATCCTCGTACAGCTCGAGGGGCAGGCCATCGGGATCGGCGAAGAACGTGAACTTGCGACCGGTCAGTTCGTCGAGCCGGATCGGCTCCACTTCAACGCCATTGCGCTCCAGCTCGTTCGCCGCCGCATCGATGTCCCGCACTTCGATCGCCAGGTGCCGGAGCCCGCAGGCTTCCGGGTAGGACGGCCGCTTCGGAGGATAGGGAAACGAGAACAGCTCGATCTGACCGCCGCCCGGCAGCGCGAGGTCCAGCTTGAAGGACTGGCGTGCATCGCGATGGGTCTCGGCCAGGACCCGAAGCCCGAGCACCTCCGTGTAAAAGCGCTTCGAGCGCTCATAGTCCGAGCATATGATCGCCACGTGATGCAGTCGCACGAAATCCATCTCGAACAGACTCCTCCCGGTGAAGGCCGTGGTCTCGCGTCAGCCGGCACCCGCTGCGCCACGGACGGACCGGCCCAGCCTCTCGCTGGCGCTCGGTTCGTCCTTTTGTCTATGATCATATGGGCTTGGGCCCTGAAGGAGAAGGACGATGAACACAGCCGCCGCAGCGGCGATCCTGCCCGCCTTAGTCAGGACCCGTGGCGACCACATGGCCATACGCCAGGGAGCGGACCGCCCGCATGGGGCGTCGAGGTGAGCGCCACACGCCAGGCGGAGCGCTGCGATCTCCTGGTGGCCGGCGGCGGCTTCGCCGGCGTCATGGCTTCGCTGGCGGCGGCGCAGGCACGCGGTGGTCGCGTGATCCTGATCGAGCCCTCGAATGTGCTCGGAGGGCAGGGCACAGCCGGCGGCGTTGCCGGCTTCTGCGGGGATACGGAACACGTCAATGCGCCGTTTCGGGCCCTGATCGAGCGGCTGACGGAGTTCGGCGCACTGGAGCCATACGACCCGCTCTCGGATCGCAGGGCCTACGACCTCGAATGGTGCGCATACGCCCTGCAGGAGCTGGTCGAGTGCGCCGGCATCGAGGTCCTCTTCCACGCAACGGCGACCGGCGCCACAACTCGGGATGGCCGCATTGTCGAGCTGGTCGTGGCGACCCCGACGGACGTGCGCCGCTATGTGCCCCGGTTCGTGATCGATGCCACCGGAGCCTGCGCCGTAGCCGCCAGCGCGGGCTTCCCCGTGGCGCACGAAGGCGCCAACCGCCAGCTGCCGATGAGCCTGTACTTTACGCTCTGGGACACGGGGAAGCCCGTCCGACCCGTATGGCCCGAGGGATGCCCCCGCTGGGAACACGACGATGAACTCCCCATGACCAGCATCCACCGTTTCCCGACGGGGAAGGTCGAAGTGAAGATGAAGGTGATCGGCTTCGATGCCGCCGACGCGGACAGCCTTTCCGCCGCCGAGCGCGCGGCGCGCCGCCAGATGATCGGACTGCTCTTCCACCTGCAGACACGTGGCTATGCCGGGCGGGTCTACGGTTCACACGTGCTCGCCGGCGTGTCGCGCCATATCGGCGTGCGCGAGCAGCGGCGCCTCGCAGGCGAGCACGTGCTGACCGAGGAGGAAGTGACCCACGGCTGCGTGTTCGGAGACGCCGTAGCCGTTGGGACATATCACCTCGATTACCACTGGCCCGATCGCGTTCAGCGCGCCGGAACCGGGATCACGACCATGGTGGAACCCTACCACATTCCGCTGCGCAGCCTGACGCCCCGCGGCGCGAAGAACCTGCTGGTCGCGGGCCGGAGCGCATCGGGTGACCAGATGGCGATGAGTTCATTCCGCGTGATGGCGACCGCCGCACAGACAGGATTTGCCGCGGGCGTCGCGGCCCGCGAGTGCCTCGCCGCCAGCTGCGATCTCCCGTCGCTCCGCGTGAGCCAGGTCCAGAAGGCCATCGAGGAGGGGGGGCAGTCGCTCGACCTGTCGATCTATGGCTCCTACCTGAGACACCGGATCATGGATCACGAGCATCTGTTCGAAGGCGGCCAGCCGTTTGCGCAGTGCCACGCATCGACGCTGGTTCAGATGCCGAACAGCCACTTCCTCGCGGCCTGGTTCGGCGGCACGCGCGAGGGACAGGCCGATACCGGCATCTGGTGCGCGGAGCGGTTCCAGGGCCGCTGGTCCGCGCCCCGGCGAGTCATGAAGGTCGCCGACGAGGCCCACTGGAATCCGGTGCTCTTCTACGCGCCGGGCGGCGGGACCGTCGCGCCGCCTGGCCGCCGTCCGCAGCTGCACCTCTGGTTCAAGACAGGGGCGACGATCCAGACATGGCGGACCTGGCATGCGGTCTCGAACGACCAGGGGGCGACGTGGGGCCGGGCCGAACGGGTGCAGCCCGACGCGCAGCTGCCGCTGGGGCCGGTCAAGAACAAGCCCATCGTCCTGAGCGACGGCAGCTGGCTGGCCGGGCTGTCCGATGAGCCTGCGGGGACCGAGCCGGAGACGTGGAACTGGCTGGCCTATACCGCGCGCAGCACGGATGGCGGGACAACGTGGCAGGACGTGGCCTCGGTTCCGTACGCCTGCGCGCCGATCAAGGGTTCCGGTTCGGGAGTGATCCAGCCGACGCTGTGGGAGTCAGGGCCGGGCTGCGTCCACATGCTTCTGCGAAGCACATGCGGGTTCATATGCCGCAGCGATTCGACCGATTTCGGCCGAACGTGGAGCGAGGCCCGGCCGACGGGCTTCCCAAACAACAACAGCGGACTGGACGTGGCTCGCCTGGCCGACGGATCCCTGGCGATGGCGTGCAATCCCGTTTCGAAGAACTGGGGCGCGCGCACGCCCCTATCCGTCTTCCTCTCGCGCGACAATGGCGAAACCTGGCCGGCGCGGCTGGATCTCGAGACGGCACCGGGCGAGTACTCATACCCGGCGATCATACCGACGGCCAGAGGGATGGCCGTCACCTACACGTGGAAGCGGGAGCGGATAGTGTTCTGGCACGGATCGGCGGAGCACGTTCAAGCCGGAAACGCCGGCGGCCGACGCGAGTGATCTAGTCCCCTCGCACAACCGTCACGGAGTTCAGCGACGGGCTGAAGTCCTTGGATTGGCAGGATAGCTGCGCTCGAACCTGAACGTGGCGGTTCGCGGGGAGAGCCGCATCGCGCGAAACGGGCCGCCAATCGGTCCAGTCCGCGCCGGGCGCGGGGCTCGGTCCGCTGCGCAGCGAAACGGAAACGTCCGCTTCGACAATCCCGGACGCGAAGCCGACGCTGCCATATCCGTTGCCGCAGAACCACAGGCGCCACTGGCCGTCTACGACATCCACCGTCGGATACTCGACCATCTCGTCGTCCCACGCCGGCTTGGTGGAGACGTCGAGCGCCAGGGGAACGGGCGACCGCTCCCAATTGACGCCATCGAGGCTCTCGGCATACCGAATACGGTAGTCGGGCTTGGCATGGGAGTACCACATCTGGAATACGCCATGGTCGTACCGCACGCAGCAGCGGGAGATCACGTTGCGAGCGGGGCCTGCGCTGAAATCATCGGTCAGAACCGGATTGGCCGGATGCTTGACCCAATCGAGACCGTTCGCGGAAGTCGCCAGGCAGATGTGAATGCTCTGGCTATCGCCGTTGAGCTTCATCGCCGTGTACCACATCCACCACCGGTCGCCGATCCGCTGCACCTCCGGCACAAAGGTGGCCCCGTCATCGGGATCGCCCGGTTCGCCGCGCGGAAGAAACGGCTCACCGGTCAGTCGCGTCCATGTCACGCCGGCGTCAACGGAGTCGGCGATAGCCATCGCCCATGTGCAGGGGCCGACGCCTCGGAAGCCCCAGCCGCTATAGAACATGCGCCAGTGCGTGTCCGTCACCTTGACGACCCGCGGCTGGTTGATCATGTTGCCTTCCCAGTTGTCGGCCCGGGGCTTCAACACGGGGCTGGCGGGGCTTTCCGTCCAAGCCAGAGGGTCGGCGATGCGCGCCTCGGCAAATCCGATGCCGGCCCCCTCCCGACCGGCATGGAACATCTTGTACGTCTTCCCGTCGGGATTCGTCATGATCGAGACGCCGTTGCACCAGTCGTCCCATCCGCCGGTCTGCTTCGGTCCGAAGATGGGATTGCCGGGGTGCTTCGCCCAGCGCTGGGGCGCCGTCCACTGCGCGATCCAATCGACGCGGGCCTTCCCTGCGGTTCCGAGGTCAACCACGGCGGACACGAACGAGCCGGCTGACTCGCCTCCGGAGCTCCGCTCAAGGCGGAGACGCCCGTTCGCGTCGAATACCAGTCCGCCAACCCGGCCTTGGTGCAGGTCCACGTTCACGCCGGAGGCAGCGGCAAGCGAGCTTGAACTCATAGCGGGATCAGTCATGAGCCCTTCCTTGCCGCCTTTGCCTGGAGGACGGCTTCGCTGGTGCGCAGGCAGCGGGCGTAGATGCGAACCGATCGGATGCGGCCGGTCAGCGATGGGCCGATGCGCAACTCGGGGCCGCCGGCGGCGCCGCGGAGGTGCGGGCTGAACCGACTCCACCCGAACTGGCGCCACTCCCCGCCGTCGCAAAACCGGCCGTCGACCACAAAGCTGATGATCTTCGGGCCTCCGTCCACGTTGACCACCACATGATGCCACACGCCAGGCCGGAACACGGGGTCACTCTCGCCCTGTTGCACCGTCTGGCCGTCGCTCAACACAATCTCGAGCGTCTTCCGCGTCGTTGTCGCCAGACAGAAACCCCGCCCGTCGGGCGTGCGGCTGTCCAATACGACCTGTCCGGCCCGCCGGGAGTCGAATCGGGCGCACAGCTCGATCGCAAAGCCGCGCCGCATGTCCTTGCCGCGGTAGTCGGGCTGGCTATGGTCTCGCGCTGTGAACGCCGGAAGAGCCGGCATGGGCGCGGCGCGCGGCACGCGACGCCCCCGGGCCGGCAGGTCCAGAAGCAGGCCGTCGCGGCCCGCCGCTGAAACCGACGGTCCGCGCGCGCCCAGCGACGCCTCCAGCCCCTGCCACATGCCTTCGAGCAATGACGCGTCCACCTCGTGCAGGCGCGCCGTGTCCTTCTGCGTCTCGGTCAGGTAGCAGCGGCCATCCTCCTCGATCAGATCCGGGTAGCTCATCCGGATGTACGGATCGTCCTCGTAGAGCGCGATCTCGGGCTCAGACCACGCGATTACCCGGCCCGTCGGCGAGTCGACTTCGACGCCGCCGCAGAGCCAGGCCGGGTTGCGGTCCTCGTAAGCAATTCCGAGCCGGTCCGGCCGCTCGCCGATGAAGCGGCCGCCGTGGTTGTGGAACCAATAGAGGTACTTTCCGTTCGCGCAACGCCACTGGAAGTTCGCGGCGCGCGGATGCTTCATCAGCCGGCCGGACGCGAAGCGGCGGTACCGGGGCGGCTCCCACGTGCGACCCCCGTCGCGGCTGTATGCCTCGACCGGATAGCCATCCACCGTCCGATACGCGGCGCTGATCGAGCCGTCGCTGAGCACGCAGTAACTCTGCTCCTCGCTGATCGGCCCTCCGCCCGGCGGCGCGCGCAGCCCGACCTCACCCTCGGGCAGCGTTTCCCACTCGATGAGCTCCGGCGCCGGCTCCGTCAGCAGGTTCGGGCTCCGCAGCAGCGCGCCTTCGGATTGTGCGAAGAACCCGTCGCCGATCCGGCCGACCTTGATCAGGGGGACATACGCCGACCCGTCACGCACGAACGGCTTCGCCACGTTCCAAAAGAATCGGATCTGCCCGCCGTAGACGTTCTCTCGGTCGCACGCGAAGGCGCGGACCGGTATGGGGTAGCGTGCGTCGGACCATGTGCGCCCGTGGTCGTCCGAGAACTTGAACACGTAGTAGCCGAGCGAGTCCACGCGGGACACCGGGGCCTTCGTGTCGTGGCGACGGATCTCGCGCACGTTGTCGGTGTTGTGGTTGTAGAAGATGTAGACGCGGCCGGACGGAGCTTTGAGCAGAACGGCGTACGACGCCTCCGGCCCGTCGGGAGGCTCGATGCGGACGGGGGGCGACCAGGAGCGCCCCTGGTCGATGCTCCGCATGGTGATCACGTGCTGCCCGCGCTGGCCTTCGTGGCCGGCGCCCGTCGTGACGGCGCACAGCCATGCTCCGTCGTCCGTCCGCACAATGTACGGCTGATCGCTGTAGAACTCGGTCGGGATCGTCCGACCCTCGCCGATCCAGCGCGGATCTGCTCCGGGCTCGCTCATGACGCTGTCACCTCGATATTGGGTCCGTATTGCGGGACGTAGCCGCGGGCGTACGCCCGTGGCCGGGGACGGCGCCCAAGAGCCACGCGCTTACGCGCGCGGCTACACCGCCGGCCGCCTTCGTCGGCTCTCCATCACTGACCGGCACGCCCCTCGCGGGTTTGCACTTGGAGCCAGACTATAGGCCCAGTATTGTTTCGCGGCAACAGAAGGAGGACGGGCATGCAGATCGGCGTCATGAACGGGCTTCGCAACGGCGGCAAGTGCTTCGACCACGTGGCTCAGTTCGGGCTGCGTACGTGCCAGCTGGTGAGCTGGGACCGCAGCCAGGCCACGCGCGAGAACGCGGAAGTCGTCGCGCGCGAGTCGAAGGCATCGGGCGTGCGCGTGTGCTCCGTGTGGAGCGGCGTGCCCGGCCCCGCCGAGTGGAACTTCACGAAGGGGCCGCTCACGCTCGGCCTCGTGCCGGCCGAATACCGCGCCGATCGGGTCGCAGCGCTCAAGCAGTGGGCCGACTTCGCCTCCTGGATCAAGGCCCCGGCGATCATCACGCACTGCGGGTTCATCCCCGAGAACATGACCGATCCGGAGTACGGCCCCATCGTCGATGCCATCCGCGACGTGGCGGAGTACTGCAAGGCGCGCGGCCTCGGGTTCTGGTTCGAGACCGGCCAGGAGACGCCGATCGTTCTGCTCCGCACGATCGAGCGCGTCGGCACCGGCAACCTGGGCATCAACCTCGACCCCGCCAACCTGATCCTGTACGGCAAGGGCAACCCGATCGACGCGCTGGACGTATTCGGCCAGTACGTGCGCAACGTGCACGTGAAGGACGGGTTCTACCCGACCGACGGCGAGAAGCTCGGACGAGAGGTCCTGGTCGGCACGGGCCGCGTGCGTTTCCCGGAGTTCATGGCCCGCCTGCGCGAGGTCGGGTTCACCGGCGAGCTGATCATCGAGCGCGAGATCAGCGGAGAGCAGCAGGCCGCCGATATCCGGAAGACCGTCGATTACCTGAAGACGCTCGGCGCGACGGTCTGAGGCTGGGCCTGCAGGCCGGAGGATGAGGAAGCTATTCCTTCATCCCCCGCCCCGGCCTTCCGCAGGCCGTCAGAACGTGTAGCTCGCCGTCAGGCCGCCCCAGACGGACGTGTCGTCCCAGTAGTAGCTGGCCGCCGCATCGCGGATGTCGGAATCCCACAGCCACATGTAGTTGACGGACGCGCTCGTCTCGAGCGACTCGGACCACGCATAGGCCAGCGAGGCGTAGACGTTGCCGTCATTCATGGCCGCATCGTTTACACCGAAATTGTAGTCGTTGTTCTTCGCATTGCCCCATCCGGCCAGGAAGCCGGGTGTCAGGGCGAGCTTCTCGCCAAGCGCAATCTCGTACTCAACCCCGAGGTTGACGTAGAGCCCGTCAGCGGCATCCAAGTCGTAAAACGCGGAAACCCACGGCTGGAGCGCCGAATCCTCGGTCGCGCCGACGATCAGATACGCCTCGCGCGTGCTGTCCGACTCCAGGCCGGGCGGCACTCCCGGCGTGCCGGCTTCGGGATCGGCCACCGGCTTGAGCGTGTTCGGAAACACGTATTCGATCAGGCCGCCTTCCACCGCGCACCGCCCGAACTCGCGGCGGTAGCCGATGGTCAGATCCAGCTCATAGAAATCGGGGTCCTCGGTCGTCCGGTCCGTGAGGCCGTAGTCGCCCCAGATGTTGACCAGGAATCCGTTCTTGGACACCTCCAGCATGGGCTGCGCCACGGCGCGGTCGTCCGCCACCTGTCCTCGCGCGACGTAGGCCGAGAGAACGCTCACATCGGCGGACACCTCCACGGGCTCCGAGGCATCCTGATCGGCCGCTGCCGCCAGACTCGCCGCCACGGCCATCGCCAGACCCGCCGCCACCTGCTTCCGCTTCATGCTGTCCCCTTTCTGCATTGCTGATCCGTCCAACGCAGCGCCGCCGGCAGCTGCCGGCCGCCACGCCAAATCGCCTCCATAATAGCCGCGGAAGCGCGCAACGCCAGCACGAGAGCGCCAAATCGTGTTTGAAAACGAACCGGCAGCCGCTAGACTACTGCGCTCAATCTGGGTGACCGGTCACAAGACGAGGTATTGATCATGGCGCGTGTTTTCAATTTCGGGGCGGGTCCGGCGGTCCTCCCGCTGGAGGTGCTGGAAGAAGCTCAGCGCGAGCTGCTCGACTACAAGGGATCGGGCATGTCCATCCTCGAGCACAGTCACCGGGGCAAGGAGTATGACGCCGTCCACACCGAGGCGGTGGCCAACCTGCGCGAGCTGTTCGGGCTGACCGACGACTACGCCGTGCTGTTTCTGCAGGGCGGCGCCAGCGGGCAGTTCGCCATGCTCCCGCTCAACCTGCTGACGCCGGGCTCATCCGCGGACTACGTCAACTCCGGCGCCTGGGCCAAGAAGGCGATCAGCGAGGCCAAGATCATCGGCAAGGTCAACGTCGCCTCTGACGTGTCGGCAGCGAAGCCCGCCCGGATGCCCCGGCCCGACGAGCTGAAGCTGACGCCCGGCGCGGCGTATGTGCATGTGACCTCGAACGAGACCATCGATGGCACGCAGATGAAGGCGTTCCCGAAGACGGACGCGCCGCTCGTGGCCGACATGTCCTCGGACATCCTGTCCCGGCCATTCGACATCCGCCAGTTCGGCCTGATCTACGCCGGGGCGCAGAAGAACCTCGGCCCCTCGGGTGTCGCGATTGTGATCATCCGGAAGGACTTGGCGGCGCGCTGTCCGGCCACGGTGCCGAAGTTCCTGCGGTATGCCACGCATATCGAGGAGGACTCGCTCTACAACACGCCGTCGACGTTCACGATCTACCTGATCATGCTGGTCACCCGCTGGCTGCGCAAGAACGGCCTCACGGCGATGCATCGCCGCAACGTCGAAAAGGCCGGGAAGCTCTACGCCGCCATCGACAACAGCGGCGGGTTCTATCGTGGGACCGCCGCTCCAGACTCGCGCTCGGACATGAACGTCACGTACCGCCTGCCCACCGAGCCGCTTGAAGACGCGTTCGTGAAGGAAGCCTCGAAGCTGGGCATGAAAGCGCTGAAGGGGCACCGCTCCGTCGGCGGCATCCGCGCGTCGATCTACAACGCCTTCCCGCCCGAAGGCGTTGACGCCCTCGTCTCGTTCATGCATGATTTCGCGAAACGGAACGGCTGACCGCCGGTCCGATCGATGCGCCTGTAGCTCAATTGGATAGAGCGTCAGCCTCCGGAGCTGAAGGTTGCAGGTTCGATCCCTGCCAGGCGCACCACCCTCCCGGACTGCGCGCCGCACGGCCCCGGCTGCGGCAGGGCGGCCGGCGCTCAAGGCACCGGCTATTTCATGCGGTACAGGCACCCCTCCCGGGTGGAAAAGACCATGTCACGCCCGTCGCGCCGCACCGGCACGCTCCGGCCGTTGCACGACACATGCGGCGCTCGGCTCCCGTCCCAGCGCACCCGGCAGGGTTCGCCCCCGAGGCTCCGGATCTCCGCCCGCACCCCCGTCTGTGGAGCCCATGATGCCGAGACGATGAACCCGCCCCGGGCCGGAAGCCCGCGGAAGGCCCCGCGCTTCCGCTTCGGCCAGCACGGGAACAGGCGAATCACGCCTCCCTGGCTCTGGAGCAGCATCTCCGTGGTGGCGACGACGCCGAGATAGTTGTCCTCCGGCACCCGCGCCGAATCCGGCAGGAGGTGCACCCAGTGCGTGGTCCGGGCATGGCCTGCGGGGAACCGCTCCTTGAGGATGATGTCACGGGCCGTCTGGAACGCGCCTTTGAGCCCCATGCGCAACGCCGGTATCGCGCACCACCAGTGGTGAATCCAGGTCACCTCCGGGTGCAGTTCCTGCCAGCGCATCCGCGTCATGATCTCCCGAAGCGCCGGAGCGACGCCCGACGTCTCGTCTCCATCGACGTACTCGCCGGGGAACACCGTCCAGGCGGCCGCCACCGCCTGTCCGGCTCGCACCTGGTTCGCGCCGCGCCACGTCTCGGTGTTGTGTGGCGCATCGTTCCGGTCCGCGTAGATCCAGAACCCTCCTTCCGGAAGCCGTTCGACGCGTACCGGCCGGATTTTCGAGAGCGCCCATTCCCAGCGCGTGCGCCAGGCCGCATCAACTCGTAGTGTCTGCGAGGCGTCGATCGCCCACCGAAAGCTGTTCCGGAGCAGAATCAGGTCGATGAACGGGTCGCGATTGTGGCTGAAATCCCGCGTCCAGGCCGGACTCTCCAAGTTCAACGAGGGGTAGAGATCACCATCGGTATCGAGGTACTTCCTCAGGTATCGCCAATACGAGCAAGCCGCTTCCTTGAAGTAGGGATAGGCTTGCTCCCTGAGGAAGCGCCGGTCGCGGAAGTACTCCCATCGCCACCACAGCGGCTGTCCATGCCAGCCGGTCATCCCCAGCGCGCGACCGCACTGGTTCGAGCTGGCCTGGCGGTGCGGCGCCTGAAATGGGAACAGCCAGTGCGGCGAATGGACGCCCCTGAACCCGAACGTGATCCTCGCCAGATGCCGGAAGGCGGGCCGCATGCCACGAAGCCAGTCCACGTACGCATCATTCCATTCGGGATGGTTGGTCGGGAGCGATGCCAGGAACATCTTCTGGATGTTCATGTTCACCGTATAGCCGCTGTGCCCGGTATGAGCATCCCACGGCGGGATATTGGCGTCACCGGTTGGCGCCACCGCCGTCGGCGAGATCAGACATGCCAGGGCGTAGAGGTTCCGGTACCAGCTCGCTTCGAGCGCCTTGTCCGACAGTTCGATGCCCGATCGGTCCCAGAAGCCAGCCCACGACTTCTCGTGCACGCCCCGCGCTCGTTCATATGCCGGTTCCGTCGCCGAACCCGCCAGCCGCCGAGCCCGCTCGAGGCTGCCCCGGGAGCGCGCGGGTCTCCCGCGGCCATCCCGATCAGTGGCCACACCCACTGCAAAGTGCAGGGAGTGCCCCGCCTGAAGCTCGCATGCCTGCCACAGCCGGAACGGATGGGCCGACACCCGGTGCACCGTCCGGCCCGGACCCGGCTGCGGAAATGCGGCCGCCAGGTGCCACTGGAACGCCTTCGCCCCGTAGCCGGCGGGAATGGTCTGCGACACGGCTCCGTGCCAATCGTCAAACCGACGGACCTGGGCCTGCGGCACCGTGCCATCCATGCCGTCCGGCGGCTTCTCCACGCACAGGCGAACCGCGCCGAATACGCGCTCTTGCGTCAAACGCATTCGGATCGCGTTCGCATTCCGATCAATGAACGCCTCGATCCGGAGCACGCCCACCCCGTGCCAGCCGAAATCCATCTCGAACTCGGACGTCACGACGCCGTTCCGAATGTCCACGACCGTGCGGATCTTCGTGGAACTCGTCCCCGAGTGGAATATCCGGATCAGGCCGGCTGGCTTGGGGCACGGGAACAAGTGCCGCTCCCACCCAGGCCCATGGTCGACGTACCGCAGGCCTTTCGGGGGCGTGCGGTCGAACGTCGGCTGGCCCCGGTAGTTCGGGCCCTCAAGCCTGAAGCCATGGTCGCGCGACATCCGGATCAGGTCATCCTGGGTAACAACCCAATCCTGGGCGACGTGGTCGAATCGGGCGTCCCAGATATCGTTCTTGCCCAGGTGCAGACGGAACTCATTCTGGAACACCTGAACCAGCGCACCGAGATCGCCGTTCCCGAGCGCCGGCGCCTCATGGATGCTGTTGACAGGCCCTTTGAACTGAAGGCCGTGCGCGCTCTTCGCGGTCGTGTTCATACGTCAGCCTGGCCTCGCCGCTCCAGCAACCGCCGGGGAGAATCGATGCCCCGTTCGATCCGAGCGGACTCGCCACTATAATGCAGTTCCCAGGCGGCATATCCAGAACTGTCGGCATCTCAACAGAATCGTTTCCGACAGGATGGACAGGATCTATGCGGATTTCCCTGGGATCGGTGGAGTGGAAAGACGATCGTGACGTCCAGTGGCGGTCTCCCACCGTCCGCAGCAGTAACAATCCCCTTGAATCCCGTCCATCCTGTCAAAGAAGCGTCGCCCCAAGCCGGCATCCACGTGCATGCGACAGAGCGTCCAAGCCCCCACCGGCCGCTCGGTTCTGACTTCATCATCGCTGCAAGAACTGCTACCCTCTGTCCCAGATCGAACCAGAAAGAACGGAGACCGACCGGTGCGAAGACTGATCAAGCGAATTCGCGGCAAGTTCAAGGAGCTGACGGGAGGAGCCGAGAAGGCCCCCGGCCAACCCCCTATCCCGGTCAGCACGCCGGCATCTGCCGGCCATGCGACGCGGCCGGCGCCCTCTCACGCTCCTGCCCGTCGACCCGATCGCCCGGCACCCGCCAATCACCCCCGACCGCCCCCGCCGGCCGCCGTGGCGCAACCCCGCCCCCCCTGGACCGTCGAGCAGTATGTCGTCCCGCCCAAGGAAGGTGCGACCCGTTTCCACGACCTCGACCTGCCGCCGGAGATCCTGCATGCCGTGGCCGATCTGGGCTTTCAGTATTGCACGCCCATCCAGGCCCAGATTCTCCCCAAGACCCTGATGGGGACCGACGCGGCCGGGCGCGCCCAGACCGGGACCGGCAAGACCGCCGCTTTTCTCATCAGCCTGTTTACCCACATGCTGCGAAACCCGCCGGCGGCGGGCCGGCGCCCGGGCTCTCCCCGCGCGCTGATCCTCGCCCCTACCCGCGAACTGGTCATCCAGATCGCAAAGGAGGCGCAGGACATCGGTCGCTACTGCAATGCGACGGTCATCGCCGTTTTCGGGGGAATGGACTACGCCAAGCAGGAGCGCCAGCTGGCTGGCGTGCCCGTCGATGTCATGGTCGCCACGCCGGGCCGCCTGCTCGACTTCCACTCGCGGCACCATCTCCACCTAAACCACGTCGAGATCCTCGTGATCGACGAAGCCGACCGGATGCTGGACATGGGGTTCATCCCGGACGTGCGCCGCATCGTCCACAGCACGCCGCCGAAGTCCCGGCGCCAGACGCTGCTGTTCAGCGCCACGCTCACGTCCGAGGTCCTGCGCCTCACTGCCCAGTGGACCCGGGACCCCGCCATGGTCGAAATCGAGCCCGAGCACGTCGCGGTCGATACGATCGACCAGGTCGTCTACATCGTCACGGCCCGCGAGAAGTTCGCCCTGCTGTACAACCTGCTGACGCACCGATGCAAGCAGGCCGTGCTGATCTTCGCGAATCGCCGCGATGAAACCCGGCATCTGGCCGAGCGGCTGCGCGCCTACGGCATCCGATGCGCCATGCTGTCGGGGGAAGTCGCGCAGGAGCAGCGGCTGCGAACGCTGGAGGATTTCCGCGAGGGCCGGATCCAAGTCCTGGTCGCCACCGACGTAGCGGGCCGCGGCATCCACGTCGCCGGAATCGGCCACGTCATCAACTACAACCTGCCCCACGACCCCGAGGACTACGTCCATCGCATCGGCCGAACGGGCCGGGCCGGAGCCAGCGGCACGTCGATCAGCTTCGCCTGCGAGGACGAGGCGTTCGCCATTCCGGAACTGGAGAAGTTCTTGGGACGCGACCTCGCGTGCATCCAGCCGGAGGACGAGCTGCTCAAGCCACCGCCCCCTCCGACCGGCCGCATGCCCGATTCGCTCGAGCGGCGCACGGCCCGGCCGATGGGACGGCGTCCGCCGCCCCGCCGAGGCTCGGGCGGCCGATCGCCCCGCCGCTCGTCCGGCCCGCGCTAGCCGCCGGAGAAGGGGTGCCCGGAAATGGCAGGCACCCCGATGGTCAGGTCCGGCCGAACTTGCGACTGAGTTCGCGGAACGACGTGAAGATCAGCGTGGGGCGGCCGTGCGGGCACGTGTAGGGCATCGTCGTCCCGGCGAGGTCAACGACCAGCTTCTCGATTTCCGCCAGCGTCAGGTGATCGCGAGCCTTGACCGATGCCTTGCAGGCCGCCTGGGCCACCACTTCCTCGGTCCACCGCGTGCGGCTGTCTCGTGCGCTCTCGTCTTCGAGGTTGTGCGCGAAGGCCTTCAGAAAGGCGAGCGGCTCGCCGGCCATGAAGAACGACGGAAGCGCATCGATCACAAACGAATCGCCGCCGAATTCGGCGACGCCGAACCCCATGTGCTTGAGGAGCTCCACGTTACGTCGCAGATGATCCGCCTCCCGGTGCGGAAGATCCAGAGTCTCGGGCACCAGCAGACCCTGGATCTCGACCTGATGATTGGCCACGGCGGCGAGGTAGCGCTCGAACGTCACGCGCTCGTGGGCGGCGTGGGGATCCATCAGGACATAGCCGTCCTCGGTCTCCAGGACCACGTACAGGCCGCCGATCTGCCCCAGCACCCGGCACCACGTCCACGGGCTGCCCGCCCCCTCGACTGCGCCGGCGCGCGCGGAATCCGCTGGCCCCGTCGCTCCAGCCGCTACGGTGTCCGGCGGCTCTCGCCCGACCTCCGGGCGCCCGCTCTCAGGCGGCAGCATTGGCAGGCGAGGGTACTTGAAGGACGGCATCCGCGGGATGTCCTGGATCTCGATCAGCGGGGGAGATGAGTCGGGCCCCAGACGCCCGCTCGCGTCATGCTCGATGGGTGCCGGCCCCATCGCGTGAGTGATGTCGGCCGCATCCGAAGCCAGCGCGTGGCGGATGGCCTCGGTCACGGCCTCCCGCACGTCCGAGGGGCTCCGGAAGCGCACCTCCCGCTTGGTGGGATGTACGTTCACATCGACCATCCCCGAGTCCATTTCGAGGAACAGGAAGAGCACCGGGAAGCGGTCGCGGGGCATGAGCGCCTGGTATCCCAGGCGAATCGCGGCGCCCACCACCGGAGCCGAGGCCGCCCGGCCGTTGATGAAGAGGAACTCCTCGCTGCGGTCCGCGCGGCTGGAGGCCGGAAGGCCCGCGTAGCCGGTGACGCGGACGCCGGCGAGCGAGTGATCGACGGGCCGGAGATTCCGCCTGTACTCGGGCCCGAACAGGTCCCGGATCCGGTCCTCCAGTCGGGCGCCGCCAGCTAGCTCATAGACCGGACGGCCGTCCACCTTCAGGCTCATGCCGACGGCGGGGTGCGCCAGCGCGTGCACCAGGAATACCTGTCGGAGGTGAGTCATCTCGGTGTCAGCCGACCGAAGGAACTTCCGCCGGGCCGGCACATTGAAGAACAGGTCGCGCACCTCGATGGCCGTCCCGACCGGGCCGCCGATCTCACGTACGTCCTGCAGCTTGCCACCCGACATGAGCACGAGCGTGCCGGCCGGGGACGCGGCGTCGCACGTCTGCAGCGAGAAGCGGGCGACGGACGAGATCGCGGCCAGCGCCTCGCCCCGGAAGCCCAGGGTCGCGATGTGCTCGATGTCCTCGACGTCTCGGATCTTGCTGGTGGCATGCCGCTCGATGGAGAGCAGCGCGTCGTCCCGGTTCATTCCGACGCCGTTGTCGGATACCGCGATGAGCTTGCGCCCGCCAGCCGCTATTTCAACGCCGATCTGCGTCGCTCGGGCGTCGAGGGCGTTCTCAAGCAGTTCCTTGAGCACCGACGCGGGGCGGTCCACCACCTCGCCGGCGGCGATCTTGTTGGCGACTTCGTCGGAGAGGACGCGGATGTGCCGGCCGGTGGACATTCTCGGGCTCAGGTAACGTCCACGACGACATCGTCGTCGGATGTGGCCTTGACCGGGGCTGCGTCTTCGACCTTCTGGTAAGTCGGGAGGTGCCGATAGTAGACTTCGAGCATGAGCACGCAGAGCGTCGTCGTGTAGACGGGGCCGCCGTGATCGCCGCCCTCCCAGTGACCGTCTTCCATCTGCGCGGTCGTAAGCTCCTTCGAGAACACCTTGTTCCAGGCGTTCCACCGGTCGCCGCCGTCGTGGAACTTGGTTTGCGTCAGGTAGTACCAACCATACACGTTGTTCTTGCCCCGGCCCTTCTCCGCCGGCGTTTCCTTGCTCCACTTCATGAGGAACGGATCGAGAAACGTCAAGCCGGCACGAACCTCCGGCCCCTTGTTGTGGCCGTAGAGTTGCAGGCAGAGCGTGCCCACGCCCGTCATCGTCCACGTCGATCCGCCGTGCGCGTTGCCTTCGCCGCTGTACCCGAACCCGCCGCGGACGGGATCGAACGCGACGTTCCGCAGCCAGAGAGTGCCCTTCTCGATCGACTTCTCCAGGCCCGGGTTCTGGAGGCCGGCCATCTTCCCGGCCTTCAGCGCCTGGAACTGCCAGCCGGCGACGGAGGTATCCCATCGGGGCACCTTGCCGTAGTTGTAGTTGTACCCGCCGCCATCCTGCTGCCCTTGAATAATGATCTCCAAAGCCTTCTCAGCCGAGTCGCGGATCGCAATGATCTTCGTCATGGCATAGGCCTCGCACATGGCGTAGGCGGCAATGCCGTGGGCATAGCCGTTGCCCGAGTAGGCCGCGGTCTTCCCCTGCTGGCGCCCGATCAGGTACTTGATCGCCTTCTCCACGGTGGCGCCGAACTCGGCGGAGGCCGGGGTTTCCCCGTGCCCGAGGTAGCACAGGAGGGCGAAGCCGGTCATCGCCGACGCCTCTTCGCCGGGCCACGAGCCGTCATCCTTCTGGTTCTTCTTGAGCCAGCGGAGCGCCCGGAGGACGGCGTCCTCGGTTTCCTGGGTCCCCTTGTGGGCCCGCAAGGCGGTCGCGCGTGCGCCGGCGGAGCCCCGGTTGCCGTACAGGCCGCGCATGATGAGCGGGCTCTTGGTCATGACCGGCGCCATGGTCACCAGCGGCGCATCCGACGCCGGCGCATCCGCGCCAATTCCCGCCTCCGACGATCCGAATGTGGGCTGATCGACCGGCGTGCTGATCGCCACGTCGGACTCCGGCAGCTCCCGATCGATCGGCGGCTCCTCGGGCAGATCCTTGAGCACGTCGTCCATCTTGACGTTCTCCGGATTCATCACGGTTATCTCAACCGCGCGGTCCTGGGTAATGCTCGATGACTTCATGCTGCACAGCGCAGCCACAATGGCCCCGGTCAGAATGAGGGATATGCTCGATGGCCCGAAGATCCGCTCCAAGGCCATGACGGCATACTTGCGGTCACCGGAATCCCTCGGCGCGCTCAAGCCGCGGATAATACGCCGCACGCGTTCGCGCAGCGTGTGCGACTGCATGGAGAATACGTCTTTCATGGATCCACACCCGTCCAGCGCCGGACTGCTGCAATTATACCCTGGGCCACGACCCGCCACAACCGCGCGTTACAGGCTGAGCACCGACAGGTTCGTCAGCTTCGACTTGGCGCACAGGTCCAGAATCCGAACCAGGGACTCGTGGCGCGAGTCCGCCGCGCACTTGATCAATACCGTTTGCGTCTGGCTGAGCGCCGCAAGCCGCGTCAGCATGTTGTCAAGCGTGCTCATGCTCACCGCCCGGCCGTTGAGCGTCACGCCATCAGCGAACACACTGATGGTCAGCATGTCATCCACCTTCTCGATCGGCGGCTTGGTTGGGTCGGGCTGGGGCCGGCTCACGTCCAGCTGGGAGACGACATCCTCCGGCTTGATGGAAAACAGGAAGAAGATCAGCAGCTGGAAGACGACGTCGATCATCGGCGTCATCGGCAGCGCGCACTCATCGGCCATCTTCTTGCGCTCACGTCTGGGCATATGTCACCGGGGTGCCTCTTGCTTCATAGCCGCGAACTTGATCCGCCAGAGCCCGATGCTCGAGCAGGCATCCATGACCCGGCGCACGTCCTCATGCCGGGCATCGGAGTCCGCGCGAACGACCACGGGAATGCCGAAGCCGGAGCGCTGCACGGCAGAGTACATGAGGCCCTGCAGCTGGGACTGGCTCAGGCGGTTCCGCCCGATCATGATGCGGCCCTTCCGGTCCACCTCGATGATGACGGTGCGCGGGTCCTTCTGATCCTCGACGGCCGGGCCGTGCGGCGCCATGGCCAGCCGGATGTCCTCGTTGATCTGATCCTTGTCCACCTTGAAGGTGACCAGGAAGAAGATCATGAGCTGGAACACGACGTCGATCATCGGCGTCATGTTCATCCCTGGCTCGTCCTGCGTCCGGCGTCTGCTCATCGATGCGGCCTCCGGATCGCCTTACTCGGACACCACTTCCACGTGCCGCAGGTCCTTGATCAGCTCAAGTGTGATCGCTTCCATCCGAAGGATCAGCCGATTGGCGCTGTTGCGGAAATAGTAGAAGAACGAGACCGCCGGGATCGCCACGCCCAGGCCCGCCGCTGTCGTATACAGCGCCTGGGCGATGTTCAGGGCCAGCAGCGAGGTCTGCACGGCGCCGCCGCCTGTGGCCAGCGTCGCGAACGCCCATATCATGCCCTGCACGGTGCCGAGCAGGCCCAGCATCGGTGCCAAGTTCGATATGACGTTGAGATAGTTGATCCGCTGCATGAGGTTCTCGCTCTCCAGATCCGCCGCCACGCCGACCGCCTCCTGGATGGTGTCAAATCCCTCTTCGACGTGGCTGAAGCCGGCCGAGAGAATGTTCGCCATGGGCCCGGGCTCGTCCTCGCAACTCTTGAGCGCCTTCGCCACGTCGCCCTGCTGCATGGCCTCGGACACCTTGTCGATCAACGTCTGCGGCATAACCTTCTTGATGCGGACCGTGATGAAGCAGTCGACCGTGAACCAGATCAGCCCGATCAACGTGGCCAGGAGGCCCAGCCAGTCCAGAATCCCCCAGATCCCGCTGCCCGTCACCACGGTCATGAAGGCCATGTTGTTCTTGGAGGCGGCCGCTGCCTCGGCCTTCTTGACATCCGGCTGAAGCTCCGCAGCCGGCTTCGCTGCGGCCGGCGCCTCAGCCGGCGCCGCAGCCGGGGCCGCCGGTGCAGCAACGGCCGCCGGCGCCGCGTCCGCCGCAGCAGGCGCCTCGCCCTGCGCATATGTCATGGCCGTTCCCAGAACCAGCCCCGCAACTCCGGCCGCCATCAGCACCCACATCCACTTGCGCATCGCCGTCCTCCGTCAGCGCCCGGATCCCACTGCCCGGGCTTGATTACCACCGCACATCCCGTCAGTTTCCGGACTGAAGCTTCTGGGCCCACACGCTCTTCGGGTAGTCCGTCGCGAGCTTCTTCTTGTACTCGGCCGAGCGCGCATCGCGCAACTCGTCCATGCACTGGGCGGCCTTGAAGAGGGCCTCGGGCTGGACTTCTTTCACCTGCTCGTACAGAACGACCGTCCGCAGGTAATCCATCAGCGCGTCAAACGCGTTGCCCTTGGCCTTGTTCATGTTGCCGCGCGCCACCTGCGCGGACGCCGCTTCCTCGCGCGAGCCCGTCCCGATCACCTTGTCCAGCTCCGTCTGCAGCGAGTCGTAGCGCTGGGCGCCCGTCAGCGCCTCCCAGAACCGCTTCCGAACCTCCAGGGGCTTCTCCAGGGGGACGCCACTCTTGAACAGTTCTTCGTACGCGGTCACCGCCTTGCCGAACTCCTTCTTCCGGATGTAGGCCTGCCCCAGCAAGTCTCGGGCCTTCGTGTCCCACTGCATCATCTCGCAATCGGTTACGATCTTATCGAGCATCGGGATGGCTTGGTCGACCTGACCGTCCGCCACAAGCCGGGCGGCCGCGTCGAACTCGGGAGGCTTGGCGACCTCGACCCGATCCACCCGGGCGCGGGGAAAGGTCATCTGCGTGCCTTCCTGATCCACAACGTATTCCTGCGTGGACCGCTTCCACCGAATGGTGCCGCGAACCGGAGCTCCTTCCTTCGGGAAAAGCGTGTCGGCTTCAACCGGCAGGCCGGCCGCCAGACACCCCAGCAGGCACAGCGACCGCATCGTCCACCGCGAACGGCTTATGTAGTTCATCCTCTTCCTTTCCGATGTGCCCGCACCCCACCCAAGCGCGGCATACTCTAACACCAATCCTACCGGTTCGTCGCCACCCCGGAAATCGCGCCGCCGACGGAAGCATCTTCCGCCGCAACCTTCAGCCGGGCGCTGTCGCGCCAGCCGCGCGCCTGATTGACCAGGCGCCCCCGGGGAAAAGCGTCGAGGTAGATCCCGCAGTTCTCGATGACGTCGCGATGCCGCTGAATCCCCAGCAGGAGGGGGATGCTTCGCTCGAACGCCTGTTCGATGTACGGCCTCACCTTCGGATTGTTCGCGTCGGCCAGCAGAAGCAGGCGCGTATAGGACGCCACGGCACTCTCGGCGTTCCCGCCGAGCTGCTCGATCTCCGCGACCTGGATGTCGGACCGCGCCCGAATGTCCGCCTCCTTGGAGTACGTTCGCACCTTCTTGACCGACCGGATCGCCTTGTCCAGAAGCTCCGTCCGGCGGCCGGGATCCCGCTCCGCCTGGGCCAGCGCGATGTACGCCTGGCAGAGCACAAACCCGGAGTCCACCATGTAGCCGGTGTTCGGGTACTTGGCCAGGAGCTCCTCGATCAGGCGCGCCCCATCGGCATGGTTGGTCTGCGCCAGGTAGGCCTGGCCGATGGCCAGCGTCGCCGGCTCCCACACGTCCCGCTGCTGCGACTGCCCGCGCACTTCCTGAAAGAACCGGATCGCGGTGGCCGGCTGGCCGGCTTCCGCCATGATCTTTCCGACGCGCAGGAACTGCGCGGCGGTGAACGCCCGCTTGTTCGCGAACATCTGCTCGAAGACGCCGACGGCCTTGTCCATCTGTCCGAGCTCGATCAGCCCCATGCCCCGCATGAACACGACATCCTTGGCCTCGTCGGAGCTCGGATACTCGCGGGACAGCCGGTCAAACACCGTGGTCGCCTCGTCCGAACGCCCGCTGACCTGAAGGAGAACGCCCATGCGGCTCAGGGCGAACGCCGCCCGGTCGGCCTTCGGGAACGCCTTCAGAAACGCGTCGTAGTCCGCGATCGCCTTGTCCCGGTACGCCTGCTGCTTGTCGGGCGGGTCACGCAGCTTCGCGTAGCAGTACGCCTTCCAGAACATCGCCTTCTCCAGCACCGCCCGGTTCCGGGCCACATCCTCGGCCATGGGCGCATATTTCCGCTCATCCGCGGCCAGCAGCTGCACGACCTTGGAGTACTCGTTGATCGCCGCCACGTATCGCCCCATCTGCTGCCAGGCATCGCCCAGCCGGTAGATGCCGTCGATGAGCCCCGGTCCGGGCTGCGCCTCCGCCGCATACCGGGTGAAGGCAGCGGCGGCGTTCGTGTAGTCCTTCATGAGCGCGTATGAGTACGCGGTTCGGCTCAGCGCCGCGACGTATACGGCGGACTTCGTGTAGTTCGTCGCGATCTGCTGATAGTACCCCAGGGCCAAGTCGTAGTTCTCCTCCCGGAACTTGGTCTCGCCAAAGCGGAAGAGCAGCGACGGCACCCGCGCGTGACCCGGGAAGCTCGCGAAGAACAAGTCGTAGGCGCGCGTCGCCATCTCCTGGTCGTTGATCGACTCGCAGCCCTCCGCGACGGCGATCACCGCATTCCCCGCCTCCTCGCGAAGGCGCTCGTTGCGACTGAAGCGCTCCGCGAGATGCCCCATCACCGCCCGGGCATACGCCGGGTTCTTCAGGTAGATGTAGCACTGCGCCAGCTCGCCCAACGCGGTCGGTGACCCGTCCTGCTCCGGGAACAGATTCAGCACCTTCACGAACGTGCCGGCCGCGCCCTCCCAGTCCTGCTGCCGGAAGAGCAGCTTGGCTTCCTTGAGCTGGGCGTCCACGATCGGCCGCATGTCCACCGTCGGCATCCGCACCTTGTGGCCCCGCGCAATCAGCATGTTCTTCAGCTGGTCGGCCCGCTGCCCCGCCTCCGGCGCCCACCCGCTCGTCGGGTACTTGACGAACACGTTGTACAAGTGGTTCAGCGCCTGCTTGAACTTCTCGATGGCCTCGGGATCGCTGCCCGCGTCCAGCAGCGCCTGCCCCTCCTCCTGGTACGATACGCCCAGCATGTACCGGCACTCGGCCATGGGGCTGAACTTCATCGGCTCGTTCTGTTCCCTGAGGCCGTTGTCCACGTCCTGCAGCATGGGCATGAACTCGTTGATCGTCTTCTGGGCCCCCTCGCGGTTCCCTTGAATCAGATCGATGTGGCACAGCAGCACGACCGAACGGCCGAACCACAGGTCGTGGCCGCCCCACTGCACGGTCGCGCAGAGGTCCTTCGTGCGCTTGAAATAGGCAGCCTGCTCCGCGCCCGTCGCCTTCTGGCCGAGCTTGAGGGCCAGCTCGGCCATCTCGATCCGAAGGCGGCGATCGATGTCCTTCTCCGGCTTGGCCAGCAGCACGTACTCGTAAGCCTGAAGCGCCGCCTTCTGATCTCCCATGTACGTCAGCATCTGGACGTACTTGTAGGCGGACTCCATGTAGAACTTGGCCAGCTCGCCCGACGGGCCCTGCGGGTAGCGCTTGAAGAAGGCGTCGTAGATACCCCGCGCCTCCTTCATCTTGCCCCACTCGTAGTACTTGTCCCCCAGGGTCAGCGTCATGACGAGGGTTTCCAGGGAGTCCGGCGGAAGCGTCTTGATCAGTTCCTCGGCCTTGTCGAACTTGCCGCCGGCCGTGAAGATCTTGATGCGCACCGCGCCGGCCCGGGCCTTGGCCTCGGGATGGTGGGACAGGAGAATCTCCAGAATCTTCTCCGCGTAGTTCGGAAGACCCTGATCGACCAACCCGGAAGCGAAGCGGAGCTCGCGGTCAACCGGATCCTCCGGCGCCGCCTGGGCCAAAGCGCTGCGCACCCCCCCAAGGCCCGCCAGCAGGAGGGAGCACGCCAGGATGGAGATGGCATTTGTGTTCACCAGCATACCACGGCAAATCTAGCCGACCGAGCGCCCCGAATCAACAGCTTTCCCCTGCGCTTCCGCCCGGCGCAACCGGCGCAAGCGCGCCCGCTGGGACCGGAATGCCCGCAGCCTCCGCAGTCCGGCGCGGCCGCGTTGACGCTCCGCCGGGCAGCCGCTATCCTCCGCTCCGAGATGCCCGCGATGATCGTCACCGGCTTGATCCTCGGCATCGCCATCCTGGCGGCCGCTTGGTGGCTCCGCCGTGCGCTCGTCCCGCCCGCCGGCGCGCGGGACGAGGCGATCGCGATGCTCCAGAGCCAGATCAACGCCAGCACCCAGCAATCCGCCCAGCAGGTCGAGGCGCTCCGTCAGGGCCTGCAGAGCGCCATCCAGACGCTCAGCGGCGAGGTCTCGCGCGCGCTGTCGGACTCCACCCACTCCGTCGGCAGCCGCCTCGACGCGGCCACCCGCGTGATGGGCGACGTGAAGCAGAGCCTCGGACAGCTCGAGGAGTCATCACGCCGGATCGTCGAGCTCGGAAAGGACATCTCCAGCCTGCAGGAAATCCTCCAGCCCCCCAAGCTCCGCGGCTCGCTCGGCGAGCTGTTCCTCGCGGACCTCCTCGCCCAGGTTCTTCCGCCCAGCCGGTTCGCGCTCCAGCACAAGTTCCGCAGCGGCGACGTCGTCGATGCCGTCGTCATGCTCAGCATGGGAATGGTCCCGATTGACGCCAAGTTCCCCCTCGAGAACTTCAAGCGAGTCATCGGGGCCCCGGACGACGACTCGCGAAGGGCCGCCCGCCGGGCGTTCGTGCGCGACGTCCGGGTGCACATCGATGCGATCTCATCCAAGTACATCTGCGTCGATGAGGGCACGTTCGACTTCGCCCTGATGTACATCCCGGCCGAGAACGTCTACTACGAGACCATCGTGAAGGACGACGAGTTCGGCGGGGAGCAGGCGCTCTTCACCTACGCGCTTCGCAAGCGGGTCATCCCCGTGTCGCCGAACAGCTTCTACGCGTACCTGCAGACCGTCATCCTCGGCCTGAAGGGCATGCGGATCGAGGAAGGCGCGCGGGAGATCATGGAGGGGCTCTCCCGGCTATACAAGGAGTTCACCACCTTCTCCGAGACCTTCCGCGTCCTGGGCCAGCACCTGGAGAACTCGGGGAAGAAATACGACGAGGCGGCCAAGCGATTCAGTCGGATCGAGTCGCGGATGGAGCAGATGGAAAGCCTGGCGCACGACCTGGATGCACCGGGCGCATCCGCCCTGGCGCCCCCGGAGCCGCCAGCCGACCCGCGCTAAAAGCCGTCCCATCGCCGACGGAGGAGCGAGGCGTCACGCCGGCGCGTCCGGGCCGCCGGCCGGAGCCGGCGCGACGGGGCCCGCGGGGCCGCGGGGCCGGCCAGCCGGCCGATCCGGCTTCCGCCCGCGCGGATCGCCCTTCCGCGCGTACTGGATGCGGCTCACGGCGTTCACCGGAACGGCCAGACGGCCGTCTGCGAACTCGATCACATGCCCCTTGCCGATCAGCCAGCGCAGCTGCTGCCGAATCTGCACGTCCGTCACCGGCGGATCGGATGGCTCCGCCAGCATGCGCTCCAGCATCTGATCCCCCAGCGCGCCGGGATTGGCCGCCAGGAACTCCAGGAGCCGACGAACGACCGGCACCGCGGTCGCCGGGTCGATCGGCGCCGGGCAGATCGACGTGATGAACGTGCCGCCGTTCGCCGCCTTGAAGAGATGCATGCCCAGGTGCCGGAACGCCAGGCGCAGCGTGATCGAGAACCGCAGCGGAAAACGCGTTTCGCGGTTCCACGCGTCCCGTATGGCGTCTGCGATCCGACTGTCGTCGATCTGCTGGCTCGCAACGCCGGACAGGACGAAGCGGCGCCCCGGGCGGATCAGGCCGTCGGCCAGCGTGCGGCGGAAGTGAGCCTCGACGTCCGCCCACTTCTCCAGGCGCACCGGCTCGGGCGAGTCGATCAGGTGGTAGACCGTCTGCTTGCGCATCTTCTCTTTCCACTGCTCGATCAGGGCCGCGTCGTGAAGGTTCTCGATGCGGCGGCGATAGTCGTCGATCGACAGGTGCGCGTAGCGAGACCGGTGGAGTTCCACGACCGCGTTGTTGAACCCATGGTAGTTGGGCGGTCCCAGCAGCTCGCCCGACAGGCCACACCGCGCGATGCACGCGAAGTTCCCCTTCGGCGGCTCGGCTTCGGTCTCTTCCTTGCGGTAGAACTTCTCGGCGTGCTTGTGGAGCGCGTGCGACGCCGCACGCTCCCGGTCGGCAAACACCAGATTGCATTCCTTGCACTGCTGCAGCGCCGGCGCGTCCGTGCCGTCGGGGCCGGTGACGGTGAGCTTCACGGCGTAGTACTCGGGCTTGCTGAGGAACTGCGCGGCCAGGTCGAACAGCGGATACGCCCGACCCGTCAGCGCCAACCGCCGGCTCAAGGGCACCAAGCCATGCCGCTCCGGCAGAAAATCGACATCCAGAGGAAGCACCGCCGGGCGCGCATCGCGCTCGGGGGCATCGACGCGGCGACCGGCTCCGGGCCGTCCGTCCCCGCCCGCCCGCTCGCCCCGCCGGCCGCGCTCGTCCGGCCCGCCCCGGCGCGGCCCTCGCTCGCGGGTGCGATCCCGGTCGCGGGGATCGCGCCGATCACGGCCCGCCTCGCGATCCCGACGGTCGCCGCCGCCCCGGCCGGCTCCGCCGCGATCTCCCCCCCGCCCCTCGAAATGCGCGTACGGGCTCTGCGGCGGCGGCTTCTGCGCCCACTGCGGAACGAAGTTCAGATCGAGTACCAGTTCCGGTTTCTCCGGCCCGGCCTGCGGCAATGTGTCTTCCGGCTCCGTCATGGGCGTGAACTATATACGAAGGATGCCGCCAAAAAAACACATTTTCCCGCGTCCGGCCCGTTTCGACGTTCGCCGACGTTTTGGTTGACAGGCTTCGCCGTTTCCACGCATATTACGCTCGTTTTTTATTCGGACAATACTGCGGGCAACCCGAGGAAGTTATCATGGTCATCCTGCTCAGAATCGTGATCGTTGTCTTGCTGTTGCTCAGCATCGCCACACTCGGGCTCGGCGTGAAGCTGTTCGGCCAGCGCGAGACCCTGAAGGGCCGCACCCAGACCCTCGAGCAAGGCGTCCTCTCGATGACCAAGACCATCGAGGCCGACCTCGGCGAAAGCCTGACCACCAAGGACCTGCCGACGATGGACAGCAAGATCACCCGCGACCAGCTGGTGGCCTTCACCCCGGGCACGGCCAGCAACGCCCTGAACCAGGCGCTCAACGACCTCATCGGCCGCGCCCGCGTTCAGCACGACCGCTTGAACGAGACCCGCACGACGCTCGCCGACACACAGACCACGCTCGCGGACACCGAGAAGGCCAAGCAGAAGGTTGAAGGCGATCTCGATGCCGAAAAGAAGACCGTGAAGGATCAGGAGCAGAAGATCGCCTCCCTCAACGAGGACGTCACCAAGAAGGCGGCTGCCGTCACCGAACTGGAGAGCACGAAGAAGACGCTCGAGGAGCAGATCGACGAGCAGAAGACCAAGATCGGCAAGCTCGAAGACGAGAAGGCGGAACAGAAGTCGGTCCAGGGTCAACTGGAGAAGAAGATCGCACAGCTGCTGAAGGATCGGGAGCAGCCGACTGGCTCCGACGGCGCGCCCAAGGGCATCCCGCCGGGCCTCAAGGGTCAGGTCCTCTTCGTCAACCCGGCCTGGAATTTTGTCGTGCTCGGCGTGGCCCGCGATTCAGGCGTCTCGCCGGCGGTCGACCTCATCGTGCAGCGCGACGACAAGCTCGTGGGCAAGATCCGGATCTCCGAAGTCAAGGCCGACTTCAACCTCGCCGTGGCCGAGATCCTCGGCGACTGGCGGCAGGACGACCTGAAGATCCAGGAAGGCGACTATGTTATTTACTAAGATCCTGGGAATTCTGGCGGTTATAGCCGCCCTGTGCTGCATCGCGCTGGTGGCTATGCAGGTGATGGAGCTGAACTTCTACGCTGCAGCCCCATCCGTCTGGCCGACCGTTCGGTAAGCAGGCCGACGGAGCGGCGAACGCCGCTTCAAACGAGGGAGTTTCCGTCGGACATGACACGCCCGCACCCACTCACCCGCCGCCTCGTTGCCGCCGCCCTGCTGGGCGCCGGCATCCTGCTGGCTGCTTTTTCGGCGGGCTGCGCATCGACGGATTCGGACATCCCGTGGAACGCCCCGCAGCCGTGGGAAGGCAGCCCGACGATCCCCGGCCTGCCGACGGAGTAGGACGCGCCGCGGGGCGCGTGCGTCACTTCCCCCGGGCCCACACCTCGGCGATCTGGACCGCATTCAGGGCCGCGCCCTTGAGCAGTTGATCCCCGCTGACAAACAGCTCGATTCCGCGGCCGTCCTCGCGGGAGCAGTCCTGGCGGATGCGCCCCACGAGCACGTCGTATTCGCCCGTCGCATCGATCGGCATCGGATAGCGCGCTCCGGCCGGATCATCCACAACCTTCACGCCGGCCGCCTTCGCGAGCACCTCCCGGGCCTGCGCCGGGGTCATCGGACGCTCAAACTCAAGGTTCACGGCCTCGCTGTGTGCGCGCAGGACCGGGACGCGGACGCATGTCGCGCTGACTTTCAAGTCCGGCGCGTGCATGATCTTCCGCGACTCGTTGACGAACTTCATCTCTTCCTTCGTGTAGCCGTTGTCCAGGAAGGAATCCACCTGCGGGAACAGGTTGAACGCGATCCGCTGGGGCAGCGCCTCGACGCGGAGATTCTTCCCGCCCTTCAGCACCTCGGCGGTCTGCTCCTCCAGTTCGGCCATGGCCTTCGCCCCGGCTCCGCTGGCCGCCTGGTAGGTCGACACCACGATCCGGCGAACCGGGTTCGCCTGGTGCAGCGGGTAGACGGCGACCAGCATGATCGCGGTGCAGCAGTTGGGGTTCGCGATGATCCCCTTGTGCTGGAACACGTCAGCCGGATTCACCTCGGGCACCACCAGCGGCACGCTCGGATCCATGCGGAACGCCGACGAGTTGTCGATGACGAGGGCCCCGGCCCGAACCGCGGCGGCCGCGAACTCCTTCGACCGCGACGCCCCGGCGCTGAAGAGCGCGATATCGATCCCGCGGAATACGTCCGCGGTCAGCAGTTCGACCGGGACATCCGCTCCGCGGAACGGCAGGCGCTTGCCCACAGACCGCTCGGATGCGAACAGGCGCAGCGTCTTGACGGGGAAGCTCCGCTTCTCGAGCGTCTGGATCATCTCGATCCCGACGGCGCCAGTGGCTCCCACAACCGCTACGGTGTATCCCTTCATGATCGTCCCGTGCCTCTTCCTCTCAGCGCGCCCGCCGCAGCCGGCGCGCCCCGGTTTCCCCGGTAGTCCACCCACACTCGCGTCACACGCGCTCGGCAACCAGATCGCCGACCTGCGTAGTCGAATACCCCATCCGGCCGGCCGCCAGGCTCTTCAGCTTGTTGGCCGTCACATCCATCACGGCCGCCTCGATGGCCTGGGCCGCCTTCGCCTCGCCGAGCGTGTCGAGCATCATGGCCCCGGCGCACACGGCCGCCAGCGGGTTGATCACGTTCTGGCCCGTGTACTTCGGCGCCGAGCCGCCGATCGGCTCGAACATGCTCACCCCTTCGGGGTTGATGTTGCCGCCGGCCGCGATGCCCATCCCGCCCTGCGTGATCGCACCCAGGTCCGTAATGATATCGCCGAACATGTTTCCCGTCACGATCACGTCAAACCACTCCGGGTTCTTCACCATCCACATGCACGTGGCGTCAACGTGATAGTACTCCCGCTTGATGTCGGGGTACTGCTTCTCGCCCATCTCGTGGAACGCGCGCTCCCACAGGTCGTACACGTAGGTGAGCACATTCGTCTTGCCACACAGCGCCAGGGTCTTCTTCTTGTTGCGCTTGCGGGTCAGCTCGAAGGCATACTTCAGGCAGCGATCGACCTGAAACCGGGTGTAGACGCTCGTCTGCACCGCGACTTCCTGCGGCGTCCCCTTCATCGTGAACCCGCCGACGCCCGTGTAGAGATCGCCCGTGTTCTCGCGC
>CAYSLU010000025.1:43182-55868 GCA_964431965.1 uncultured Verrucomicrobiota bacterium
CACCACGCCGCCCACCCCGGTATAGATGCCACCGGTATTCTCGCGCACCACGACGTAGTCGATGTCCGCCGGCCCCTTGTTCCGGAGCGGCGTCTCCACGCCCGGGTACAGCTTCACCGGCCGAAGGTTGATGTACTGGTCCAGGTCGAACCGGAGCTGGAGCAGGATGCCCTTCTCCAGGACGCCCGGCTTCACATCCGGATGGCCGATGGCGCCCAGGAAGATGGCGTCGAACTGCCGCAGCTCGGGCACCGCCGAAGCCGGCAGCACCTCGCCGGTCTTCAGGTAGCGGTCGCCGCCGAAATCGTAGTTCGTCAGTGCCAGCTTGAAGCCGAACTTCGCGGCCGCCGCGTTCAGCACCTTCACGCCTTCACGGACCACTTCCGGACCGGTTCCGTCGCCCGGCAACACCGCAATACGATAGGTCTTCGCCATGTTCGTCTCCCTGCTCTCGTGCGTCAAAAAGGGTGCACATATTGCCAACCCCGCCCCGCCGTGTCAAACGCACCCACCTTCCGAGTTGAGTTTGTGCGCGCCCTGGGGTAATACGCCGGTCCGTTGATGCGCCTCCCCGCCGGGAGGATTCGGGAGCTACGCCCATGAGTAACAGTCTGGCCCAGCCGCCGCCGGCGCCGCTGCCTTTCGCCTGGCCGTCGTGGGTCGCTTCGATCGTCGGGCCGCCCGCCACCGTGTCCGCCTTCGCCGAGTCCCTGTGCTGGTTCGCGGCATGGGCCTTCGGCAGCATCCTGGCGGCCAAGGCCGCCGCCCTGGCGTGGCGCTGGGCGCTCATGCCGATGGCCCGGCGGCGCCAGCTCAAGCTGCAGGCGGCCGTGCTCGACTCGATGCGCACGCCGGTCCAGTGGGCCGTCTTCACGGCCGGGCTCAGCATGGGCGCGCACGCCAGCTTCCAGGGATTCCCCGCGATCACGGGCCACATCGCCTGGACCGCCTACATCGGAGCGATCTACGTGGCGCTCGTCGCCAGCATAACCGTGACCCTGCACGCGGCCACCCGCGCGTTCGCCGACTGGTACAGCTCGGAAATCGCCGTGAAGACGCCGAGCCGGGTGGACGACCAGTTCATCTCGCTGTTCCGGAAGGCGGCGAAGTTCCTCTTTGTGTTCATTGCCCTCACGATCGTGTTCGACCACTTCGGCATCCAGATCACCGGCCTTCTCGCCACCGCGGGCGTGGCCTCGCTCGCCGTCGCCTTCGCCGCCCAGGAGACCCTGAGCAACATGATCTCGGGCTTTGTCCTCATGGTCGACCGGCCGTTCCAGCCCGGCGACCGGATCGAGCTGGCCAACGGCAAAGGCGGCGACGTGATGGAAGTCGGCCTGCGCAGCACGCGCATCCTCTCGTACGACGATACGGTGATCACCATTCCAAACGCCGACATCGCCAAGAACCAGATCACCAACCTCAGCGCCCCCACGCCCAGCCTCAAGCTCCGCATCCGGCTGGGCATTGCCTACTCCAGCGACGTGCGAAAGGCCAAGCGCATCCTGATGGAAGTGCTCGCAGCCCACCCCGACGTGCTCCAGGCGCCGACGCCCGCGGTCTACCTGAACGAGTTCGGGGACTCGGCCCTGACGCTGCTCTACATCTGCTGGATCCGGGACGTCCGGGAGGAGCTGCGCATCCGCGACGATCTCAACATGGCCATCCACGAGCGCTTTTCCACCGAGGGCATCGAGATCCCGTTCCCGCAGCGCGACATCCACATCCGCACGGAAAGAGGTTGAGCCATCCCGGTGGACGGAGTAGTGTTCCAGCGGTAACGCATCAAACACATACCCCTTAGAAGGAGTGGACCATGAAGGGCAACGAGAAGCTGATCGACGCGCTGAACGGGTTGCTGGCCGATGAGCTGACCGCCATCAACCAGTACATGGTGCACTCGGAGATGGACGAGAACTGGGGCTACACGCAGCTCAAGAAGATGGTGCGCGGCCGTGCGATCGTCGAGATGAAGCACGCGGAAAAGCTGATCGAGCGCATCCTCTTCCTCGAGGGGCGCCCGATGGTCGGCAGCCTGAACAAGATCAACATCGGCCAGGATGTCGCCAAGCAGCTCGCCAACGACCTGAACTCCGAGCTGACGGCGGTCAAGAGCTACAACAAGGCCATCAAGCTCGCTCAGGATGCCGCCGACAACGCCACCCGCGAGATCCTCGAAGGCATCCTGAAGGACGAGGACGGGCACGTTAACGAGCTCGAAGAGAAGCGCGACCAGATCAGCCAGATGGGCATCCAGAACTTCCTCGCCACTCAGACCGAGGACTGAGGAAGCCGCCCGGCGTGGCCACGCAGCCCAACATCCTTGTCATCCTGACGGACCAGCTCCGTCGGGATGCGTTGTCCTGCTACGGCGATCCGAACATCGCCACGCCCCACATCGACGCCATGGGAGCAGGCGGCGTCCGCTTCGACGCCGCCTGCTCGACCTACCCCGTCTGCGTGCCCTTCCGGTTTACGCTGATGACGGGCCAGTATGCCCACTCCCGGCTCATCCCGGCCATCCTCTGGCGCATGTCCCCCGCCGAGCGAACGCTGGCCGACGAGTTCAACGCGGCGGGCTACGAGACCATCTACGTCGGCAAGTGGCACCTCTATGGCGGGCTCGGCCCGAGCGCGCTCAAGAGGCCCGTGCCCCGCGAGCACCAGGGCCGCTGGTCGCGCTGGTTCGGGTTCGAGCTGCGGAACGCGTTCTTCGACACCTGCTGGTTCAAGGACGACGATCCGACGCCCCGCCCCATCACGGGCTACCAGACCGACGGGCTCTTTGACCTGGCCATGGAGGCGCTGCGCACGCGGCGCGATCCCGCCCGCCCGTTCGCGCTCATTCTGTCTGTCGAAGCCCCGCACCCGCCCTTCGAGGCGCCGCCCGAGTTCGCCGGACGCTGGCTGGAGCGCGACATCGAGCTGCCGCCCAACTTCTTCGTGCTCACGGAGCAGGACGAGGACGCGACGGGGTGGAGCGCGGCCCTCACGGACGACGTGCGCGACGATCAGATCCGCCGGCGCAAGCTCTACTACGCGATGATCGACAACCTCGACTGGAACGTCGGCCGGCTCTCTCGGTTTCTCGAGGAGAACGGACTCACGGACCGCACCGTGACCGTCTTCACGTCCGACCACGGCGAACTCGGGGGCAGCCACCAGCTTCAGGAGAAGCAGTACCCGTTCGCGGAATCGACCGGCATCCCGCTCCTGGTGCGCGGGCCGGGCATCCCGGCGGGCGGGACGGTCGCCGATCCCGTCTGCTCGGAGGACCTGTTCCCGACGATCCTCGGCCTGGCCGGACTGACACCGCGGGACCCGATGCCGGGGCTGAACCTCACGCCGCAGATCGCAGGCGATCGGACGCCCCTGCCGCGGCCCGGGGTCATGCTCGAGTTCGTATCCGAGATCCGGCCCGGCATCGTCTTCAGCCAGCGCGTGTACCGCGGCTTCCGGTCCCGCCGCTACACGTACACTGTTTTCGGCGGCGATGGCGGCATGACGCCGTGGCAGTTCTTCGACCTCGAACGCGATCCCTGCGAGCTGAACAACCTCGTAGCCGACGCGGCTCACGAAGGGCTGGCGCGACAGCATCACGGCTGGCTGCGCGATCGGATGGTCGAGACGGGCGACCACGCCTGGCTGGCCCCGGCGTTCGGATTCGCAGGGCTGAACGCGTGGGCAACCTGCGAGCTGAAGGCACACCGCGGGGAGTTCGAACGGAAGAAACCGAAAGCGTAGCACCCCGCCTCAGCGCAAGCCATGCGCCGCCGCCGCGGCCGCTTCGTATACCGCACGCAACGGCACGCCCTGCTGATCGGCGAGCGCGCGGCAGTCCTCGTACTCCGGCGAGCGCGTCACGTCGCGGCCGCCGCGGGAGCCGATCTTCACGCGCACGGATCCATATGGCGTGGCCACCGCCACGTGGCGGCGATCCAGCTCCGTACGCCGCACGTCGTACTCGCGAACGCCGAAGGTGGTGCTTTCCGCGAAGAGTACGTCCAGCACGAGCGCACGGCTGCCCGGCCGACAGAGAACCGTAAGCAGCACGCCGGGCCGCTGCTTCTTCATCTGCACCGGCGTGACGAACGCATCGAGCGCACCGGCGTCGAGCAGGCGCGGAACGAGCGCCCCGACGAGCTCGGGCGCCATGTCGTCGATGTTGCACTCCATCACGAGGCAGCCGGCCCCCTCCGCGGCCGCCTCCGGCGCGTCGAGCAGGCACGCGCGCAGCAGGTTCGGCCGGCTGTTCAGCTTCCGCCGCCCGAACCCGTAACCCACCGCGAGCATGCGTGATCCGGGCGGCGGAGCATCCAGTGTCTTCCAGGTGCTCAGCAGGGCGGCGCCGGTGGGCGTCACCAGCTCGAAGGGCTCGTCCGTCTGCACCACCGGCATGCCCTTCAGCAGTTCGACCGTCGCCGGCGCGGGGATGGGCAGCACGCCGTGCGCCGAATGCGCCGTCCCGTAGCCGGCCGGGAGCGGGCCGACCGCCACGCCCGCCACGCCGAGGCTCTCGAGCGCGACGCAGGCACCCACGATATCGACGATCGAGTCCACCGCCCCGACCTCGTGAAAGCGCACCTCGTCGACCGCCGTCCGGTGAACCAGCGCCTCGGCCTCGGCCAGCCGCTGGAAGACAGACAGGGCGCGCCCCTTCGCGCCACCGGCCAGGCCGCTGGACTCGATCATCCGCCGGATATCGGAGAAGGCCCGGTGCGCATGGTGCCCGTGGTGATCGTGGTCGTGCTCCTCCGTATGTACGTCCACGCGGGTGCCGTGCATGCCGTTCTGGTCGGCCGGCTGCACCTCGATCCGGTACTCGCCGACATCGAGCTTCGCGAGCTCGGCGCGCACGAGATCGGGGCTCACGCCGAGGTCGAACAGCGCGGCGAGCGTCATGTCGCCGCTGGCTCCGCCGGTGCTGTCGAACTGGAGGATCCTCATCGCGGCTTCCCGGTTCGGTTGATCATCGCCGCGGCGACGCCGGCCCCGAAGCCGTTGTCGATGTTCACGACGGTGATCCCGGCCACGCAGGTGTTCAGCATGGCCAGCAGGGCCGCGATGCCCTTCAGGCTGGTCCCGTAGCCGATGCTCGTAGGCACGGCGATGATCGGCCGGTCCACGAGGCCGCCGACGACCGACGGGAGCGCGCCTTCCATGCCGGCCACCACGACCAGCGAGCGGCACGCGCGCAGCCGCTCGACGTGCCGGAACAGCCGGTGCAGGCCGGCGACGCCGACATCGAAAATACGCTCCGTGCGGGCGCCCATCCACTCCGCCGTCAGCGCCGCCTCCTCGGCGACCGGGATGTCCGACGTCCCGGCGCAGAGCACGCCCACCCGCCCGGTCGGTCGGGGGCGGCTGGCGACGACCAGCGTGATGGCCCGGGCGGCCTCGTGGTACTGCGCGGCGGGGTGGGTCTGCCGCACCACCGCGAACTGCTCGGGGCTGGCGCGGGTGGCCAGAACGTTCTGCCCGGCTTCCGCCATCGCCGTCATGATCCGGGCGATCTGGTCCGCCGTCTTGCCCGGAGAGAAGATCACCTCGGCGCAGCCGCGGCGGCGGAGGCGGTCGAAATCGACGCGCGCGAACCCCAGGTTCCCCTCGGCGCTGCGCTGCAGCTCGCGCTCCGCCTGCTTCACGGTGAGGCGGCCGCGCCGAAGCTGCTCGAGAATATGAGTCACGTCCGCCATGGTGCGTCCCGCGGGCCTATAGAGCGGGCACATCCACCGAACGCCCGGTCTCGATCGACTGCCGGGCGGCGGTCATGATCGCCAGCCCCTCGAACGTCTTCGCCATCTCGATGGGCGCGGGTCCCCCGAGGAAGAACTGCTTCACTTCGACCAGCAGGTCGCGGTAGAGATTGCGGGAGTCGCAGACGAACGGCGTGACCCGGGCCTGGTCGCCCACGGCCCCTTGAACGCGTCCGCCGTACACCCAGGATCCGCGGATCGCTTCCACCAATCCGTGCCGGCCCTCTCCATAGTCCACGGATATCAGGATCGCCGGGCTGGAGTCGATGGCCCGCACCGACTTCGCGCCCGCTCCCATGATCCGCTGCAGCATCTCGACGGCGTGCACGCCGTACCAGATCAGCGAATCGCCCGCCGGGGCGGTGCCGAGCGCGCCGAACGAGTGCCCGAACTGGACCTTCGTGAACGGCTTCACCGCCTCCAGAACCGCCGGCGCGAACGGAAGCGACGACGCCGACCACACGCGCGTGCCGTGCTGACGGGCCAGGCGCATGATCTCCCGGCCGTCCTCCAGAGACCCGGCCAGGGGCTTGTCCAGGAACACCGGCTTGCCCAGCGCCGCCACCTTCCGGAAATACTCCAGATGATAGCTCCCGTCGTTGATCTCCAGCATGATCGCGTCGCAGTCGGCGATCGCCTCGTCGAAGGACTCGGTCACCTTCACGCCCCAGCCCTCGAGCTGCTTCTGCCTCTTGTCGAGGCCGTCCTTCTTCTGGAACGGGGTCTCGAAGCGCATGCACGTCACGGCCCGCATGCCCGGCACGCCGCTCTCCGGCAGCACGTCCGGCGCCTGCATCAGGCGCGGCAGCTCCACGCTGTGGCTCGTGTCCAGTCCAATCACGGCAACCTTGATCATGACAGCTTCTCCCTCAGCCACGGCGTCAGCTCGCGGATGGGCATGCGCACCTGCTGCATCGTATCGCGATCGCGGACGGTCACGGTGTCGTCGGTCAGCGTATCGAAGTCCACGGTCAGCCCGTACGGCGTGCCGATCTCGTCCTGGCGGCGGTACCGCCGGCCGATCGCGCCGGTCTGGTCCCAGAAGCACGGCCACGACTCGCGCAGCTCCTCGAACACGCCGCGCGCCTTGGCCACCAGCTCCGGCTTGTTCTTCAGCAGCGGGAAGACCGCCACCTTGACCGGCGCCATGCACGGGGCGAAGCGCATGACGACGCGGGTCTCGTAGCCGTCCGGGGCCTTCGCGCCCGGCTCCGCCGCGATGACTTCCTTCACCTCGTCGCTCTTGGCGGGGACCCACTCCTCCCGATAGGCGTTGCAGAGCACGGCCAGCGCGATGCGATCCACGCCGGCGGAGGGCTCCACGACGTGCGGAACGAAATGCTCCTGCGTGTCCGCGTCGAAGTACTCCATGGACTTGCCGCTGAACTCCTGGTGCCGCGTCAGGTCGAAGCTCCCGCGCGCCGCGATGCCCTCGAGCTCCTGCCGGCCGAACGGGAAGTCGTACATCACGTCGACGCACGCGCTCGCGTAGTGCGCCAGCTCGCCCTTGCCGTACACGTACTGGCCCAGGCTCTCCGACGGCAGCCCGATGGACTGGTACCACTTCATCCGCTCCTCGACCCAGTACGCGTGCCACTGCGCGTCCGTGCCGGGCTTGATGAAGAACTCGAGCTCCATCTGCTCGAACTCGCGCGACCGGAACGTGTAGTTCCGCGGATTGATCTCGTTCCGGAACGCCTTGCCGATCTGGGCGATGCCGAACGGCACCTTCTGGCGCGAGACGCTCAGCACGTTGTTGAACTGAGCGAAGATCCCCTGCGCGGTCTCAGGGCGAAGATAGGCAACGGACGAGTCCTCTTCGACCGGGCCCACGTGCGTCTTGAACATGAGGTTGAACGCGCGGGGCGGCGTCAGATCCTTCGACCCGCACGCCGGACACTTGGCCCCCTCCGGGAGCTTCAGGTCCTTCTCCCCCGCGCCGCCGGTCTCCAGCTTGAGCCCCAGTTCCTCGCACAGCTGATCGGCGCGGTAGCGCTTCCGGCAGGCCCGGCAGTCCACCATCGGATCGGTGAACCCCTGCACGTGGCCGGACGCCTCCCACACGCGCGGGTGCATGATGATGGACGAGTCGAGCCCCACCACGTCGTCGCGGCGCTGAACGATGCTCCGCCACCAGGCGTTCTTGATGTTCCGCTTCAGTTCGCAGCCGAGCGGCCCGTAGTCCCAGAAGCCGTTGAGGCCGCCGTAGATCTCCGAGCTCTGAAAGATGAACCCCCGCCGCTTGCACAGCGACGAGAGGATGTCCAGCGATACCGTTTTCTTCGGCTGAGGTGTGTCGTTCATGGCGGCCGCAATAGTCACCGACACCCCCCGTGAGGGTCAAGGCGATTAGTCGGCGCCGGGCGATGGGCCAGTGACGTGAGGGGGACGGAGCCCGAACCGGCCGGGGACGGCCGGCTCCAAGGAACCCGCTTCGCCTCATCCCGTGGAGACGGCTGTCTCCGCCGTTCCGACCCTCCCGTCACGGCCGCCTTACGGCGCCGGACGAAGCCGATGCCGCCGGAGCCGGCGCGGGAGGCGCCGGATCGGCGAGCCGGCCGATCCGCGGCAGCGCCTGGAGCTCCACCGCGGCTAGTACTGGGTCAGGAACGGGGGCAGCGGATCGGTGTTCACGTGAAGCCGGCGAACCAGCCGCCACAGCAGTTCCTCGCGCACCGCGCGGTGGCCGGCGTCCGCGTACAGGTTTCGCGACTCGTCGGGGTCCTCGCGCAGGTTGAACAGCTGCCCGTGCTCGCGCGTGGCCGTCGGGTAGACGTTCAGCTTCCAGTGCTCCGTCCGCAGCGTCTCGGCCGCCATGAAGGGCCCGAACGGCTGGCCGAACAGCTGGGGCTTAAGGTCGTAGATGTCCGAGTAGATATCCTCGCGCCCGATCGCCCCGCCGGAGCGGAGGGCGGCCGACCAGTCGATCCCCTGCACGCCGGGCGTCAGCGGAAAGCCGAGCAACCCCAGAAGCGTCGGATAGACGTCGGTGAGCTCGACCAGCCCCGGCTCGCGCCGCGGCGTCAGGCGCCCCGCCGGCATCCGGATCAGGAGCGGCACGCGCAGCGTTTCATCGTAGTGAAGCGACGGCTTGCGCAGCAGCCCGTGGTTCCCCAGGAACTCGCCGTGGTCGCTGGTGAACACGATGAGCGTGTCCTCCATCCGCCCCGTGCGCTCCAACTCGGCCACCACCCGCCCCACCGCGTCGTCGATCAGGCTGATGCTGGCGAGATAGTGGAGCACGATCCGACGCTTGATCGCGTCGGGATAGCGGTCCATCTCGCCGATCGCCGAGGCGGCCGGCTCGGGGATCCCGGCGGGCTCCACGCCGCCCTTGTGGTCCGGCAGCGGGATCGATCCGGCATCGTAGCGGGCGATCTGATCGTCGGGCGCCTCGAAGGGGTGGTGCGGAGCGATGAAGGAGCAGAACGCGAACCAGGGCTGGCTCCCGTCCTGTGCGCCGATGAACTGCGCCGCCTGCTCCGCGATGAAAGTCGATGGGTGGAGCGTCGAGGGATAGGGCGAAAGGCGCAGGTCGCGCGGCCCATCCGGCGAGAACGGCGGGCACGTGCGGTCGACCAGGGCCGGATTGCGCTCGCGAAGCCATTCCCGGAACCGCCCGTAGAGGATGTCCTCGCAGCCGACGTAGGTCTGGAACCCGTAGTTCTCCTTGCAGGGGTCGTCCGGGATCGGTGCGAGCCGTCCGTCGCGCGCAAACCGCCGCCAGTCGAGGGTGGGCGTGTCGGTATGAAGCTGGTCGCGGGTGTACTGCTCGGGGGTGAGATGAACCTTGCCGAACGCGCCGGTGCGGAACCCGTTTCGCTGGAGCACCTCGGGAAAGGTAGTCTCGCCCGGGGGCAGGACGCCCATCCCGCGCACGCGCACGGCCGCCGGATAGCGGCCGGTGAAAAGCACGGCGCGAGAGGCCATGCACGCCGGCGTCTGACAAAAGGCCCGGTCGAACACCACGCCGGACCGCGCGAGCCGGTCGAGGTTCGGCGTCTGGACGACCGGGTGCCCCATGAACCCGAGGCAGTCGGCCCGGTGCTGGTCGGTCATGATCCAAAGCACGTTCATCGCGGGGCTCCCATCACGAGGCGGGCTTCAGCAGCCATGCGTTCAGGTCCGAGACGAAGGAGGCCGTCTGCATGACCCGGGCCTCCTCGCCCACGTCGATGAGCAACTCGAGGAGGGCGCGGCCGCCCGGCGAAACGGGATACGCGCCGGCGATCCGGCGGGCGCGCGCGTACGTCCGCGCATACTCCGGCGCCGCGTCGCGGACCGCCTTCACGAGGTTGACGATCCGGATCTGGTCCTCGGGAACCGCCACGGGGAAGGCCGTCATGGCATCGAGCGCCTTGCGCACCTGCGTAACGGCGGACTGGAGCGCCTGCGCGGCCGCGCTGAAGTCGCCCGTGATGGAAAGATCCTGGTCGTCCGGGAAGATCCGGTACGGATCGACATGCTTCTGCGTCCAGTGATCGGCGCGGTAGCGGGCGCGTGCGGCCCGATCGCGGAAGTCCGGGATCTCCATCGGCTGGCCTTCGGCCTCCGCGCTGCGCAGGGCCTGGATGCCGGCCAGCGTCACGTCGGCCGCCGAATGGATGTCCCAGGGCGCCTTCTCCCCGGTGAGGATCTGCCGGGCGAAGTAGTACAGGACCCAGAAGTCGCCGCCGCCGTGCCCGGCCTGCGCGGCCAGCTCGCCCATCTCGCTCCACTGGGGCTTCACCTGGATCGGAAAGGCGCTGCCGGTGGCGCCCACCTTGAGCCGCAGCGGGTGCATCTCGGAGGAGGCCTTGGTCCCGAACAGCCGCTGGTGATGGCTGTCGGCCGTGGTCCCGCCCATCAGGTTGCGCATGATCCCGCCGTTGCTCATGTGGATCAGCGACGGGGCGAACGCGCCGAGCGACGGCAGCACCCCATCGACCTTCCGGCCCTGCCCCTTGATCACGCCGTAGTTCTGCACGTCCTCCGGGAACGCCACCACCCGCTCGGGGCGGAGGCCGGTGATGACCATGACCGGCCCCAGGGAGTGCGTGCAGTAGTAGTGGTAGTTCAGCCAGCCGCGCCAGTGGTGGGCCCGGTTCCCGGGCTCGAGCGGTGTGCCGTCCGGGTTGGAGAAGGCCCGCCCCGCCCCGTGTACATACTCGTACTCGGCATAGGCCAGCTCGCCGAAGAAGCCGTCCTTCCACAGCTTGGCCAGGTACATGTTCTCGACGGAGAACGGGTAGTTCTCGGCGAGATTGTAGACCCGGTCGTGTTGCTCAACGGCCTCAACCAACTCCACGCCCTGCGCCGGAGTCAGAAACGCCGTCACCTCGCTCAAGACATGCTTGCCCGCGCGAATCGCCTGGATCGCGTGCGCCGCATGGTCCGGACAATATGTGGCGACCAGAACGGCATCCAAATCCCGCGCGAGGAATTCATTCTCGTCCGCAGTCAGAAAGGCATCAGGACAGTTCTTCCTGAACGAGTCACGCATGTTCTCGTGAAGATCGCAGCCCGCGACCACGTCGATATTGAGCGCATTGGCCGACCGGATAAAGCTCTGGCCCCGGCCCAGCCCCCAGATTCCGAGCTTGATCCGCTTGCCGCCGGGAAAGATGCACTCCGCCTTCATGTCACGCCCCTCTCTGGGTTCATCGGCCATCCGCAACAGGATAACCTTGCGAATGCCCCGCGCGGAAGACCAGAGAACCGGGACGGAAGCATCGAAGAGTCGCCGGCGCGACGGAACACGCTTAGGCGAGGACTTGAGCCGCCCTTACGGACTTGTCTTTGTCGCGGCGATGGGGAGAATGGACCCCGTGCACACTGTCTTCCAGGGCCTCCGGGCGGTGTTGCGGCCGATGCTGGCCGTCGTGGCGGCCGGCCTGCTGGGCTCCTCCGGCTGCGCTTCCGTGCCGTACCGGTACGGCACGGCGCCGGCGAAGCCGCCAACCTGCATCCTCCGGCCGGGCGAGGCGCAGATCGAGCGCGGGCGCCCCGTGAAGCTTCTGGACGACATCGGCTGGCTCGTCGGCATCCCGTCCAAGATTCTGCTGCTCGACAGCCGCGTGGACAACCACCGCCTCTCGCCCGAGACGGAGGCCGCCCTCGCCTCCTACCTGGCGCGCAACGATCTCACGGCGGTCAAGATTCGCCTCAATGAGTACGCGCCGGGGGCCGAGTGGAGCCGCCTGTTCCGCAACCGCGACGTCGGCCTCGGCTGGCGCTTGACTCTGGGCCTGATCGCCACGGCCTTCTACACCGTGCTCCCCGGTCGCGTGTTCGGCGGCGACCACTACAACCCGTTCACGGACACCATCAGCCTGTACTCCGATCACCCGGCGATCGCGCTCCACGAGGCCAGCCACGCCAAGGACTTTGCCGGACGTACGTGGAAGGGATCCTATGGAGCGCTCCGCATCCTGCCCATCGTGCCGCTCCACCAGGAGGGAATTGCGACCGGAGATGCGATCGGTTACCTCCGCGTCGAGGAGGAACCGGACGAGGAGCGGGCCGCCTACAAGATTCTCTACCCCGCCTACGGCACGTACATTGGCGGGGAGTATGTCCGGTGGGTGCCGGGTGCCCAGTGGGTCATCTACGCGGCCGTCGTGCCCGGCCACATCGTCGGCCGAATCAAGGCCGCCCACGTCCGCGACCCCGCCGCCCCGGCCCCTTGCCTCGCCCCGTGATGGTTGGGTCACTCCTCGATCTTCGTCCGCACCTGAGACGCTCCTCCTTGGACAACATTGGGACCACATTGGGGACAGACAACCTGTCGCGACAACATTGGGGACAGACAACCTGTCGCCATATTTCGGAAAACCGTCGAGCTCGCTTCTTCTATATGAGTGCGGGGCGAAGGGATAGCCCCGCCGAAGGGAGACGAGACGATGCGACGGGCACGGATCAAAGCGGACGGGGCGGGCTACTACCACTGCA
>CAYSLU010000026.1:0-54493 GCA_964431965.1 uncultured Verrucomicrobiota bacterium
GGCACTTGCCGAAAAGGCGCGGCGATCGATGTCTGGCCGCCGCGGCGGGTCGCCGGGAGACAGCGATGAATCGGACGATGGCCGTCGTACTGGGCGCGGTTGCGGTGTGCGTGGGGGCCGGGCTATCGACTGCGGCTGCCGCGGGCGGAGCGGACGTCCGGCCGCACCGGCTCGGCGTGGGCGCGGTCTACTGGCGCGCGATCGACGACGTTGACGTCCACAACGTCGACCAGGACGGCGTGTCCTGGGTGGGGAGCTACCAGTACCGGCCCGGATGGGTCGGCGTCGAAGCGGCCGTCGAGGCGTTCGGCGAAGGCTTCGGCGGCGCCTCCGACACGGTGCTCGCCCCGCAGGCGTACCTGATCGTCGGCAAGGGGCTCTACGCGGCGGCCGGGATCGGAACGTACTACACGGACGGCGAGTTCTCCAACCGCCCCTTCTACGGCCTGCGCGCCGGCCTCGACGCCGAGATCCTGCCGTTCCTTCGCATCGACGTGAACGCGAACTACCGGTTTGACGACTGGGAGAACCTCAGCGACTCGTCCCGTGACATCGGCACCGACACCGTGACGCTCGGCGCCGCGCTGCGGCTGGCGTTCTGACGTCGAACACGCGCCCCGGGACCGGCGGAAGGCCTCATCCCGCTCCGGGCGCCGGCGCCTGCGCGAGGGGAACATGACGAAGCGAAACATCGTGCTCGTGGGGTTCATGGGGACCGGCAAGACCACGGCCGGCCGACAGCTCGCTCAGCGGCTGGGCCTGGAGTTCGTGGATATGGACAAGGTGATCGAGGAGCGCCAGGGCCGGGTGATCGCGACGATCTTCGCCGAGCAGGGTGAGCCGCATTTTCGCGCCCTCGAGCGCGCGCTCGTCCGCGAGCTGGCGGCCCGCGACGGGCTCGTCGTCGCCACCGGCGGCGGCGTCGTGCTCGACCCCGGCAACGTGACGGACTTCAGCCGATCGGGATTGGTCGTCTGCCTGCAGGCGTCGCCTGGGACCGTCATGAAGCGCGTGTCCGGCGAGACGCACCGCCCGCTGCTGGAGGGCGATGAGAAGGCCAGGCGGATCGTGAAACTTCTGTCCGACCGCCGCCTGCTCTACGGTGCGATTCCGCACCAGATTGACACGGATGCGCTCACTCCGGACCAAGTTGTCGAGCGGATCATACGCCTGTACCAGGCGCCGCCTCCATGACGTTCGCCGCCCGCATGAGCGATGCCGCCGCCCGTCAGGGGTTCGTGGCGGCTGGCGTGGCTGAAGCGGGGCCATGCCGGATGCACGACCGGTTCCTGGACTGGATCGGCGCGGGCCGGGCGGCTGGAATGGATTACCTGCGCCGCCATGCGGACCTCCGCGCCGACCCGCGGGCCCTCGCGCCCTGGGCGCGCTCCGTGGTTGTGGTCGCGGCCCGCTACCCGGCCGCGGCCGCGCCGGGCGATGGGATTTCCGCCTATGCCGTCAGCCGCGACTACCACGACATCATCCGCGCCGGACTGCGCGGGCTGGAGGAGTGGCTTCGGGCCGAATGCGGGGTGCGCCAGTGCCGTGCCTGCGTCGACTCCGCGCCGCTTGCGGAGCGCGAGTGGGCGGCGCGAGCCGGGGTGGGGTGGATCGGCCGGCAGGGGCAGGTCGTTCATCCGCGATTCGGCGCCTGCCTGCTGCTGGGCTCCCTGCTTGTGGACGCGGCGCTCGAGCCGTCGGCCCCGATGCCGAGACGCTGCGGCACCTGCCGGCGGTGCGTGGCCGCATGCCCGACCGGTGCCATCGGGCCGGACGGAACCGTTGACGCGAGGCGATGCGTGTCGTACCTGACGATCGAGCACAAGGGGAGCATTCCGGCCGGGCTGCGCGCGGGCGTGGGGGGCGCGGTCTTCGGCTGCGACCGCTGTACGGCGGCGTGCCCGTGGAACCGGTTCGGCGCCGGCGCCGTGCATCCGGACCTCCGGGCGCGGCCCGCGCCGTCCGCGGCGGAGATCCTGGAGATGACGCGCCAGGAGTTTGACGCCCGGTTCCGCGGCACGGCGGTTCACCGGACCGGCGTGGAGCGCCTGCGGCGAAACGCGGCCGTGGCTCTCGGCAATCGGGGCGACCGCGCGGCGATCGCGATCCTGGAGCGAGCCGCCCGGGACGAGTCGCCGCTGGTGGCCGAGCACGCCGCATGGGCTCTGCGACGAAAGGCCGAGTAGGCTGCGGCGGGCTTCGTTCTCCGCGCCCCACCCACCCGCCTTCCGATCCCGCATCCCATGGTCTTTCCCTCTGGCATCGTTTCGCCCGGTCGGGACGGAGCCCGACCCTCCAGGACGGCAGAACGGCGGTCTTCAACCCATGGAGGGACGACCTCCGTGTCGTCCGCGAGCGAACCCGAGCCAAGGGAAAGCCCATGCTCGCATCCTGGGCTTGGACAGCGCTGGGCTTGTTGATATATTCGCACATTAACTCGATGCCGAATTCCTTCACATACGAGCTGACCTCGGAGCAGCAGCGGGTCCTGATCGACCTGATCCGCGGCGGGAACTACCGGCCGCTGACGATGGAGCACACCATCATCGCCGCGGCCACGGAGTCCTGCACCATCGCGCTTTACAAGAGCGGCAAGTGCCTGGTCCAGGGGAAGGGCGCCGAGGAGTTCGTCCAGTTCGCCCTCGAGCCGATCGTGATGCAGGCCGTGAAAGTCGGCTACGAGGACGTGCTCGACCCGGATGCCTCCCGGCCGCACATGGGGGTGGATGAGAGCGGCAAAGGCGACTTCTGGGGCCCGCTCGTCGTGGCCAGCGCCTACGTCGACGAGAGCCTGGTTGGCCCGATGCGCGAGATGAACGTGCGGGACAGCAAGCGGATTACGAGCGACAAGGTGGCGATCCAGATGGCCACGCAGATCCGCCACCTGCTGGGCAACCGGTATGCGGTCGTGACCATCGGCCCCGGCGCCTACAACCGGCTGTACGCGAAGATGCGGAGCGTCAACCGGATGCTCGGCTGGGCGCACGCCCGGGCGATCGAGGACCTGCTCGGCAAGGTGCCCGGCTGCCCGCGCGCGATCTCCGACCAGTTTGGAAGCAAGGAGACCGTGAAGCGCGCGCTCATGAGCCGCGGCCGGGACATCGAGCTTGTTCAGCGGCATCGCGCAGAGTCGGATCTCGCCGTCGCGGCGGCCTCCGTGCTCGCGCGAGCCGGATTCCTTCAGGCCCTGCACCGGATGGGCGAGCAGTACGGGCAGTCGTTCCCGAAGGGCGCTTCTCCGGCGGTGCAGGCGGCGGCGGTCGCGCTCGTGCAGGCGAAGGGTGAGAAGGTTCTCCTCGAAACCGCCAAGTGTCATTTTCGGACGACGGATTCCGTGCTGCAGACGCTCGGCAAGAGCCGGGAGGCGCTGGGCCCCGAGGGCTCGGCGGTCTCGAAGCCGTACGTGGGCGGCTTCCGGCGGCGCTCCGCGGATTCGGAACAGTAGACCATGCTGCCGATCACGCGACAGACGCTCATCAACTGGGCGGGCCCCTCGGTCTTCCGGGACGGGCAGACGCTGTGCGAGAAGGGGTACGTCGTCGAATCCGCCTTCGAGCCCCCCTACATTCGCGGGTCCGTGCTCTGGGGCAACCGGCCGCTCAAGACGGGGCTGCGGATCATGCCCGACGGGACGGCCGAGAACCTCTGCCCGTGCCGCGACTCCACGGAGCGCGGAATCATCTGCGCCCACGCGATCGCGCTGGGGCTGGACCTCGTGCGCCGGGCGACCGATCCGCTGCGCGACGCGAAGCGGCTCGAGGAGATGCGCCGCGCGGCCCGGCTCAACCGGGTGGATGAGTCGCAGTACCTCCGGCGGGTGGAGCCGGCGGCGCCCGGCGCCGTGGCGGCCTCGCTTCGCATCGCGCTCGGCGCGCACTGGGTCGAGGGCATCCGCCGGGACCAGATTCCGCTCGTCGCCGAGGTCTTCGCCAACGGCACGCGCGCGCTGCTCGACCAGGTTCCGGCATCGACCCCGCTGGCGTTCTCGAAGAAGGAAGAGGCCGTGCTCTTCGTGCTGGAGGACATCACCGGCGGCCCGGCGGCGGGGCGGCTGACCGTGAGCCGGACGGACTTCCTGAACGTGCTCCAGCTGCTGGACGGGGCGGCGATCCACGCCGAGCTGACCGGCGACGCGATGCCGGTCACCGCCACCCCGCTGCCGTCCCACATCCGGATGGACCTCGACCGGGAGAACGGCGAGCTGATCCTATTCGTTCATACCGAGCTGCCGTTCCTGAAGCCCGGCGAGTTCCCCGTTTACATCGTGGCCGGCCGCTCCGGCTGGGTCTACGGAGCCAGCCATTTCTGGCGGCTGGAGAACGTGCTGCCGGAGCCGCTGATGCCGCTGTACGACGAGCCGATCGCGGTGAAGCGCCCGGCCGTGCCGCACTTCCTGCAGGCCGAGCTGCCGACGCTGGCGAAGTATGCGCGCATCGAGACGGACATCTCGTCCGACCTGTTCGCCGTGGAGCCCGCCTCGCCGCGGATCCGGCTCGTCGTGAAGGGCAGCCCCGCCTCGCTTTCCGCCGTGCTGCAGGCGGAGTATGGCGAGACGGTCCTCGTGGCGGGCCGGAAGAGTGCGTCGGCGAACTTCTCGATCCCGGATCCGAAGGACATCTTCCGCTACATGGTCCGCAACCCCGACGCCGAGCGCTACGCCCTCGGCGTGCTGGCTCGCTTCGGGTTCACGGGCGAGGCCGGGGACGCGCTCTCGCAGATCGTGGGCCTGCGCGAGGTGCTGAACTTCCTGGGCAGCCACATGCCGGCCCTGCGCCGGATGGGCTGGAAGGTGCAGCTCGAAGGGCGCATCGCGCCCTACGTCGACCAGATCGCCTTCGTCACCCCCGTCGTCGATGTGCGCGACGAGCCGGACCGCGGCAGCTTCGAGATCGGGTTCCGGTACGAGAGCGCGCCGGGTGCCGAGGTGTCGGCCGCCGAGGTCCAGCGCGCGCTGCGCAAGGGCGACAGCTTCATCGAGCAGGGCGACCGCGTGCTGCTCCTCGACGGGGACGCGATCCAGTCGCTGATGAACGTGTTCCGCGACTGCGACAGCCGCGAGGGCTCACGGCCCGGGTCGTTCCGGCTGTCGGACGTCTACGCGCCGTTCGTGAAGTCCTCGCTCGACGCGCTCGACGGCGTCGATGTGGAGGCCACCCCGACCTGGCTCGACAAGGCGCGGAGCTTCAGCCGCGCGTCGACCGTCGTGGAGGTGCCCCTGCGGCCCGAGCTGGACGGCGTGCTGCGGCACTACCAGAAAGAGGGGCTGAACTGGCTCCGGTTCCTCGAGTCGAGCGGCTTCTGCGGAATCCTGGCGGACGAGATGGGCCTCGGCAAGACGGTGCAGACGCTCGCGTGGCTCGACCTGGAGCGGTGCCACCCGACCGCGCGCGGCCGCCCCGCGCTGATCGTGTGCCCCACCAGCCTCGTGGAGAACTGGATGGACGAGATCCGGCGGTTCGTGCCGCACCGGAAGGCGATCGCCCTCACCGGGCCGGACCGCCACAAGCGCTGGGACGAGCTGCCGACGGCGGACGTCGTGATCACATCCTACGCGCTCATGCGGCGCGACGTGGAGCAGTACCTGCGGCACGAGTTCGCCGCGCTCGTGCTCGACGAGGCGCAGCACATCAAGAACCGCTCGACCCAGAACGCGATTACGGCCAAGAGCCTGAAGGCCTTCTCGCGCGTCGTGCTCACCGGCACGCCGATCGAGAACGGCGTGTCCGACCTGTGGTCGATCATGGACTTCCTGATGCCCGGGTATCTCGGGTCGCATCCGTCGTTCCACAGCAACTACGAGCTGCCGATCGCGCAGGGCGACTTTGATGGCGAGGCGGCCCAGGCGAAGCTCCGGCGCAAGCTGCACCCGTTCCTGCTGCGGCGCATGAAGAACGAGGTGGCCAAGGATCTGCCCGAGAAGATCCAGCGGGTCATGTCGTGCTCGCTTACGCCGGACCAGGCGGAGGTGTATCAGAACTACCTGGAGTCCTCGCGCCGCCGCCTGACCGACCTGGTCGCCCGCGTCGGGTTCGACCGCTCGCGCATGGAGGTGCTGAAGACCCTCCTGCGGCTCCGCCAGATCTGCTGCCACCTCGACTTGCTCAAGCTGCCCGAGCTCACGGCGGGGAAAGCGCCGTCCGCCAAGATGGACCTATTCTTCGAGCTGCTCGACGAGGCGCTGGACGGCGGGCATCGGGTGCTCGTGTTCAGCCAGTTCGTGTCGATGCTGACGATCCTGCGCCGCGAGCTGGACCGCCGGCAGATCGGCTACTGCTACCTGGACGGCTCGACGCCCGAGCGCCAGCAGATCGTCCGCGAGTTCAACACGAACCGCAGCATTCCGCTCTTCCTGATCAGCCTGAAGGCCGGCGGCACGGGGCTCAACCTGACCGGCGCCGACACGGTGATCCACTTCGACCCGTGGTGGAACCCGGCGGTCGAGGACCAGGCCACGGACCGGGCGCACCGCATCGGGCAGAAGCGCGTGGTCTACAGCATGAAGCTCATCACCCGCGGAACGGTCGAGGAGAAGGTCCTGGCTATGCAGCGGCAGAAGCAAAGCATCATCGACGCGACGGTGGTGAGCGACCGCGATGTGGCCAAGAGCCTGACGTGGGAAGACATCCGCGACATCCTGGCGTAAGCGCGTCTCGGTCCCTCGTGCGCCCGTTTCCCCTCCCCGCATTCGTCACGTTTGGGGCCATGCGGTCGGCGCTGAAGGTTCGCCCCGCTCCGTCGCGGACTCGGAACGGTGGGCAGGGGTGCGTCAGCCCGCTGGACGTTGAGCGTTGGACGCTCTTGTCCTCATTCCGTCCTTCGACACTCCGCGGTTCCTTGTTCTGCTTCCGCTTGTCTCGCGGCGCATCGGTCGCCATACTCCTGCCGATACCATGAGTAAGCCAGCGGATCCGAGGCGGCCCAACATCCTGGTCATCGTCTCCGACGATCAGGGGCCGTGGGCTATGCGGTGCGCGGGCACGCCCGAGCTGATCACGCCGACGCTCGATCGGATGGCGGCCGACGGGATGCGCTTCGAGAACTGCTTCTGCGCATCCCCGGTCTGTTCGCCGGCTCGCGCCTCGCTGATGACCGGCCGGATGCCTTCGGCGCACGGCGTGCACGACTGGCTCAAGTCCGGGAACATCCACGTGGAGGATGGGGTGACGTGGTCGGGCCGCGATCGCCCGATCGAGTACCTGGCCGGGATCACGGCGTTCACCGACGTGCTCGCGGCTTCCGGCTATGTCTGCGGCATGTCCGGCAAGTGGCACCTTGGGGCCAGCGCAACGCCGCAGAAGAGCTACTCGTACTGGTGCGCGCACTCGCTGGGCGGCGACAGCTACACGCGCTACTTCGTGTTCGACAACGAGCCGCAGATGACCCTTCAGACGCAGTACGTCACGGACTTCTTCACGGACCGGGCGCTGGCGTTTCTGGACTGGCATGCCCGCGGCGAGGAGCCGTTCTGCCTGAGCGTGAACTACACGGCGCCGCACGCGCCCTGGCGGCAGGAGGAGCAGCCGCCCGACATCTGGCGGCTGTACGACGGATGCGAGTTCGAGTCCGTTCCGCGGAGGCCGCCGCACCCGTGGGGCGGCTGGAATCCGACGCCCGACGCGCGGCGGACGACCCTCCAGGGGTACGCCACGACCATCACGGCCATGGACGCCGCCATCGGCCGCCTGCTCGGCCGGCTCGATGCGCTCGGCGTGGCGGACCGCACGATCGTGCTCTTCGTGGGCGACAACGGGTACAGCCTCGGGCACCACGGGATCATGGGGAAAGGCAACGGCACCTACCCGCTGAACATGTTCGAGGAGTCCGTGCGCGTGCCGTTCATCGCCCGGTGGCCGGGCCACATCCCCGCCGGCTCGGTGCGCCGGGAGCTGGTGAGCCACTATGATTTCATGCCGACTCTGTTCGACTGCGTCGGGATCCGGCATCCCGTGACGGACGGGCTGCCGGGGCGGAGCTTCGCCGGGCTCCTGCGCGGCGGATCCGGCGGGCAGGAGGCCGTGGTGGTGTGCGACGAGTATGGGCCGGTCCGCATGATCCGCGAGCGGGAGTGGAAGTATGTGCACCGGTTCCCGGACGGGCCCTGCGAACTGTACTACCTGCCCGAAGATCCGGGCGAGGACCGCAACCTGGCGGGGAATCCGGATCACGCGGCGACGGAAGCGCGGCTGCGCGACCAGCTTCACGAGTGGTTCCGGAAATACTCGGACCCCGCGCTCGACGGCGCCGGCCTGCCGGTGACCGGGATGGGTCAGATTGGGCGGATGGGGGCGGCAGGCGGGGAGCCCGCATTTGCACCTAGACCAGAGGGACGGAGCTGAGGGGCGATCCAACCCACCCCGCCCTTCGGGCACCCCTCCCGAGAGGGGATCGGATCGGAGCGGTGGGCCGTCGCGGCGATCCCCTCCTCCGGAGGGGTGGCCGAAGGCCGGGGTGGGTTCCGGGGCTGGAGAGAGCAGGGGCGTGTCCCGTACATGAGAGACTCCATCCTCCCGTACAGACCGTGTCTCAAAGAGCGCGCCCGTGAACGGCGTCAGCACATGACCTTGGCGGAGTTGTGAGCATGTCTGAACTGGCCATGTCGTGGGGCCGGATGGCTTGGTGGGACAGCGGTGGAGCGGGTCTTCCCCTCGTGCTCCTGCACGGGACCGGCTGCGACTCCGAGGACTGGGATCCGATGCTCGCCCATCTGCCGGCGAGCGTGCGGGTCGTGAGACTTGATTTCCGCGGCCATGGCGCGAGCGATGCCGGCGATGCGGCGTTCACGTTGGACGACCTTGCGGCTGACACGCTGGCGGTGACGGAGCATCTGGGGCTCCGGCGCATGGTCCTGGCGGGGCACAGCCTGGGGGGGATCGTGGCCATGGTGGTGGCGGCGCGGTCGCCGGCCGTGGCGGGCCTGGTGCTGCTGGAAGGCTGGACGAACCGGCGGGCGATGGGTGCGTTCCGCGAGCCCCGGCTCTTCGGCGGACTGGATGCGGCGGCCATCGCGCGGATCGAGGCGAAGAGCCGCGCGGTCGTCGGGCGGTTCAGGCCCGACGTGTGGGCCGGGTTCTGCCGGTCGGTGCAGGGGCACGACTCGTTTCCGTTTCTGGCGCGGACGACGGTTCCGACGGTTGAGGTCTACGGCGACGCCGGCTCGACACCGGACACGGAGCGCGCGCTGCAGATTCCGAAGAACCCGCACATCCGGACGGTCTGGATCGCCGGTGCCGGCCACTATCTCCCACACGAGAAGCCTGCCGAGATCGCCCGCATCTGCCGCGAGGCATCGGGCCGGTAGTTGCGCTCCCCTCGCTCCCTCGTCCGTTGCCCGCTGCTCCCGCCCCCGGCATCGACTACTGATCACCGCCCACCGCCCCTTCGCTCCTCCCATCGTCCGATTGACGGCGTCGGACGAATGTCGGATCATGCGCCTTGTCTGTCACGAGGAGGACGGCGATGCCCAGCGAGCCGCGACGGAAGCACGCGCGAGTGATTGGCAGCCCCGGCGAATGGGCTCGGTTTACCGGGCTGGTTCGGGCCGTTCTGCCTCTGTTCCCCATCACGCTCGCGAGCGGCTACCTCCTGCGCGCGCTGCTGCCCGTGCCGGATATGAGCAAGCCGGTCGTGGGACTGCTGTTTCTCTCCCTCGCCGGCGTACTGGCTTGGTTTGCCCTGTTCAAGGGACGCCGTCTCGGGATGTACCTGAAGGGCGCGAAGGGCGAGGAGATCGTGGCCCAGGAGCTGGCGTTTCTGCCAGCCGACTACACGGTCTTACACGGCGTGAACCTTGAGGGTCGTGCGCTCCTGTCGCGGGGCGATTGCGACCACGTCGTCATCGGGCCGACCGGCGTCTTCCTGGTGGAGACCAAGAACTGGAACTGCCAGATCACGGTGGCCGAGGGCAAGGTCCTGTGCGACGGTCATGAGCCACCGCGCCAACCGCTGGACCAGGCGAAGCGACTCGCCTCCGAACTGCAGCGCCGGTTCACGCAGACGCTCGCGGCGGCCCCGGTCGTCCGGCCAGTCGTCTGCTTTGTCGGAGCCACGATGGCCGGCGGCTCGAAGGGCGTTTCCGGCGTCCTGGTCTGCGCGGCTGAATCGCTGCTCCGCATCATCGAAGCACCGGCTGACGAGCCCCTGCCCGAGGCTATCCGCCAGGCGGCTGTCCGTGATCTCGAGACGTTGGGGTGAGGCGGCGGTCCCTTTCCGGGGTTCAGCCCACCCCCCGCTTCGCGGACCCCTCCCAGGAGGGGATCGACTTGCTCCGGGTCCCCTCCTGGGAGGGGTGCCCGCAGGGCGGGGTGGGTTCCCGTCGCGGGAGCGATTCCCCTGCTTTTCATCATTCCATTCGCGCCCCCTCCCGTTAGAATGGCCGCACGGTTCGCACATTTGACTTTTCCCGAAGGCACCCGCTGCCTCAGTCGTCTATAGCAGTGACGACGCTGTTGAGAGCCGGCATGGACAAACCGAGGGAGAGCCCGGCGCGCGCGGCCACGGCCGACGCAGCGCGGCAGATGGAAGCCATCATGGCCGGCCATGAGGCGGTCCTGCTCCGATATGCCACGGGTATCCTTGGTGACAGCCATGCCGCACAGGATGTGGTGCAGACCGTGTTCATCAAGCTGTTTCAGAACTGGAAGCCCGGGCTCTACGAGACCGACGCGATCCGCGGGTGGCTCTATCGGGCCACGCACAACTCGGCGGTCGACCATATCCGGCGCGAGTCCCGCCGCCGCCTGTTCCTGTTCCGCCAGGCGAAGGAGGCGGTTGACCCCGACCCCGTCGCCCCGGCCAACCCCGGGCTCGATCGCGCGGAGCGGATCCGGCAGGTCCTGGCGCACATCCGGAAGCTCGATTTCCCGGAGCGGCAGGTCGTCCTGCTCCGGCTCCAGGAGGGGCTTTCGTATGCGGACATCAGCCGGATCACGGGACGGAGCGAAGGCAACGTGGGATTCATCCTCCACCACGCGGTGAAGAAGCTGGCGCGCTGGGTGAAGGGTGCGGCGGACGCGGCGTGAACATGAACCCGACATGCGACCAGATCGATGCGCGGCTGACCGCGTGGCTGCTCGGCGAGCTCGACGAGCCCGCCGCGGCCGAGGTGCGGACGCACGTCGAAGCGTGCCCGCGCTGCCGCGCGGCCGCCGCCGCGATCGGCCCGACGCTCGAGCTTCTGCGCGAGGGCCTGTCCGCCGACGCGGCCCTCCCGCGCCGGCTGAGCCCCACCCGCCGCGCCGCCATCCTCGCCTCCCGCCGCCGGCTCCGCTTCCCGGTTTCGCGCATCCTGCAGGTGGCCGCCCTGCTGATGGTGGGTTTCGTGCTGGTTGGGATGCTGTTGCCGGCGACACAGCAGGCGCGCGAGCGTGCACGGAGGGTGGATGCGGCTGCTGAAATGCAGGTGGTGAACTGCGAGGTGCAGGAGATAGCAGAGGATCTCACGGTTCTCCATGACGTCGGCGGCATCGTCGGCGAGTCTGGTGAGGGCGTGGCAGCCGACCGTCTGGAGGAACGAGCCACGACGCCGTTGGCGGGGTCGGATCAGTCGGATGGGGCCGATCTGTCGGATCGCAACAGCGGAAACCTCTTCGCCTACTACGACCGCGCAAACAGGCCGGGCGACGGCAACGGCTCAGTGGGGCTAGGCGGTGGGGGCGAGGCAGTTGACACCCCGACCTCCGGCGAGAAGGCGGCCCCGGCAGGTGATGAAATCGTGCGGCTGGGCGAGGCGATGCTGGCCCAGCGGTCCGATGCGCCGAGCACGTATGGCCTTGACGACACCTACTATAAGTCTGGAACCCCCGCTTTGCAGTCAAGCAGCGGACCCCGCCCACGCGGTGATCGATCGGGTCCGAATCCCCTCCCCGAAGGGGTGCCCGCAGGGCGGAGTGGGTCGTCGGTCAGCACCGAAAGCGGACTGGCATCCTTCGACTCCAGTCTCGCCGCTGGCGCGCCATCTCCCGTGACGGCACCCGCGGATGGGAGGGCGCTGGCTGAGTCCGCCCTGGGCCTCAGCCCGGCCGTGGCTCCCTCCGCGGATGAGCCGATGGAACTCGAGCGGGAAACCGGCAGTCTCCAGCCTGAGCCCCTCGTCCTCAAAGGCCTCTACGCCTCCCGAAGCGCAGGGGGGCGTGTATCGGCCTTGGCGAAGCATGACGCTTCATTGCTGAAGTCCAGCAAGAGCGCGGGATCGCCCCCGGCGGCCACGGCTGACAAGGAGCTTGCTGCTGGTGGCGTCGCCCACGCCTACACGGACAACCGTGACGGTCAGTCGATGGCATGGTCGATGCCGGTGAGCGGCTCAACGGCCCCTGACGCCCCTGCAGCCGAGTCGCCGGCCTTCGCTTCATCTGTGAACGGTCCGGTTGCACTCTTTGGCAACATATCGGGGGCCGCCAAGCCGTCTGGCAGCGCAGCGCTGCGCGATGAAGTACCGGCAGACTGGTCCGAGACTACGACCGAGGGCGAAACGCTCGGCCGGCTTGAGACCAAGGCAAAGGCCTCGGAAACAGCGGCGCGCGAACGAAAGGACAGCGGGCTCGCCTCCGTCGTCTCCGCGAAGCCTGAGCCCACGCCGGTGCCTCTCCCGGCCGCGCTGGCGCCAACGCGCCCCAAGCCTCAGGCGGCTGCGCCAAACGCGGAGGAAGCCCGCAAGAAGCTGCTGGCGACCGATAGCATCCCGGCTCCGCCGGCCGTCCTGGCCTCGTCGACCGCCACGAGCTTCAAACGCGACGAAGACTCAAAGCGCGCCCCCGTGTTCCGTGCCTATGGGGTCAACCCGTTCGTGGTGGTCAGCAAGAACGCGTTCTCGACCTTCTCGATCGACGTGGACACCGCGTCCTACACGCTGGCTCGGAATTACATGCTGAAGGGCCGGCTGCCGCCGCCCGAGGCGGTGCGCACGGAGGAGTTCGTGAACTTCTTCGACTACGCGTACAAGGCGCCGGTGAACCGGGCTTTTGCCGTGCACGTCGAGGCCGCGCCATCCGCGTTCGGCCGCGGGCTGCACCTCCTGAAGATCGGCGTCAAGGGCCGGCCGGCCGGCCGCGAGGAGAACCGGCACGCGAACCTCGTGTTCCTGGTCGACACCTCCGGCTCCATGAGCACGCCCGACCGGATTGGTCTGATCAAGGAGTCGCTGCGCCTGCTGGTTGATCGGCTGGGGCCGGACGACCGCGTGACGATCGTGCAGTATGACTCGCACGCGCGGCTGGTGATCGAGAACGTGCCGGCGGCCGACAAGGCCCGAATCCTGCGCGCGCTATCCGGGCTGCAGCCCTCCGGCTCGACGAACCTGGAGGAGGGGATGCGGCTTGCGTACGAGGTGGCGGCCCGCCGCTTCGCGCCGGGCGCCGTGAACCGCGTCCTGATCCTCTCCGATGGTGCGGCGAACCTCGGCGACGTCGCCGCCGAAGATCTCCTCCGCCAGGTGGAGCGCTACCGCAAGCAGGGCGTGTACTGCTCGGTCTACGGGTTCGGGATGGGCACGTACAACGACGAAATGCTGGAGACGCTTGCGAACAAGGGCGACGGCACGTACGCGTTCATCGACTCCATCGATGAGGCGCGCCGCGTGTTCGTGGAGGAGCTGTCCGCAACGATGAACACGATCGCCTCGGACGTGAAGATCCAGGTCGAGTTCAGCCCGGCGCGGGTGAAGGCGTTCCGACAGCTCGGCTACGAGAACCGGGCGCTCCGCAAGGAGGACTTCCGGAACGACCAGATCGACGCGGGCGAGGTTGGCTCGGGGCAGTCGGCCACGGCGCTCTACGAGCTGGAACTGCAGGGATCGGCGCGCGAGGCGATCGGGGTTGTCCGCGTCCGCTATCGCGACCTGGCGTCCGGCAAGATCGAGGAGATCGCCGAGCCGGTCTCAGCCGACTGCCTGAAGCCGTCCTTTGACTCCGCGGACGTGAGGCTCCGGCTGGCCGCCTGCGTGGCCGAGTTCGCGGAGATCCTGCGCGGCAGCCCGTTCGCCGAGGGCTCCGAGTTCCGCGACGTGGCCGCGGCCCTGCGGCCGGTGGCGCTCGAACTCAGCATCGACGGCCGCGTGCAGGAGCTGCTGCGCCTGGTCCAGAACGCGGGCGGTTTGAGCCGGGGCGAGTGAGCAAGCGGACAAGACGGGCACCCCTCCCATGGAGGGGACCCAGACCGGACCGATCCCCTCCTTGGAGGGGTCCGCGGAGCGGGGGGTGGGTTGGCCTCCCTCGTATACCACTCGCTCGAATCCCGTCGTTTCGATGGTGTAAGGTGGCCCGCGGCCTCCGGGCGCGGGCGGCCGCCTGACATGCGGATGAATCAGAGGAGGGTGACATGAAGCAGATGATGATGGCGCTTGTGGCGGCGGTTGGCCTCGTTCCGTTCCTGGCCTCGGCCCAGGCCGAGCCGCGCATCGAGGTGTCGGATCTGGTCCTCGAGGGACAGATCGAGGGCGAGAACATCGTCTTCAGCATGCAGCTCACGGCCGATGTACGGGTCCGTGATTCGCGGCTGGGCATCGTGCAGGGAGACGTGGCCTGTCTCGATACGAAGCTGCCCCGGAGCGCAACGCTCGCGCGCGAGGGCGACCGCTACCTGATCGGCTTCGCCTCGCGCGGACGCTCGTCCGCCACGGTCCGCTTTGCCAGCCGGGCGGCCAAGGAAGGCGACTGGCGCCGCTCGACCTTCCTGATCCCGGCTTCCAACCTGCGCCGGATCTCCGTCGTGTGCGACCGCGAGGACTTGGACATCGCGTTCCCCGGCGCTCTGAACATCGAGCGCCGGAAGGACGAGAAGGGCCGCAAGGTCGTGAGCGCGGTGCTGGGCGCGAGCAACCGGTTCGAGGTGCGCTGGAAGCCGGAGACGAAGAAGCTCGAGGGCGAGCTGGCGGTCGAGTGCGACGCCAACGCGATTGCATCCGCCAGCGTCGGCGCGCTCGTGATGGATCAGCTTTTCACCTTCCGCGTCGTGCAGGGCGCGCTCCAGCGGGTGGCGATCGAGATTCCGGCCGACATCAATGTCACCGAGGTGAACGGCGCCGACATCCAGGACTGGCGGATCGCCGAGAGCGGCGGCGTGAAGCGGCTGGAAGTCGTGCTCAGCCGCCCGTACGAGGACTCCTACCGGCTCGGCGTGCGGGCCGAGCGCGTGCTGCCCGAGTTCCCGTGCCGGTTCGACCTGCCGGTGCTCGTTCCGCGCGGGGTCATCCGCACGAGCGGCTTCCTGATGGTCGGCACCGACAGCGCGATCAAGCTGCTGGCGGGCAAGCTGTCCGGGCTGACGCAGGTTGACCACGCGGCGTTTCCGCGCGCTGCTCTGGACTCGAAGAGCGGGATCGCCCGCCCGCTCCCGGCGAGGAGCGCGTACGCCTACCAATATGCGAACCTGCCATACTCGATTTCTCTGAGCGCGGACGACATCGTCTCCGAGTGCAGCGCCGACGACCGGCTGATCCTGTCGCTCGAGGACAACGACCTCACGCTGGCGGCCTCGGTCGAGTTGGAGTTCCGGGACGCGCCCGCGCGCGACGTGACGATTGCGATTGCGACCAACTGGACCGTATCCGCCGTATCGGGAAGCGCGGTCAGCGACTACGACGTACGCGACGGAACCAACGGGCGATCCGTGCATGTGTACTTCCAGTCCGGGCTGCTGGGCCGGACTCTGGTCGATCTGCGCCTCGAGCATACGCTGGCCAAGGACCGATCGGAGTTCAGCGTGCCGGTGTTCAGAGTCGAGGGGGCAAAGGCCGAGAGGGGCTATCTGGTGCTGACGGCCGAGAAGGGCCAGCGTCTGAAGGCCGACCGCGTGGAGGGGCTGCGGGAGGTCCACGCCGGCTCCATGCCCGTCCGGGTGGCCGACGCGCAGCATGCGTTCCGGTTCCGCGAGGCCGGCTGGTCGGCGACCGTGGCGATCGAGCGAACGGAGCCCACGCTGCACGCCGAGATCCTCACGTTGGCTTCGATCGGCGAGGGGGTTCTCTATGGCAGCGCGTCGATCACCTACCACATCAGCGGCGCGCCGGTGCGCCAGTTCCGGCTCACGGTGCCGGCCGCCGCACAGAACGTGGAGTTCAACGGCCGCGACATCCGCGGGTGGGCGCGCGATGCCGCGGCGGGTCAGACCAACGGCGCGTGGGCTGTTACGCTCCAGGAGAAGGTCATCGGCGACTACACGCTGCTGGTGACGTACGATCAGAAGATCGGCTACGACCGGGCCGAGGTGGACGCGGGCGGCATCGAGACCGTGGGCACCGGAAGCGAGGTCGGGTACATCGTCCTCGCCAGCGGCGGGAGCTTCAGCCTGTCCGAAGGCCGGCTTGACGCGGGCCTGCTGCGCGTCGATCGGGAGGAGATCCCCCAGTCCTACACGCTCCTGATCAACGACCCCGTGCTCGCGGCGTACACGTACGGGCGGAAGCCGCACGTCGCCCGCGTCAAGCTGGCGCGCTACGGGAGCGAGCGGCTGCTGGACCAGGTGCTCGACCACACCGCGTACTCCACGCGGATCGGCGAGGATGGCGAGTCGGTCACCGCGGTTGAGTACTTCATCAAGAACACGTCGCAGCAGTACCTCAGCGTCGCGCTGCCGAAGGGCTCGCGCCTGTGGACCGTCCGGCGGATTGAGGCGGACGGCTCGCGGGGCGACGTGGCGCCGCTCAAGGGCGAGGAGGCGACACTCATCCCGATCGGGCGGCCGCGCGATCCGAACGTGCCGATCCGCATGGAGCTGACCTACGCGCAGACGCTCCCGGCCGTCGGCGTGCTCGGGCGGCGGATGACGCTGGAGGCGCCGGTCTCGAAGGGGGCACCGGCCACTTTGGCCCGCTGGACCGTCCAGGTGCCCAAGGGTTATGAGGGCCGCGGGCTTGCGGGAAGCAGCATGGCCCCGGACCGGCTGGTGACCGCCGTTGGGCTGGAGCGGGTGCTGGGCCGCGTTCTTGAGTTCTGGGGTGCGGCCGGCCGCGCGGCGGCTCCGGTGGCGGTCTTCCTGCTGTTCCTCCTTGCGGCGGTCTCGGTGCTGGTGCACGGCATCGCGCGGCGGACCGGCGTTTTCCGGGCGGCCGGCGTGGCCATGGTGCTGATCGTGGCGGGCGCGTTTGCCGCGAGCCTGGCGGCCGGATGCCACGCGGGGCGCGGGATCCACACCAGCGGGATCCTGATTCCGCCGCCCCTGTCGTCGGTCTCGTTCACGCGGACGCTGAGCCTCGCCGACGGCGGAGCCCTTTCGGTCAGCCTGCAGGTCGTCCCGCGGTGGCTGGGCGTCGGGGGATCGTTCGGATGGTTCGTGCTTTTGGGCCTGGCCGGGCTGGCGGCGGCGTTCCGGGGGTTCGGCGCCGCGCCGCGGAGCCCGCGCGCCGCGGCGCTGGCGGTTACGCTGCTGGCGCTGGCCGCCGCCAACCTGTCGGGCGGCCGCATCGCCCTGACCGTCCTCCTCGCCTTCGGCCTGCCGCTCGCCTTCGTCGCCTGGCTCCTGCGCGGATCCTGGCGGTGCGGCTGCCGCCGCCGGCCCCCAGAGGCTGATCCGACTGACGACGGTCCGTTCGCGGAGCCGCCTCCGACGCCGACGCCTGAGCCAGCGGCGACGGGCCCGTCCTCCGGCGCGCCGTTGCTGCTCCTGCTGGCGGCGCTGGGCCTGGCGGTGACGCCGGCCGGCGCCGAGCCTCAGGCGTCCGCGGCGCCTGCTCCGCAAGTCAGCCAGATGCGTGCGCCGAGCCAAGCCATCGTCCTTCCGCGACCGATCACCGGCGCGGCCGAAACGGCCGTGGTCGAGTCGGTCTCGCTCGTGGTCGAGGGCCCGGGGCTGGCCAAGGATGTGGAGAAGAGCGCGAAGGTGACCGGCACGTTCGAGTTCAGCGTGGACGAGCCGACGACCTTCCGGCTGCTCGACGCAGCCGCGGTGGTCTCGGAGTTCGATCTGAACTCGCGCCATCTGCGCCTGCGCAGCGGGCCGGCCGGCTGCTCGATCACCGCGCTGAGCAGCGGCCGTTACACGGTGACCGTGAAATACCTCCTGCCGGTGGCGGAGCAGGACGGCGAGTGGTCGCTTGCCATCGGGCTGCCGGCCAACCTGCGCAACCGCGTCGTAATCGGCATCCCGGAGCGCGAGCTGGACGTGCGCTCGGACGAATCGGTGTACCTGTCCGCGGCGGAGCGCGGGGACAAGCGGACCGAGATCACGGCGGCGTTCGGGCCGGTGCAGACCGCGCGGGTGACATGGCGGCCGCGCGTCCGGAAGACGCGCCTGGAGAAGACGGTGTTCTTCGCCGAAGTGAACACGCTGGCTGTATTCCAGCCCGGGGTCGTCGAGCTGACCAGCCTGGCCCAGTTCCAGATCGCACAGGGCGAGATCCGCGCCGTGACCCTGACGATTCCGGCCGGGATGAGCGTGAACTCCGTGGCGGCGCCGGGGCTGAGCACGTGGCGGTTCGACCCGGAGACCCACCGGATGGAGGCGGTGCTCGAGCGACCGGCGTTCGGCGACTTCGGGATGGTGGTGCAGTGCCAGATTCCGCGGGACAACCTGCCGTACGAAGCGGCGATTGGCGCTGTGTCCGTGAAGGACGCAGCCCGGCAACGCGGGTCGCTGGCGTTCGCCACGCCGGAGACGGTCCAGATCGGCGTGGACGCGATGGGCGGCCTCAGCGCCATGAACATCGCGGACTTTTCGCCTGAGGCCGTGCAGGCGGCGGCCCGCTGCGGGGCAGGGGGGGAGCCCAGCCCGATCAAGCGCGCGTTCCGCTATCAGCAGGTGCCCGCGACCGCGGCCGTGAGGGCCGAGGCCGTGCTGCCCGAGATCCGCGTGGCCGAGAAGGGCGCCCTGTCGATCGCCGACGAGCGCGTCGTGCTGTCGTCGCAGCTCGATGTCAGCGTGGCCAAGGCGGGGGTGTTCGCCCTCCGGCTCGACATCCCCGCGGACTTCGACATCGAGACGCTCACGGGCACGGACGTGAGCCACTGGGATGAGGTGAAAGATGAGGCGCGGGGGGTGGTCGTTCACTTCCAGAAGCAGGCATTGGGATCGCGCGCGGTCAACCTGGTGATCTCGCGGATGGAGCGGGGGATTGAAGGCACGATCGTCGTGCCCCGGATCGCCGTACGGGATGCGCGCAAGCACACCGGGACGCTCACCGTGTCCGGCGAGCGCGGCGTCCGCCTGACGACCGTGCGGCGGGATGGGGTGAGCGAGGTGAATCCGCGCGAGCTGGGCCTCAAGGAGGCCGGGCTGCTGGCGTTCCGGATCCTGCGGCCCGACTGGCAGGTTTCGCTCCAGACGGAGGTGCTGGCGCCGACGATCAAGCCCGAGGTGCTGCAGTGCGTGGACCTGGCGGAGGGTATGATCCGGGGCACGGCCTACATCCGCTATGCGATTGAGAACGCGGGCTGCAAGACGTTCCGCATCCAGGCGCCTCAGCCGGGCACGAGCCTGACCATGGCGGGGCGGAACATCGCGAAGGCCTTCGAGGTCGATAAGGACAAGGGCATCTGGCAGCTGGACTTCCAGACCAAGGTCGAGGACAGCGTCCTCGTCCGCGTGAGCTACCAGACGCCTTACGATACGGCGAAGGGGGCCGTGACCATCCGCCCGCTGCGCACGCTCGATACGGAGGGGCAGAAAGGCTACCTCGTCGTGCGCTCGGCCGGACGGGAGCAGATTCGGCCGACGGGGGACCTGGCGGGGCTGAAGCCGGAGGACGCCCGCAGCATCCCGCCGGTGTTTGGCGCGGAGGACATGTCCGACGCGATCCTCTGCTATCGGACGCTCCAGCCGGAATACCAGCTGGAGCTTGCGGTGCGGCGCCACGGATCGGAGGAGGTGCTCCCCGCGCGTGTGACAAGCGTGCGGATGACCTCGGTGCTGGCGGCCGACCGGACGCTGCTGACGCGGGTTGCCCTGGACCTGCAGGTGGGCGACTTGCGATTCCTGCAGGTCACCCTTCCGAACGCCGAGGACGCGCTGTGGTCGGCCTTCGTGAACGGCAAGGTGGTGAAGCCGTCGCGCGACGGGCGCGCGTATCGGATTCCGCTGGAGGAGCCGGTCGCCGGCGAGGCGACGGCCGTCGAGATCATCGCGGCGGGCCGGTCGCCGTGGCGGGTCGGGTGGTCGCGGAAGTACTACGGGCCGCAGTTCAACCTCCCGTTGAACGACGTGCAGTGGGTGCTCTACACGCCGCCGGGGCGCCGATGCTTCGGATTCGGCGGCACCTTCAAGCTTACGGAGCGGGGTGGAACAGCCGGCCGGGTAGACGCGCAGAGCTACGCCGAGGAGAGCCAGAGCCGGATTCGGCGGGACCTGGAGAAGGCGAAGGTGGTGATGGCAAAGGGCGAACAGTACGCGCGGCAGGGGAAGCAGAAGGAGGCCCGCCAGGCGCTTGAGGCGGCGATGAACTTCTCGCAGGCTCAGGCGGACTTCAACGAGGACGCGCGAATCCAGTACCGGAACCTCGTGCGGCAGCAGGCGTTCGTGGGCCTCGTGCAGCGGCGCAACGAGATGCAGCAGGAGCAGCCGGTGCAGGACCAGGAGCTTGCGCCGCCCGGAGCGCAGCAGGGGTTCCGCGGCGGGAACTTCACGCCGGAGTTCGCCGACCAGATCGCGCAGGCGCTGCCGGCGGAGGAGGGGCGCAACCTGAAGGCGCTTGCGGACAAGATCATCGACCAGCAGGCGGCGGCCTCCGCCGTCTCGCACGCGATCCGCGTCACCGTCCCGGAGGTGGGGCCGCGGCTCGTGTTTCAGCGCGCGCTGCAGATTCATCCGGATGCGCCGATGTACGTCTCCTTCCGGATGGTGAGTGTGCTGCCGCTGCGCTGGCTCGGTTCGCTGGCCGCCGCCGCTGTCGTGTTCGGCCTGATGTGGGCCGCCCTGCGCCGCGCGTTCCGGCCGGCGGCCGGGTGAGCGCAGGGCGAGCGAGAAGTCCATCGTATTCGCCCTTCATCGTCGTCCTCGATAGGGAGCGCGGTCGGCAGTGACGCAGCTCACAGCGTGGGCATGCTGACGGAGATCGCGGATACGTTTCATCCAGCATAAGGCTTGATAATTGATGATGTCATCATTATATGTCAGGCATGAACTATCGTGGTAGGTTGCTTGAGGCCAAACTGATCAGGTACGCAAAGGAGTTTTCTGCGCTGCTTCTGATGGGCCCACGGCAGGTCGGCAAGAGCACCCTGTTCGCTCACCTCTTTGGCACCCAGGCTAGACACATCGTTTTCGATCCGGTCGTGGATGTTGGCAACGCCCGCCAGGATCCCGATTTCTTCCTCGATCAGCAACCTCCTCCCGTGATTCTCGACGAGGTGCAATACGCGCCTGAGTTGTTGGGAGCGATCAAGCGCCGCATTGACCGTCGCCCTGCGCCGGGACAATATTTTCTCACGGGCTCGCAGAATCTGTCTCTGCTGAAGCGCGTCAGCGAGAGTCTGGCGGGTCGCGTTCTGGTCCTCGATCTGGGCGGCATGACGCTGTCCGAACTGCGCGGGCGGGGCCAGCCCTCTGGCGCCACTTGGCTGGCGGCCCTCATGGAGGCCGGAACACGTGCGCCCGACCTGAGTTCCTTCCACCGGCTCATGCCTGCATCGAAGGATGACACGCTTCATCGTCACTTGTGGCGCGGAGGACTGCCGCTTCTTATCGACCGCGCGGATGACCTTGTGCCAGATATCCTGGCCTCCTATCTCCGGACGTACGTCGAGCGCGACGTGCGTGCGCTTGCGGAGGTCCACGACCAGCAGCAGTTCACGCGGTTCATCGCGCTGTGCGCGGCGCTGACCGCCCGGGAGGTCAATCACAGTCAACTCGGCCGCGACATTGGGGTCACTCCACAAACCGCGGGGCGCTGGCTTGGAGTGCTGAAGGCCACCTTTCAGTGGATCGAGGTGCCGCCCTTCCATGGCAACTCCATCAAGCGCATCAGCGGACGACCCAAAGGGTATCTGGCCGATACCGGCCTGGCCGCGCACTTGCAGCGCATGTCTAGTCCTGAGGCCTTGAGCGGCCATCCGTCGCTGGGAGCGCTGTTCGAGACTTGGGTGGTAGGCGACATCCTGCGTCGCTTCTGCCTCATGCACACACCGCCACAGGTCTACCACTGGCGCCGCCACAGCGGGGCGGAGGTCGATCTGCTGCTGGAACGAGACGGCACCTTCTGGCCGATCGAGATCAAGGCCGCCTCCCGCGTGACCATGGCGGACGCCCGCGGTATCCACGCCTTTCGCGCCGCCTATCCGAACCTGCGGCACGGCGTCGGCATCATCGTGGCGGCGGTGGAAGAAGCATCCCGCCTGTCGGAGGACGTACTTGTTGTGCCCTGCGATCTGCCGTGACGCGATCAAGGAGGAGGTGGGCGTGAATGCATTCGGAGTAAAGCGCCATCTCGCCGTCTGGGTCACGCTCGCGACGCTGATGACATCCCACGCATCTGCGAGTGCTCTCTCGATCTCCATGCGGCATGACGGAACGAACACGCTGCACTTCCTCGGGAGCAAGCCGTTCTCTCTGGTGGAGATGAAGGAAGCCCTCGTCCGGATCGCTGCATTGGACCGGGACCAAGCCGTGTGGGTTCGCTGCGCGGTTGGGGACCGGGCCGCTGATCTCCTTCCTTTGCTGCAGACCATTCGAGCATCAGGGCTGACCCGCGTCCATATGTCGTTTCCGGCGACCCGGAAGGGCCGTTCCGGGCTGCAGTATATCGCGCTTCGCATCGACCCGAGTCCAACGAACACGCCGGCGTGCACGGAAACGATTCCGCTCGATGACGGCTTTCTTCCGGATCCGGAGGAGTTGCTGGCGATTCAGCCTGCGCCTTCCGCAGGTGGTGGCGTCACGAATGGACTGCATCGGCAGGGGACTGAGGTCCGGTGAACAGCCGTCCGATAGGTGGCGTCGCTCTCCTCCTGTTGATGTCGAGTTGCGTGTCGAGTTGCGTCGCGCTGCCGGCCGTGCTGACCTCACGGAGCGCAGATGGGCCACGCGAGTCGATCTACGTCATCCGCCACGGGCCGCATGTGGGCCTCATTCTGCCGACCACGCCAGTCCCGAGGAGCGTGTGGCCCGAGATCCATCAGGTACATGCCGACTTCGTGGAGGTTGGGTGGGCCGATCGGTTCTACTCCCTGTCGCGTGCCCCCGAGGCGTGCCGTGTCTCCGTCGCCCTGCTGCTGCCGACCGCCAGCGTCCTCAAGGTGATGCCGGTGGATACGCATCCGACGAACTACTTCACGGGAAACGGGCTTGTGCGGATCAACGTGAGCACGCAGGGATTCCAGCGTATCTGCGGGTTCGTCGCCGACACCTATGCGCGTGACGCCAACGGCCGAGCTTCGGTGCTCGCCGTCACGACGGGATGTACGATCTACGCCGCGCGAGGTCGTTACTGCCTGTTCAAGAACAGCAACGGGTGGACCGCCCAGGCTCTTCGGGAGGGCGGTTGCGCCATCTCGCCCATTCGCTGTGTGTCCGCAAGCCAGACCTTCAGTCATGCCGCAGAGTGCGGCATGATAGTCAGAGAGGCGGTGGGGCTCGATCGCGTGCCGGTCATGGCCGCGGACCCAGCGCGCTGATACTTCGCGGGCGGTCCGCCCGACGCGCCGCATCCTCGCCGAATATCTCGGCCCACAGGCCCTCCTGCCGCCACTCAGGTCCGGCCTCGACATTGCGGAGGTTTCGCTTCCACCCTCTCGCCAGCATGCCGCAGAGATCGGGCTGCATGGCTACTCGGTACACTCGGCTGGTATCGACCCCCTCGAGATCGATTGAGGGCACGACCACGACTTCATTGCTTGCCGCCCACCTCCGGTGAATTTCCGCCAGCTCCTGGCCGCTCATGCGACAGAGCAGGGTTTGGCCGGGGGTGCGCGCTGTGGCCTGGTCCGCCAGCGCGAACCACCGCGAGTCGAACGGCGTCTCTCCGCGCTGGCTGCCAAAGCCCATCGAGAAGTCAGCAGCCGTCGTGCTCCGCATCACACGCAGGGTTGCCTTCTGAAGCGATTCCGCGCTCGCCATCGCTTCGGGCAGGCGAGCATCCGCGCCGGGCACCTCATCCCACTGCCACCCATGGGTGAACTGCATCAGCCGGCGAACTGGGCCGACGAGCGACTGGACTACCAAGTCGGGTTGGTCCACGCGGTCCTGACCGCTCATCCCGGTCACGAGCCGCCGCGCGTCTCCGAACCACCTGTCGGCCGCCTCGCCATTCTCGTCCGTGGTGACGATGAAGATCAGCCGCTTGGGGTTCAGCGGGTTGTAGTAGGCCAGCCGGAAGCCCGCGCCTGCGAGACTGACCGGCTCGCGAGTGCCGGCCAGCAGCTCATGCGAGGCGTTGATCCGGACCGGCAGGCGGTCCGCCATCCGCGCCACGAGACTGTTGTCGCGAGCCGAACCGATCAGAATCAGATTGAAGCGCTGCAGGTCGTCCGCCGTGACGTCGCGGTCCGCCTTTGCGGGGAATCGCCCGTTGACGGTGTGGCTGGACCAAGCCGTCCCGGCCGCGCTCTCCGCGGCCCTTTGCAGGAGGGCGGTGCGATTCGTGCCGGCCTGTGTACCGTACACCACCAGGAGCGGCTCGCCCGTGTAGAGATCGGCTGCCGCGCCAGCGCGGTAGGGACGGGCTGCCGCCGCTTGGGGCGCCCACTGATCGGCGCCCGCCCAGCCGTCATCCTTGCGAAGAACAAACAGCCGATCCGGCAGAGGAGCCTTGGCGGTCAGAAGCGAGTAGTCCGCTTGGATCAGCAAGTCCGCGGAACGCTGCACCGGCATGCGGGAGACATCCAACTCCAACACATCAACATTCTCCGCGCGCAGGGCCAGCGACTGGTGCAAGCCGCTACCGCTCAGTCGCGCATCGACGCGGGCCCGGAGGTGCGGATCCGAGACCTCGCGAACGGCCAGCCAGTAGGCGCGCCCGTGGTCGGGTGTGTCGCATGTGTACGTGATGGCCGTGGGGCGGTCCTCGATGCGGTGGGTCAGGAGCCAGTCGTACACGGGATAGAGGGGCGGCGCCGTGGTGATCTCGTGACCCCAGCCGGGAATCTCCTTGTGGAGGACGGGGTAGCCCAACTGCTGAATCGCGCTGACGGCGAAGCGGCTGTGATCGATTGCGAGCCGCCAGTCCTCGAGGCCGTGCTGGTTGAGGATGGGAACGCTGCGGAGATTCTCCAGCGGCAGTCCGTATGCCAGCCCGCAGATGGGCGCTGAGGCGGCGAAGCGGTCCGGATTTCGGGCCGCGACGCCCCATGCGCCGATTCCGCCCATGGAGCGGCCGGTCACGTAGACTCGCGTCGGGTCGATCCGATACCAGCGCATGGCGTACTCCATAGCCCGGAACACGTCGTCTTCCCCCAGGCCCGTGAAGCTGTTGTCGCCGCGGCCCCACGGCCTGACTTCGATGTATCGGGCATTGTGGACGTAGTCGGCGTCGGGCGCGGGCCGGCCGTTCGAACCGTGAAGCCATACGACCAACGGATAGCTCTTGCGCGGATCGAAATCAGCCGGGACACGCATCACGAACTGTTGGCCACGCCCGTCGGCGGGGCTGTAGTAGGCGGCCCAGAACTCGTTGCGCCGTTCGCCCAGGTAGTCCCTTCCGGCGTCCAGCGCCGCGATCATCTCGGCCCCATCGCTGAGCGCCTTCAGGCGGTCGGCGCCCGCATACTCACGGCCTTCGGGCCCGGACGCCCCGCCGGCCGAGCTGCGAGCCTTCGCCAGCTCGAGCCATTGGAGTACGGCGGCGACCATGCCGCGGTGGCGCTGGATGAGCCCTGGCGCGCTCGACAGCTCGTCCCACGGGGCATCGAGCGCGAATCGCTTGCGAAGCTCCTCCCGGCGGGAGGCCAACGCCTCAATCCCGCGCGAGCTCCAATGCCGGTGCGACAGGCGCGAGCCGGGCCCGGGCTTCACGCCCGTGACGTCGAAGGCCAGATCGTACCGCCCATTCCCCAGCGCCGATAGATCCCAGACAAACGCGTCTGCGCATTCGGTGCCCGAGCGATGCTCGATGCGTCCGCGCGCGACGGGAGCCGACTCCCCGCTGCGCGTTACCGTGAGCGTGGCCTTGACCGCGCCCGGCTTGGCCGGCCGCACGAGAAGGCGGGCCGTGTCATGCGGTTCCACTCCCTCCAGGTTCAGCCAACGGCTGCTGTTCGTGGCGGCTAAGAGCGCGGGCTCCGGGCGAAGCGGCAGCATGGCTCCGCGCGTTCCCGCGGCCTGGTCGAAGACGAGCTGCCCCAGCTGGGATGCGTCCTGCCCGAACGTGACGCCGCGGGTCCACAGGAGGCCGCCCTCGAAGCCCTTGCCGTCGTTGTCGTTCAGGGCGAAGGAGAACCCGCAGCGCCCCAGAATCCACGGCGACACAGGCTCGAGCCGCGACCAGGGCATCGCCCATTCATAGACGCGCGTGCCGTCGGGGCGCACGGACATCCGCAGGTCAAATCCGGGCAGGACGCGCTCGTTGTCCCGCGTGTCCCCCCGTTGGCGGGGGCTCACCATGACCGGTCCGTTCGTCGAGTCCGAGACGCAGAAGGTCAGCTCGTCCTCGTCATACCCGTCCTTGGCGAAACCGCCGCCATAGCTGGCGGCCGGGCCGTTCATGTAGGCGTCGAACGTGCACTGGAAGCTGTCGTTCGCCCACCAGCCGTCCGCGTCCCAAGGGAACTGCTTGGGCCCCGGCGCTCTGGCGGTATGCACGTCATCGCGGACCTCCAGGCAGAAATAGAGCGACTCCTCGTCCCACAGCAGGCGCAGCGATCCGCTGAGGTCGGCCGGCCCGTCCCACTTGCCCTTGGCTTGGGCCTGTGCGTTGAGGACCGTGGCCGGCACCTCTCTCCACTCGTCTGTCTCGCCGTCAATTGCGGGCGCCTTCCCGGCTCGCAGCACGTGGTAGTTCGTCGTGGGGCGGTCAATGATGGGCGTGACTCCGGCGACAGGCGCGACTGATCCATCGAGCGTCATCGTCGCCTGAGCGTTGAGCACCGTCAGAAGGCTGGCCGCAAGTGCCGCAAGCCGTCGATGGCTCCTCACATCTCCATCCTCCCCCTTGTCCCGCTCGGCATGCGGGAGCTTCAGGCCTCGGAGCAACGCATCGTTGAGAGCGTCCAGTGCGGACGCCAGACTTCCTTCATGCATCAGGGTCACGGGCCTCCTCGTTCACGCCTTCCAGTTCCAATGACCGCTCGATACTGCTGAATCATGTGCGCCGCACCGCTTGCCTCGTACCCATGGGCTGCGGCCACGTTCAGCCCGGGGCTCGCGCCTCATTCCGGCGACCCTTGCCAGATAGTCCAGTTTCCCCGGACGGATTGGACCGCACCGCCGCCTTTGAAGACGAGCAGGCGCGTGGCCACCTTGTCGATGAAGAACCGGTCGTGGCTGATGACGATGACCGCGCCCGGGAAGTACGCCAGGGCGCTTTCCATGACCTGGGTGCTGGTCAGGTCCAGGTAGTTCGTCGGCTCGTCGAGGACGACGCAGGGCGCGCCGGAGAGTAGGCACAGCGCAAGCGCGACACGCGCCTTCTGCCCGCCCGACAGCGTCCCGATCCGCTGTCGGATGTCCATCTCGGAGAACTGGAGCAGCGAGAGGAACCGGTTCACGGTCTTCCGCGGTGCGAGGAAGGCCAAGGGGGCGACGTTGACTGCGTGGGTGACGGTGTCGCCCGCGTCCAGGGTCTCGAATACCCGGTTGTAGTAGCTGTACGCCGCGGACGGCCCGCATCCGCACCATTTTACCGTGCCCGTGCCGAGGGGTACGTCTCCCACGAGAGCGCGCACGAGGGTCGTCTTGCCGCATCCGTTCGGCCCGACGATCGCCATCCGCTCGCCCCGGCCGATTTCGAAGGAGACGTCGCGAAACAGCACCCGACCACCCAGCTCGACTGACAGCTCGGCCGCCTGGCAGACCGCTGGCTTGACGACGAGCCCCTGGTAGAGGTCGGTGATGATCTTCTCCGCGGGGCGCGGGGCGACGCGCTTCTTGATGTTGGCCAGCCGGCGCTGGAGTGCGCGCGATGGATCCTTGGCCTCGGCGCGCCGCTCGGCGATCGCCTCCGACTCGAGCGCCAGCAGCTCCTCCTCGTGCTCGAACTGGTTCTCAAGCAGGCGGATCCGGGTGCCCTTCTCGCGCACATAGTAGGTGAAGTCGCCCTCATAGACCTGGAAGTGGTAGTTTTCGATCTCGACGATCTTGCCGACCACCGCATTCAGGAACTGCCGGTCGTGCGACACGAGCACCAGGGCGCCGCGGTGCTTCCGGAACCAGTTCTCGATCCACGCCAGCCCGTCCACATCGAGGTAGTTGGTGGGCTCGTCCATGAGGAGAACGGCCGGCGACTCGAGCAGGATCTTCGCCAGCGCCGCGCGGTTGCGCCATCCCCCCGAGAGCTGGGCCACGGGCATGTGGCGGTGGGCATCGCTGAAACCGAGCTTGGTCAGGACGGTATCGACCTCGTTCTGCCAGTTCCACCCGTCCCGGCGCTCCATGTCGTCGAGGAGCGTCGCCTGGCGATCGATCGCGCGCTTCCGCTCCCTTTCGTCGCGGGTGGCGGCCAGCAGGTCGTCGATGCGCGTGAGCTCCTCCTCGATCTCCCGGATATCCGCGAAGCACCCCTCCAGGATCTGGACGATCGTCAGGTCCTCCGTGAGCTCCGAGAACTGCGAGAAGTAGCCGATCGAGACGCCCGGGCTGATATCGACCGTGCCCTCGGTCGGCGGCTCCTGCCCGAGCATGAGCCGCAGCACGGTCGTCTTTCCGGTCCCGTTCTTCCCGATGAGCCCGATCTTCTCCCCTTCCGACAGCCGGAAGAACACGTCCCTCAGGACCAGCCGGCCCTCATAGCGCTTGGTGACGTTCTGGAATCGGATGAGACTCATGTCAGCGACATCCTAGCGATCGTCGCGTCGCGATGCGAGCCGACCGATATCGACCCGATGGCGCCCTCACCTCCGTCAGTCAGCAGTTCGCGCTGACTAGATAGGCTCGTGGCGTGGGAGCAGTTCCAGCACTGATGTGTGATGGGCGCTCCGCATGCGGTCTTCGGCCGTATCGGCTGATGTCTGGCGCCTGTATCGAACGCGGCCCACGGGACTGCATCCGTGCGTCACGGGTCAATCCAAATCGGACTGGCCCAGGCCACTTCGCCGTCCCGCTGTTCCACGCGGACGTAGTAGAAGGCAAAGGGGTTCGAGCAATGCCGCGCCGCCGGCAGCCAGATCGCTGCCATGGGGGTCCGGTCCTCCCATGAGAGCACGACATCCGGCTCTTCCGAGCCCGACACGGTGTGCGCGACGATGTTGTTCCGGATGATGTCGACGCGGGCTACCGCTCCCGTTCCATGGAACTCGACGGTCAGTCTCCGGGCAGTCTCCAGTTCGGGAGTCGACCTTAGAGACAGCTCGGAACCCATCGGGAAGCCATTCACACGGTATGAGAGGAGCATCCGGGCTCCCGTGGTGGCCACCACACGCCGGTTGTACATGGCGGCAAAGATGGATTCGCGCGAACGCTCCGGGGCTTCGACGCACATCAGGCCCTGCTTGTAGTGGGAGTCGACCTTGGTTTCGCTGCCCCACTGACCAATATGATCGTCGCCGCCCGCCGTGAACCCGACACGCCAGCCGAGAGCCAGCGCGTCGCGAACATAGCCGCGCGCGAACGGCTCCACGCCTCCGCCGCGCTCGGGAACGGGATTGCCGTCGGCCTCGGAGCATTCGTAGCTTCCGCGCACCTGGTGGATCTCCACGAGGCGCTCACGTGAGGCGTCGTGGTCCTTCCAGTCGCAGAAGTTGCCGCCGTGGCCGGTATGATGAGGAATGACGATGGCCGTCTCCCGATTCCGCACGAGCGCGCCGAACAGGTCGGGCGGAGACGGATTCTCGCCGTCGTCCGAGCGATACATAGGGCGGTCGTCGGCCAGGTAGTAGACGTTCCGATCGCCGTCCCCGTTGCGGCGCCACTTGGCCCACTCATACCCCAGAAAGGCGGCGAACCGCCCCGGCTGATTCCATCGCCGCACGGTCTCGCACGTGGTCCTCCAGAACGCGTCCGAGGTCTCCCACCTGTGGTCGTGATCGCTGGAGGCGGCGAAATCAAGCGCCAACTCGTTCCTCAGCTGATGGAAATACCACTCAAGTGAACCCGTTCCGTCAGACATCTCCGTGTGGCCGTGTATCATGCCCCACCAGACACTCATGCCGCCGCAGATGATGGGGTTCGTCGTGGCTTCCCGCCCCGAATCCCGGTCCAGCACGCGCAGACGCTGCGCCCCCGCACCCGGAAGCGCGACCCGGACGCAACGGCATGCCGACTGCTCAACGGCCTCCGCCACAACGGGCTGTTCCGTCGCGCCGAGGAACACCGACAGGCGGCCCGGCTTCTCGTGCGAGAGATTGCCGAACTCGTCCTCCGGCCGAACGAGGATGCCGACGCGTTCGCCCGGCACGGCGTGCGATGGCGCGTAGGCGCGCAGGTGGTGAGTCACTCCCCCGAGCACGTGCATCGTGCATGCGGCGACGATGCGATTGGGCGATCCCTCGGCCCATACGCCTCCCCCGGCCCACCGGGGCGTGTGCGGCCCCGGTCCTTCGGCCGGCGCGACGTAGAGGATGAAGAACTTGTTCAACTGTCGGAGCTTCGGCGCTGCACATGCTGCCAGGGTCACCGTCAGCGCATCACCTGCCTTCAAACCGGCCCGTGGCACGGAGAGGACATAGGTGGCGCCGCCATCTTCCAGCGTCACGGGCAGCAGCGTCCCGTCGCTAAGACCGACGACAGGAGCCGCGCAGACGAAGAATCCGCGGTTGTTCCGCCCCCCGGCCACCTGCAGCTTGAGGGATGAACCAGCCGGCACGCTCTCGGACAGGACGAAGCACAGCCGCCACGTTGACGTTTGGCCCGCGAGGGCAAATGGCGGATCGGCGTGCGTGACCTCGATGTGCGCGGGCACGCGAATAGGGCGTAACCACGCCGGCATGGGATCGGGTCCTTGTAACGTCATACGTGCTCTCCTGATGGGTTAGCTCAGCTGGTTGTGCACTTCCGCGTCTTCGCCCGGCAACAGACACGGCGAAGACCAGAGCGAACTGGTCTCTACAGTGCATCTGGCGGCAATCACGGAACGGTGGCCCGCGACCTCCGGGCGCGGGCGAGTGCTTGGCCCGCGCGAAGCCGGCGCCTGCCCGCACCGGGAGGTCGCGGGCCACCTCGGAGGGAATCGGCATTCGGCTCGCTCCGGCTGGGTCCACTGCGTCGCCTCATCTCGAAGACGGTTCGATCCGATATGAAACACCAAGGACTCCTTTGATCGGCGCTGGAGCCCCGCTGCTCCCGAGCATGTCGATCAGGATGTTACGGCATGACGCGTGGCTCATGTACGAATCGGTCCATGCGGGCGCCAGCTTCACGCGTGCTGGCTTGTCGAAGATCACATCGACCGCGCCGTCGAAGCGCCGGAGGCGCGCGGCCGTCACGTTCGCAGTCAGCGTCTCGACTGCGGGCGCCCACTTCCCGTCCACCCGGAATTCGATGGTGGTGGGCTCGGCCATGGGCTGCGCGACGGCATCGCGGAGGTAGACGGGAAGGACTTCGTACAGCTCGGCGATCGCGTCCGGACTGTCGGCCTTGAGAGTTGTGGCGATGCGCACGCCGGTGGCGAGGGCCTCGAACCGGCGGCTGTAGTCGAGCGTGCCCGTGAAGAGCGTCTCGGCCTGGCGCGATGCTGGGATCAGTCCGTGCGCGATGACGGTGTAGCGCGTATCGCTGACGTCGAAGGTCGTTTCGGGCGTGGCGATGTGCGCGGAGGTGAACCCCTTGCCTGTGGCGGTGATGCCGGAGACGGCGTGAGTCGGGAGCGAGCGCCACGCTCCAAACATCGTCTTGTAGCCCGGCGCCCACGCGCCGATGCCGCGGCCGAGAATGACTGCGCCGGTCGGTCTGGTCCAGAACGCCGAGATGGCGCCACCACCGAAGCCCAGTCCCGCATGGGGGTCGGCCGGATTGGTGATCGGCCCCGTGTGGATGATCAGCGCGTGGGTGGGAGTCTTCGCAACGAGGAACTCATCGGCGAACCGACGGACGAAGCTCCCCTCGCGCAGGACGGGGAGCTTGGCGAGATCCGTCTTTTCGAGCGCGGCGCGGCGGGCGTAATAGCCACGCGGGTAGTACCGATAGCCGACATTGGCCAGCACACCCGAAAGCAGAGCCCACGGCTTGGGGTCGAGGCCGCCTGGAGTCCATGACATCTCGTGGATCCCCCCGTTGACGGATGAAACCGCGACGGCCGGACCGTTTCGGATGGTGGCCTCGTCGGGCATGGTCGTCAGGCATGCCGCTTCATCGGTGAGGAGGGCCGCTGCCCACGCGCGAGCGGGCCAGTTCCATTGGTCGTGGACGGAGTCGGCCGACGTCAGCGAGCCCATGTGGCTGGGACCCAACTGGTAGCCGTCGGGCTCGGGCAGCGTGAGGTGCGCGCGGAGGCGGCACGCCTGCGTCATCGCGTCGCGCGCGAAGGGCCAGGCGGCCGCGCTTGCGCCCCAGAGCGCGTACTGAAGCGATATGCCGTTGAAGCTGTCGAGCGATCCGCCATGCGGGAAATAGCCGGCCGCGCGGAAGAAACGCGGGTCGGTGAACACCAGCCGCGCGTAGCCTTCGGCTTCCGTCGTGATCGCCGCGTCGTTGAGCACCTGGGAGGCGAGGGCGAGCGCGGGCGTGCCGATCGTGAACAGGCCGAGCGTCTTGGGTAGCTCCTTCGGGCCGTGGTCGAGCGCGCGGCGGACGAGCTTCCTGAGACCGGCGAGATACGCCTCGCGCACCTTCGCGGTGACAACGTCGCAAAAGCCGGGGTAGACGTAGGCAAAGCGGAGGATCGCACCGGCGAGCTGGTCCTGGTTGGGCTTCGCCTGCTCGGCGCCCGTCTCCAGCAGTTCATCGAGCATGATCATGTCGAGCGCGCTGAGCACGAATGCGCGCAGGCGGAGCGCGCGCAAGTTGTCATGGGGATTCCCCGCGTAGTGCCAGTCTGCGAGATCGACGAGCGGCTCGGCGTGGGCGGGCGGCCGCAGGATTGCGGTTGCTCCCTCGATGACGGGGATCGTGAAGAGCGCCGGGTGTACCCGGACGGAGCTGAAATTGCGCTTATGGCCTACCGCGGGCGGGGAGACCGAAAGGAGCCACGTGCGGAACTGGTCGTCCGCGCTGGCGCCCGGCGGGGTGTTGGTCGGGACGACGACCAGATCATTGGTGACGGGCCGGAAGTCGGCCTCCTTCAGCGTGGCCATGAAGCCGCGGAGCTGCTTCTGGTAGTCGTGTCGTTGCGGGAGGCAGGCGTGCTCACCTGTCGGGATGGGAGGCGGAGCCGGCACCTCGGTGAGGATCTCGAGCGCAGCGAAAGCGGTCTGCCCCGCGAGCGCGGTGACGATGGCCAGCGAGATGATCTTCTTCATGCGGGCATGGTTCCTTATGTGGCGGACCGATGAACGGCATCAGAAGGCGTCTCGTCTTGCGGCAGATACGCTCCTTGCTGCCGCAGCGTTCGAACCAGCTCCCCGGTGTCGATGGCGAAGGCAGGACGGGCGGTCCGGATCGACTGCACGGCGGCCGTTCCGGCGGCCTGACCCATCATGGCGGCCGCCGGCATGACCCGGATGGATCCATGCACGCGGATGTCCGACGAGTTGCACCGGCCGGCGACCCAGAGATTACGCCATCCCCTGGGGACGATGATGCCGTAGGGGAGCCCGAACGATTCGCCCACTCCCAGGCGCCCGACCTCACGCATCTCCTTCAGAAAGCGCCGGTACTCCTGGTCGGAGCAGTCCCGAACATGAATATCGACGAACTTGTTGAAGACGCCGATCTGATCCGGGAAGTGGCGGCGGGCAACATAGTCGGCGAAGGTCAGCTCGTATTCGCCGACTATGCGTCGCGTCTCCCGCACGCCCATGAGCGGTGCCGTTGCGACCAGCTCCATGTCCTGACAGCCGTCCACATACTGGCGGTAGAAGGCGACGTATTCCCGGACCAGCCTCCGTCCCTGCGCCATGCCGTCGCTGCGGCCCCTGCAGGTCAGCGCGTCCTTGCCGAACAGGTGCCCGCCATTCAAGTAGCCCAGCGTCCGGCCCACCTGCCACATGCCGGGCAGGTGCCGGTCGGGCTGCGTGAAGTGGCCGTCCGTGACGGCCTGCTCAAGCAGCTCCCACTGGTTTACTTTCTGCATTCGATCCCAGTCGATGCCGGCATGAAGCGAACACAGCGTGCCCGGCATGAACTCCGCGTTCGTGCGGCACTCCACGCCGCACCGTTCGGCGAGCACGGCGTCGCCCGTACAGTCCACGAACGCCTTGGCCCGAATGCAGCGAAGCCCCTCGATACTGTGGACGATGACGCCGTTTACGGACTGCGAGGCCGCGTCGGCTTCGATGACCGTCGTGAAGAGGCGGACTTCAACGCCGGCTCCGGCCGCCAACTCATCGAGGAGCAGCTTGAGCCCTTCCACGCGGAAGGGCGTCCAGCAGTGATACCGCGTGCGCCAGTAGTCCGGCGTCACGTGCGGCGCCAGCTCACCCCGCGCGTAGAGGGTTTCGACGATCTCGCGCATCAGGCCGCCGACCAGGCTCTTCTCGCCATCCGCCATGGGGTCGAAGGCCGTGACCAAGCCGGATGTTCCCATGCCGCCCAGGCAGCCGGTTGCCTCGACCAGCAGTACTTTCGCGCCCAGCCGCGCGGCACAGATCGCCGCGGCACAGCCGGCTGGACCGCCTCCCGCCACCAGCACGTCGAATCCGTCTTCCATCGGGATCTCACGGTGGAGCGTGTGCGTTGGGCGCTCGTTCATCGGGTTCTCCTCGTGTGGGCCTTGGGAGCCGCTGGCTCGCGGTCAGGACTGCTTTATGGCGAGCGATACCGCCTCGTCGAGCTCCTGCAAGTTGAACGGCTTGGCGAGGCGTCCGCAGAACCCGTGCCCGGCGAACTCCGAAAGCACGGGATCGGACGAGTAGCCGCTGGCCACGATCACCCTGGCCGCGGGGTCCAGCGCCAGCAGTTCCACGATGGCTTCCTTCCCGCCGATCCCGCCGGGAATCGTCAAGTCCATGATCGTCGCGTCGAACGGCTTCCCGCTCCGCATGGCCGCCGCGTACCTCGCAACAGCCTCTCTCCCGTCGCGGACGGTTTCAACCGTATGCCCCAGCCGCTCCAGCATGCAGGACGTGGTGCCCCGAATCACCTCGTCGTCGTCCATGAGCAGCACACGCCCGGAGGTGCGGCGCGGCGCCTCGGGCGTCGGCGATCGCCCGGCTTTAGGCCGCAGACGGTTCGCCGTGTCCGCCGGCAGGAGCACGGTGAACGTTGACCCGACGTCCGGCAGGGAGTCGACCGCCACGTGACCGTGGTGCTTGCTGACGATGCCGTGGACAACCGCAAGGCCCAGCCCGCTGCCCGCCTTCTTCGTCGTGAAATACGGGTCGAAGATCTTGCCGATCATTCCCGCCGGGATACCGATCCCTTCATCCCTGAAGGTCAGTCGAACGCAGTCCCCATGCGGCGGTGCCGGGGCGGCCGCTTCCCCGCCGCCGGAGACGTTCCGGGCCTGAACGTGGAGTGTGCCGCCGTTCGGCATGGCCTCCTTCGCGTTGAGGGTCAGGTTGGCGATCACTTCGCTGATCTGACCCTTGTCGGCCTTGGCTGGCCACAGGTCCTCGGCGATGTCGAACTGCACCGCCACATTGCTGCCGGCCAAGTGGAACCGAACCGTGTCGGCGATGCCCTGTCGAAGGTCAACGGCCTCCAGGACGGGGCTGCCGCCCTTGGCAAAGGTTAGCAGACGGGCGGTGAGCCGCCGGGCGGTATCCAGCGCCTGATGGGCAGCCCGCAGAGAGGCCATGGCCGGATGGTCGGGAGGCAGTTCAACCTGCGCCAGCTCGATATGGCCGAACACGCCGGTGAGCAGATTGTTGAAGTCATGGGCGATGCCGCCGGCGACCGTCCCGAGCCCCTCAAGAATCCCGATCCGCCGCTGCGTCTCCTCCGCCAGCTTGCGGTCGGTGACGTCGAAGAACATGGCCGCCATGTGCCGCGGCTCAATCTGGAAGGCAATGACGCTGTAGGCTCCCTTTATCTGGCTGTGCTCGTAGACAATCTCATCCGCTTCCCACTTCTCCCCGGTGGCCGCGACACGGCGGTACCGGTCCGGAATCTCGGTGGCGGCCAGCGGAGGGAAGGCCGCTTCGATCGTCTTGCCGACGAACTGCGCATTCTCGACGCCCAGCAGCCTGTCCGCGGCCGGGTTCGCGCCGATGAACACCAGCTGGTTGTCTGGCTCCAGCCGGTAGAAATGCATCCCGACTGGAGACGATGCGATCGTGGAGCGGGCGCGCTGCTCAACGGTCTTGCGGTCGGTTATATCCAGTTCGACGCCATCCCAGATCAGCCGCCCGTCGGGCAGCCGCCGGGGCGCCGAGGCGAAGATCCGCCAGCGCATCTTTCCGGACGGGAGCGTGACGCGGACCTCGACGCTGAACGGCGTCAGGGTCTTCGTCGCCTGCGCTTCGCGCTCCGTCACCAGCCGGCGGTCCTCCTCGTTCACTTGTGAGTAGATGCGCATCGCATCGCCGAGCACCGCGGCGGCCGAGACCTCGTGCAGTTCCTGGACGCCGTTGCTGATGTAGGTGAACCGGCGCTCCGTGCCGTCGCGGCCCGTGTCGACCTGGTAGACGAGCCCGCCGGGCAGATTGTCGCTCATGGCGCGCAGCCGCTCTTCGGTCTCCCCGATCGCCTCATCGGCCCGCTTCCGATCGGTAATGTCGGTGTGGAGGCAGACGAGAGCCGTGATCGCCCCGCGCTCATCCGCGCTGGCGTAGGCCCTGACCCGGACATTCAGGATGCGCCGATCCCTGGCGTACATGGCAACTTCACCGGTCCATGTTCCGCCGGCCATGATGGTTGTGAATACCTTCCGGCCCACCTCTCCATCACAGTACAAGGTGGCGGGAGGATTCTCCCCGACGACGCCAAAGAGGTCGGTGAACGCCCTGTTCTGGTAGTAGTGCCGCCCTTGCGGCGTCGATAGGCAGATGGCATCCGGGGCGCTCTCGAGCGCTTCCGCAAGTATGCTCAACGTGCGCAGGCGATCGGCCGCCGCCTCCGGATCCGTCGAATGCGACCCCGTCTGTTCTGGCTGTGCCTTCATCGGTTCTGGTAACCACGGTCGCGGTTGGAGCGCATCTGCGGCCCCCGTGCGCTTTCCCTGCTCCCTTCGGAGGCGTGTATACCAGCAGCGGCCATCATCGCGCCGGCACCGCGGCAGGGCCAACGATGGGCACTCGCCAGCCGCCATGCTACACGGCCTGGCCGCGGATGACGCGGCCGGCGAGGACAACGACGCGGTCGCGCCGGACTTCGAGCATGCCGCCGGTGATCGTGAAGTGCTCGGTCTCGCCGCTCTCCCGGTCGATCCGCAGCGGGCCCGGGCCGAGCGCGGCGATCATGGGCGTGTGCCGCGCGAGGACGCCGAAGCGGCCGTCCAGGCCGGGCGCGTAGATGGCCGTGAGCCGGCCGTCGAACACCTTCGAGTCGGGCGTCAGGATCGTGGCGGCGAACGGGGTCATCGGGGTCTACTCCGCCAGCTTCGCGGCGCGCTTCACCACGTCTTCGATCGTGCCGGCCATGTAGAATGCCTGCTCGGGGATATCGTCGTGCCGGCCGTCGAGGATCTCCTTGAACGAGCGGATCGTGTCCGCCAGCTTCACGGAGACGCCGCTGCGGCCCGTGAACTGCGCGGCCACGTTGAACGGCTGAGACAGGAACTTCTGGATCTTCCGCGCCCGGGCGACGATCAGGCGGTCCTGCTCGGAGAGTTCGTCGATGCCGAGAATGGCGATGATGTCCTGGAGCTCCTTGTACCGCTGGAGGATCTCCTTGACCCCGCGGGCCACCCCGTAGTGCTCGGCGCCGACGATCTCGGGCGCGAGGATCGAGGAGGAGGAGGTCAGCGGGTCCACGGCCGGGTAGATGCCGAGCTCCACGATCGCGCGCGAGAGCTCGGTCGTCGCGTCGAGGTGGGCGAACGTCGTGGCCGGGGCGGGGTCGGTGTAGTCGTCCGCCGGCACGTAGATCGCCTGGATCGACGTGATGGAGCCGTGCTTCGTCGACGTGATGCGCTCCTGAAGCTCGCCCATGTCGGTCCCGAGGGTGGGCTGGTAGCCCACGGCCGACGGGATGCGCCCGAGCAGCACGGACACCTCCGAGCCGGCCTGGGTGAAGCGGAAGATGTTGTCGATGAACAGCAGCACGTCCTGCTTCATGTCGTCGCGGAAGTACTCGGCGACAGTCAGGGCCGAGAGCGCGACGCGGGAGCGCGCGCCCGGCGGCTCGTTCATCTGGCCGTAGATGAGGGACGTCTTGCTGAGCACGCCCGACTCCTTCATCTCATGGTAGAGCTGGGTGCCCTCGCGGGTGCGCTCGCCGACGCCGGCGAAGACCGAGTAGCCGCCGTGCTCGGTGGCGATGTTGTGGATCAGCTCCTCGATCAGCACGGTTTTGCCCACGCCGGCGCCGCCGAAGAGGCCGATCTTGCCGCCCTTCTTGTAGGGGGCCAGGAGGTCGACGACCTTGATGCCGGTTTCCAGGATCACGTCGCGCGTGGACTGCTCCTCGTAGGACGGCGGTTCGCGGTGGATGGGCATGCGGCGGACGCACGGGATGGGGCCGGCCTCGTCGACCGGCTCCCCGAGCAGGTTCATGACGCGGCCGAGCGTGCCCTCGCCGACGGGCATCGTGATCTCCTCGCCGGTATTCTTGACCTCCATGCCGCGGACGAGGCCGTCCGTCGTGTTCATGGCGATCGTGCGGACCATGTTGTCGCCGAGGTGCTGCGCCACCTCAAGCGTGAGGTTCCACGGCCGCTCGTCGATGAACGAGTTGGTCGCCTGAAGCGCCGTGTAGATGGGGGGCAGATTGCCCGGGGGGAACTCCACGTCCACGACCGCTCCCAGAACCTGGGCGACGCGGCCGTTGTTGACTGCCGTCGATGTTGACATTCGCTGTCTCCTGCTCGCTGGGTCCGTCCCCGGGCGTCCGGCGCTACTCGAGCGCCTGTGCTCCGGTGACGATTTCGATCATTTCCCGGGTGATGCCGGCCTGCCGCGCCCGGTTTCGGAGCAGCGTGTAGTGCCGGATCATCTTGTCCGCATTGTTCGTGGCGCTGTCCATGGCCGTCATTCGCGCCGCATGCTCGCCGGCGGCGTTCTCGAGCAGCGCCCGGAAGAGGCGCGCCTGCACGACCTGCCCCGCCAGCGCCTCCAGAAGCGGGGGGCCGTCGGGCTCGGTGATCACGTTCGCGGCGTCGTCGGCGGCGGCTGCGGGATCGGCGTGTACCGGCAGCAGCTGCTGGACCGAGGGCTTCTGGGACAGCGGGTTGATGAACTGGTTGACGGCCACGTAGATGACGTAGTGGGGTCGCTCGAGGAAGAGGGCGGTCACATCCGCGGCCAGCCGCTGGGCGCCTTCGAGACCGGGGTGGGCGGTGACTCCCTCGAACGACTTCCGCAGGTGCGCGTAGTTCCGGAAGTGCATCGTGGCCCGGCGGCTGCAGCAGGACAGATCGACGGCCGGATACCGGGCCGCCTGCTCCGCGACCCATGCGGTCAGGTGCCGGTGCACGTTGTTGTTGAAGGCGCCGCACAGGCCGCGGTCGGACGTGATGACCAGCACCAGCGCGCGCGTGGCGCGGGGCCGCGGGGCGAGCAGCGGATGGGCGTCCGCCTCGATCCGGCGCTGCGCGCTGGCGAGCATGCCCTCCAGGGCGGCCGCGTAGTCGCGGCCGCACCGGAATGCCTCGAGCGCGCGGTGGAACTTGGTGGCCGAGACCATCTTCATGGTCTTGGTCGTCTTCCGCGTGTTCCGGAGGCTGAGCAGCTTCTTGTTGTACTCCTTGAGGCTCGGCATCGTCAGGCCTTGAACATCTGCTTCACGTCGTCGATCACGCCGTCGAGCGTCTTCTTCAGATCGTCGGATAGCGTCTTGGTTTCGACCAGGCGGCGCACGAAGTCCGCGTGGGTGGTGTCGAGCGCCCGGCCGAGGGCGGCCTCGAACTCGCGGATGCGCGCCACGGGGACGTCGTCCAGCCGGCGGCTGACGCCGGCGTAGATGGCGGCCACCTGGCGGGCCACGGGCATCACCTCGTGCACGCCCTGCTTCATGATCTCCATCAGGCGGTACCCGAGGTCCAGCTGGCGGCGCGTGGACACGTCCATGTCGGACGCGAACTGGGCGAACGCGGCCAGCTCGCGGAACTGGGCGAGGTCGAGGCGCAGCGAGCCGGCCGTCTGCTTCATCGCCTTGATCTGCGCGTCGCCGCCAACGCGCGAGACCGAGATGCCGGGGTTCACGGCCGGGCGCTGGCCGGCGTTGAACAGGTCCGACTCCAGGAAAATCTGCCCGTCCGTGATCGAGATCACGTTGGTCGGGATGTAGGCGGAGATGTCGTTCGCCTGCGTCTCGACGATGGGCAGGGCCGTGAGGCTCCCGCCGCCGCGGGCGTCGCTGAGCTTGGCGGCGCGCTCGAGCAGGCGGCTGTGCAGGTAGAAGATGTCGCCCGGGAACGCCTCGCGGCCCGGCGGGCGGCGCAGGAGGAGCGAGAGCTGCCGGTAGGCCTGCGCGTGCTTGGTCAGGTCGTCGAAGACGATCAGCGCGTGCTGCCGGCTGTCCCGGTAGAACTCGGCCATGGCGCAGCCGGAGTAGGGGGCCAGAAACTGCAGCGGGGCCGGGTCCGAAGCCGTGGCGGCGATGATGGTCGTGTAGTCCATCGCCCCGTACTTGCCGAGCGTCTCGGCGATCTGCATGACGGTGGAGCGCTTCTGCCCGACCGCCACGTAGAAGCAGTGCACGCCTTCGCCGCGCTGGTTGATGATCGTGTCGACCGCCAGGGTGGTCTTGCCCGTCTTGCGATCGCCGATGATCAGCTCGCGCTGGCCGCGGCCGATGGGGGTGAGTGCGTCGATGACCTTGATGCCGGTCTGCAGCGGCTCGCGGACGTTCTGCCGGTCGATGATTCCCGGCGCCTTGCGCTCGATGACCCGGTTTTCCTCGGTCCGGATCGGGCCGGCTCCGTCGATCGGGGCCCCGAGGGCGTCCACGATTCGGCCCACGAGCGCCGGGCCGACCGGCACGGACGCGATCTGGCCGGTCTTGCGGACCTCATCGCCCTCGCGGATGCCGACGTCGTCGCCCAGGATGGCCACGCCGACGTTGTCGGTCTCGAGGTTCAGCACGAGGCCGCGGACGCCGTTGGCGAACTCCACCAGCTCGCTGGCCATGACGTGGCCGAGGCCGTGGACGTGCGCGATGCCGTCGCCCACGTTCAGCACGACGCCGGTCTCGGCGGTGTCGGGGCCGAGGGCGAAGCCAGCGAGCTCCTGGCGCAAGATCGCGGTGATTTCTTCCGGCTTGAGGTCAATGCTCATCGGTTCCGATTTCCGTTCACGTGTGAAGCATGCATTTCCTGAGAAGGTTCAGCTGCGCGGCGATGCTGAAGTCGAGCAGGGCGTCGCCGACCTGGATCCGGAACCCGCCGATCAGCGACGGGTCCACGGCCGATTCCGCCTGCACGCGCTGGCCGAGCCGGCGCTCGAGGCGCTGGCGGATCGCGTCGAACTGATCCGCCGGGAGCGGCTGCGCGCCCGTGATGCGCGCCTTGAGCACGCCGGCCTCGGTGTCGCAGATGGCGTCGTAGGCGCGGCAGATGTCGGGCAGGCGCGCCGTCCGGCGCTTGTGCTCGAGCAGCAGCAGGAAGCGAAAGGTGAGCGGGGCCGCGCGCGACTCGAAGAGCTGGGCGAGGGCCGCCCGCCGCTGGGCCGGCGGAAGCCAGTGGCTGGAGATGAACCGCGCCAGGTCCGGGGAGCCCCGGACCAGCGCGGACAGGTCGCCGAGGTCCGCCCGGACGCGCTCCGCCTGTCCCTCCGCCTGGGCGAGCTGGTAGAGCGCCCGGGCGTAGCGGATGGCGGTTCGGTCGATTTGGCTCATCGGCTAGACTTCCCGGACGAGGCGGTCCGCGATGGCGCGGGACTTCGGCTCGTCCATGTGCTCCTGCAGAATGCGGGCGGCGATGCCGACAGCCAGATCGGCCGCGTCGTGGCGGAGCGTCTCGCGGGCGCGGTTGGTGGCCGAGTCGATCTCCGCCTTCGCGCTTTCGACCAGGCGCTGGGCTTCCTGCCGCGCCTCGGCTTGGATGCCGGCGGCCGCCTCGGCGGCCGCCTGGCGCGCCGCGGCGGCCGTTTCCTGGGCCTGGCTCCGGGCTTCGGCGAGGAGCTGAGCGCTCGACTCCTTCACCTTGGTCAGCTCCTCGCGGGCGCGCTCCGCGTTGCGCAGCGCCTCCCGGATGTCGTTCTCCCGCTTGTCCAAGCCGGCGAGGATGGGCTTCCACGCGACCTTGTACAGGATGAAGGCGACGATGGCGAACGTCACCCACGTGAGCGCCATCATGAGGGGCTCGATGCGCACCGGCTGGGCCTCGGCGCCCGGGCCGTGGCCCGGCGCCGGCTGCACCTCGACGGCCTGATAGGGAGCGGTTTCGCTGGCCATGACGGAGCTCCGCAGGCAGGAATTGAGTTACTTGCTGATGAAGCAGATGACCGCGCAGAACAGCGCGACGCCTTCGACCAGCGCGGCTGCGATCAGCATCTGGATCTGGAGCTTCGGAATGATCTCCGGCTGCCGGGACATCCCTTGGAAGGCCGCCGCCGCCAGCAGCCCGATTCCCAAGCCTGCGCCAATCGCCACCAGCCCCGCGCCCACCGCCGCTATTGAGCCCGTCATGTGCCTCACCTCTTGTTGAGGAGATCCAATGTCACCCCGCGCCGGCACGAACCGGCGCGAGAATTTTGAAAATGCTACTCCCCTCGTCGCCGGATGGCAACCCTTTGGAATAATGATCAACTTAGTGATCTTTGCCTTGCCGGCGGATCCGTGTCGCGGGGGTGACGGGGGGCGCGTAAACTGGCGCCATGAATGCCACCCGACGATCCAACCGGCTGATCCGCGAGAGCAGCCCCTACCTGCTCCAGCATGCGCACAACCCCGTCGACTGGTTCCCGTGGGGAGACGAGGCGTTCGCCGCGGCCCGTGCGGGCGACAAGCCCATCCTCCTGTCCGTCGGCTACTCCGCCTGCCACTGGTGCCATGTCATGGAGCGCGAGTGCTTCGAAGACGAGGCGATTGCCTCGCTGATGAACGAGCACTTCGTCTGCATCAAGGTGGATCGCGAGGAGCGCCCGGACGTGGATCATGTCTACATGACCGCCGTGCAGGCGCTGACCGGCCGCGGCGGATGGCCGATGACGGTCTTTCTGACCCCCGATGGCGTCCCGTTCTACGGCGGCACGTACTTCCCCCCCGAGGACCGGCACGGGCTGCCGGGATTTCCCCGCGTCCTCACGCATCTGGCCGAGGCGTATCGGACGCGCCGCGCCGACATCGAGTCAGCCGGCCGCGAACTGCTGGCCGTGATCCGCAACGCCGGCGCGCCGCCGGCCCGGGTGGCAAACGCGCTGGGGCCCCGGCTGATCGACCGCGCCCGTCGGGCGGTGGCGGGGCATTTCGACGCAGAGCACGGCGGGACAGCCGGCGCGCCCAAGTTCCCTCAACCCGGGGTCTGGGAGTTCATGCTGCGGGCGTGGAAGCGGTCGGGCGATACGGCTGCGCTCGACATGGTGCGGAGCACGCTCACGCGGATGGCTCGCGGCGGCATCTACGATCGGCTCGGCGGCGGCTTTCACCGGTACTCCGTCGATGAGCAGTGGCTGGTGCCGCACTTCGAGAAGATGCTCTACGACAACGGCCAACTCGCCTCGCTCTACCTCCACGGCTGGCTTGCAGCGGGCGATGCCGAATATCGTCGGGTGGTCGAGGAGACGCTGGACTACATCACGCGCGAGATGACCGACCCGTCCGGCGGCTTCTACTCGGCCCAGGACGCCGACTCCGAGGGCGAGGAGGGCAAGTTCTTCGTGTGGACGGCCGACGAGGTCGAGGCGGCGATCGGCGACCGGGATCTGGCGGCTGCCGCCCGTGCCGCGTGGGGGCTGGACGCCGGGCCCAACTTCGAGGGGCGCAGCATCCTGTTCGTGGCCCAGGAGCCGGCGGACACGGCAGCCCGGCTGGGGATAGGGCTGGACGAGCTGAGTGCGCGCCTGGCCGAGGCCCGGCGGCGGCTGGCTGCCGTGCGCGAGCGGCGCGTGCGGCCCGGGAGGGACGACAAGGTCCTGGCCGGCTGGAACGGGCTGGCCCTGTCGGCGTTCGCCGAGGCGGGACGCGCGCTGGGCCGAGAGGACTACCTCGAGACCGCGCGCCGGAGCGGGCGGTTCCTGGTCGGTCGGATGATCGTAGACCATCGGCTGCAGCGGACCTGGAAGGCGGGCGCCGCACGGCTTAACGGGTATCTGGAGGATTACGCCCTCGTCGGGCGCGGCTTGCTGGGGCTGTATGAGGCGACGCTGGAGCCCGGCTGGCTGGCGGAGTCGCGCCAGCTCGCCGACGCCGCGCTCCGCCTCTTCTGGGATGAACGCGAGCGGACGTTCTACGACACGGGAACGGACCACGAGACGCTGATCGTCCGGCCGCGCGATCGGTTCGATGACGCGGTGCCGAGCGGGGTGTCATCGGCAGCCGAATGGCTGCTGCGGCTGCATGCCGTCACGGGGCACGATCCGTACCAGGCGGTCGCGCGCGAGGTGTTGACGGTCGCGGCCGACATCATGGCGCAGCATCCGACCGGCGCGGCTCGCTATCTGGCCGCGCTCGATTTCCACCTGGGACCGGTGACCGAGATCGCGCTGGTGTGGCCGGCCAAGGGGAAGGGCGGCGGAGCGGATGAGCTTCTTTCGGCCGCGTTCGGGCGATACGCGCCGAACCAGGTGGTCGTGGGCGCCGAAGAGGGACACGGCGGCCTGCCGCTGCTCGAAGGGAAGCGGGTCGAGAACGGAAAGCCCACCGCCTACGTGTGCCGCGACCGAACCTGCCGGGCGCCCGTGACCGATGCAGCGGGGCTGATGAGGGAGCTGGAGTAGAGCGGATGATCCCGGTTGGCCCCCGGTCAGCTGCCCGAATCCAGCGCCAGAAGGTGGCCCGCGACCTACGGGCGCGGGTGGTCACATGACGCGCGCCAGACAGGGCCCTCCCGCGCCCGGAGGTCGCGGGCCACCGGCGCAGGTGACGAGTCTACTCTGCAAAGACGATCCGCGCGTAGGCCTCGCGCAGGTGGAAGCTGCTCTTGGGGATGAGCGGATAGCAGGAGCACTCCTTGGCAGGCAGGTAGCGCGAGTAGTTGTAGCGGCCGACGAGGATGCGCCAGCGGCTGCCGGGGCCCCACGCATCGCCGTAGGCCGTCAGGTGCTTCACCGGAACGGCCATCTCCGCGGTCCAGCCGCGGTCGCGGTCGGTCCAGCGGTTGAGCGTGCCGTCCACCTTCGCCCCGACCTTCAGCCGGAAGCCTCGCTTGAAGCAGCTCGGAAGGCTGCCGCGGCCGCCGCCGGGGAAGAAGAATGTGGTCTGCCGCGCCGCCGGCGTGACGTACATCTCCCAGTACCAGGTCTGATCCTCCGGCCACAGGAACAGCTCGGCCACGTCACCCAGCGCGTAGTGGTGCAGGCCGTCCGCCTGGCCCTCGGCGACGACATCGGAGTCGTCGAAGTCCACGCCGAGGTAGAACCAGCAGCTGTCCCACGCCGCGCGGACGCGCCCGCCCTCTGTGACCGTGCGCCCGTTCGCGGCTACGTCGGCGGGCAGGGCCATGGCGTGGGCCGGCGCCTCGCGCCAGACGGGGTCGCGCAGCGAGCCGTCGATCCGCACCGGCCGGCGCGCATGCGCGGCGACGAGCGTGGGGATGGCGGGCGGCCGGGCTGCTACAGGCTTCTTCGGGCTCATAATTCTCGTGGCTCCTCCGGTTTCGTTGCGTGGGCGGTTCGCTCCATGTCACGACCGCGCTGATCGGCCCGATCAGTCGCCGCCGGGTCGCGCGCCTTCATCTACAGCCTTTCGCACTCTCGCGATCTCGGCCTTGGTGAGCGCACGGTTGAAGATCATCAGCTCATCCACATCCCCGACGGGAGGCATTCTCTCCCGATCGCGGGCGATGTCAACCGTTGGCCGATCGGAGGGGCTGTGATAGAAGATGCGGCGCGGTGGGCGGTCGGGCGGAGGCCCTCGCATCCAAGGAGGAGTCATGCAACAGGTTGTGCTGGGTCGGACGGGACTGAAGGTCAGCCGCTTGTCGCTCGGGGGCCTGTTCGTGGCCTCGTTCGCGGCGGAGCTCGAGGAGGCGAAGCGGGCGGTGCGCCGCGCCGTCGAGCTCGGCGTCAACTACATTGATACCGCGCCCGGCTACGGCAACAGCGAGGAGGTGCTCGGCAAGGCGCTCGCGGGCGTTTCGGCGCCGATCATCCTTTCGACTAAGCTTGGCGGCAAGCCGGAGCCGTTCAAGCCGCAGGACCGCGACTGCCTGATGGCCTCGGTCGAGAACAGTCTGAAACTGCTCGGCCGCGAGCGGATCGACATCCTGATGATTCACGAGCCGGACCGGCCCGGGCAGTACGACTGGTGGACCGACTGGCACGACCTGAAGGGGCCGGCGCTGGACGTTCTGCACGACCTCAAGCGGCAGGGCGTGATCGGGCATATCGGGCTCGGGGGCACGACGGTGCACGAGCTGACCTACCTCGTGAACTCCGGCCGGTTCGACGTGGTGCTGACGGCCTACAACTACAGCATGCTCTGGCAGGAGTCCGGCGCGCACGTGATTCCGGCCGCCCGGCGCCAGAAGATGGGCGTGGTGGTCGGCTCGCCGCTCCAGCAGGGCGCGCTGGCGCGGAAATACGACGCGATCGAGGACCCGGGCGTGTACTGGCTTTCGCCGATGCGCCGCGAGCAGTTCCGCCGGATCTACCGGCTGGCCGACGAGTGCGGCGTCACGGTGGCCGAGCTCGGGCTGCGCTTCGTGCTGTCGAACCCGGATGTGGACACCGTGCTGATGGGCGCGCGGTCCGTGGCCGAGGTCGAGCAGAACGTGGCGGCGGCGGAGAAGGGGCCGCTGCCGGCCGATGTGCTGCGGCGGATCAACGAGATCGCGGCCGAGGTGCCGTACCGGCCGTTCAACGAGCCGTTCGGGATCGGGTGGTTCCTGCCGAACGCGCGCGGGTATCGCGGCGCGGGGCGGGCGTAGACGGGAGACATGCCCATGAAAGCCGCTGTCATCGAGAAGTTCGGGTCGATCGTCATCCGCGACATCCCGGAGCCGCGCATGGGCGAGTACGACGCGCGCTGCGAGCTCCTGTACGGCGCGACCTGCACCGGCACGGACTCGCACATCATCGCCGGCGAGTTCCCCTGGATCTCGCCGCTGCCTACCGTGCTCGGCCACGAGAGCGTGGGGCGCGTGACGGCCGTCGGGAGCAAGGTTCGCAACTTTCGCGTGGGCGACCTCGTCACCCGCGTGGGCACCCCTCCGTGTCCGGAGCAGAACCTGTCGATCACATGGGGCGGCTTCGCCGAGATGGGGCTGGCGACGGATCACTGGGCCATGTGCGCCGACGGGCGCCCGGCGTCCGAGTGGGGCGGCAAGCGCGTGAATCAGGTGCTGCCGGCAGCGGTTGACCCGCGCGTGGCGCCGATGTTCACGACGTGGCGCGAGACGCTGTCCGCCGCGCTCCGCATGGGCATTGGCCCGGGCTCAGCGGTGCTGGTCGTCGGCTCCGGCGGCAACGGGCTGTCCTTCGCCGCGCACGCGCGCAACCTCGGAGCCGCCCGGGTGGCCATGGTCGGCGCGGCCCGCATGGAGAAGTCGGCCGCGGCTCAGGCCCTCACGACGGCCTACTTCGACTACCGGCGCGCGGACCTGTCGGACGCCGTGCGCGCGGCGTCCGGCGATGGGTTCGACTTCATCATCGACTCCGTCGGACGCAGCGGCGTGGCTGACCAGGTGCTGCCGGGCCTGAAGGCAGGGGGAGTGTACGGGACGTACGGCATCGACGACTACGGCCGGATCCAGATCAACCCCGCGCGGGTGCGGGGGCCGTTCCGGATGCACGCGATGAGCTACGACGAGGCCGAAACGCACCAGCGGGTCTCGGAGTTCGTGCTGCAAGGCAAGCTGGATGCGGGACTGTGGTATGATATGAATCGCGCGTTTCCGCTGGCGGACATCGCCGCCGCCTTCGAGCACGTGCGGCGGCGCGAGTCGCCCAAGGCGCTGGTGCGGCTGGGGGGGTGAGACACCCACTCCCCGCTTCGCGGAACCCTCCAAGGAGGGGATTGACCCTGTCTGGATCCCCTCCGTGGGAGGGGTGCCCGCAGGGCGGGGTGGGTTGGGTTCGCCGGACGGAACGAGATATGACTTCAACAACAGCCCACGACCAGTTCCTGTCGCTGCTCGCCACCGCCGTCCGTGACGGCACGCTGGTGAAGCTGACGTTCGGAGCCCCGGACGGGGCTGACGGCGCGGCGGCCCGCACGGTCTTCGTGCGGCCCGTGGCGCTGCGCGAGGGGCCGCACCTTTCGTTCGTATACCGGCACGACACGCGCGAGGAGACGAAGAACCTGGCGCCCGAGGACGGGATGCGCACGGCTGGCGAGCTGCTGGCCGCCTTCCGCGATGCGCACCTGTACACGACGGCCTTGTCCGCCGAGCTCCGCCGTCGCGCCGGAGGGCGCGCGCGGCTGCGTACGGGTGCGCCCGCGCACGAGCATCCGCCGAGCTTGGAGCACGACCGCGCCAAGCGGCAGTGGGTTGATCCGGCCGCGCCGTGGCTGCGCGCGCTGGGCGTGACCGACGCGCGCGGCACGGTGCGCCGCGAGATGGCCGGCAAGTTCAGGCAGATCAGCCGGTACGTCGAGATCGTGGATCATCTGCTCGCGGACCTGCCCGGCGGGCCGCGCCCGCTGCGTGTTGTCGACATGGGGGCAGGGAAGGGCTACCTGACGTTCGCGCTTTACGATCACCTGAAGAGCTCGGGCTGGGGCGGGGGCGAGGTGCGAGGCGTGGAAGCCCGACCGGATCTGGCTCATGCGGCGAATCGGGCGGCCCGGGAGAATGGGCTGGACGGACTGAGTTTCGAGGCCGGCACGATCGAGAGCGCGCCGATCGAGAAGGTGGACGTGCTGATCGCGCTGCACGCATGCGACACGGCGACGGATGACGCGCTCGCCCGGGGTGTCCAGGCCGGGGCCGCCCTGATCCTGGCCGCGCCGTGCTGCCACAAGGAGCTGCGTCCGCGCCTTCGTCCGCCGGTCGTCCTGGCGCCGGCGCTGCGCCACGGCATCCTCCTCGAACGGCACGCGGAGTTTGTCACCGACGCCCTGCGCGCCGGCCTGCTCGAGTGGGCGGGGTACGACGCGCGGGTGTTCGAGTTCGTCGCGACCGAGCACACGCCGAAGAACCTGATGATCGCCGCCGTCCGTCGGGCCGGCGAGGGTGATCGGGCGGTGCGCGCGAGCGAAGTCCGTTCACTCGCATCTTTCTACGGCATCCGCGCACAGCGGCTGGCCGGGCGACTCGGACTCGAGCTCACGCCGTGCACCTGACCTGGGAAACCGTCGACTGGGCCACGCTCGAGCGCCTGCGCGCGACTTTCCTCGCCGAGGCCGCGTCGGGGTGCGGATCGTACTGGCGGTCGCGCTCCGACCTGGCCAATTACGATTTCACATACGCCCAGCGCATCGCCTGGAAGTGGGACGCCGTGCTGGCCGAGCTGCGGGCTCGCGGCTGGCGGCCCGGCTCCGACGAGGTGCTGGACTGGGGGTGTGGCAGCGGCGTCGCGGGTCGTCAGGTTGTCGCTTTCCTCGGCGCGGACCGGACGAGCCTGCTGCGCGTATGGGACCGCTCCGAACTGGCGATGGACTATGCCCGCGAAGCGGCGCTAGCCGTGCATCCGACCATTCGAGTCGAGCCGGCGGCGCGCGCGTGGCTGGACGGAACCGATCCCGTCGGCGTGCTCGTCTTGAGCCACGTGCTCAACGAGCTATCCGGCGATGAGCAGGACCGGCTGGAGCGCCTCATTCGTCGCGCCACGGCCGTGTTGTGGGTCGAGCCCGGAACGCACTCGGTCAGCCACGATCTGATCGCCATGCGCGAGCGCCTGCGCGCCGAGTTCGCGATCGTGGCGCCGTGCCCGCACGACGCGCGCTGCGGCATGCTGGCGGCGGGCAACGAGCGGCACTGGTGTCACGGCTTCGCCGACTCGCGGCCGGGCATCATGGCCGACTCGGGCTGGGCCGGCTTCAGCCGGCGCATGGGGATCGACCTGCGCCGTCTGCCGTATTCGTTCCTGGTGCTCGATCGGCCGCCGACCATTCCCGAGGCGGCCGGCGCGGCTCGCTCGCGCATCATCGGCGAGCCGCGCTTCTACACCGGCTACGCGAAGCTGCTCGGCTGCTCGGCCGACGGCGTCCGCGAACTCACGCTTCCGAAGCGGGTATCGCCCTCATTCTTCAAGCGGCTGAAGCGCGGCGAAGTCCAGCCGCCGCTGTGTCGGTGGGACGCAGAGGACGACCGAATCAGCGCGCTACACGAGGAGCCGGCGGAGGAGTCATGAGCGATCGGCCGAACGTCCTGTTCGTGTTCTCGGACCAGCAGAGGCCCGACACCATGGGCTGCTATGGGCAACGCCTGCCGGTGACTCCGAATCTTGATCGCCTCGCTTCCGAGGGGGTACGCTTCGACCGCGCGTTCACGTGCCAGCCTGTCTGCGGACCAGCGCGGGCGGCGCTCCAGACGGGCAAGTGGGCGACGCAGACGGGCTGCTTCCACAACGACATCGCGCTGCCGACGAGCGAACGGACCATGGCGCACCGTCTGTCAGAGGCCGGCTACGGCGTCGGATACGTCGGCAAGTGGCATCTGGCATCGACCGGCAAGGCGCAGAACTACCAGACGCGCGCCGTTCCGCCGCGGCTGCGCGGCGGATATCGCGACTTCTGGGTCGCGTCAGACGTGCTCGAGTTCACGTCGCACGGCTATGGAGGCCATCTGTTCGATGGGCGCGGACGCACGCGCGAGTTTCCTGCCTCGCGGTATCGAGCGGACGCGGTGACCGACTTCGCACTCGAGGGGCTGCGCGCGCTGGGGCGCGGCCGGCGCCCATTCTTCCTCTTCGTCTCGTACATCGAGCCGCACCACCAGAACGACCATAACCGCTTCGAGGGACCGCGCGGGTCGAAGCGGCGGTTCCGCGACTACGGCGTGCCGGGCGACCTGGCGGGCACGGCCGGCGACTGGCGCGAGAACTATCCCGACTACCTCGGTTGCTGCCATGCGCTCGACCGGAGCTTCGGCCGCCTCCGGGCTGAGCTCGAGCGGACGGGGCAGTGGGAGAATACGCTTGTGATCTACACCAGCGATCACGGCAGCCACTTCCGGACGCGGAACCCCGAGTACAAGCGGTCGTGCCATGATGCGAGCATTCACGTCCCGATGATTGTGCGCGGGCCTGGGTTTCCGGCCGGCCGCGTCGAGCATGGCCTCGTGAGTCTGCTGGATCTCACGCCCACCGTGCTGCGGGCGGGGGGCGTGGAGCCGCCCGAACCGATGGCTGGCCGGGCGCTGCAGGATCTGGCGGCGGGCCGCGGGCGGCGGTGGCGAGATGCCGTGTACGTCCAGATCAGCGAGAGTCAGATTGGCCGCGCGATCCGGACCGATCAGTGGACCTACTCCGTCCGGGTCCCCGCCGAGAAGCCCGGGAGCGGATGGGAGCGTCCCGACAGCGCCGTTTATACGGAAGAGTGCCTGTACGACGTGCAGGCCGACCCGCACCAGAAGCGGAACCTCGTGGCCGATCCCCGTTACGCCGATGTGCGTCGCACCCTCCGGCGGAAGCTCAAGGCCTGCATGAAAGCCGCCGGCGAACGGCCCGCGACCATCCGTCCAGCGTGAGGAGGCGTTGATGGCTTCGGCCGGGCATGACGATCATGAAGCACGCAGCGAGTCCGGTCAGCACGGCCGCCCCACCCAGACGGGCGAACGCGGGGCCGCTGGCGAGGCGGAATCGGCGCGGCATCTTCCGGTCGTTGCCTCTGTCGTCGGTGCGTCTCATATTGCCTTCAGACGGTGATGCGGACACTATAGTCGCCTCTGTCGGAACGACAAGCCTGCGCGGAATGGGAGAGGGGTGAGCGATGACGCCCAGTGATCTGGCCCGCAAGACGTGCGTTCCGTGCCGCGGCGGCGTGCCTCCGCTCACGGGGGCGGAGCTGACGGGGCTGGCTGCCCGGCTGGGCGGAAGCTGGCAGGTGGTCAACGGGCACCACCTGGAGAAGGAGTTCGCGTTTCGGGATTTCCGCGAGGCGCTTGCGTTCACCAACGCGGCGGGCGAGATAGCCGAGGGACAAGGGCACCACCCGGACATCCACCTCGCGTGGGGCAAGGTCCGCATCCAGGTGTGGACGCACAAGATCGACGGCCTGACCGAGAGCGATTTCATCCTTGCGGCGAAGATCGAGGAGATTCCCCGCCCCCCGTCTCCCTCGCGCGGCTAGTCCTCTGTTCGGCGAACGAGTTCCGGAGGAAGCCGGTTGAGCACACGCGAAGACATCAAACGATGGACCGACAGCCTGCGGGCGGAGCGGGACGCCGTCGCGCTCTATGAGGCTCTGGCGGAGGCCGAGCCGCATCCGGACCTAGCCGGGCTGTACCGGCGGCTGGCGAAGACGGAGGGGAAGCACGCGGACCTGTGGTCGACCCGGCTGAAGGAGGCCGGCGTTCCGGTGCCGCCGCCGAGCATTGGATGGCGGTTTCGCGTGCTGGCCTGGCTGGCCCGGCGCTTCGGCCCCGGGCTGGTGCTTCCCACGCTCGTCGCGATCGAGAAGGGCGCCGGGGCCGGCTATGCGGGACAGCCGGGCACCGCTGAATCCGACATGGCTCGCGACGAGCGCTCCCACGCCCGGCTGTTCGGCCATCTCGCCCGCACCAGCAGCGGCCTGGAGGGCAGCGCCGTGGCCCGCTTCGAAGGCCGGCACCGCTCGACCGGCGGCAACGCGCTTCGCGCGGGCGTGCTCGGAGCGAACGACGGCCTCGTGTCGAACCTGAGCCTCGTCATGGGCGTGGCGGGCGCGGCCATGAGCTCCACGGCGATCCTGGTCACGGGCCTCGCCGGCCTCCTGGCCGGGGCGATCTCGATGGCGCTCGGCGAGTGGCTGTCGGTCCAGAGCTCGCGCGAGCTGTATGAGCGCCAGATGGACGTCGAGCGGCGCGAACTGGCCGAGGCGCCAGAGGAGGAGAAGGAGGAACTGGCGCTGATCTACCAGGCGAAGGGCGTCGCTCCGGCCGACGCGAGGCGCCTGGCCGACGACCTTCTGTCGAATCCCGGAACGGCGCTGGACACGCTGGTCCGGGAAGAGCTCGGAATCGATCCCGACGAACTGGGTGGCTCGGCTTGGGAGGCGGCGTTCACGTCGTTCCTGCTGTTCGCGGTTGGGGCCGTCATTCCGGTGGCGCCGTTCTTCTTCCTGACGGGTCCGGCCAGCATCGCCGTGAGCGCCGCGGCCAGCGCCGTCGGCCTGTTCGTCATCGGCGCGGCGATCACGCTCGTCACGGGCCGCTCGATCGTGTGGTCCGGCCTCCGGCAGGTCATCTTCGGCCTGGCGGCCGCCGCGGTCACGTTCGGCATCGGCCGCCTTGTCGGCGTGCATGTCGGGGGCTGATGGATGAGGGGCGCGTCTACGGCCGTCGCTCCAGCCGGCTCAGGTAGAAGTTGAGCTCGGAGATTGACGCGCGGACATCGTAGTAGGCGTCGTGGCGGCCGCTCTCGAATGGCTCGTCGGCTTCCGGGAACGCGGCGCGCGTCTGTGCCGCGTCATCCTTGTTGAACTCCGGGCCCGCGAAGCGATCGCGCCACAGCAGCTTCAGCGCGGTCACGTCGAGGTGCCGGTAGTGGAGGCGCCTCGCGAATTCCGGCAGGAAGCGTCGGATCAGGATCCAGTCGCAGTGGATGCTGTTTCCGGCGAGCACCGGGCGAACGCTTCCGGGCCGGCCCGCGGGCCCGCCCGCCGCATCCGCGGCGGCGGCCAGGCGTGCGTCCGCCTCGGGCTCTGCGACCGCCTGCGGGGCGCGGCACGCCGTCACAAGCTCCGGCAGGTGCTCGGTCACCCAGGTGCTGACGGGGGCGTCCGGCGGCAGCCGGACTGTCAGGCGGACATCCTCCGAGCGGGGGCGGAGCCGACGAAGCGAGGAGTCGGTCGCGATCATCGCCACCTCCAGCAGCCGCGCCCGGTCCAGATCCAGGTCGGAATACTCGGCGTCAAACCACAGGTAGACCGGCGTCGGCATTGGCTCTTTCATGGATCCCCTCCGTGTGGCGCGCAGTATGCCCGAACGAGCCGGCGCAATCGAGCCTGCCGCCGTGTGATGGGCCGGACGGGGGCGCATGCCAGCTTCCGACGGCGCCCACGCACCGCGAACCGCGGATTCCGGGCGGGCGCTGCAGGTGTTGCGCGACCGGTCGCCGTGGCTATAATGCGGCCAACCACAAAGCGGAGGTGTCGCATGCCGGAGCTGAAGGGG
>CAYSLU010000027.1:0-46796 GCA_964431965.1 uncultured Verrucomicrobiota bacterium
GGTTAGATCTCGTGATCCATCTCGCTTTGGAGCCGGCCGACGACTATCTTCACTGGGATAAACTGCGGCATCTGACGCCGCCGAAGGGGTTGACAGCCGAAGAGTGGTGGCTTGGGGTAAAGCTGCGGCGGGAGGGGTTGCTCAAGAACATCCCGCTGCTCGACAGGAGTGGGCACCCATTCCGGTTCGGTGTGCCCGATCTGGTGCAGGCCGAGGTTCATGATATTGACGTGGGGGCCGGGCGCTCGCTCGGGATTCCCGAGCCAATCACCAATCCGCAGACGCGGGACCGGTACCTGATCCGTTCGTTGATCGAGGAAGCGATCACTTCCAGCCAACTGGAAGGGGCGGCTACGACGCGGGAAGTAGCCAAGGAGATGATCCGCACAGGGCGTCCTCCACGGGACACCAGCGAGCAGATGATCCTGAACAACTACCGGACCATGCAACGGATAACGGAGTTGAGGAAGGAATCGCTGTCGCCGGAGATGGTACTCGCGATTCACCAGTTGGTGACGGAGAACACGCTGAGCGATCCGAGCGCCGCCGGCCGGCTGCGTCGGCCAGACGAGCGACGAGTGGTGGGCGATGACTTCGGCGAGGTCTTTCACGACCCGCCGTCAGCCGAGGAACTGCCTCACCGGCTGGAGGTGATGTGCGACTTCGCGAATGCGAAGACGCCCGGGTTCTTCGTCCATCCGGCGGTGCGGGCCATCCTGCTGCACTTCTGGCTGGCCTACGATCATCCGTTCGTTGATGGCAATGGGCGGACGGCGCGAGCGCTGTTCTACTGGGGTATGCTGCATGCCGGCTACTGGCTCTTTGAGTTCATTTCGATCTCGAGCATCCTGAGGAAGGCGCCGATCCAGTACGGACTCTCCTTTCTGCACAGCGAGACGGACAGCAACGACCTGACCTATTTCATTGTGGCGCAGGCGAAGGTGATCCGGCGGGCTATCGAGGCGTTGCACACCTATGTTGACCGGCACACCGCGGAAGTCCGCGAGCTGGAGGCCCACGTGCGGGCGCTTGATCTCTTCAACCACCGGCAGGCGGAGTTGATCCGGCACGCGCTGAAGCATCCGTATCAGGAGTATACGATCACCAGCCATGGGGAGAGCCACAACGTCGTCTACCAGACCGCCCGGACGGATCTATTGGACCTCAGGGCGCGCGGCGTCTTGGATCAGCGCAAGCGCGGGAAGAAGATGATCTTCACCGTGCCGCGCGACTTGGCGGAACGGTTGAAGCGTCTGGAGAAGCAAACGCGGGACACGCCATAGCCTCACTCGCTGCGAAGCGCCTCGGCGGGGGCGATGCGGGCGGCGAGGCGGGCGGGCATGTAGGAGAAGACGGCGCCGAGAACGATGGCGAGGACGATCGGCCCGAGGAACGTGGCGGCGCCGAGCCGGACGGGCATGGCCATCTGCCCCTGCGTCGCCCCGAGCGCAAGGTGCGTGAGCGCGGTGCCGGCGAGCGCGGCCGCGCCGGTCAGCAGGCAGGACTCGAGCACGAAGAGCAGCGCGACCTCCCACGGCTCGGCGCCGAGCGCGCGGCGCAGTCCGATCTCCGGGACGCGATCCCGGACGTTCGCCACGATCAGGCTCATCAGCGTCGTTCCGCCGAGCAGCATGCACAGCACGGCGATGCTGCCCACCGTGATCCCGATCATCGCCTGCAGCCGCCGCACGCTTCGCAGGAGCACCTCCGGCGTGACCCACTCCATGCCGCGCACGCGGAGGTCGGGCGCGGACAGCAGGCGCTCCACGTCGGCCCGCACCCGCTCCAGGTCGCCGCCCTCCGGCACGCGGATAAACACGGCGTCGACATCCGAGATTCGCGCGGGCTCGCGGTCCTGCCAGAGGCGCGCCGTCCGCAGCGGGACGTAGGCGGCCTGCTCGCCCGCCAGGAGCTTCGACCCGCCGCCCTCCGTCTCGGCCGGCGCGGCACCGGCCTCGACGACCCCGACGATCGTGAAGGGCAGATTCATCAAGGCGACAACCTGTCCGACGTCCCAGCCCCGCCGGTCGGCGAGGCCGCGCGTGATGACGGCGTGGCGCTCGACGGCGCGCAGGTCATGCGCGTCGAGGAAGCGGCCGCGGAGCACCGTCCAGCCCCGCACGTCGAGCATGGGCGCCTCGACGGCCACAACGGCGACGGCGTCCTCGCTCCCGGGCGGACGCCAGTCGAAGCGGCGGGCCGAGGCGACCCGGCACCCGGGCAGGTTCGCGGCGATCAGCGCCGCGTGCGCCTCGCGGAGCGATCCGCCGGATGCCGGGGACGCGTCGGCCCGAGCCGTGACGGCGAACACGCCGGCGCCGAACTCCTCGATCAGCCGCCGGGACCGCTCGCTCAGGCCCCCGAGCACGGCGAGCAGGACGGTGAGCGAGATCATGCCGATCGCGATGGCGAAGAACGAGAGCGCCGCGCGGCCCGGCTGGAAGCGGACCCCGTCCCAGACGTCCTGCAGCGTGGCGCGCGCCTGCCAGCGGCTCAGTTGCATTCGAGCCTCCCGCCGCTGCAGACCAGGTGCCGGCTGGCGTACCGCAGCAGGTGGTCGTTGTGGGTCACCATCAGGATCGTGAGCCCGGCGGCGTTGAGCCGGCGGAAGCAGTCCATGGCCACCTCCGTCGAGGCGCGGTCGAGGTTCCCGGTCGGCTCGTCGGCGACCAGGATGGCGGGCTGGAGCATCACGGCGCGGGCAATGGCCACGCGCTGCATCTCGCCCGCCGAGAGGAGCCGCGCGGAGCGTCCGCCGATGCGCCCGAGGCCCATGTCCTCAAGCAGCCGGCCGGCCGCAGCGCGGTGGGCGGCCGAGACCGGCTCGACGTAGCGCAGACGGAACAGCACGTTGTCGAGGGCGGTGCGGTGCGGCAGGAGGAAGAACTTCTGGAACACCATCCCGATGCGGCGCTTGCGGATGGCGCAGAGGCCGGCCTCGTCGAGGGCCGACACGTCCTGGCCTTCGAACTCCATCCGGCCGTCGGACGGCCGGTCGAGCAGCGAGGCCAGGTTGAGCAGCGTCGACTTGCCGGAGCCGGATGGCCCCGTGATCATGGCGAAGTCGCCCGGGGCCAGGTCGAAGTCAACGCCGCGCAGCACCTCGACTTCGCCGGCGGGCGACAGGAAGCGCTTGCCGGCGCCTCGCATCCGGATCACTGGAACGGATTCGCTCATCGGAGCCGGACGCGCTCGCCGGGGCGGATGCCGTCGAAGACTTCGAAATGAGTCTCGTTTCCGGGCCCGAGCGTGAGGCGGCGCTCCTCGACGCGCGACCCCGTGACGGCGCGGGCGTACGGCGCGTCGCCTTTCCAGAACACGGCCGCGCGCGGCAGAAGGACGGCGTTCGTCGCCGCGTGCGACCGGATGCGCGCCTGGGCGGACATCCCGGAGCGCAGGCGCGGGTCCCCCTCCTCCACGGCGATGACGACGTTGAAGTACTTCTGGCTTCCCGGGCGGCCGGCGAGCGTCTGGGCCATGGAGCCCACGGTATCGACGCGGCCGCTCGCACTCAGGTCGGGGTACGCCACGGGGCGCACGACGGCGACGCTGCCGACCCGCACGCGCGTCAGCTCGGCCTCCGGGACGTCGCAGCGGATGACGAGGTTGCTCATGTCCGAGACGGTCATGAACGGCTGGTTGCGGTACACGAGGTCGCCCACGCGCACGGTGCGGAACTCGCCCGCCACGGGGATGGACTTGTAGGCCACGATGCCACCGGCGGGGGCGCGGATCACGCAGTTCGAGATCAGCTCGTGCGAGTAGTTGAGCTCCCGCTCGGCGGAGGCCACCGTGGCGCGCGCCCGCTCGAGCAAGCCGGGGTGCAGGTAGGACCGCGTGAGCTCGAGCTGCTGCTCGAGCCCCTGCAGCTTGGTCTTCGCCTCGAGAGCCTTGTACTCCTGCTGCCGGACTTCCTGCTCCGAGACGAGCTGCTCGGCCAGCAGTGACCGGGTGTCCACCAGGGCCTGGGCCTCCTCGGCCGCCTGCCGCCGGGCCTCGGCGGCACGGGACTCGATGTCGGCCAGCTCCAGCGGGAGCTTGGCGTTCCGGAGCGTGTCGAGGTCGGACCGGGCCAGGAGGTAGTCGCGCTCGAGGCTAAGCACCTCGCGCTCCCACTGCGCCGAGTCGAGCCGCGCGAGGACGTCGCCGTCCTGCACCGGGCTGCCGTCCGGGACGAGCTCGACGATCGCGCTCCCGCCTCCGCCCATCTGCGACATGATGTTGCGGACCTCGCGGGATTCGAGGAACCCGTCGTAGACCGACCAGACCTCGATGGGCCCGGAGGTGACCTCGACCGCAGGCGGGGCATCGCCGCGCGGGTGGCGCAGGGCCGCCCCGACCGCGAGGAGCATGGCGGCGGCGCCGGCCACGCCGAGGATCGCCCGCTTCGCGCTCACGGCACGCCCCCCGGCTTGAGGTCCGCGGGGTACTCGATGAGCGCGCCCAGCACGCGCAGCAGGCGGCACGCGGCGACCGAGGCGGCGCCCTGGGCGGCCAGCCGCTGGCGCTCGGCCTGCTGCCGCGCGTCCTCGGCGTCGGAAACGGAGAAGCTGTCGCCTTTGTTCATCTCGAAGAGCCGCCGTGCCAGGCGCGCCCGATCGCGGGCGAGCTCGTAGTTCCGCTCGGCCAGCGGCACCTCCGCCTGGGCCCGGCGGCAGGCCAGAATGGCCTGCTCGACCTGGCGGGCGATGGCCGCGCGCACCGACTCGAGCCGGAGGGCCGCGGTCTCCGCGCCCACCTGCGCCTGGCCGAGCGCGGCGCGCTCGCTGCGCTGCGGCAGGTCGGAGGAGGCGGAGAGTCCCACAAACCAGGTCTCCGTGTCGAGCTGCCCGGCGTCCGCCGCGTCGGGCCCCTGCCCGCTGCGCTCGTAGCGCGTGATCGCGGTGAGATCGGGGAGGAGGTTCCGCCGGGCGATGAGCACGCCGCGCTTGGCGTCGCCCAGGTCCTGGATGATCTGGGCGTAGTCGAGCCGGTTGCTGAACGCGGCGGCCATGCCGGACTCCGGCTCGAACTCCGCGACCTCGAAGCGGGGGCTTTCGAGCACGGTGACCGCGGTTCCCGCGGGCAGGCCGAGCAGCTCCGCAAAATCGGCGCGCGTCGATCGGAGGCGCTCGTCCGTCGCACTGAGGCTCAGGCGCGCGTCGCCGAGCTTGAGCTCGGAGCGCAGCGTGTCCACCCGCGTGCCGCGGCCCTGCCGCTCGCGGGCTCCGCTCAGCCGGAAGAACCGGTCCAGCCGCTCCACGCTCTGGCGCTCGTATTCCACCTGCCGCTGGAGGCTCAGCAGATCCTCGTACGTCTCGACGACCCTCAGAACGACATCCGTCTTCTTGAGCTCCACTTCACGGCGGCCGGCGACAGCCTGGCGCTCCGCCTGCGTCAGGGGCTCGCGGTTTACAAGCGGGCCGAACCGGCGGAGGAGCGGTTGCTCGAGGCTGACGCGCAGCGCGCCGCGGTGGACGTCGGGCGCGCCGTCGGTCTCCTGCTGCGAGAGCGTGCCGCCGGCCGAGAGCGAGGAGCCCCAGGTCGTCGCCCGGGTCGCGGTGAGGCCGGCCGCGCGGGTCGATTGGTCGTTGCGGGTGTCGGCGGTGCCTTCGGGTCGGACGGAGAACTGGAAGCGCGCCCGCGCGTCCGCCACGGCGAGGTGGCGCGACTCGAGGGAGAGGACCGTGAGCCGGATATCGCGATTCCCGTCCAGCGCGGCCTCGATGGCGCCCTGGAGCGTCATCTCGCGCGGGGCCGACTCGGAGGCGGGGGCGGCGGCGGCCAGGGCGATCAGGACCGCGGCGGCGGCGCCAGCCGTCGCCGCGGTGGGGGCGGCGCTCATGGCTCTTTCCGCCCGTCCGGAGGCGTGGGCTCCGGCCATTCCTGGAAGCCGCGCTTCTGGCGCTGGGCGAGCTCCCAGAGCTTGGCGTACTTGACGAAGACGCCGTAGGAAGAGAGCACGGCGATCAGCAGGCCGCGGGTGCCGTCGCGGAACCCGCGCCGCATCACGTAACCCTTCAGGAAGCGCAGCCCGGGCCGCAGCAGCAGGTCGCTCCACCGGAACGTGGCATTCTGGACGAAGCGCTGCCGCGCCGTGATGGACGAGAACCGGTTGATCGTGTCGAGGTGATCGCGGATATCGTCGTACGTGTAGTGCCAGAGCGGGCTGCGGAGCCGCTTCACCGGACCGTTGACGACCACCTTGTCGTGAGGCTCCTGGCCCTCGGTGCGACCGTACGCCTTCTTGAAGAGCCGGAGCTTGACGTCGGGATACCACTCGCCGCGCCGGATCCAGCGACCCAGGTAGTAAACCTGGCGAGGGAACTCGAACCCGATGTAGGGGCCGGTGCCCCGGTCGAATTCGCCCCCGATCTCCTCGCGCAGGGCCCCGGACACCTCTTCGTCGGAGTCGATGAAGAGAACCCAGGGGTGGCTGGACATCTCGCGGACCATGTTGCGCTGGCCGACGTAGCCGAGCCACTCGTGCTGGTAGATGCGGTCCGTGAACTCGCGGCAGATCTCGATCGTCCGGTCGGTGCTGTAGCTATCGAGCACGACGATCTCGTCGCACCAGCTCAGGCTTTGCAGGCAGCGCCGGATCTTGCGCTCTTCGTTGAAGGTGATAACGCAGGCCGATATCTTCTCGCGCGTCACGGCGGGCCCTCCCGCGTGGCGCCCGCGCCGGACGGACCCTCGAGCTGGTCGAGCAGCACCTTGGGCCGCGCATCGACATCCTGGAGCCGGTCGCGATGGTACACGCGCACGACGTAGCCGTAGTACTGGCTTTCGCGACCCGCACGCGCCTGCCGGTCGCGCGCGCCCTTGGGCACGACGTAGGACAGCTCCGCCGTCTTGGGCTCGCTCCAGACCCATGGGCCGTCGAGCACCGCCGGCTTCGGCTGCACGATGTCCGTCGACGGCGCGATTCCGCCCGCCAGGCGCTCGTCGTAGAACTGGACCTCGACCCGGACGGAGCCGGGCAGAACCCGCGCGCCGGGCGAGCCGAGCGCCACGGCGGCCGTAACCACGCGCATCTCGTCGAACTCCTCGCTTCCCATGAACTTCCGCTGGTCGAGGGAGGCGATCCGCACGACGGCGAGGCCCGGACGGGTCGCTGGCTCCGCGGCGGGAGGGGGGCGGCTGGTTTCGGCGGCCGCCGGGGGCGTGGCGGTGACCACGACAATCACGGGCGCATTGCTCGGGCTCGAGGCCGCGACGAGGACGTTGGTGATCGTCAGGGGCCGCTCGGCGATCTCCTGCATGGTTTCCCGCAGCCCATCGATCTCCTGGCGCATTTCGCGGATCCGATCGCCCACGGGCGGTTCCTCGTCGCCGGCCGGGAGGGTCAGGACCGGGACGGGGGCTTCGACGACGGGCGCGGCCGCCGTAACGGCGGGCGCGGGCGAAGCGGCCGGCTTGGCCGCCGGCGGCGGAACGCCGCCCGGCCGCCAGATGCTGGCGACGACTCCGATCGCCAGGACGAGTATCGCCCCGAGGACGAGCGGGAGGCCGGGTCCGCGCCGGCGGCGCGGCTCGGGCGCCACCTCGGCCTGCACGATGGCCTGAACGACAAAGCGGGTTCGGCCCAGCTCGATCTCGTCGCCGTGCTTCAGCCGCGCCTCGCGCACCTCGCGGTTGTTCACGAGGATGCGGTTCATGGAGCCCAGGTCGCGGATGCGGAGTCCGCTGTCCGGGCGGTGCTCGATCACGGCGTGCTTGAGGGCCGCTTCGGGATCCGGAAGCGGAACGGTGCAGTCCGCCTCGCGGCCGAGCGTCATCGGTGACTGCTCGATCGTGATGCGCTGGCCCGTGAGGGGCCCGGTGAGGACGATGAGCCGGTAGATCATGGACAGCACACGCGGCCAGCACCATACCGCCGCGCATAACCGGCATACTGTCACGGGAAGCGGGGCCGGAGTCAAGCGCCGGGGAGCGCCGGAGCGCCGGGAGCGCGGAGCGAGCCGCCGCGTAATGGGCCCGTGACGGGAGGGTGGAAGGAGCCCGCTTGGCCGCGTTCCGTGGAGACGGCGGTCTCCGCCGTCCCGACCCGCCCGTCACGGACGCCTTACGCCGCCGCCCGCTTCCGCGTTTACGCCACGGCCGGTCTTGGTGTATAGCTGACGGCCCCAATGGATCAAGGAGAGACCGCCATGCTCACGATCGAGAACGCCACGCTTGTCACGCCCGCCGAGGTCATCTGCGGCGGCGTGCTCGGGGTCGGCGACGATGGCCGGATCGCGCACATCGGCCCCGCGGCGAATGCCCCCCGGGCCACCGGCGAACGGTACGACGCCACGGGCATGACGGTCGCGCCGGGCCTGATCGACATCCACGTGCACGGCGGACACGGCGTCGCGTTCGGCATCGTGGAAACGCTCGCCCGGGATCTATCCGCCTACTCGGCCTGGGTCGCCTCGACCGGCGTCACCGGCTTCCTGTGCTCGGTGGCGGCGCCCGATCAGGCGACTCTGGTCCGGATGGTAGCGGCCTACGCCGACATCCTGGATGCCGGCGGCTTCCCGGGCGCCGAGCCGCTGGGGCTGCACCTCGAGGGGCCGTTTCTGAATCCGTCGAAGCGAGGCGCGTTCAGCGCCGCCTGGCTGCGCGGCCCGTCACTGACCGAAGTGCAAGCTATGCTCAAGGCCGGCCGCGGCTGGATCCGCCAGGTCACCCTCTCTCCGGAACTCCCGGAGGCGCTGCCGGTGGCGGCCATGCTGCGCCAGGCCGGAGTCGTCGCGGCACTGGGCCACTCCGAGGCGGGTTACGATGCCGCCTCGGCGGCGCTCCGCGGCGATTTCACGCACGTCACGCACACCTTCAACGCACAGCGCGGGCTCCATCACCGCGAGCCCGGCGTCGTCGGCGCCGTGCTGGCCTCGGATCGCGTCACGGCGGAGCTGATCGCCGACGGCATCCACGCCCATCCCGGCGCCATGAAGGTGCTGCTGCGCTGCCTGGGAGCGGATCGGGTCGTGTTGATCTCCGACGCGATGCAGGCGGCCGGGCTCGGGGACGGCGTGTTCTCCCTGGTCGGACAGACCGTGACGGTGCGGAACGGCGAAGCCCAGCTCGCAGACGGAACCATTGCCGGCAGCACGGCTACGATGAACCGGTGCGTACGCATGATGCATCGAACCGTCGGCGCCAGCCTGCCGGACGCCGTGAAGATGGGCTCCCTGAACCCGGCGCGCGCCATGGGCCTGGCCGACTCGGCTGGAAGCCTCGCCGTCGGCAGGCCAGCCAGCCTCGTCGTCCTCGACGACGATTTCGCTGTCACGCTGGCGCTCGTGCGCGGCCGCCGAGTTGCGGGTTAGACACGACGCCAGGATTGCAGGCACCAGAGTCGTCGCGTAGTATCACCCCCATATCGGTTGGCCCCCGAGGCCGGCCGAACGTGGCAGGAGGTGCGCCTTCAATCGGGTAGAACGATCATTCGAGCTGCAGGGGCACGAGGGTCTGGGGACGAAGCCGCGACCGGAACTCATCGGACCCGTTCTGTCGACTCTGCACGATACCCTGCAGGATACCGTCCGCATGGGATTCCTGCACTCAAGCCGAACGCGCGGGCGACTGCCCGCGTCGCTGAAACTCGCTGCTGACGTGCGGTTCATTCGCTTCTCCGGCGGCAACGACGAAACCACCCGATTGACGTTCGAGGTCGCGGAATTCGGCAGCGTGGCCGAGGAACTGTTCAAGCAAGGCCTCCTCTGGGAAGAAGGGCCGAAGCCGACAGACACAGCTTTTGAGTTGTTCGCCGCCATCGTAGGCGATATTCGCGCCGGAGCGCGTGACAGCACCCGCTTTGACCACCCCCTGTTGCACCGAGTCGCCGGATATGGCCGAATGCTCAAAGGCGGGCTGGAATCCATTGGCTTTCCGGATGTCCGAACAGCCCCCAATGCACGGATCGACGGTGACGTCAGCCGGACAGCCGAAGCCCTTTACCGCGAGACGCCCCCTCCCCAGCGCGTACGACTGACCGGGCGCTTGGACGTCTTGGGCGTCAGCAAGCGCGTGCTGGGAATTGAGTTGGAGAGCGGTGCGCGAATCACGGCGGTATGGGCGCTGGAGAAGATCACAAACTTGGCGCCTTTTCTGGACCAGCGCGTGGTGGTTGAGGGACTGGCCGCTTTCCGGCCGTCCGGCACGTTGCTGCGGGTGGACGCAGACGCGATTGCCGAAGCTACGGCTACGGACGCCTTCTTCTCCGCGATCCCGCATGCCGAGCCCCGGATCGCCGGCGTGCATGCCGCCAGCCGCGTGGCCGAAGGCAAGTCCGCCTATGCCGCCCTCTTCGGCTGCCTGGGCGCGGAGGAATCCGACGAGGCATTTGTGGACGCCGTGGCGGAACTCGACTGATGAACCGTTCGCCGACTTACTTGCTCGACACCTGCGTGTTGCTGCACTGGATTCGACGGAGTTCGGTGGCCGAGACAATCAACGGCCAGTTTCACTTGTCGGATTCGCCGTTCCGCCCCCTGGTCTGTGAGGTGACGTTGGGAGAGATGATGGCCTTCTCCAGGGACCGGGAGTGGTCCCAACGCCGCCACGACACACTGCACGACATTCGCCGAAAACTCGTAACCGTTGACATCTCGGATGAACGAGTTCTCTCGGCGTATGCGGATCTCTCGACCCTCGCCAAGGCCAATGGTTGGCCGCTCTTCCACGGCCAGAACGATCTGTGGATCGCAGCGGCCACGCGCGTCACGGGCGCCACGCTGATCTCAACGGACAAGAAGAGCTTCCTGCCAGTTCGCGACGGAAGACATCTCTCCGTGATCGTGCTCGACGCCAAGACAGGCTGGCCCCTGCCATGATCCAACGTCAAGAATAGGACAAAGCGCCGTATGCCCACGCTTGACTGGATCGGAAAGCAGGCCGTGGTGAACCATCACCACACCGTGCCGTTTCATCTGCTGAAGGATGTGCCGGAGCTTTCTGTCGGCGATCCCGGCTCCGGGAACTTGATCGTCCAGGGGGACAACCTGCTCGCGCTCAAGGCCCTGCTCCCGTACTACGCCGGGCAGGTGAAGTGCATCTACATCGATCCCCCCTACAACACCGGCAACGAGGGCTGGGTCTATAACGACAACGTAAACAGCCCCCTCATCCGTCAGTGGCTCGGAAAGACCGTGGGCAAAGAGGCCGACGATCTCTCCCGCCACGACAAGTGGCTGTGCATGATGTATCCACGACTGGCGCTGCTGAAGCGCTTCCTGCGCCCTGATGGGTCAGTCTGGGTCTCAATGGACGACTCAGAAATCAACCTCCTCCGCATGCTGATGGACGAGATCTTCGGACGCGACCGCTTCGTCGCCTGCAACGTCTGGCAGAAGCGGTACTCTCGCGAGAATCGCGAGGCGATCGGCGATGTGCACGAGTATATCCTCGTCTATGCGATGGACCCCGAACGCTTCAAGGCTAGCCGCAATCTTGTGCCAATCAGTGAATCACAAGCGAAGGTCTACAAGGGGCCGGGGACTGACCCTCGGGATCGTTGGCGCGGCATCCCAATGACCGCGCAGGGCTTTCGCCCCAACCAAATGTACGAGATAGAAACGCCATCTGGCGTGCGGCACAAACCTCCTGAAGGCCGCTGCTGGTCGATGATCGAGTCCGAGTATCAGAAGCTTCTGGCGAAAGGACGCATCTACTTTGGCAAAGACGGCAAGTCACAGCCGAGCGTGATCAGGTACCTTAGCGAGGTGGAAGGATTCGTGCCGTGGACTTGGTGGCCCCATGATGAAGTTGGGCATACCGACGAAGCGCGGAAGGAAATCCAGACCATTCTCGACACACAAACGGCCTTTGATACACCCAAGCCGACAAGACTGATCGAGCGTGTACTCCAAATTGCCAGCAATCCGGGCGATCTGATCCTGGACTCGTTTGCAGGCTCAGGCACTACGGGTCATGCGGTACTGCGTTTGAACGAAAAGAAAGCTTCAGGGGGACGTCGCTTCATCCTCGTCGAGATCGATGCAGGAATTGCGCGCAACGTCACTGCAGAACGTCTACGGCGCGTGGCAGGTGGACATACAAACGTGAAGGGCGAAAAAATCGGGAATCTTGGCGGCGGGTTCCGATTCTGCGAACTGGGCGAAGCGCTGTTCGACGAGCACGGGCAGATTCGGGACACAGTCCGATTCGCGGATCTGGCCCGACACGTGTATTTCACCGAAACGGGTGAGCCGCTGCCCCGGGAACGCGTGCCGAACTCGCCGAAGATCGGCGAATGCCGGGGTGTGGGCGTCTACCTTCTCTACAATGGCATCCTGGGCGACAAGACCGCCAGCGGCGGCAACGTGCTCACACGGGCTGTGCTGGCGCGGTTGCCGTCGCACGATGGCCCCAAGGTCATCTATGGTTCCGGCTGCCTGCTGGGGCCTGACCGGCTGCGCGCCGAACAGATCACCTTCCGCCAGACGCCCTACGAGGTGAAGGTGTCATGATCCAACTCAAGGACTACCAGCACCGCGTACTCGACTCGCTACGGGAATTCCTGTCCGAGTGCGCCCGGACGCACGATCCAGCTGCTGCCTATCAACTGGTAACGGGCAAGGCGTATGGCCAGCCGCTGTCCTATGTACAGATCCCCGATCCGCGCTTCGCGCGCATGCCATACGTCTGCGTGCGGGTGCCAACCGGGGGCGGAAAGACGCTGCTGGCCTGCCACGCGGTGGGCATCGCACTGAACCGCTACCTGGCCGCACCGCACGCGGTCGTGCTCTGGCTCGTGCCGAGCAACACGATTCTCGATCAGACCGCCGATGCCTTGCGCGATCCACGGCATCCCTACCGTCGGGCTCTGGACCTGGAGTGCGGCGGACCGGTCGATGTGTTGACTATCGAGGAGGCGTTGCGAATGACGCGGGCGGCCGTTGACGGCCAGACCGTTGTGATCGTATCCACGATTCAGTGCTTTCGCACCAGCGACCCCGAGGGCCGCAAGGTGTACGACGGCGGCAACGGCCACATGAGCGAGCTCGTCGCCGCCATCCCGTCCGACCGCTTCGGGGAAATGGACCTGGGCCCCGACGGGCGGCCCGCTCCCTCGCTCATCAACGTGCTGCGCCACCGCCGCCCCATCGTAATCGTGGACGAAGCGCACAATGCCCGGACGAAGCTGTCCTTCGCGACGCTCGCCAATACGATGCCGTCCTGCATCATCGAGTTCACGGCCACCCCGGACGTCCGCGAGAACCCATCGAACGTGCTGCACCGCGTGTCGGCGGCGGAGTTGAAGACGGCCAACATGGTCAAGTTGCCGCTTCGTGTCATCACCCGGGCACCGAGCCAGAGGGACCAGCTCCTGGCCGAAGCCATCGCGCTGCGCCGCGATCTGGAAGTCATGGCCGCACAGGAGGCGCAAGCGGGTGGCGGCTACCTGCGCCCGATCCTGTTGATCCAAGCCGAGCGCGTCGACGCCTGTGAGCCCCTGCGCGAAGCGTTGGCGGTTGATTTCGGAGTGCCCAAGGACGAAATCCGGATCTCCACCGGGAAACTCGACGAACTCAAGGAGATCAAGACCATCTCTGCGCCCGACTGCCCCGTACGACTCATCATCACGGTCGAGAAGTTGCGCGAGGGATGGGACTGTCCGTTCGCCTACGTGCTGTGCAGCCTGCGGGGGACCCATTCGGCCACGGCGATCGAGCAGATTGTGGGACGCATTCTCCGGCTTCCCGGCGCGACGCCGAAGCACGTCGAGCACCTGAACTGCGCCTACATGTTTGCGCTCACCGAGGGGAATCACCTGGAGGAAGTCCTGGCCGAACTACGGGACGCCCTGGTCAGCAACGGATTCACGCCCGCCGAAGCCGAGCGCGTGATTCTCCCGGCGCGCAGCCCGCTCTTGCCTCTGGGGGCACAACCCAAGACGGTGCAGTTAGGGACTGGCGTCGTGGATCCCGCCGCGGTGCACGCCTATGCTCCGGATCTGGCCGGCAAGGTCCGCATGGACGCGGCGAAAGGCGAGATCACGGTGTTCGTCCCGCTGGAGACACCGGACGAGGAACGAGTCCTCGCGTGTGTGAAGACCGCGAGCGGCCGGGCGGCCGTTACGGATGCGATCGAGTTGGTGCGCCAAGTCGAACGTGCGTTCGGCGACCATCAACCCCGGCTGGCGACACCCTACGACCAGCAACTCGAGTTTTTCGTACCCCTGCTGAGCGTGGTGGAGGAGGATCGTTTCTTCGAATTCGAACGCACGCACCTGATCGAGCATCCCTGGAAGTTGAGCGAGAAGGACGCGTCGCTGCCCGATGGGTACGATCCGCGTGTGCGGGCGGGCGTCCGGTTGGGTAGTGTGGACGTTGGCGAGCGCGGGCGCGTTTCGACGGAAATGGCCAGGGAGTCCGATGCCGAAGATTTTGTCGGCAAACTCCATCAACAGGTCATGGGGTTCCGCGGTTCCGAGGACTGGACCTTCGAGGAGCTGATCGGATGGCTGGACGCGAAGATCGAGCACCACGACACGACGCCCGGAGAGTCTGCTGCTTTCCTCTCCAAGTGTCTGCGAGGGCTTCAAGCCCGGCTGGGCGTGTCCGACGTGGCGGCGATCGCTCTCGACCGTTTCCGGTTGCGTGACCATATCGAGAAGCTGATCGACCGGCACCGCGCGGCGGAGCGCCAGACGGCTTTCCAGCGGTGGCTCCTGCCGGAGTCGCCCCTGGCGGTATCGCCGACCAGCGGCATCGACTTCCGCGCCCAGCTCTACGAGCCGAGCTGGTCCTACGACGGCAGCTTCGTCTTCAAGAAGCACTACTACGGGCCCAAGCCCGGCGAACTGAGGGAACGGAAGGCCGATCGGTCGCTGACCGAGGAATTCCAGTGCGCGCAGTTCCTCGATGCCCTTGAGGAAGTGGATTACTGGATTCGGAACCTGCCGCGGAAGGCGACTTCCTTCCGACTGCAGACCTCCACCGACTTCTTCTACCCGGATTTCGTGTGTCGGCTGAAGGATGGTCACGCCCTGGCGGTGGAATACAAGGGCGAGCACCTCTTTGATGGAGTGGACGCTGGAGAAAAGCGAGCGGTCGGCGCCATTTGGGAAGCGCGGAGCAAGGGCAAGTGTCTGTTCGTGATGCCAACGGCGTTGGATTGGACGTGCATCCGCCGAAAGATCGGCGCGCGCTTGAATTGAACCCAAGTTCCTGTATCATGGGGTGCATCCAAAGGAGATCCCCATGCCCAGAACAACCGATATCGATGCGAAGGTTCGGAGCTTGCGCGCGTTCTACCGGCGCGAGAACCGGATGCCCGGATACGAGGAGATGCTGCGCATCTTCGGCTACCGCTCGAAGAACGCCGTGCACGCGCTGCTGCTGAAGCTGGACCGCCTCGGCTACATCCGCAAGACAGGCCGGAAAGTGGCGGCGGCCAGCAAGCTCACCGGCGGGCTCCGCCTGCTCGGCGCCGTGCAAGCCGGCTTCCCCTCCCCGGCCGAGGAGGAGCTGCTCGACACGCTGAGCCTGGACGAGTTCCTCGTGCGGCGGCGCGAGGCGACGTTCATGCTGACGGTGTCGGGCGACTCCATGATCGACGCCGGCATCCATCCGGGCGATCTCGTGCTCGTCGAGCGAGGCGTCACGCCCAAGCCGAACGACATCGTGGTGGCCCAGGTGGATGGAGAGTGGACGCTGAAGTACTACGCCAAGGACCGTACCGGCGTAACCCTGGAGCCGGCGAACAAGCGCTACAAACCCATCCGCCCGCGCCAGTCCCTCGTCATCGGCGGCGTCGTGCGGACCGTGATACGGAAGTATGCGTGAGGCGTGAGCGGCGACGGGTGACAAGCCCGTGGCGGGAGGGGCGACGGCCTCGGCGCCCCGCAAAGAGCAATCTCATGACCGGCGCGTGTGTGCCGGCTCGTCAGCATCCGGCCCGCGGGGCCTCCCGTGACGGGAATCACATCACGCGGGTTTGGGACAGACCTGCCGAGCAACGAAGTCGAGTTCATGATTCCCGCCCTGCCAGTAGTGCAGGAGTTCCGGCATCTCGTCGCCACGGAGAGCAGAACGGCGCCAACACTCCTGGGCCACGGACCACTACCCCCGCCCCCCCATGCACTGATCGATCGACTTACTCCCGGATTGCCAAACAGCGGGCGCCGGGTATGCTGTGCGGCAGTTTCACCAATCGGAGCGACCCGCATGAACATCGTTTTTCTCGACGAGTCCACGATCACGCTCGGCGACATCGACTTCGCCTGCCTGAAGCGGTTGGGCGCGTACCGGAGCCATCCGGTCTCCGAGGAGAGTGAGATTATCGCCCGCGCTCAGGGCGCCGAGGCCATCATCACAAACAAGGTCTGGATAACCGACGCGTCCATGGCGGCGCTGCCGGCGCTGCGCCTCGTCACGGTCATCGCCACCGGCTACAACAATGTCGATATCGCGGCGGCCCGGAAGCGCGGCATCCGCGTGTGCAACGTGGCCGGATACGCCGTGAACACCGTGCCCCAGCACACGTTCGCCCTGATCCTCAACCTCGCGACCAAGGCGTACCGCTACCACGCCGACATTCAGGCCGGCCAGTGGGCAAGCGCGTCGGCGTTCACGCTCCTGACCTATCCGACCTTCGAGCTGGCAGGCCGGACCATCGGCATCGTCGGATACGGCGTGATCGGCCGCGGCGTGGCCCGGATCGCCGAGGCATTCGGCATGACGGTGCTCGCCCACGACGCGGCCGGCATCTCCGACGGCCGCTACCCGAACACGCCCCTGGACGAGCTGCTCCGCCAGTCGGACGTGGTGACGCTGCACTGCCCGCTCACCGAGCAGACCCGCCACATGATCGATGCGCCCGCTCTGGCGCGAATGAAGCCGACGGCGATGCTGATCAATACCGCTCGAGGCGGGATCGTGGACGAAGCCGCCCTGGCGGACGCGCTGAACGCCGGACGCCTGGCCGGCGCGGGCTTCGACGTACTCACCGTCGAGCCACCCCACGCCGGAAACGTGTTGCTGGACGCCAGGAACATCATCCTCACCCCGCATTCCGCGTGGTCGACCGTCGAGGCCCGGCAGAAGCTTGTCGATGAGACAGCCCTGAACATCTCGGCGTTCGCGGCCGGGAGCCCCCGGAACGTCGTGGCGTGAGCCCGCAGGGAGAAACCATGAAAGCCAAGCCCGTCAGCCAAGCCAAGCCGATCGAGAACCCGCCGGGCGTCGTCCGCAAGACGCTGGCCTACAACGACGAGGCGATGCTCTGCCACTTCACGCTCCAGAAGGGCGCCCGCATCCCGCTTCACAGCCACCGGGCCAGCCAGATCGGATACGTGGTGTCCGGCCGGGCGCGCTTCCTCGCGGAGAACCCCGCCGACGAGTTCGAGGTCGGGTCGGGCGACTCCTACGTGTTTGACGCCTTCCAGAAGCACGGCGCGATCGCGCTGGAGCCGACGGAGTACATCGAGGCCTTCGTGCCCGCCCGGGACGAGTACAAGGACTTCTAAGGGCTGAAGGATGAGGGCGGAGGGAGGAAGGGCGGAGGTTCAGCCCTCATCCCTCCGCCCTCATCCTTCAGCAGCTACTCCATGTAGTGGATGCGGTGGCGGTTGGTGGCGAGGAGCTTGGCGTTGTGCGCGTCGCCGCCGTCGAGGTTGGCGCTGATGAACACCGGCGGCAGGATGCCGCGGGCCACGAGCATGGCGACGACCTCACACACGATTGCGTTCACGACGGCGCAGCCGGTGACGGTCGACAGCGGTCCCACGCGTTCCGGGAAGCCGGCGATCTCCACCGCCGCATCGCCCGCCGGCGCCCCGTTGTCGATCACAACGTCGCACAGGTCGATCAGCTTCTTCCCGGACGGGTGCCGGCTGGTCACGCTGCGGGTGTAGGCGACCGACGTGACGCCGATCGTGCGGATGCCCTTCTCGCGGGCCGCGATCGCCATGTCGATCACAACCGCGTTGCGCCCCGAGGTCGACGCGATCATCAGCACATCGCCGCGCTTTGCCGGCGAGCCATCCAGCAGCTCACGGCCGAAGCCGGGCAGGCGCTCGAGGCGCGAGGTCGCGGTCATGGGCCGCACGGAGAGATTCATGCCGTGCGGGTAGATCGGGTTCACCAGCATGAGCCCGCCGGTTCGATACACCGCCTCCTCGGCCAGAATGAACGAGTGGCTCGCGCCGAAAGAGAAGATCGCCGAATCGCTGACGATCGCCTCGACCAGCAGCTCGGCCGCCGCGCGAATGGGCTCCGCCTGCGTCTCTGCCACGCACCGCAAGGCCGCCGACGCCGCCTCGAAATAAGCCTGGGATGACATGTCGGACTCCTCTCAGTAGCCGAGTTCGTTGTAGCGCGCCTTGCTCTTATCGTAGAACTCCTGGCCGCCCGCGCGGTTGATGCTCAGGAAGACCGTCGCCGGCGTGCCAGCCGCCGCCATCTTCTCCATCACGCGGCCCCAGATCATCCAGCCGATCACCGTCATCGACACGCCGGACAGCGGGATGAGGCGACAGTCGTAGCCGGGCACGTCCACCCCGGCATCGCCGTACGGCACCTGGATATCAACCACGATGTCGACGGCGTCGCACAGCTTGCGGCCCGAGGGGTGCGCGGACTGGACCTGCGCCGTGTAGGCCAGCGAGGTTAACCCGATGACGGTCACCTTCATGTCGCGACACGCCAGCGCCAGGTCGATCGGCGCGCGGTTGCGGCCCGAGACCGAGCTCACGAGCATCACGTCGCCGGGCCGGACGTTTCCCGCCTTGAGCGCATGCCGCGCCTCGGCGGCCGGGGCGTCGTACTCCTCGGCCCGGGGCCGCTTCTTGAGGCACTCGGCGACCGGCGCGCTCACGCTGGAGCTGAAGCTGAACTTCTGCAGGGCCGCGAGTCCGCCCGCGCGGTTCAGCCAGTCGCCCTCGTTGCCGTGGCCGATGCCGTGGCAGAACACCGCCCCGCCGCCGGAGAGCGCGCGGGCCACCGCGTCGGCCGACCGCTCCACCGCGTCCATCTGGGTCTGCTCGATCGTGTCCAGCAGGCCTCGGACCGTCTTCAGATACACTTGGGGAATCATCGCTCAACCGCCTTTCCGACTCGTGCTATTCCACTCCCATCCGCAGCCCCGTCCGCTCGGAGTCCGGCCCGCCCGGAAGCCGGCAGCCGTGCCGGTCCAGGAACGGCTGGGCGGTGGAGAGCAGGTTTGCCTTCAGCTCGTCCAACTCGCTCCACCCGCACGCGCGCAGCGCGACGAGCGCGAAGCCGACGACCGGCGGAACCGCCAGGCGGAACGGCCGGAAGCGCGGCGCAAACTCCAGCACGCGCCGGCACACGCCGCTCCAGAACAGCCGTGACCGGACGGCCACGCTCCCGATTCCGCCGAACACGTGGTCGCCGTCGGCCATGCCGAGCGCCTGCACCACGTCGTACACGGTCTCCGCCATCGCCGCCGCCGCATTCTCCAGGATGCCTCGCGCCACCGCATCGCCCGCCTCGGCCTCGGCATCGACCAGCTGCGCGAAGGATGCGATCTCGGAGCGGTCCCGGCTGCGGTCGTGCGCGTAGCCGATCAGGTCGACCCCCGACGCGTGCGGCATCCCATCCGTGCAGTGCTGGAAGATCAGGGGCGCCAGCGACGTCCGGTGCCGGAGATGCCACGCGCTGCGCGCCGCCGCCTGCAGGGCCAGCTTGCCGATGTAGTAGGCGCCGCCGAAATCGCCGAGCATCGGCCCCAGCCCGTCGAGGCGGAGCGTGCGGCCCTCGGGGCTGCAGCCGAACACGGCGGCCCCGGTCCCGGACAGCACCATCACCCCGGTCTCCTCCCCCGCCATCACCAGCGCCGGATACTCCTCCGTAATCCCGTACAGGTAAAGGCGGTCCGCATGCCGGTCGCAGTCCTCGAGCGCCTCGGACATGGCTTCCGACCGGATGCTCCACCGGCGCATGGGAACGAACGGAGTCCAGTACGGATTGTTGATGATCACCAGGTGCAGCTCCTCGCACCGGATGCCCTCGAGCGCCTGGCTGATGGCGGCGCGAAGGGCGCGCACGCTGCGGCCGCTCTCGCCCTCGCTCACGCCGGTGGCCGGGTTGATGCTGCTGAAGCGGCCCCAGCGCACGATCCGGCCGTCCTGGGCCGCGAGGACGGCGTCGCACTTCGTGCCGCCGCTGTCAATGGCGAGTACGCACTTCATCAGCCGTCCAGCAGGCACGCCTCCCGCTCGCGGAAGTACGCCGCCGTCCGCGTGACGAGGCGGTCGAGCGCCCGCGCGTCCGGCTGGCCATGCATGGCGGGGTACGGATCGCCGCCCGGCCCGAGCGGCTCCGGGGTGACGTAGCAGCCCGGCCGGTTGTAGCCGATCACGTAGAGCGCCATGATGAGGGTGTCCACATCCAGCGACCCGTCGCCGAGCGCGCAGCGGTTGCTGTCGGCCACGTGCAGGTTGGTCAGCCGCTCGCCGGCCTCGACGATTGCGGTGCCGATGTGGCTCTCGCCGACCTGCATGTGGTAGACGTCCCCGTTGATGTGCTGGACGCCGGGGTGGCCGACCGCCGCTATGTAGCGATTCGCGTCCGCGATCGTGTGGCAGAAGCTCACCTCGGCGGCGCGGATCGGCTCCACGGCCGCCTTGACGTCGTGCTTTACGAAGAGGTCCGCCACGATCCGAAGCGTCGCCACCGAGCGCTCGAACTCGGAGTCGTCATACTTCCGCGGCCGGCCCACCGCGCCGGGCACCACCAGCACGTAGCCGCCGCGCGTCTCGGCGGCGAACGGGACCGTCCGCTTCAGATAGTCGATCGCCCGCTGCCGGACCACGCCGCTGTTGCTGGCGAGGTCGTTCTCGGCCGAGAACATGCCGCAGATGCCGGCGACGGCGATCCCGTTGTCGCCGAGGATCCGAAGCGTCTCCTTCGTCCGGTAGCCGAGGTCAGCCCCATAGTGGTTGCCGTGGAGCTCGATGAACCGGATGCCGGCCCGGGACAGCCGCTTCGCGGAAGCAGCCAGGGGCTCCATGCCAAACCCCCAGTTGCTCCATGACAGGTTGAGCCGGGCCTTCAGGCGCTTCGGGCTCCTGGCCTTCAGCTCGCCAAACATCGTCCGAATCCGCTCGCTCTTCATCTCGAAGTTCTGCTTCTTCATCGTGGCCTCCCCGCACATCGGCCCGGCCGAACCGCCGGTGGTAAAAAAAGAGGCCGCAGTATAGCACGCGCCCCCGGAGGGGCAACGCCTGCGCTTGCGATCCGCCGCCGGCCCGCCGTACACTGGGCGCGCCGGGCGACTTCGCTCGCCGGCAGGAGGATAGCCATGCAAGCCGTCAAACTCTGCGCTCCCTATCACGCCATCGATGCCGGCCGCCAGGCGCTCTCCGTCGCGGACGGGCGAAGCGTGTTCAAGGTCTACTTCATCGACATCGTCGGGCGGCCGGATCCGACGCGTACCGAGTGGGCGCACTGTGGCATCCGAAAGGACGACTTCCTCGCGCGGCTCGCGCACGCGCCCGGCGTGGAAGGCGTCGGCTTCGTCACCGCGTTCGCGCACATCACGAAGGTGTTTCGGGTGGCGCCCGCCAACGAGAACGTGATCGACGTGCGGGCCTTCAACACGAGGGACCTGTCGCCCCTCGACCTCGCGCGACCGGAGGGATATGTCGAGTTCGCCTGCCTGGCCGAGGCCGTGATCGGCGCGGACGAGTTCCGGTTCTGGGCCGATGCGCCAACCGTGGCCGACTATCAGGGCCGCTGGAGCAACTGGGCGGACGGACGGATCGCGCGGAACGACAAGCTGCGCGCCTACTGGCCGTCCTGAGCCGGGCGGCCGGCCGCCGCCCGAACCGCCCGCCCGGCGGCGCCGCCCGGGCCGATCAGCCACAGGCCGCCGGCGCCGTAGCTGATCAGGATGCCCAGAAGGTTGAAGCAACTCGCCCCGAGCGCGATCTCGGGCGGCACGCCGAACATCCCGTAGACGAAGACATAGGCCGCTTCCCGCACGCCCAGCCCGCTGAACGAAATCGGCAGGGCGAAGATGAGGAAAAAGACCGGCGAGACGAACACGTTCACGACGAACGGCACCGGCCAGCCCAGGGCCCGGAACATGATCTGGTTTCCCACGGCGCACACGACCTGGATGCCGACCGACATGGCCAGGAAGGCGGCGAGCGTTCCGGGCCGGGCCAGCGGGGCGAGCGACTCGCGCACCGGCAGGTGGAACTCCGCGCTCGCGGCGCCGGGGACGATCCGCCGAAGCGTGCGCGCGAGCCGATCGGACAGCCCCCGCTCGAGCCGCTCCAGGAACGCGTTCATCACCCGGCTGCGCCGCGCGGCCGCCAGGGCCGCAATCAGCACCGCGCCGGCGGCAAACACCGCGGCGGCCACGCGCAGCACCCGCTCGATGTCGGCCCCCGGCCGGATCGGAACCAGCGGATAGAGCGCCAGGATCATGGTCACGCACGTCAGCAGCACGAGCACCTTCTCGGCAAAGATGACCGCGACATTGAGCCCGTAGCGCCCGGTCCGCCGCCCGCTGGCGATCACGCGGTAAGAGTCCAGCCCCAGCGTGGAGGGCGCGAACAGGCCGGTCGCATAGCCGATCCAGTAGTGCTTCAGGGCCGCGCCCGGGCTCAGGCCGCCGCAGCCGTACCGGATCACGAGGAACCGCCAGCGAAGCGCGGCGATCGCGATGATGACCGGGTAGTACGCCATCCCCACCGTCATCAGCCCCAGGTTCGCTCCGGCCAGGTATGTCCGCAACTGGGCCAGGTCGATGCGGCGAAACACGAGGTAAAGCAGCACGACGGGAATCGCCCACAGAGCACCGCGCCGCATCCAGGCGCGGCATCGACAGGCTTTGGGAGGAGCATCGCTCATTCGCATCGGCTGGCCATCGCCGGCGCGGGGCCGGCAGAAGCGAGGCCATAGTAGGAGGACGAGCCCGGGCGATCAAGCGACCAAACGGCGCACCCGCAACGAGTGCGGCGGGCGGCGGGGCTACTCGCGCGCGGCGAACGACAGCGCCGCGGAGTTCAGGCAGTAGCGGAGGCCGGTGGGCGGAGGGCCGTCGTCAAAGACGTGTCCCAAGTGAGCATCGCACCGGGCGCAGACGACCTCCGTGCGCCGCATGCCGTGCCCCCGATCCTCGCGCGTCAGGACGTTCTCCGGGGCCGCCGGCTGGAAGAAGCTGGGCCAGCCGGTTCCGGAGTCGAACTTCGCAGCCGATTCGAACAGGGGTAGCGAGCAGCACACGCACCGGTAAAGGCCGGGCTTCTTGTGATCGAAGAACGACCCGCAGAACGGCGGCTCCGTCCCCTGCCGCCGGGTGACCCGGAATTGCTCCGGCGTCAGCAGCTTCCGCCATTCGTCGTCGGTCCGAACAACCGTGTTCACACGCACCGGTCCTTTCAGCCGTCCGTCTTCGCCAAGCTCCCGGACCATCACGGTCGGAGTGCTGGCGAGCGCCTCCGGAGGCTTTGCCCCTTCGGGCGATCCGGCAAGCGACAGGCCGGCCCACATGCACGCCGCCGCCGCCTGCCATTGCTTCCGGACCATGGATACCGCCGGAGTTCCCGTTCGGCCGGCCGGATGGACCGGCCCGGATCGCACCCCCCGCAAGTCCACCCCAAGAAAGTGAGCGGGCCGCCCGTGTCAATCGTGAGGAGCTGTTTGGGCGGCCCGCTTCGTCGGGATGTCTGGTGTGCTAACTCCAGCCCTCCTTTCTATTTCTGGGCCTGGTCGACGGCATTGCCGGCAGCCGTCCACCCCGCAATGCCTTCCGCGTACTCGATCACATTCGCGTAGCCGAGGCCCTTCAGCTTGTCTGCCAGCTGATGGCTGGCCGGACAGCTCAAGCCCGCGCAGTAGGTCACGACCAGCGCGTTCTTATCGGGGAGTGCCGCTGCGATATCCGCATCGGACGAAGCGGCGCTCAGGGCCTTCGCACCCGGCACGCGCTTTCCGTCGTCATACTTCCCGGTTCGCGCATCGAAGAGCGCCACCGGCGTCTTCGCCCTCAGCAGAGCGGCCAACCCGGCCGTCGTAATCGTCCCCCCCGCGTCCTTGCCGGCCGCCGAGGCGACCGGGCACTTACCCTTCACATCGCACGCGGCACCATCCGCCTTCTTTCCTTCGCATGCACCGCAGTTGGCCCAGACGGACGAGGCCGCTACAGCCACCACCGCCACCGCACTCATCAGAGCGAGCTTACTATTCATTCTCATCTTCCCTCTTCCTCCTGTTATGACATATTAGTGGTAGCATTCTTGGTGCCAACACGACCACCACCGGAAGGTTCCTGGCTCAACCTCTTGATTCCCAGGGCATTAAGATCATTGAGCCTCGCCCGGCCGCGCCGCCGCGCGTTGCACCGAGAGGCAAAGCCGACAAGTCTGAGACACAGCGGATGAGACAAGCCGGGCGGAACGGGGCTATTCGTCGCGCCTCAGGAGGCCGCCGATGCTCTCGACGGTCTTGGCGGCACCATCTGCCACGCCGGTTCCGATCGCCTTGGCTCCGCTTCCGAGCGCTTCGGCCCCGTCTCCGATCAGGCGGCCGCTTCCCTTCACGGCCGCGACGACGGCTTCGCCGACGGCCGAGAACACGCGGATAACGGCTTCACGCGGGCTCACCCCTCCAGATTCCTTCCCGATATCAGTCAGATGAACCGGCGGAAGCGGGATGGTCACGGCATGCCCCCCCAAGCCCCGAAGCGTAACTCGCACCTTGGCTCCCTCCACAAGCAGGTCCCGTATTGGCGCATCGCCCCGGAGCGCCCGCCACTGCCCGCCGGATGCCAAAATATAGCTTGAACCCGCCGATACCGCATGATGTAGTGTCCCGCGTTTTTCATGTATCAACCAGAAAGGACCGCTCCATGAGCAACCTGAACCAGCCTCGCAATCCCGCCGTGATGATCCTCACGGTGGTCCTGATCGTCGTCGCCATATGGGCTGTCGCCGCCAGCGCCAAGGTTGCCCGCAAGAACGAGGAACTGGCTCAGATGCGCGCAGACATGGAAACGCTGAAGCAGACCGCCGAGCAGCGCATGATGCAAGCCCAGCAGGTCGCCGACGAAGCAGACAAGCTCCGCCGGGTCGCCCTGAAGTGGACGCTGCAGCGCCAGCAGCAGCTCCAGCAGGAGCAGCAGCGCCGCTCGGTCGCGACCAATGTGACGTCCAGCGCCAAGTCGACGACCGCCCCCAAGCCTGCAGCCTCGAAGTCGATCGCCAAGACATCGACCGCATCCCGGTCGCCGGTCCGAAGCAGCTCGTCCAGGCACTAGACCGTACGCCATCCGCTCCTGCCCGCACCGCAGGTGATCGCTCCAGATAGCAAAGGGACCCAACGAAGTTAATCATTGGGTCCCCTAGGCGCTGACATATTGCCCTAATCAGCGGGGCACTCCCTTCGGCCAGTAGATCTTTGACCCACCAACCACCGGGACGGCTCTTGTCATAAGCACACGGTGTGCCAAGCCGTCCAGAACGCCAGATATCGCCCAAACACTCGATCCGCCTGTCTCCCGAGTGCCTCACGGACGATATTAATGAGACATGTATCCTCCCATTCAGTGACGGGCAGGCCGGAAGGGTGGAAGCCGCCGTCTCCGCGGAACGAAGCCGGGCGGACTCCCTCCGCCCCTCGCGTCGCCGGCCCATTGCGCGGCGCGGCTTCTTTACATCGCGAGGCCCTTGCCTTATGTTATGCGCGCCGCTGTCAAGACGCCCGCTCAGGGGTCGCCAGCAGCAGGAGGGAACGCAGGGTATGGCTGCACGGATACCGCGAAAGGCGAAGTACCGCCGCATCGTCCTGAAGCTGAGCGGCGAGACCATCGGAAACCGGAAGTCCGGGCAAAGCATCGACCCGGACGCCATCGCCGAAGTCGCGCGAAAGGTGCGGAATCTCCACCGGATGGGCGCACAGGTCGCCATCGTAATCGGCGGCGGGAACATTTTTCGCGGGACCAGCGGGGTGACCCGCGGGATCGACCGCACGATCGGCGACCAGATGGGCATGCTGGCCACCGTCATCAACTCGCTCGCCCTTCAGGATGCGCTCGAGAAGCTCGGCGTCAGCACCCGGGTCCAGACGGCCATCGAGATGCGACAGATCGCCGAGCCCTTCATCCGCCGCCGGGCCATCCGCCACCTCGAGAAGGGCCGGGTCGTCATCCTCGCCTGCGGAACGGGAAACCCCTACTTCACCACGGATACGGCGGCCGCGCTGCGCGCCAGCGAGATCGGCGCCGACATCCTCGTGAAGGCCACCAAGGTCGACGGCGTCTACACAGCCGACCCGCTCAAGCATCCCGAGGCCCGGCGCTACGAGCGCATCGGCTACACCGAGGCGCTGATGCAGCAGCTGAAGATCATGGACGCGGCGGCCTTCGCCCTGTGCATGGAGAACAAAATCCCCATCATCGTCCTGGACTTCTTCAAGAACGGCAACGTCGAGCGAGCCGTGTCCGGCCTGGCCGTCGGAACGCTCGTCACGGAATAGCTCCAACGGAGGGTAACGCGATGGAATCCATGGATGATGTCCTGCTCGAGAACGACGATAAGATGTCGAAGTGCCTGACGCACCTGCAGCAGGAGTTCTCCGGCGTTCGAACCGGAAAAGCGTCGCCCAGCCTGGTCGAAAACGTCAGCGTGTCCTACTACGGCGCGTCCACCCGGCTGCGCGAGATCGCCAACATCGCCACGCCCGAGCCGCGGCTGCTGGTCATCAACCCGTACGACCCCACCTCGCTCGCCGCCATCGAGAAGGCCATCCTGGCCGCCAACATCGGCCTCACGCCCAAGAACGACGGGCGCGTGATCCGGCTGCCGATCCCCGAGCTCAGCGGCGAGCGGCGGGCGGAAATGGTCAAGGTCATCAAGCGCATGGCCGAGGAGCAGCGCGTCGCGATCCGGAACGTGCGCCGCGAATCGAACGAGCAGGTCAAGGAACTCCAGAAGGGTTCCAAGATGACCGAGGACGAACGCGACGCATCGCTGAAGGAAATCCAGACGGCGACGGACGACTACATCCGGAAGATCGACGAACTGGTGACGGCAAAGGAAAAAGAGATCACCGCGGTCTGACCGGCCGGGGACGGCGGGATTTGACCTTGATTCAGGGATGCGGCATTGCTACGTTCGGGTCCGCTTAATCCCGGAGAAGCTACCATGGGCGAGAACGACAGCACCAATCCCGCGATTCCGCCGAAAGTGGACCTGAAGAAGGGCCCGCTGACCCGCCCGCCCGAGGCCGGCGCCGACGAGGCCGCGGCCCCCGCCGGCCTCGCCAAGAAGCAGACCGCCCGGATCGAGGTCCCGCTCGCAGATCTATCGGCGCCCAAGAAGAAGACGTCGCGCGTCATGATGGACGGATCCGGCGCGCCGCCACAGGGCGTCCCGGTTCCCGGCGCCCAGGCGCTGCCCAAGACCATCGTCATCAAGCCGCCCGCATCCGCCGTGCCCAAGCTCGCGCCGCCCATCGACCCGATGGAAGCGGCGAAGAAGATGACGTCCCGCATCGCGCTGGAGACCGCCCTCACGGCCGGCGACGGAACGGACGCCAGCCAGGCGGCCAGCCCGTCCACTCCCAAGACGATCCGCATCAAGCGGCCGAGCCAGGCATCCACCATCAAGCTCTCCCGCCCGGATGCGCCGCCCGAGCCCTCGACGCTCGACTCGGTCGGAGGCAAGAGCAAGACCTCGCGCATCGACGTCCCGGCTGAGTCGATCGAGACCGAGGCGCCGACCCAGAAGAAGACGATCAAGATCCGCCGCCCCGACGCGACCAAGGGCGTCAAGAATCTGACCATCGCCCGCCCGGAAGGGGAAGCCGCGACCGTGGCCGCCACAGTGGTCGCCGGCGCGGTGATGCCCGATGAGTACGCCGCGGCGCCGTCGGTCGGCGCCATCTTCACGATCACCGCGCTCGCGTCGGTGTTCGTCATCGGCGTGCTGCTCTACGTTCTGGCCGCGCAAGCGCTTCCGGGCCTGGGGCTATCCGTCCCCGGCATGCTTTCGATGTAGTTCGTTCAACCCCGACCAAGGAACACGCGCCATGGCTTCAGCCAATATCGTCCAGCTGACGACCGACACCTTTGCGTCCGAAGTCACCCAGTCGCCCATCCCCGTGCTGGTCGATTTCTGGGCCGAGTGGTGCGGCCCCTGCCGCGCGCTGGCGCCGACGCTGGATCAGCTGGCCACGGAGCTGGCCGGCCAGATAAAGATCGCCAAGGTCAACGTTGACGAGAACCAGGAGCTGGCGGCAAAGTTCAAGGTTCGCCAGATCCCCACGCTCCTCGTGTTCGTCGGCGGCACCGTCCGGGAGCAGATGCTGGGCGTCATGCCCAAGGACACGCTGAAGCAGAAGCTCAGCGCGCACATCTGATTCCTCCCCGTCAGCCTGGCAGTCGTTCATCCGGCCGTCGCCTCGCGCACCGGCCGGGGCGCTTCCCCCCGAGGAGACCGGCGTGAAATTCGGCGTGGCGGACTACGGCATGAACGTGTGGTACGGGGGGTGCTTCGACACGGAGGAGCGCCTGCTCGCCCTGAAGGGCACCGGCTACGACGGACTCGAGCGCCTGCAGGCGTCCTGCGGCGAGGACCTGCTCTACAAAGCCGCCCGGTTCCGCCGCATCGGGATGGATTTCGGAACGTGCCTCGGCCCCAGCGCCGAGACTTCCATCCGCTGGACGGCCGCGCTCGGCAAGGCCTACATGTGGACGTCCGTATCCGGCCGCGACTTCGATGCCTTCTGCCGCCAGGCGAACCACCAGGCCGACATGTGCCGCGGCTGGGGCATCCGCATCGGCCTGCACAATCACCTCGGCAGCCTCGTCGAGTCGCAGGACCAGCTCGAGGCGTTCCTCGCCCGCTGCCCCGACTGCGGCCTCATCCTGGACACCGCGCATCTGGCCGCCGCCGGCGGAGACCCTGAGGGAACCGTCCGCCGGCACGCCCTCCGGCTCGTCGCCGTCCATCTCAAGGACTGGCAGGTGAAGCGGCCCGACGTGGGGCTGGACCGATGGACGGAGCGCGGCCGGTTCTGCGAGCTCGGCGCAGGAAACATCGGCCTCGACAACATCGGCGTCATGCGCGCGCTGGCGGAGGTCCGGTACGACGGGTGGGTGTTCGTCGAGCAGGACACGCACCTTCAGGATCCCGTGGCGGACCTGGCGAAGAGCCGGGCCTACCTGCGGAGCGCCGGCTTCTAGCGTGCTGTCCCGCAAATGACTACGCAAGACGCGCAAGTGCCTGTCATTCCGAGTGGAGCGAGGAATCTCGGGCTTGATCGCACGGCAAGAGATCCTTCGCTTTGCTCAGGATGACCTTCATTTTGTAAGCCTATTTCCGAGACAGCACACTAGCGCGCCTCGCATCGAACCGACAAACAGGAGACAGAACATGGCCGGTACATCCCCCATCCGCCTCGCCATCGCCGGCCTCGGCCGCGCCGGCTGGGGCATGCAGTGCGAAGAGCTGAAAGGCCGCGAAGACAAGTTCCGGATCGTTGCGGCGTGCGACGTGCTGCCGGAGCGGAGGCGGCGCATGGAAGCGCGCTACGGCTGCCGCACCTACCCCGACGTCCGCGGCCTGCTGGCCGACCCCGAAGTGGAGATCGTCTCGATCGCCACCCGCTCGTGCGACCACTTCGCCCACGCGATGGCCGCCCTGAAGGCCGGCAAGATCGTGTTCGACGAGAAGCCCATGTGCGCCTCGCACGCGGAGGCCCGCGCGCTCCGGCAGGCGGCCGCCCGGTCGAAGGGCGATCTGTACGTGCGCCACAACCGCCGCTTCGAGCCGGGATTCCTGCACATTCGCGAGATCATCGACTCGGGGCTCCTCGGCACCGTGTTCTCGATCAAGCTGCGTCGCAACGGCTACAGCCGGCGCGACGACTGGCAGACGCTCAAGAAGTTCGGCGGCGGCCAGCTCCTGAACTGGGGGCCGCACATCATCGACCACGCGCTCCGCTTCCTCGGCACGGCGCCGACGAGCGTCTGGAGCGACCTCAAGTGCGTCGCCGCGGTCGGCGACGCCGAGGATCACCTCCGCATCGTGATGCGGAGTGCCCGGGGCCTGGTGGTGGACCTCGAGATCAGCGGCGGCAGTGCCATCAGCGAGCCGGAGTACCTCGTGTCGGGATCGCGCGGGGCGCTCACCTGCAGCGGCAGCACCATCAAGATGAAGTACCTCGACCCGAAGAAGAAGCTCGCGAAGCGCCCGCTCCACCCCGAGACGCCGGACGGCTGGTTCAGCACGCCGGACGCGCTTCCGTGGATCGAGAAGGAAATCCCCGTGGGGCCCCGGGCGCCGTCCGGCATGACCATCATCTGGGACTACCTGTATGACGCCGTCCGCAAGGGGAAGCGGTTCCCGATCACGCTCGACGAAGCGGTCGGTGTGATGGAGATCGTATCGCGAGTCAAGAAGGGCACGCCGTTCGCCTGATCGGCCGGACGCATCACGCGCGCGGCCCGGGCTCGACTCCGATGCCGCTGCCCTGCAGGTACGTGGTGAGGTTCATCGCGCGGTTGGCAAGCCCGAGCTTCTGCCGGATGTGCTCCCGGTGCCGGCTAACCGTGGCAGGCGCGATGCCCCGCAGCCGGGCGATCTCCTTGGTGCGGAGGCCGCTTCGAATCATCGAGCACACCGCCACCTCGGCCGGGGTCAGCCGGTCCTCCGCCGGGGCCAGATGCCTCGTGAACGGCTCGGCGATGTCGCGCAGGCTCCGGCGAACCAGGTCCACGTACGCCCGCTTCTGAGCCGGCAGCTCGACCTCCACGGCATCGAGGATCGGAAACAGCACCTTTTCGACGTTCTCGCGGATGTCCCGCCGCATATCCTGCTTTTCCTCGCCGATCCGGGCCAGCACCGCCCGAAGCGCTGCGTTCGCCTCGCGCAACGCCTCGCGCTCGACCGTAAGCAGCCGGTTGGCCTCCTGCACGTCCTGCTCGGCGCGGATGCGCCGGACCAGGTTGCCCGCGTACTCGGCCACCGCATCGATCAGCGTCCGCTCCTCGCGCAGGAACGGCCCCTCGAACGAGGCCGGCCGCTCCGCGAGGTAGCAGACGATCACCTCGCCCACCGACCGCTCGCCGATGACGATGGGCGCCGACTGCCGCCACGCGCACAGCGCGAAGCCGGGGCTGTCGTGCGCCCGCCCGTCGAGAACCACCCGCGCGACGGCCACCTCCGGGTACTGCCAGGCGGGAGGAAGAATGCAGGCGATGCCCGAAAGCAGATCCTCAACGCCGAGCGGATGCCGCTCGACCAGCATCGCGATCCCGTACAGGCAGTTCAACTCCTTGATCCGCTCGCCCAGCGCGTGCGCCGTACCCGCCAGATCCGCCTCGCTCCGGGCGGGAATGCTCCACCGATTCGGCCGCACCGAATCGCTCACATCGGGCCGAGTCCGCCCCCCCGCCGCACTCGCTTCCCCGTGGTTCGTTGCCGCCATATCGCTCACCACTCCTTAATAAGTCGATCGACAGATACAGAATACCCATTCCAAATAGGCATTTTCTAGGCATTTTAGGCGGATTTGCGGATAGGCAACCGCACGCTAGCTTTACACGAATGGCGCCGACCGGGTGACTGGCCTCAGACGCGGCCGCCGGTGGACGCTCGCGGAGGCTCCATGCACACGATCGGTTTCGATAACGACCGGTACCTCCGCGAGCAGTCCGAGTACATCGTCGAGCGCGCCCGCTGCTTCCACAACAAGCTGTACCTGGAGTTTGGCGGCAAGCTGGTCTTCGACTATCACGCCTCGCGCACGCTCCCCGGCTTTGACCCGAACGCGAAGATCCGGCTCCTGCAGCGTCTGAAGGATCAGGCCGAGATCATTCTCTGCATCCACGCCGGCGACATCGAGCGCAAGAAGCTCCGCGCCGACTTCGGTATCACCTACGACGCGGATGCGCTCCAGTTGATCGACGACCTGCGCGACTGGGGCCTGGAGGTCGCAGCGGTGGTGATCACCCGGTTCAACGGCCAGCCCGCCGCGCTCCAGTTCCGGAACCGGCTCGAGCGCCGCGGGATCCGGACGTACACGCACCGGGCCACGCCCGGGTACCCGACGAACGTGGACCTGATCGCCAGCGAGCAGGGCTACGGCGCCAACCCCCGGATCGAAACCACGAAGCCGATCGTCGTCGTCACCGCTCCCGGCCCCGGCAGCGGCAAGATGGCCACGTGCCTCTCCCAGCTCTACCACGAACACATGCGCGGGGTGAGCGCCGGATACGCCAAGTTCGAGACCTTCCCCATCTGGAACCTGCCGCTCAAGCACCCGGTCAACGTCGCCTACGAGGCGGCCACCGCCGACCTCGCCGACGTCAACATGATCGACCCGTTCCACCTGGACGCGCACGGCGCCCAGGCGATCAACTACAACCGCGACATCGAAATCTTCCCCGTGCTCAAGCGCATCCTCGAGCGGGTGACGGGCGCGGCCTCGCCGTACCAGTCGCCGACGGACATGGGGGTCAACCGCGCCGGGTTCGCGATCGTCGATGACGACGCGTGCCGCGAGGCCGCCACGCAAGAGGTGATCCGCCGCTGCTTCCGGTACCAGTGCGAGTACGCGCTCGGCTCGGTCGAGGCCGAGACCGTCCAGCGCGCCGAGCTGCTCGTGCGCGGCCTGGGCGTCGGCCCCGAGTACCGGCTCGTGGTGGAGCCCGCCCGCGCGGCCGCCGCCCAGGCCCAGGCGCGCGGCAAGGGGCACGAGGGCATCTACTGCGGCGCCGCGATCGCGCTGCCCGACGACCGCATCGTCACCGGCTGCAACTCGCCGCTCATGCACGCGGCCTCCAGCCTGATCCTGAACGCCACCAAGCAGCTGGCCTGCCTCCCCGAGCCGATGCATGTCCTCGCGCCCAACGTCATCCAGTCCATCACGGACATGAAGCGCGGCGTCCTGCGCCGGAAGACCGTGAGCCTGAACCTCGAGGAGACGCTGATCGCCCTGAGCGTCAGCGCGGCGGGCAACCCCGCCGCCCAGCTCGCGATGGAACAGCTCGCGCCGCTGCGCGGCTGCGACGTGCATCTGACCCACATCCCGACGCCCGGCGACGAGGCCGGCCTGCGCCGGCTGGGCGTGAACATCACGAGCGACCCGGCCTTCCCGAGCCGGGACCTGTACGTGGCTTGACGAGGATCCGACACGACGGAAAGCAGCAGGCAGACAGACAGACACCCCAAGGAGCGCGCCATGCCCAAGATCGCCGGAATCAACAACGTGATGATCATCGGATCCGGGCCCATCGTGATCGGCCAGGCCTGCGAGTTCGACTACTCGGGGACGCAGGCATGCAAGGCGCTGCGCGCCCTCGGCTACCGGATCGTGCTCGTGAACTCCAACCCCGCGACCATCATGACCGACCCCGGCATGGCGGACGCCACCTACATCGAGCCGCTCACCGTGGACGCCATCGAGGCGATCATCGCCCGCGAGCGGCCCGACGCGATCCTCCCGAACCTCGGCGGCCAGACGGGGCTGAACCTCACGTCCGACCTGCACAAGAAGGGCATCCTCGACCGCTACGGCGTCAAGGTCATCGGCGTCAACGTGGACGCCATCGAGCGCGGAGAGGATCGCACGGCCTTCAAGAACACGATGAGCAAGCTCGGGATCGAGGTGCCCCGCAGCGAAGCGGTCTACACCGTCGAGGACGCCGAGAAGATCGCCTCCGACCTGGGCTACCCCGTGGTGGTCCGGCCCGCCTACACCATGGGCGGAACCGGCGGCGGGCTGGTCTACAACGTCGAGGAGCTCCGCACGATCGCCGCGCGCGGGATCGCCGCCAGCCTGGTGGGCCAGATCCTCATCGAGGAGTCCGTGCTCGGGTGGGAGGAGCTCGAGCTCGAGGTTGTCCGCGACGCGAAGAACCGCATGATCACCGTGTGCTTCATCGAGAACATCGACGCCATGGGCGTCCACACGGGCGACTCGTTCTGCGCGGCGCCCATGCTCACGATCGCCCAGGCGCTCCAGGAGCGGCTCCAGAAGCACTCGTATGACATCGTCGAGGCGATCGAGGTCATCGGCGGCACCAACATCCAGTTCGCCCACGACCCCAAGACCGGCCGCGTCGTGGCGATCGAGATCAACCCGCGCACGTCGCGCTCCTCCGCCCTCGCGTCCAAGGCCACCGGCTTCCCGATCGCGCTCGTTTCGGCCAAGCTCGCGGGCGGCATGACGCTCGCCGATATCCCGTACTGGCGGGACGGCTCGCTCGACCGGTACACGCCGTCCGGCGACTACGTGGTGATCAAGTTCGCCCGCTGGGCATTTGAAAAATTCCGCGGCGTGCAGGACAAGCTCGGAACCCAGATGCGCGCCGTCGGCGAGGTCATGAGCATCGGCAAGACGTACAAGGAGGCGTACCAGAAGGCGATCCGCTCCCTCGAGAACGGACGCTACGGCCTCGGCTTCGCCAAGAGCTTCCACACGCTGCCCCTCGACGAGTTGCTCGTCCGGCTCAACGAGGCGACCAGTGAGCGCCAGTTCCTCATGTACGAGGCGCTCCGCAAGGGCGCCACCGTCGAGCAGCTCCACGCCAAGACGCACATCAAGGCCTGGTTCATCCAGCAGATGAAGGAGCTCGTCGAACTGGAGGAGGAAATCCTCCGCTACCGCAACCAGCGCCTGCCCGACGCCCTGCTCGCCCGGGCCAAGCGCGACGGCTTCGCGGACCGCTACCTCGCCCAGATCCTCGCGCTTCCGGAGCGCGCCATCCGCGAGCAGCGCGAGCACGCCGGGGTCGTCGAGGGCTGGCACGCCGTGCCGGTCAGCGGAGTCGAGAACGCCGCCTACTACTACTCCAGCTACGTCGCGCCGGACGCGACGTCGGTCAGCGCCAACCCGAAGAAGGTCATGATCCTCGGCGGGGGCCCCAACCGCATCGGCCAGGGCATCGAGTTCGACTACTGCTGCGTCCACGCCGCGTTCGCCATGCGGGACCTCGGCTACGAGAGCGTCATGGTCAACTGCAACCCCGAAACCGTGTCGACCGACTACGATACGTCGAACAAGCTCTACTTCGAGCCGCTCACGGTCGAGGATGTGCTGCAGATCTACCGCAAGGAGAAGCCCATGGGCGTGATCTGCCAGTTCGGCGGCCAGACGCCGCTGAACATCGCCCGCGAGCTCGAGGCCGCCGGCGTGCGGATCCTGGGCACCTCCACGGAGACGATCGACCTGGCCGAGGACCGCGACCGGTTCCGCCAGGCCATGGAGCGCCTCGGCATCCCCATGGCCGAGAGCGGGATGGCGTCGACGATCGACCAGGCGCTCACGGTCGCCCAGCGGATCAGCTACCCCCTGATGGTGCGCCCCTCGTACGTGCTCGGCGGGCGCGGCATGGAGATCATCTACGACGAGCAGATGCTCCGGGACTATGTGGCCGCCGCGGTCGACGTGACGCCGGACCGGCCGATCCTCATCGACCGCTACCTGGAGAACGCCCTCGAAACCGAGGCGGACGCGATCGCCGACGGCACGGACGCGTTCGTGCCCGCGATCATGGAGCACATCGAGCAGGCGGGCATCCACTCGGGCGACTCCGCGTGCGTCATCCCGCCCATCAGCATTCCCCAGAAGCACCTGGCCACGATCACCGAGTACACGCAGCGGATTGCGCGCGAGCTGAAGGTGGTCGGGCTGATGAACATTCAGTACGCGATCTGCAACGACACGGTCTACGTCCTGGAGGCCAACCCGCGCGCCTCGCGCACCGTGCCGATCGTGTCCAAGGTGTGCGGCCTGTCGATGGCCCGCATCGCGACCGAAATCATGCTCGGCAAGAAGCTCAAGGACTTCGACCTCCGGCACCGCCAGGTGCCGCACTACGGCGTCAAGGAATCGGTCTTCCCGTTCGGCATGTTTCCGGAGGTGGATCCGGTGCTCGGACCCGAGATGCGCTCCACCGGAGAGGTGCTGGGCATGGCTGACTCGTTCGGCCTTGCGTTCTACAAGGCGGAGGACGCCGCGAAATCCCGGCTCCCGACGGCGGGAACCGTGCTCTTCACCATCTGCGAGCGCGACCGCGGCACCCAGGCCGCCGCGGCGGCCCGGCGCTTCACGGAACTGGGCTTCCGCCTGCTGGCCACGCAGGGAACCCGGAAGTTCCTGGCGGCCCACGGTGTCGCCGCCGAGCCCGCGCTCAAGCTCCACGAGGGGCGGCCGAACATCGAGGACGCGATCAAGAACGGCGAGATCCAGCTCTTAATCAACACGCCCGGCGGCAAGTTCAGCGCCTCGGACGACTCCTACATCCGCAAGGCGGCCATCCGCTACAAGGTGCCGTACATCACCACCGTGGCCGCCGCGCTCGCAGCGGCCGAGGGCATCGCCTCGCGCCGGCAGGGCGGCGGCGATATCAAGTCGCTCCAGGAATACCACGCGGCCATCCGGTGACGGGCCCGGGCTCGGTGACGGGCCGGCGGAGCAGACGCGCACGGCGTCTTCGCCGAGGCGGAGGGGTCTCCACCGGCCCGAAGCCAAGTCATGCTTGCGCGGGACGGACGACTGCGGCATTGTCCATCCGCAAACGGCGGAAGCCAGCCGGCCTTGGGTCGGCCACCTGCGGAGCGAGACATGGACTCGAACCTGCTTTACTGCCCCGACACCGGCGCGCGGCTGGAGCGGCTGCGCGGCCTGTACGAGGATCGCCCGCTCGACCGGATCTTCGCGGTCATGAACCTGCCGCCGGGGCGAGCCATCCAGGACTTCGCGCGAACGTACACCGCCGACTTCTGCGACTACCCGAGTCCCGAGGAGCGCGTCCGCTTCTGGGACGCCTCTTTCGCCGAGCGGAAGGACGTCCGCGACGACTCGATACCGGCGGCCTACCTGAGCGAGATGGACCAGGGGCTGTACGGCGGACTGCTGGGTGGCTCGGCGCGCTTCCTGGCGGAGCCCGCCACCGGCTGGATCTCGTCCATGGTCCCGCCGCTGCTCCAGGACTGGGATGAATTCGACCGGCTCGCGATCGACTTCGACGGCGAGTGGGGCCGCCGCTACCGCGAGCAGCTCCGGGCGTTCCGCGACGGCGCGGCCGGCAAGTTCGCCGTCAGCAACTTCATCCTCATCGACAGCCTGAACTTCGTCTTCGAGCTGTTCGGCGCCACCCGCACCTACGAGGAGGCGATCGATCGCCCCGACCGCGTTCGCCAAGCCATCGCCTTCGGGCATGAGCTGAACGTCCGGGTGCAGGACTTCTTCTTCGATCAGGTGCCGCTGCTCGCGGGCGGGACATGCAGCATGGCCGCACAGTGGATGCCCGGGCGAACCGTCTCCGAGAGCATCGATCCGTTCCACATGACGTCCACGGACTACTTCGAGGAGTGGGGCCGGGAGCCCGTGGAGCGAATCCTGTCGCACTACGACGGAGGGCTGATCCACCTCCACGGAAACGGCCGCCACCTGCTGGAGGCATCGGTCACGCTGAAGGGGCTGAAGGCCATCTACTTCGGCGACGACCGGGGATACCCGCGGTCGTTCGACATCCTGCCGGCCATCCGCAACCGGGCCGGCAACATGCCGCTCCTCGTCAGCGTCGACTTCCCCTCCTTCACCGCGGCGCTGAACGCCCACAGCCTGACCGGCGGCGCGCTCTACTACGTTTCCGGCGTCCCCAACCCCGGCACCGCCAACCGCCTCATGGACCGCGTCCGCGCGTATCGGGTGTGACACGCGCCACCTTCAGGGCGCCGCGCGGTGCCCCGGACAGAGGCCAGACATGACAACAGGAAGCAGAGGAGAACCTATGAGGCGGCGATCGGATCTCTCCGGTTGGTGGGATGGCCGGCTGGAGTTCGTGAAGGATGTCGATGTGGAGGCGCCGGCCGGCGCCGAGGGACCGTTCTATGTTCCTCTTCCCTGGAACAAACAGATCGAGCACCTGCGCTGGCCGGCGCCCGGGACGGAGCTCGCGAACGCCGTGCGCCCCATCCAGAACCAGAACTTCCGGCTGGTTCATCGCAAGTTCAACGAGGGAATCATCACGTATCGCCGCCGCATTGAGCTGCCGGGGCCGCCGGCGGATCCGGGCCAGCGCGCCTGGCTGGTCTTCGAGGGCAGCAACTACCGCACGGACGCCCGCGTAAACGGCCGGCCTGTCGGCTCGCACGAAGGCGGCCACCTCGCGTTCGAGTTCGACGTGACCGACGCGCTGACGCCCGGCGCGAACGAGCTCGTCGTCACGGTCGACAACCTGCGCCGCAAGGACGCATGCCCGCAGGAGCAGTTCAACTGGATGAACTACGGCGGGATGCACCGCCCCGTCTATCTGGAATGGCGCGCCGAGCCGCACATCCGCCGCCTGGCCGTCACGCCCGGCCGCGATCCGCAGGGGTGGTATGCGGATGTCGCCGTCACGCTGAGTCAAGCCACCGATGCCAGCGTGGCCGCGACAATCCGGTCCGGGACGGAAATCCGGGCGGTTGATCTCTCCGGCCCCGGCAACAGCCGGACCGGTCGCATCCGCATGACGAGCCCGGTGATCTGGGAGGTAAACCGGGGCGGCATGAGCACATGCACGGCCTGCGTGCGAGCGGACGGGCGGGAAGTCGACCGGCTCGCGCACCCCTTCGGCTTCCGTACGGTCAGCCTCACTCCCACCCGCGTGGAGATCAACGGCCGACCGGTTCGCATCCTGGGCGCCGCCTGGCACGAGTACCACCCGACCTTCGGCAACAGCGTTCCGGGCTGGCAGGTGACGCACGACATCCGCCTGATGAAGCAGGTTGGCCTGAACGCCATCCGGGCCGCCCACTACCCGCACAGCCAGGAATTCTACGACGCCTGCGACCGCGAGGGCATCCTGGTGGCCGCGGAGCTGCCGTGCTGGCAGTTCAACGAATACCACTTCGCCCGGCCGGCGATGCGCGACTTCTGCTGCGAGATGGCGCGCCAGATGGTCGAGCAGCTCGGCCATCACCCGTGCATCATGAGCTGGATCATCCAGAACGAGTCCCACACATGGGAGCCGGGCGCCGGCGCGTTCTTCCGGCCCATTCACGACGCGTTCAAGGCCGCGGATCCGTCGCGGTTCACGCTGTCGGCCGACAATCCCCAGCGCGCCGCCGGCCATCTGGACATCGCGGATGTAAAGGCGCCGCCGAACCCTGACCTGCCGGCGACGGCCGAGTACGTCGATGTATGGGGCACCAACCAGTACGCCGGCTGGTATGGCGGAAAGGTTCAAAACACGGGGCTGAGCCTCGACTGGGCCAACCGCAAGCGCGCCGGCCGGCCGATGATGGTCACCGAGGTGGGCGCGGAGGGCATCCTCGGCGAGCGCAGCCTCGAGATGCACCCGTGGACCGAAGACTACCAGGCGGAGCTGCTCTGCGCGCACCTGCGCCAGATCCTGGAGCGGGACTTTGTCGCCGGCTTCTTCATCTGGCTGTTCATCGACTACGAGTGCGGCTCGATCGGCATCCGCGGCATCAACGCCAAGGGGCTCGTGGACGAGTTCCGCCGGCCGAAGCTTGCATTCAACCAGGTCAAGGCGCTGCTGGCCGAATGGAGCGCGCACCGCTCCGAACCGTAGCCCGGGGAGGCCTTCGAATACCGTTTTCTCGAGGGTAAGGCACCTCCACCGGCCCGGCCGCACTCCAAGGCGTCCCCCCCGGCGCGCCCGTCTCCCCGCCGCGCCGGGGCCCAAGCGTCGCGCTTGAATCCTCCCCCCGGGGCGCGTATTTTAGACTGTTCAGATGTCGATGTGTTTCATGAAGAAGTGGCTTAGGACCGCGGCGGCAGGCGGGTGGCTGGCTGCGGCCGGACTCGCCGGCGCGCAGAGCGACCCGTTGGTCGAGATCGCGTTCCGCGAGAATCCCCGCGTTCAGGCGGCCTGCGCGGCTGTCCTCAAGGCCGAGGCCGACCTCCGGGCCGCGTACGGGTTCTTCGATCCGCAGGCCGCGTCGGCCGCCGGCTACGCGAGCGACGGCCGCGCCATTCCCGGCGTGGGCGGCGAGGGATCGCCAGCCGGCGACGCCGCATCGCTCCAGGCCGGCGTCGAGAAGGCCTTCTCACCCGGATTCTACGTCGGCGCCGGCATGGCCGAGCGCCGGCTCCTGGACCTCCCCGGAAGCGACGATCTCTACCAAACCCTGGCGGGCGTTCAGGTGCGTCTTCCGCTGCTGCGCGATCGCGGCTTCGCGCTCTGGAAGCAGGACTACGCTGCCGTTCAGGCCGCCTACGATGCCGCCGCCGCCAAGCTGGTCCGGGTCTGCCAGGACCTGCAGCGCGACGTGGAAGCCCGGCACATCGACTATCTGAACGCGGCGTTCAGCCGCTCGATCGCCGTTTCGGCAGCCGATCGGGCGAGGCGGCTCGTGGCCGAGTCGGAGCAGCTGGTGTCCCTCAAGATCCTGCCCCGGTACCAGGTGCTGCCCGCGCGCCTGGAGGCGGCCCTCCGCGAGGAGCTGGCCGCTCAGGCGTCCAACGCCGTGGCCGTCGGGCTGCGCCGGATCGAAGAGCTCACCGGGCCGATCCCGCCGGATCTCACCACCCAGTCGGTGGACGTGATGCACCTGGCCGCCGGCGCCGACCTGCCGGACACAACCAATGGGCCGACCTCCTTCCTGCTGCGCGGCGAGTACCGCGAAGCGCTCGCCCAGCTCGCCGCCGAGCAGGCCCGCCTCCGCAAGGCCGAGAACCAGGAGCGTTCGGACCTGGCCCTGCAGGCCGCCTACACGTGGCAGGCGGAAGATGACACCAGCTTCGTCGGCACGCATGGCATCGTCACCGACGACCCCCCGGACGAGCAGGTGCTGCTCGTATGGCGCAAGCCGCTCGGGGGGCGGCTGGAGCGCGCCCGGAGCGAGGCCAGCCGAGCCCGCATCCGCGAGCTGCGCGAGGAGCTCCGCGCCATCGAGTGGCGAACCGCCTCCGAGCGCGACGTGGCCGCCGCCAACTTCAGGGCCGCTCGCCAGCGGCTGCAGCTGGTCGCCGACGCCGTCCAGAGCGCGCGGGACGCCCTCACGGCCGAGGAGGAGCGCTTTCGCCTCGGAGAAGGATCCAGCCGGCAGGTGCTCGATGCCCAGAAGGATTTGACAGCGGTGCTCACGCGCCGGAATGATATCGCGACCGAGCTGCTTCGGGCGCAGTCGGCCTACCGCTACGCGGCGGGCCGGACCGTGCCGGCGCAGGCGGCGCAACGGAGAGAGACGCCATGAACATCGACCGCATCCGGGAGCTGCTCGGCTTCGAGGCCGAGGCCGCGGACGGCAAGAAGGACGAAGCCGAGCCGCTGAACGTCGTGCTCCTGCACGAGGACCAGAAGCAGCAGCTCGAAAGCGACATCTCCATCCTGGAGGTGGAAGACGAGGACATCGAGAAGAAGCTTCACAAGGAAGCCGAGAAGACGGTGGTGAGCGCCGCCGAGGACTCCCTCAAGCGCCTCCACGTGATGCAGATGGGCCGCTGCCCCGAGTGCGGCGGCCACCTCAGCCGCCACCTGTTCGCCTCCATCTGCGAGGACTGCGGCTGGAACGAGTACGACATGCCGCGCGGCGGCCCGGTGCGGGTGCACCTGAAGAACCGGCCCGACCCGATCGCCGGCGACCGCGCCTATCCCGTCAAGGACGGGTGCGTCCTGCTCGTGCGCGACGAGGTCGTGGTCGCGCGCGTCAACCGGGACGCCGTCAGCTGGGTCGAGTACGGCTGGACGAAGGACGAGATCGACGCGCGCCACCGGCAGGTGCTCGAGCGGCTCAATATCCTCTGCGGCTGGTGCAACAAGACCTGCGACCCCGACCGCGACGGCTTCCACATGATCCAGGTGGCCTTCGGCGCCTCCCAGGAGCGCCACACGTTCTGCACGGACGAGTGCTTCGATGCGTTCCGCAAGATGTATCCCGCCCGCGTGGACCGGGACTGCTACGAGCGCAACTGCGCCGAGTGCAACCTCTGCTTGAAGCGCTACGACGACGAGACCGATGCCCTGCGCCTGCTGGCGCGGGATCACCTCGCCTCGAAGAAGAAGGCCTGACGCCATGGGCGACTATCGAACCACCACGGGCGAGGCCGCGCCTCTGCCGCCGCGCGAGCAGCGCCGCCGCCGCCTGCGCTGGGCCACGGCCATCGGCGGCGGCGCGGCGCTGCTGGCCGCGCTCGGCACGTTCATCCAGGTCCCGCGCTGGGTCCTCGCCACCGGCTACGTCACAACCGAGGAGCGCGCGGAGGTGCGGCCGGCCGTCGCCGGCGTCGTCGCTGCGGTTCCCGTGCGGTCGGGAGACACGGTCGGAACGAACGACCTGCTCGTCCAGCTCGACGACGCCGACCAGCTGGCCGCCCTGGAGGGGGTCAAGAGCCAGCTTCGGAAGTCCGAGTCCGAGCTGGCGCGCCGCGAGAACGAGATCGCGCAGGAGAAGCGCCGGCTGGAGGAGGGAGTCGCGCTCGCCCGCCTCAAGCTGCGGCACGCCGAGTCCAAGCGGGCGCGAACCGAGGAGCTGAACCGGCTCGGCCTGGCCGCGGACGCCGCCGTCGAGGACTTCCGGCTGCAGGAGCAGATGACAAAGGCGGAGCTGGCCTCGCTCGAAAGCCGCGACCTGACCGGCTACGAGCGCGAGATCGAGGCGTTGCGCCACGAGGCGGACAGCCGCCGCGACCAGGTCGAGCGGGCCGCGCTGCTGGTCCGGCAGCGCCAGATCCGCGCCCCGATCGGCGGACAGGTCGTGCGCTCCGAGTTCGTCGTGGGCGAGCTGGTTCGGCCGGACATGGTGCTGTACGAGATCTTCGGGGGGGCCCCGCGGACGCTGAAGCTGCGGATCGACGAGCGCCACGCCACGCAGGTGGCCCCCGGCCAGCGGTACCGCGCGCGCCTGCTGTCCTACGGCGGGCTGCGGCGGCCGTGGTTCGAGGGCGAGGTGGAGGCGCTCCGCAACGTGATCCAGGTGGACGGACAGAAGACCTATCGCACGGCCTACTGCCGGTTCGACCCCCACGGCCAGCCGGTGCCGCCCGGCGCCTCGGCCGAGGCCCGGATCGATACCGGACGCATCGCGTTCTGGCTCTACCTGCTGGGCCTCTACTAGCCCGGCGGCCGACGCGGACCTGACGCATGCCAACGACCGCACAGACGGAGGGCGGACGGACCGGGCGCGGCGCTCCCGGCGCCCGCCGGCCATGAACGCGCGCAGCCGCCTGCCCGACGTCCTGGCCCTGCTCGGCCCGTACCGCACGCGGGTGCTCGCCCTCGTCGGCCTCACCCTCGTGCTCTCCGTCCTCGCGATGCTCCCGCCCCTCGTCACGAGGGCGATCATCGACCGCGTGATCACTGACAAGGACCGCTCGGTCTTCCTGACGCTTGCGGTCCTGATGATGGCCCTGCCGATCGTGAACACGCTCTGCGGCTACATCCAGACGCTCGGCATCTCGTACGTCGGCCAGAAGTTCGTGTTCGACCTCCGCGACGGGCTCTACCGCCACCTGCTCCACCTGTCGATGCGGTTCTACGGGAAGCACAGCGTCGGCATGCTCACCAACCGGCTGATGGGCGACACGGGCACCGTGCAGAACATGCTCACCGCCCAGACCATCGGCATCCTGTCCGACCTCGTCTGCTCGGCCTTCGCGATCACCGCGACCTTCATGATCAACTGGCGGCTCGCGGCCCTGATCTTCATCTTCATCATCCTGTTCGTCGTCAACTACCGCCTGAACGTGACGGGCATCCGACGCGCGAACCGAAGCTACCAGGGCGCGATCGACCGCCTGTCCGCGGGCGTCACCAACCGCCTCACCGGAAGCCTCGCGATCAAGAGCCACGGCACCGAGGGCCGGGAGCACACCGCCTTCCGCGGCCAGTCGGACGAGGCGCTGCAGCTCGTGCACGGGCTCCAGGACGCGAACATCCGGTTCTCAATGAACACGAATCTGCTGGCCGAGGGCGGCCGCTCGGTCATCTACTTCCTGGGCTGCTCCATGGTGCTCATGGACCAGGTGTCCTACGGCGACGTCGTCGCCTTCACGGCTTACGCCATGCAGCTGCTGTACCCGGCGCTGCGCTTCTCGATGCTCGCGCGCCAGGTTCAGGACGTGAAGATCGCCGCCGACCGCCTGTTCGAGATCCTCGACGAGCCGGCCGAGATCCGGAACCCCGCCGGCGCCGTGCCGGTCACCCGCCTCCGCGGCCAGGTCGACTTCGACCACGTGACGTTCGCGTACGAGCCGGAGAAGCCGGTGATCCGGGACTTCGAGCTGCACGTGACGCCCGGCCAGACCATCGCCATCATCGGCCCGACCGGCTGCGGCAAGTCCACGATCCTCTCCCTGCTGTTCCGCTTCTTCGACGTCAGCGGGGGGACGCTGAGCCTGGACGGCCGCGACATCCGGTCGCTCGACCTCGTCGGACTCCGGCGCCAGTTCGGCATCGTGCTGCAGGAGCCCGTCCTCTTCACGGCGTCGATCGCGGAGAATATCCGCTACGCCCGCCCCGGAGCCACGCGCGCCGAGATCGAGAGCGCCGCCCGGACCGCCGAAATCCACGACTTCATCGCCCGCCTGCCGCGCGGGTACGACACGCTCGTCGGGGTCGAAGGCACCCAGCTCTCGGTCGGCCAGAAGCAGCGCATCAGCATCGCGCGCGCGGTGGCGGCCGACCCGGCCATCCTGGTCATGGACGAGGCCACGAGCGCCCTGGACAGTGAGTCGGAGCGGGCGATCCAGACGGCGATGGGCCGCGTCCTGCGGAACCGCACGGCCTTCATCGTGGCCCACCGCCTGAGCACGATCCGCAACGCCGACGTCATCGTCGTGATGAAGGACGGCCGGATCCTGGAGCAGGGCCACCACGAGGAGCTGATGGCGGCGAACCGATCGTACGCGGCGCTGTACCGCAAGCACATGGGCAAGGGAGTCGTCGACGAGCCGTGACGACCCGGCGAACAGACCGATGAGAACGCACCACCGCAACATGGCCTTCCGCCCCCCGCGGCAGACGGCCGACAACGAGGCCGGCGGGTTCGGCCTGCTGCTGCGGTTCGTGCGCCGCTACCTCTGGCCGCACCGCCACCGCATGGCCGTCTGCGCCTTCCTGCTGAGCCTGAGCGCCTGCACGCCGTACCTGATGGCCTACTACGGGCGGGTGGTCGTGGACGCGATCCTCGTTGTCGGAGCCGCCGGGCCTGGAGACGGGCAGCCGGCCGCCGCGGCCGCCGGCATGGGACGCGACGACCGCGGGGCCGGAGCCGCGCAGCTCCGGGAGCCGATGGACTCGCGCGGCAGCCTCGCCGCGGCCGGCCCCCTCCGCCCGCCCGGCGCCATGGGCAAGCTCATGGCCATGTTCGCCATCTACATGGGCACGCTGGTCGGCCTGAACGGCCTCTCCCGACTGCTCCAGGGAACGCGGGTGTGGATCGGCCAGCAGGTAACCGCCCAGCTCCGCGAGGACATGCACCAGAAGGTGATGCAGCTCTCGCTCTCCTACCACCGGTCGCACGCCCCGGGCCGGCTCCTCGCCCGCATCCTCTCCGACGTGACCGTGGTGCAGGACCAGCTGATGTCAACGATCCTCGACGTGGTCAGCAACGGCGTCATGCTGGTGGTCGGCATCGTCCTCCTGTTCACCGTCAGCTGGCAGATGGGCCTGATCGCCTGCAGCGTGCTGCCGGTCTACGCCTTCCTCTACAACCGCTCGCGCGACCAGCTCCGGGAGATCAACAAGGAGCTGCGCCACACCAACTCCTGCATGTACGGCCTGGCATCCCAGAAGCTCGAGGGCATCCGCACCGTGCAGGCCTACGGCCGGGAGCGGTACGAGCGCCTCGCGTTCCACCGCCTGTCGGCATCCTTCCTGCGCGACACCATCGCCCAGCAGCTGCTCGGAGCCGGGCTCGGCCGGGCCGCCGGCATCGTCGGCAGCGTCGGCACCGGCTCCGTCTTCCTGTACGGGACCAGCCGCGTCCTCGACGGCAGCATGAGCTTCGGCGAGATGATGTTCGGCTACGGCGCGGCGGCCAACCTGTTCACGCCGGTGCTCGCGCTCAGCCAGATCAGCCTCACCGTCACGCGCCTGCTCGTCATCCTCCAGCGGCTGGTCCGCGTGCTCGACGAGCCCGTCGAAATCACGGACGATCCGGACGCGGTCAACTTCCCCTCCCCGCTCCGCTCGCGGATCTCGCTCCGGCACGTGCACTTCAGCTACGGCCCATCCATGCCGCCGGTCATCGAGGACATCCTGCTCGACGTGCCCGCCGGCCGCTGGCTCTGCATCATGGGCGCGAGCGGGTCCGGCAAGACGACGCTGCTCTACCTGCTCAACCGGCTGTACGAGCCGCTCGGCGGAGAGATCTGGATCGACGGCACCCCGCTGCAGAAGATCCGCATGAACTCGCTGCGCCTGCGCATGGCGCTGGTCCCCCAGGAGCCCCAGATCTTCAGCGGCACCGTCCGGGACAATATCTGCTACGGCTTCCCGGAGGCCGAGCCCCAGCAGATCATCCTCGCCGCCAAGGCGGCGGAGATCCACGACTTCATCATGCAGCTCCCGGTGAAGTACGAGACGCTCCTCGGCGAGCGCGGCACCACCCTCTCCGGCGGCCAGCGCCAGCGCCTGTCGCTCGCGCGCGCGCTGCTGACCGACCCGGACGTGCTGCTGCTCGACGACTGCACCTCGGCCCTCGATGCCGACACGGAGCAGAAGATCCAGGAGACCCTCACGCGCGTCCTGCGCGGACGCACCGCCGTCATCGTGTCCCAGCGGGTCTCCATGGCCCAGCGCTGCCACTCGATCTGCGTCCTCGACGGCGGCTTCGTGAGCGAGCACGGCACGCACGCCCAGCTGATCGCGCAGCGCGGCTTCTACGCCCGCCTCCACGCCCAGCAGACGGCCATGACCCGGACCGAGGCCGGGGCGCGGGCCACAGC
>CAYSLU010000027.1:46896-54078 GCA_964431965.1 uncultured Verrucomicrobiota bacterium
GCAAACGCCGCTTCGGGAACTGGCTCAGGCGCGGCGGGTGGTGCGTTGGCATAACGGCGCATGAACCGCGTTCTCGGAGCGGGGAACCTGGAGCTTCGGACAGTCCTGAGTTCCGCACTTGCGCCTCTTGCGCTGTAAGACCGCCAGTTCACCGACCCGATGCGGTCGCGCCTTGACTCGCCTCCCCGCCGGTGGAGAATGTCCCAATCTTTCGGGAGGAGGCGCCACGTGAGAGTCGTCCTGGTCAGCATGAACGACATCGGGAAGCACGCGCTGGAGGCACTGGTCCCGTCGGTCGAAGTCGCAGCGATCTTCACGATTCGCGAGCGCGGCCGGCACTTCATGGACGTCACCGACTTCACGGCGCCGGCGGAGGTGCACGGGATCCCCGTCGTGAAGGTCGGCAGTATCAACGACCCGGCTGCCGTGGAGCTGCTGACCGCCCTGAAGCCGGACTACTGCTTCTCGCTCGGCTGGAAGCAGATCGTCAAGGACCACGTGCTCGCCGTCCCGCGGCTCGGCTGGATCGGGGGGCATCCGGCGCATCTCCTGCTGAAGGGCGAGCGGCCCGATCCGGCCGTGCTTTCCGCGCCGGGCAACGAGCCGCTGCAGTATGCGATCCGCGGCGGCTATCGCCGAACCGGGATGACGCTCTTCTGGGTGAAGTCGAAGATCGACGCCGGCGAGATCTTCGCCCGCGGCGCGGTGGATCTCGACGTCGCGCACGAGACGGCGTTCACGCTGCTTCAGAAGATCGGACGGACCACCGCCGAGCTCCTGCGCGCCCACATGGCGGCGCTGCTCGCCGGTACGCCGCCGCGCCTGCCGCAGGAGCTGGAGCACACACAGCCGTACATGAAGCCCATCAAGGCGGACGACAACCGCATCGACCCGGCCGCCCCGCCGGAGGAGACGTACCGGCTGATCCGGAGCTGCGTCTATCCCTATCCCAACGCATTTCTCGAGCTTCACGGACAGCGCATCTACGTGGGACACGCGCGGCTGGAAGGCGGCGTGTTCACCGAGCTGAAAGTCCGCGCCGGCGGCAGCCCGTGGGCGCGGGATATCCCGGAGGTACGGCCATGACAAGGGAAGCGGGAGCGATCACGCACGTCATGGAGCCGGTGCTCCCGGGGTGCTATGCGGTGGCAACCGTCGGCGGCGGGGCAAGGGGACGCGGCCTGTACGCGCGCCGGCTGCCGGACGGGCCAGCCGGCCGGCCGGCCGCAGCCGGAAGCGCAACCCGGCCCGATGGTGCATGGAAGCGCTGGCTCATCGCGCAGGCCACCGGCGAGTGCGTCACGGTGGACGTCCCGGCGGGCCCATTCGGCGTCTACGCGATGACGGCCGACCCGGCCGGGCCGGCGGACGCCGAGTGGGTGGCCAACCGGCCGCGCCTCGACTGGTGCTGGCCGCGCGAGGCGGTCTCGGGCGAGCCGCTCCGAGTCATCGGCCGCTGCCTCGCAGACGTCTCGAAGTACCGCCAGCGGGACCCCCTCCGACCCGTGAGCTACGGCGGACTGCTCCGCGGTGCCGCGACGCTCCTGGCCCGGCGAATCGGCGGGCGCCGGTTCGTGCGCATACCGGTGGAGCAGTCCAGCGCCTACGAGGTGCACGCCCGCTGGCCGCGCGGCCTGCCGCCGGGCGATTACGAGCTCTTCGCGCACAACGGGCGGGGCGGCGTCCACGGCTGGTCGGACCCGCTGCACCTCTCTTCGATCCGCGCCGCCCCGTGGCCGCGCCGCGTGTTCCGCGTCCGCCCCGAGCCGACGGCAGCCAGCGCAGACGACGCGATCGCCACGGCCCTGGACGCCCTGCGCCGGAACGGCGGCGGAGTCCTGTCCTTTGGCGCCGGCACCTTCAGCATCACCCGCCCGATCGTGCTGCCGCCCCGCTGCGTGCTGCGCGGCGCCGGCGCGGACCGCACGTGCATCAGCGGCCCGACGCACGGCGGGCCGCTCCCCCCGTGGGTGCTCGTCACCGGAGACGGCGACTTCGTCGTCGAAGACGTCCGCCTGTTCGCCGTGTATGCGCCGATGGCCATCGTCGCGCCCACGTTCCTCCCCGGAAGCTTCCGCGAGGCGTACGACGCCCCCTTCGGCTGGGGCGAGACGCGGGCCCGGAACGTGACCGTGCGCCGCTGCCGGATCGAACAGGCGCCGAACGCCAACCTGCCCCGCCGCGCCGATGCGGACCTGGAGTGGCGAAAGTGGCTGAGGGAATGGACCGCCACGTCGGACGGCCAGGGATACAACGGATTCGTCGCCATCCGCCTGCGCGGAGACGGCGTGCTGATCGAGGACAGCGAGATCTGGGGCGGCGGCTCGGCGGTCATTCTGACCGGCTGCTCGTACGTGCGGGCCGCGCGCAACACCCTGAAAGCCGGGTGCTCGGGGCACGGCATGTATGTCATGGGCCACCTGAGCTGGCCGGCCGACTGGGCGACCAATCCGGACGCGAAGCCCGGCGCCGTCATCGGCAACTACTCGCACCGCGTGATCGTGGAGGACAACCGGTTCGAGGCCTACTCGGAGCGGGCGCGCGACCTCTGCTATTTCAACTACGGCGCCGAATACGGCTTCGTCGCGCGCAACACGTACGGCCCCATGCAGGTCAACAACGACTGCGAAGGACTCGCGTTCCACCTCTGGCCCGCCAAGTGGTGCCGCCCGCGGGTGACGCCGCTCGGGCCCACGCGCTACCGCGTGGTCGATCCCGAGGGCGAAGTGCGCCGCGAGCAGCTCGCGGGAGGCGTGCTCTCCGTCGTCGACGGGCCGGGCATCGGCCAGGTGCGCACCGTGGTCTCCCGCTCGGGGGACGAGGTGGAGATCGACCGGCCGTTCCGCTATGCGCCGGGCCCGAACAGCGTGATCGCCTTCTCCGCCCCCCCGCCGTTCCGCGGCATGACGCTGGTGGACAACGCGATCGTGCACACCGGGGCCAACATCCTGCTCTGGGGCGACTCGCACGACGTGGTGGTGGACGGCAACCTGAGCCGCGACAACGGGCACATCACCGTCTGGTCCGTCCGCAGCTTCGAGGACCAGAAGGTGTGGGGCGGCGCGGCGTTCACACAGATCATACACAACCGGAGCGAGGAGGCGTGGCTGGCCCCCGCGGACGGCCCGCAGGCCGCCAACTGCTTCGGCGGCTGCATCTCCAATCCGGCGTGCCGAAACCCGAAGGCGCCCCTGTCGCCGGGGTACGACTACCTGGGCCTGATCATCCGGGACAATGCCTGCCTGAACCACAGCGGCATCGTGTACCGCACGCGCTACGTCCTGAGCGACGGATCGGTCTGGAAGCTGCAGGACTCCGGCATCGTCGTCGAGCGGAATTTCTCGTGCGACGGCCGGTTCGGCGTCGCCGTCGAAGCCGACGCGCCGGCGTGCGTGCGCCGGAACCGCTCCCGCCGCGTGGCGCGGCCGGTGGTCCGGTTCCCGCCTGTAGCTCCGTCGGGATCGGCGTGGTGAACCGATGGCGCCGCCGTGCGGACGGATCGCCGGCTCGAGGCCCGGCGCGGTGACACCCTCGCCCGTCCATGGTATAAGCGACCCCATGCAGGCCGTCGCCCGCTGGTTCTCCGATGCTCACTCCCGGGCCCTCCTGCCGGGCGGCCGCGCGGCGGCGATCGCCGCGATTCTTCTCGCCGGCGGCGCCGCAAACGCCGAGTGGCCGATGTTCCAAGGCGGCCCGGGACTGCTCGGCGTCACCACCAACGCGATGCCGCTCCCGCTCACGCTGAGCTGGTCGTTCCGCGCGGGTGGGCCGATCCTCTCCGGCCCGGCCATTGCAGCCGGCATGGTCTTCATCGGGTCCAAGGACGGCGCGGTATCTGCCTTGCGCCTCTCGGACGGCCGCCTGCTCTGGGCCTTCCGCACCGGGGACTCGGTGGAAGCCACGCCGCTCGTGCTGGGACAGCGCGTCATCGTCGGCTCCGCCGACGCCACCTGCTACGGGCTCGACCGCAACACCGGCGCCGTGCTCTGGAAGTACGCGACCGGCGGCAAGATCGCCGGGTCCGCCATCCCGTTCGATCGGCCAGCCTCCACCGGGGAAACGGCCCGCGCGGCCGTCGCCTTCGGGAGCTACGACAACCGCCTGCACGCGGTCGACCCGGATAGCGGACGGGCGCTCTGGACGGCGGAGGCCGGCAACTACATCAACGGCGCACCCGCAACGGACGGGCGGCGAATCGTGTTCGGGGGATGCGACGGCTTACTGCACGTGATCTCGACCGAGGGTCGCCCCCTGTCGGAAATCCCGGCCGGCGCCTACATCCCCGGCTCGCCGGCGCTGTCCGGCTCGCGAGCCTATGCCGGCCAGTTCGGCGGAGTCGTGGTCTGCGCCGACCTTGACGCGTCATCGCTCGTATGGACCAGCGCGCTGCACGGCGCGTCGTTCGCCGCCTCGCCCGCTCTGGCCCGCGGCCGGCTGGTCATCGGGTCTCGCGATCGCGGCCTGCATGCGCTGGACGCCCGGACCGGCCGACGCCTCTGGTCCTTCCGGGCGCGGGCCGCCTTCGACGGCTCGCCCGTCGTGTGCGCCGACACCGTCTTTGCGGGATCGGACGACGGCCGGCTGTACGCCGTCTCGCTTGCGGACGGGCGCGAACTCTGGTCTTATGACGTCGGTGCGCCGCTCTCGGGCGCACCCGCCGTATCGGACGGCATGCTGGTGATCGGTGCGGAGGATGGCGTGGTCTATGCGTTCACCGGCGACGCGGCGGCCGCCCGCGCGTCGTCACATTGAGCTGAACAGAAGAGAGGACGGTGATCATGAGGATCGGGATCCGCAGGTTGGCGATAGTCGGGGCGGCAATCACGGCGGCGGGGTGGATGCTGGCCTCGGAGGGGGGCGCGCGGGAGTCCGTCGCGGCTCCCCTCGCGGCCGGGCTCGAGGCGGCCAAGGCGCCGCAGCGCAGCGCCCTCCCCCCCGGCCCGCTGACGGGCAACACAAACCTGCTGGGCGTGCTCCGGCTGCGGGAGCCCGACCGGACACTCGACCGGATGTGCGCCTTCCTGCAGCCCATGGCGCCGGCCATGAACGCCGCCGTGCTTCGCGCCCAGGCCGCCGTCATGGGCCTGGACTTCGCCCAGATGGTCCCCGGCGGAAACGCGGCCGTGTTCATGTGGCGCCCCAGCGACCCGCAAGCCCGGCCGGAAGGCGCGGCGCTGCTGCCCCTCGTCCTCGGACCGGCGCCGTTCCCCAACACGGTCACAGCGCCGTTCGAGAACTACTCGCTGGCGGCTCAGAACCCGCAGGCCCTCGAGCGCGCCACGGCAGACCGCGCGCTGCTCCGCGGCGCCGCCCAGGCCCCGATGGCCGCCGACCTGGAGCTGACGGCGAACCTGCAAGCCATCTGGTCGCTCTACGGCCGCCAGCTCCAGACTCAGCTCCGGGGAATGGAGGGCCTCCTGGCCATGAGCATGGCCGCCACGACCAACACGTCGCCCGAGGCGCTTCAGCAGATGGCCCGGCAGCAGACGATCCTGAAGGCGGAGTTCCAGGCGATGCTCGACGGACTGTCCCAGAGCGACGAGCTCGGCATCGGAGTCCGGTTCGACGCGGATGCCGTGGAGCTGAGCGCCTCGCTCCATGCGCACGAGGGAACCCCGCTGTGGCGCATGCTCGGGGCCGCCGTCAGCGCCGCACCGGCCGAGGACCTGACCGCCTTCCTAAGCCCCGGCCTCGCCATGCGCCTCCAGGAGAACATCGCCGACCCGAAGGCCGTCGCCGACATCTACGCGAAGTACATGGCCCTCGCGCTCAAGAGCAATGAGACGGCGGTCATCCGCAGCCTCATGGCAGACATGGAGCGCGTCGGCCGGGCCAGCGTGGCGTACGGGCTGAGCTTTGATTCGACCGGCCGGCTGATGCTGGAGTCGGCCTGCGTGTTCGAGCATCCGGAGCAGGTGCTCCCCGCGCTCCGCCAGTCGGCGGCCGCCGCATCGTCCGGCCCGCTGCACGGGCTCTACCGCGAGATGGGCATGGACCTATCGCTCACGCCGCGCCCCGCTCGGCCGGGCCCAGGATACACCGTTGAGGCGTTCGATTTCCGGATGACCCCGATCGCCGCGGCCAGTTCGGAGCAACGCGCCGTCATGCAGCGGATGCTGGGCGCGTCCGTGCTCGAGATCGCACAGGTCGGCCGCTATACGGTCATGACCATGGGCCAGCCGGTCGACGGCATAGCCGTGCGCGTGGCCGCAGGCAAGCCGGTCGCGGCGGGCGCCGCGCCCGGCTCCCTCTTCCACGGATCGCTCGACTTCGCCGCTTACATGAACGGAGTCCGCGCGCTGCTCCCGGCTGCGGCGGCCGGGTCGCTGCCCGCATTGGGCGCCGGGGTTCCGCCGGTCACGTTCGAGGGAAGCTCGTCGGCCGGACGCGTGGATATGCGCTGCCGGATTCCGCAGGCGCTGCTGGTGTCCGTCTCCAGCGCCGCCCGGCAGAAGAAGTCGCCGCCGGTCGGTGCCCCGACGGACGGGCCCGCGATGCCGCCGCCCGCGCCGTCGACGAACGCATTGCCGCCGACTCCCGTCCCCTGAAAAGCATCAGGGGCGCACCGCCTGCGCGGCGCGCCCCTGCCTGGCTGATCGAACGCTGACTCAGAAGTTAGAGGCCTTGACCTCGAAGAACGCCTTCGGGTGCTTGCAGACCGGGCACTGCTCCATGGCCGTGGGGCCCTCGTACGTGTAGCCGCACTCGCGGCACGTCCACTTCACCTTGGCGTCCTTCTGGAACACCTGGCCGCTCTCGAGATTCTTCAAGAGCGCCTGGTAGCGAGCCTGGTGCTCCTTCTCGATCTTGCCGATGCCGTCGAACAGCTTGGCGATCTCCTCGAACCCCTCCGCGCGGGCCTCGCGGGCCATGCGCGGATACATGTCGGTCCACTCCCCTCCCTCGCCGGCGATCGCGGCCTTCAGGTTGGCGGCCGTATCACCGATGCCCGACAGGTTCTTGAAGTGCAGCTTGGCGTGCTGCTTCTCCTGCTCCGCCGTCTCCAGGAACAGGGCCGCAATCTGCTCGTAGCCTTCCTTCCTCGCCACGGATGCGAAATACGTATACTTGTTGCGCGCTTGGGATTCGCCCGCAAACGCCTCCTGCAGATTCTTCTCCGTCTTCGTCCCCTTCAGCTCCGGCATGCGACACCTCCGCTTTGTGGTTGGCCGCATTATAGCC
>CAYSLU010000028.1:0-7021 GCA_964431965.1 uncultured Verrucomicrobiota bacterium
CAGCTACCGCACCTGCCGCGGCTGCGCCCCTCCCCCCACTGTCTGAATCGCAGTGCGGCGTCAGCGGACGGTGATGGAGACGCTCCGAAGCGAAGGGACGGTTTCGTATGCGCCCGCATCCACCTGGCCGGCCATGATCCGTCGGAGCCCGGCCAAATCGATGCCGTCCGCCATCCATGCCGGTACATTGGTTCCGGCGTCGACGCACGGAGAGCGCGCCCTGAGCCGAAGGTTTCGGCCGGGCGCATCGACGAACAGCGGGTCGCCGTCGATGTTGTGAGCCCCGTACGCCGAAGCAGAGGGCTGCGTGCAGGTGTACTCGATGACGCCGCTGCCTCGCTGGTAGTTGGCGCCAGAGCCGGTTGTCCCGTTGGTGTTGAAAGAGACAACGCAGTTCCGGACGATCGCCGCGTTGGTTGTGAAGATGCCGCCCACCGCGTCGGCATTCGGGCTCAGGGTCGTATTGAATGCGATCGTGCAGTTCTCGACGGTTCCGCCCGAGGTTTGGAGGCCGGCGCAGGCGTTGCTGACGCACAGGTTGTCGGTGATCAGGCAGTTGCGCGCCCATCCGCCGTTGAGGACGACGCCGGAGATCGAGTCGCCCCAGACCCCGTAGTAGCGCCGCCGGTTGTTGCGGATCACGCAGCGGTCGACCGAGCCCGTGTATCCGGGCATGAGCGATGTGATGATCAACGGGGATCCGCGAGCAGTCAGGTTGTCGGCGATCAGGCAATCCGAAATAGAGCCGTTCTGACTGATGGTGACCGTGCTGGAGTCGGTTGAGAAGTTCGTGATCACGCAGTTCCGGAGCGTGCCGCCGCCGGCCAGCATGGCGGCCAAGGGAACCCCCGACGCGGGCGTGAGCGTGAATCCGTCGAGGCGGGCGCCCGGATCGGCGCCGATGTTCGCGACGGAGCCCAGCATCTGCACAACGTAGGACGACGTGCTTCGGAGCGTGGCCGCCGCCGGCCCGCCGAGGCTTCGCACCTGCACCCCGTTGGTGATGACGAGCGATCCGCGGAAGGTGCCGGTCGATACCAGCACCAGGGTCCCGTCAACGCCCGCGTTGATGGCGGCCTGGACGTTGGTGGCGGCGGTGAGCAGGTTCGTGAACGGGAACACGTGGCTGCCGTTTGTTGCCGCGTAGGCGATCGCCGGGCCGACCTTCAGGAAGCCCGCGCGCGTCGCCGCAGCCGTTTCGCCGGCCGAGTTGCTCACCCGGAGCGCCACGGAGTGTCTTCCTTCGGGGTACGGCGCCGAGACCGACTGGAATTCAGAGCCAGCGAAATCGTTCGTCCCGTCGTTTGTCAGATCCCATTCGAACACCAGCCCGTCGGTGTTGGTTCCCGCGACGGACGCCGACAGGACGGCGGAGTGCGGGGCGAGGACCTGGCGCGGCTCGGTCCAGAGGTCGCACTGGAGCGGCCCGATCTGCAGCTCGTAGGCTCCCATGTCGGCCGCCCCCGCGCTGCCGGCCAGCCGGGAGCCGCCGTCCAGATCCGTATCGGCGGCCATCCACGCGAGGTTCGTGCCCGCGTCCACGCACGGAGAGCCCGGCGCGAGCCGGTAGTCGCCCGCCGCCTCGTTCCGGAACCGGGGGTGGTTGGTCATGTTGCCGACGCCGGGCAGCGGATAGTACGCGCAGCAGTACTGGGCGGTGCCGGCGCCGAAGTACCAGTTGGGGGTCTGGGTGAGCTGCGCGTTGTTGTTGAACGCGATCGTGTTGCGGACGATCCCGCCCAGCTGGTCGATGCCGCCGCCCACGTAGCCGACGCCGGTGGAGAAACCGGTGTTGTTCACGACCGTGCAGCTCTCGATCCGCCCGCTGTTGACGTAGATTCCGCCGCCGGCGCGCGCCCGGTTGCCCTCGATCCAGCAGTTCCGCACGACCGCGTTGGCGCCGGCCGCGGTTCGCACGCCGCCGCCGCGGTATCCGACGGTCGTGACGCCATAGTTGCCGCGGATGATGCAGGACTGCACCGTGCCGGTGTATTGGATGTAGACGCCGCCTCCGTCGTCAAAGAAGGAGTTCAGCAGGATGGAGCAGTTCCGCACCTCTCCGCCGTATAGCACGTGCACGCCGCCGCCCGAGCTGGCGTAGTTGCTGGCGACCACGCAGTTCAGGAGGGTTCCGTTGGTTCCAATCTGCACGCCGCCGCCGAAGCCCGCTGCGAGGTATCCGCCGGCGATCGTGAACCCGTCCACGCGCGCGCCGCCGTTCAGAGAGAAACACCGGTTGGTGGATAGGGGGTATGCCCCGCGAACCCACGTGGCCGCCGGGCCATGCACGCTTTGGACCGTCACGGTGCGGCTGATGCCGATCTGACCGGTTACCCGGTAGACGCCGTCGGTGACGAGTACGAGGTCGTCGGGCGCTGCTGCGGAAACGGCATCCTGGATGTTCGAGAACGCCGTCTCCCACGTGTCGTACGGCGCGATCTGGCTGCCGTTGGTCCAGACGAGGTAAGTCGCCGCCGATGCCTGAAGCCCGGCGATCGCGGTCAGCAGGAGCGCCGCGAGTCGCCATGCGCGAAGCCAGTTGGGCGTCATAGTGTACGAATCCCTGTTCGAGCGGTTCCAGCCGAGGGGGACAGAATAGGGGGCGATCGCCTCTGCGTCCAGTCCGCGCCCGGGTGATCCGCCCGGATCACCATCCCGCGCCGGTGGATTCGCCGTGCACGAGCTTGCCCTGCATCGCTTCTGAAGCCATGATTCAGCCCGCCGACACGTGGCGGAGCCTATTGAGTCCCCGTGCTGCTAAGGAGATGAAGAAGATGAACCCCGTGGTCTTGCGGTCGGTTGCCCTCCCCGACATCGGCTATCCCCGTGAGCCCCGCCCGGAACTGGAGTGCGGCGTGTTCGATTCGCGCCTGGCCTTGGTGCGCCGGCGCATGGCGGACCGGGGGCTGAACGCCCTGGTCGTCTACGGCGACCGCGAGCACTACGGCAACATCCAATGGCTGACGCACTATGATCCGCGGTTTGAGGAGACCCTGCTGGTGGTCTTCCCCAAGGGGCGGCCGATCCTTTTTGTCGGCAATGAGGGGATGGGGTACTCGACGGTGGCGCGCCTCGATGTTGAGCGGCGGCTGTGGCAGACGCTCAGCCTGCTCGGCCAGCCGCGCGAGCAGGTGCGGCCGTTCGTCGACCTGCTTCGGGAAGCCGGGCTGGCATCATGCGGGCGGGTGGGCGCGGCCGGATGGAAGTACTTCTCGGCGGCGGAGTTTCCCCGGCCGGAGACGGTTCTGGATCTGCCGGACTTCGTCGCGGTGTCCCTGCGGGCGGCGGTGAAGCCCGGAGGGGCGGTCACCAATGAGACCGCGATGTTCATGGATCCTGAGCGCGGCCTGCGCTCGATCTGCGAAGTGGAGCAACTGGCCGACTTCGAATGGATTGCCACCTGCAACTCCCAGGCCCTGCTCGACGGCATCACGGCTATCCGTCCCGGCATGACGGAGCATGACGGCTTCCGCCTGATGGGGCACAACGGCTTGGCGAACGGCTGTCACCCGCTGTGCACGGCCGGCGAGCGCGTCCGGCGCCACGGGATGGCGAGCCCCACCAGCCACGTCCTCCGCCCGGGCGATCCCATCATGATGACCATGTCCTACCAGGGCGCCAACACCTGCCGGTTCGGGTGGCTGGCGTCATCGGCCGACGACCTGGCGCCGGACGTTCGGGATTACGTGAAGCGGATCGCCACTCCGTATGCGACGTCCCTCTTTGCCTGGTACGAGACGATGCGCATCGGCGCCACGGGCGGCGAACTGCACTCGGCCGTGCATGACATCCTGGACGGAGCCGGCATCACGGTGTCGCTGAATGCGGGACATCTGACTGCCGCCGACGAATGGGTTCATAGCCTGGTGTCGGCTGGCTCCAGTCAGCGGACGTGCAGCGGCATGTACTGGCAGGCGGACTTCTTCGGAACGGTGTCGACGGCCCATCATGGCGCGTTTGCCGAGGACGGATTGGCGCTGGCGGACGCCGCGCTCCGCGAGACGATCCGGCAGCGCTATCCGACGATGTGGAAGCGGATCGAGCTTCGGCGGCAGTTCATGGCCACGCAGTTGGGCGTCCGGCTGGCGGACGAGGTGCTTCCCTTCTCCAACTTCCCCGCCATGCTCGTCCCCTTCTTCACGAGTCCCCGGATGACCTTGGTTCGCGATGTCTGAGTTGAGTCCATTGCCTGCGCGGGAGCGCGTCCGGAGGGCGGCGTGACTCCGTGAACGGAAGCGAGTCATCGCGAGGATGAACACGTTGAGCATGCGGTTGGCGCTGGCGGCGCTCCTGGTGGTCGCGGCGGGATCTCCGGCTGCGGAGTACTACGTAGCCGCTAACGGGACGGGCAACGGGACGAGTTGGACGGATGCTCTCCCCGGCGTACAGGCCGCCTTGGACGCCGCCACCAACGGCGATTCCGTCTACATCAAAGGCGGGGTCTATTCCATCACGAACCAGTTGGCCTGGACCAACTCCGGCGTGACGATTCTCGGCGCCTACGAAGGCACGAACGCCGCAGGGCCCGGCGAGTTCAGTATCGCCAGCTGGCCCAGCATTCTGGCGCGGCCTGGCAGCACGGCGTACACGAATCGCATCTTGCAGGTCAGCGGGGTGACCGGCGGAACCCTGAGCCGGCTGACCCTGAGCAACGGGTATCTGTATACGGCCAGGACGGCCACCGGCGGATGCCTCTACGTGACCGGATCAACGAACCTGACGCTCTCTTCGCTGACCATTGCGGGCGGGTACGTCTATTCGGCTCAGCCCCTCGTGGCCGGAGCCGGCCTGTACATGGCCAACGCATCGAATATCACCCTCGCGGACTGCACCATCCGGGACAACTGGGGCAGCTGCGGCAACAACGACAGCATTCGCGGCGGCGGCCTCTACGCGACCGACACGTCTCTGACGATCACGAACTGCCTCATCAAGAACAACTACGGCGGCTTCTATGTGGCTACGGGCGCGGATCACGGCGCCTTTGGCGGCGGCCTTCATGTCCGGAACTGCCTGGTAACCGTGGTCGACTCGACCATCGCGGGCAACTACGGCCTCGGGCATTCCGCCGGGGTTTCCCTGGGCGCGGGCGTTTACGTGGACGGCGGGACGGTCTCTTTTCGGAACTGCCTGATCGCGGGCAACAACAACCGCATCAACTCCAATGACAGCTCGTTCCACGGGGACGGCGTGTATGCCAAGGGCGGCGTTTCGACCTTCGCGAACTGCACGCTCATCCGGAATAATGGCGAGGGCATATATCGCGCCGGCGGCACCGTCGCCGTCACGAACTCGATCGTGTGGGATAATCTGGATGACCTGGCGAATTTCCCCACCAACAGCCAGGGGGTTCTGACCAATCTGTGGACGAGCTGCGTCGAAGATGGAGACAACGAGGGGACCAACGGATGCCTGGCCGCCGACCCCGTCTTTGAGCGCGGTCTCTACCTGGCCCCGAGCAGTCTCTGTGTGGACGCGGGGGGCTGCGATGCGTTGTCGGCGGGGCTAGGCGGCTACACGACGCGGGCCGATGGGGCGCCGGACACCGGGAACGTGGACCTGGGCGTTCACTTCGCTTCCGGAATCGTGGATTCCCCGCTGGCCGATCTGTATGTCGATCCAGCCGGTACGGACACGAACAGCGGGGCCGATTCCGCCAGCGCGCTCCGGTCCATCACCAAGGCGCTCGAGTTGGCCACGCACGGCAGCCGCATCCACATCGCCTCGGGTCTGTACACCAACAAGATCGAGGTCTTCCCGCTCATGGTCAACAGCCTGTTTGGCCTGGAGCTGCTCGGCACGAACGCGGCGGCGACTGTGATCAAGGCGGCGGGATCCGGCCAGGTCGCCCTCTCGCTTCGGGGGGGCGGATACGTCCGGATTGAGGGGCTGGGCGTGACCGGGGGGGCGCCGGGGGTCTATCCGTCAGGGGGCGGCGTGCGCATCGTTGCTTCCCGCCTGACGATCGCCTCGTGCATCATCAGCAACAACACTCCGGGAGCGCCCGCCCTGGGCGCCGGAATCTGGCTGAAGGACACGTTTCTCCTGATGACGAACTCCACGATAACCCGGAACTCCATGAGCGTGCCGGGAGGGGCTGCGCCGTGGGGCTATGGCGGCGGGATCTTTGTCCAGGGCGGCGAGCTGACGCTTCTGGACTCATGGGTAACCAGCAACGCGGCCGCTTCGAGAGGCGTTTCGCGCGGCGGCGGCATCTGCCTGGGCGGCAACTATGGCGGGAGCCGCCATCTGATCAGCAACTGCGTCTTCCTCGGGAACTCGGCGTCGTCCATTGGAGGTTCCGCCCAGGGCGGCGGCATGTTCATCATGGCCACGTCCACGGTTGTCAACTGCGTGGTCGCGTCCAATCTGGCTGCCACCAACGGGATTGGAACGGGCGGCGGGATCTTCGCCGACTCGGGCTCTGCCGCGCTGCGGTACGAGGTGCTTTCCGGCTTCGGCCACGCCGCGCTGATCAACGCCACGGTCGCCGGCAACTCGCCCGAAGGCATACGCCAGAACGCGACCAACGGCATCCTGGCCATCCGCAGTTCCATCATCTGGGGCAACGGCGACGATTTTGTTTCCAGCAACGCGGCCGCCCTGCCCGACAGCCTTTGGTTCAGCGATATCGAGGACGGGGACAACGTCGGCACGAACGGCTGCCGCTCGGCCGATCCGCTTTTTGCGGATGCGACCAACGACTGGCATCTCCGATCCCGTGGCGGCCGCTGGACGCCGGGCGGCGTCTGGGTCACGGATGCGGCGACCAGCCCCTGCATCGATGCCGGCGATCCTGCGGCCGGCTACACCAGGGAGCCCGAGCCCAACGGCCGTCGCATCAACATGGGCGCATATGGAAACACGGCCCAGGCATCCAGGACGCCTCTCGCGAGAGAGACCGTCATCACAATCCGGTGAGCCAGGAGCGGCGACCGTTCCGACGGTGCGGATGTCCGGCCGCCTGGGCGCAACGTTCCGCTCGCAATTGCGGTTGCCGGTGGCATCATCACGGTCCTGC
>CAYSLU010000028.1:7121-12526 GCA_964431965.1 uncultured Verrucomicrobiota bacterium
ACGTGGCGGACTTTTCCCGGCTGGCCTCCGGAGGGCGGCCTCTTCGCGGCGCTGGGCGGGGGCGAGTCCCTGCTCGTGTGCGGACACGGTTTCTACAGGACGTCCGAGCCGGGCGTGTTCTGCTGGCCCACGCGCCGGTCGGCGGACGGCGGAGCTACCTGGGGCTCGCTGGAGGGCGCCCGGGTGGCGCTGCCGCTGGAGATGGACGAGCCGATCGACCCGTACGATCCGCCGCAGTGGTTCCTCGACCGGACGGTCGAAGGCCTGAGCGGTCGCGCGTGGCGGGCCAAGTGGCAGAAGGCGGCGCCGGCGCCGGCGGAGCAGGCGTTGAGAGCCCGGTTCGGCTGCCAGAGAATCAGCGCGTGTCTGACGCAGTTGCTCCCGCTCTCGGGCGAGACGGTTCTGGCCTTCCTCTATCTCAGCCCGAGATGGGGCGGGCCGCACGTCACGGTGTGCCTCGCGTCCGAGGACGCGGGCCGCACCTGGACGTACCGCTCCATGCCCGGCCCGTTCGATCCGCGCCTTGTGACGCACGGCTACCTGCGGCACCCGCTGGACGGCCTGTGCGAGCCGTCTTGCACGCGGCTGGACACCGGGGAACTGCTCCTGGTCATGCGTCTGGGCAGCTTCCACCCGCTCTACACCACGCGCTCGGCCGACGAGGGGCGAACGTGGCGGCCGCAGGCCGATCAGCGGCCGGGCTGCTACTATGCCGGCTGGCCGGCCCGGCCCATATCCGTCCATGGAATCCTGCCCACGGTTCTGACGTTGCCCGACGGCACACTGGCTCTCTGCTCCGGACGACCCGACGTGACGCTCTCGTTCAGTTTCGACCGCGGCTACCACTGGCCGTGGACTTACCGTTTCATCGAGGACAACAAGCCCGAGGAGCAAGGCACGTACAACAACACCATGGTTCTGGTGGCGCCCAACCGGCTGCTGCTGATGTACGACCACGGCGGAAACAGCGGCCGGATTCCGGAGTACAACGGTCCGCGCCGGATCGTCGCGAATCTCATAGACGTGGAGGCGGCGCGTTGACCGTCACCGAACCGTCTGGATCGGAAGGGATGTGAGCATGCAGGTCTCTTGCAGGTCAGCGGCTGTGGCCTTTGTGGTCGCATGCGTCGGCGTTCCGGCGCATGCCCAGTCTGCGGTGTGGACGAACCGGGGCGGCGGCGACTGGTCGGTTCCGGGCAACTGGAGCCCCAACACTCCGCCCGGCACCGGGACGAACGCGCTGCTGACGGCGGAGTCGGGGAACACGTCCTACACGGTCACGAACGACGTGGAGGACAATGCCTGCGCCGGCCTGACGATCTGCAATCCGACCAACTCCGGCGTTCACACGCTGCTCAGCGCCGCGAACGGGCTCTTCGCGTCCGGCGACGCCGTCGTCGGCCGCAACGGGAGCCTGGTGGTCAGCAATGCGACCGTCTCGATCGGCGGGTCGGCGGCGATCTCCAACGCGGGATCCGTCTACCTCCTGTCCGGCGCGGTTCTGAACGTAGGAGGCACCGATCGCGAGACGGCCGGAGCATCAACGGCAACCCTGACGAATCTCGCCGGCGGGGTCCTGGAGCTGGGGCAGCCGGGCGGATCGTCCAGCAACTATTTCGTCAGCTTCCTGAACGCGTCCACCGCAACGGTCGGCCTCGTCAACCAGGGCTCTCTGCGCAACCGGGACGGCCACTACATCGTGTCGCGCATTCACGCCAACGTGTTCAACGACACCGGCGGCGTGATCTGGACCCGGACGCTGATCGAGACGATGGAGCTGCACCGGCTCTGCACCAACCGGGGGCAGGTCCTCATCGGGAATATCACCTCCGGGCTCGCCGTCACGAACGGCGACGTCGTGAACGAGGGCCTGATCTCGAACCCGGGCGGCGGGCTCCGGATCAGCAACGGATCCCTGTACAATGCCAGCAACGGAGTCGTGCTGATTTACGGCACCTCCTCGCAGGGGGCGCTCTGGTCGCGCTCCACGCTCAACGACGGCGTCCTCATCGTCAGCAACATGTCGGGCAGCTCGGGCGGCTACCGCGACATGGGTGGTCCGATCACCAACCGCGGCGTCATGCTCCTCTATCGGTCCTATTCGGGCTCGAACATCCGGGACACGCTCTATGCGTCGAACATCGTAAACTTCAGCCTGATCCGCGCCGTGGGCTCCTTCGGCACGGCGCTCACGAACGTGATCGCCGGCAACATGGTCCGATCGCCGGTCATCAACCAGCCCGGGGGCGTCATCAGCGCCACCAACGGGACGGTCTTCGTTCTGACCGACATGCGTAACAGCGGGACGCTGGTGGTACACAGCAACTCGATCCTGGCCGTCGGTTACGCCGCCGCGGGGCCGGGAAGAATCGATGTCGGGGCCCTGACATTCACGAACGACGGGATCATCGCCCTGAAGGACGGGAGCCTCGCCGCCGCGCGGCTGGTCGCCGGGGCGGGCGCGGCGCTGCGGGGCCGGGGCGAGATCGGCCGGGTAACGCTCTCGAACCTGGTGTCCGCGACCGGGGCCACCACGAATTTCGCGCGTCAGTTCGCCGTTCGGAGCGTGGTCAACTCGGGATCTATCGGGCCGGCCGGAACGCTCAACGCCGGGGCCATATCGAATATGCCGGGCGGCGTGATCGCGGGATACGGGGCCATCCGGTCGATCGACACGGCGTGCTCCTACGAGGACGAAACGCTGGTCGTAACGAGCATCAACCGGGGCTATCGGGTCTTCAACGCCACGGGCTCCGTCATCCTGGCCGACGGCGGGGTGCTCGACCTCGAGAACGGCTTTGAGGGGGACCGCCAGTCCGGGACCATCGGCGCGACTAACGGCGGCGTGCTGCGGATCGGCGACGGCTCGCAGCCGCTGACCAGCGATGGCGCCGTATGGCTGTCGAACGGGCGCCTGGTATGCGGCGATCTGACGGTGACCAATGGGGTGGTCGCGATGGATCTGGATCATCCGGCCTCGAAGACGGCCGGCCTCGTTCAGGCGAGCAATCTCACGCTGGGCGCAGCCAGCACGCTGACGCTGACGGGCCGCGGGCAACGAGCGGTTCTGATCCGATACACGGGGCTGCGGTCGGGCGTCTTCGGGGATGTGACGCGAGTGCCGCCGGGGCATCGGATTTCCTACGGTCCGGACGCCGATGGGATCGTGGAACTGGTCCCCACCGGCGGAGAGGTCATTCGGGTGCGGTGAGATATCCTGGTCGTGCGGTCCGTTGCTCCGCCCGGCTTTCCGGCCGTTCCGGTAATCGTGCGTGTGCGCAAAAAAGTCCTGATTGGCGGCACAACGTTCGGCTCGCATCTCCAGCCGCCAGTGGCATGATCGATGATCGAAACAGTGGCGAGACTATGTCGAAGGCGCAGAGCCCCCGCTCGGTGGACGGGCGTTGAAAGGGGATGGCCATGGCGCAAAAGGATGACTATGCCAGTTCGACGAATCTTGATCTGGATGCTGTTGGCAGGCGTGGGTTCCGGACTCGGGATGGCCGCCCGCCACGGTTGGGATGCGCACGGGACAATCGTGGAGATGACTCGTCGGCTGGAACGGGAAATGCGAAGCCGGGGAATCCGGCCAGACTTTGACCGATACCAGGCGTACGCCGCCAAGCGGCTGGACCAGTCCGCCGGAACGAATTCGTTCTCGGATAAGACGGGCAACTGCCGGCTGGCTTGGTTCGATCGCCTGATGCGGTCGCAGTTGACGGCGGCCCCTGAGGCGGCGCGTTTCTCCGGGGCGCTTCAGGACTCCGCCTTGCAGCGCGCCGGCACCTTTGTCGGCCTGGTGAAGCAAGGGTTGGAGAAGATCGATGCGGTCACAACAAACCCGCCCTGGAAACAGCCCAAGGACGCCGGTCAGGAATGGTTCCTGGCACGACTGGGCGGCATGCAGGCCGGGATTGGGCATGCCTTCGAACCTTTCGAGTCTTCCGCAAAGAGTGCTTTCCTGACGCTCCTGGCGGCGCAGACCCTGACTGGCCCCAACCGGCAGAGTCATCAGTTTGAGGACGTCGTCGGCGGCCGACGCGCGTGCGATGGGCTGGAGAAGATGAATCGCGCCGGCATCGCAGAGGCAGCACTGGAGGCGGCCCGTTTGGCGGACGCCTGGCACGAAGGCTGGCTGGATGCCTGGATGAACGGGCTCTCCGGTCAGACCACGAACGGGACGGTGAGCGGCGTCACCGGCGAACTGGCCGCGGTGTGGATTACGCGCCAGGGGCTCATTGTGGTGGGAGGGCCCGGGCCGAATGTCTACCGGTTGGATGCGAACCGGGAGATTGTGGCCGTGGTGGATCTGGGCGGCGACGACCGCTACCAGGAGGGAACCGTTGGCGAAGACCGGCCGGTTCTCGTTCTGCTGGATCGATCGGGGAACGATCTGTATGCCGGTACGGGAATGGGCATTCAGGGCGGTGCGGCGGGTGGTGTGTCGGTGCTGCTGGAGGGAGGCGGCGATGACCGCTATGAGGCGGTCGATCTGGCTCAGGGTTCCTGTCTCGCGGGGGTCGGCTTGCTGGCCGACGCGGGGGGAAACGATTCCTACCGCGGCGATCGGAGGGTGCAGGGGCATGCGACGGGCGGAATCGGCCTTCTTTGGGAGGGCGGCGGGGATGACGCGTTCCGGGGCGCCCTGCTGGCCCAAGGCACAGGAGGGCCTCTCGGGTTCGGCCTGCTGACTGATCTCGCCGGCCATGACCGCTATTTTGCCGGGGGCAAGTACCCCGGCGACTACGATGATTCCCCGGGCTTCAGCGGGTGGTCCCAAGGCGTGGGCGCTGGCCCTCGCGGATCGGGAAACGGAGGGATTGGCGTCCTGCTGGACGGTGGTGGGGATGACGTTTACGAATACGACTACTTCTGCCATGGCGGAGGCTATTGGTTTGCCGTGGGGATTGCGCGGGACTTTGGCGGCCATGACGCGCGGATCGGATCCACCCGTGAGAACTGGGACGGCACTCCGCGCCGCGAGAAGCCGTTTGTCCGCTGGGGCCCCGCGTTCGGGTGTCACTATGCGATGGGCTTCCTGCTGGATGACAAAGGAGACGACACCTATACCGGTAACACGGGCGGCGTCTGCTTCTCATGGGATATCGCCGTGGCGGTGCTGTGCGATTCGCAGGGAGACGACACCTATAAGGGCGGTGGCGGCGGAGGCGATGCCAGCCAGTCTTCCATCGCATTGCTTTTCGACGGCGCGGGCCATGACCTCTATCAGGTCCCGAGGCCCGGCTGGGCGGACTCAGGGTCCGCGTATCATGCCGAGATTGGCTCGAACAGTAATTTCGCCCTGGCCCTGGACTTTTCGGGCCAGGACAACTGGGGCTGCGGCTTATCCAACGGCCAGTCCCGCGCGCAAGGATGGGCCGGCGGCATGCTGATTGACCGGTAAC
>CAYSLU010000028.1:12626-53650 GCA_964431965.1 uncultured Verrucomicrobiota bacterium
GCTGGTCTCGGACGAGACCGGCACCGGGGTGTTCCTGCGGGTCGAAAAGGAGCGGGCGTGCCAGTTCTGGTTTGCCCCGCTCGGGACGATCGCGGGGCTGGACCGGTTCACCGCGTGCTGCCGCAAGACCGAGATATTCTGGATGGAGGCGTGCGCCGGGACGGCGCTCCGCGAGATTCCGGGCGACACGCAATGGCTCCTGGCTCGCCGCACGGATGGGAAATTCGTGCTGATGGTGCCGATTGTCGATGGCGCCTTGCGGTTTTGTCTCGGCTTTCGCGATGGCAAACTGCACCTGTGGGCCGACAGCGGCGATCCCGAGATCGTGCAGTCGTCCGGCGTCGGCGCGTACATGGCAGTTGGCGATGACCCGTACGAGCTGCAGGAAGCTGGTGCCGCGGCGGTCATGCACCGGCTCCGGACGGGAACGCTCCGGCGCGACAAGCCGATGCCTGATTTCGTCGATCTGTTCGGCTGGAACACGTGGAACGCTTTCTACCGGGACGTGAGCGAGGAGAAGGTCCGTCAGGGCTTGGAGAGCTTCCGGGCCGGCGGGGTGACTCCGACTTTCTTCATCCTCGACGATGGGTGGCTGAGTGTTCGGACGATGCCGATCGGAGGGGATCGGCTGACGCGGTTCCAGGCGAACGAGAAGTTCCCGCGCGATCTTGCTCCGGTCGTGGCGATGGCGAAGCGCGAGTTCGGGGTCAAGCGGGTCTTCGCCTGGCACGCGGTGATGGGCTACTGGGCCGGGATCGACGCGGACAGTCTCCCCGAGTACGGCGTCTGCGAGACCGCCCGGAACGACCTGCCGTCGTTCGGCCGCGACCTCGGTCCGACGCTGACTTGGATGGGCGCGGTCTGCGGGGTGATTCCGGCGGACCGGCTCGCGGCGTTCTACGATGCGTTTCACGCCCACCTCGCGGCGCAGGGCGTGGACGGCGTGAAGGTCGATAACCAGAGCAGCATCGAGCTGACCACAGCCGGGCTGGGCGGCCGGGTCCGCATGTTCCGGGCCTACCGGCAGGGGCTCGAGGCGTCCTGCCGCAAGCACTTCGCCGGCCGGCGGATCGACTGCATGTCAAACGCCAACGAGACCCATCTCATGGCCGGGGACTCCGCGCTGCTCCGTTCCTCGACGGACTTCTGGCCGCTGCGGCCTGAAACGCATGGGGCGCACCTGTACACCAATGCCCAGGTCGGGCTGTGGTTCGGCCAGTTCCAGCATCCCGACTGGGACATGTTCGAGTCGGGCCACGCGATGGGCGCCTACCACGCCGCCAGCCGTGCGGTCAGCGGATCCCCGGTCTATGTCTCGGACAAGCCGGACGAGCACGACTTCGACGTGTTGCGCAAGCTCGTCTGCGCGGACGGCACCGTCCTGCGCTGTACGGACGTCGGCCGCCCCAGCCCGGACTGCCTGTTCCATGATCCGACCCGGGAGGATGTCCTGCTGAAGATATTCAACTTCAACGCGCATGGCGCGGTGCTGGGCCTCTTTCACGCCAAGTACGCGAACGGCACGGCGAAGTCGATTACCGGCACGGTGTCGCTGGCTGACGTGCCGGGGTTGCCACCGGGTCGGTATGCGGTCCTGGCCCATCGGTCCGGCGAGGTCCGGGTGCTTGCGGCCGGGCAGGACTGGCCGATTTGCCTCGACCCCGGGCAGTGGGAGATCTACACGTTGGCGGCGATTCAAGAGGGCCGGGCCGTGCTCGGTTTGGCCGACAAGTACAACTCCGGCGGCGCGCTTGTGGGGCTGCGCGAAGAGAAGGGCTGCTCGAAGCTCCGTGTGCGCGACGGCGGACTGCTCGTGATGTACGCCGATCGGGCGCCGGCCGGCGTGACCGCGGGAGGGGCGCCGACGGCGGTCCTCTACGACGCGGCCAGCGGAAAGGCGACCGTGCCGGTGCCGGCGGCTGGCGACGTTGTCATCGATTGGGGCGGAGAATCGAAGCGCACGATCTGATGGGCAGACCTGCGGAATGTGAATAGGAGCACCATGGCGGGAATCGCAGACATGCTCGACCTCGGTGCGGTGTGGGCGGTGTTCGGGATCATCGGAACGCATTCGACACGACCGGTGCAGGCATCCGGGGAGCCGGGCCCGACCGACCTCGCCCGCGTGGTCGAACTCCTGCGGTCGGGTGAAGAACCGGTGCGCATCGTGTGCTTTGGCGACAGCATCACGGGAGTGTACTACCACACGGGCGGGCGGCGAGCCTGGTGTGACATGCTGGGCCTTGTCCTGCGGCAGACCTATCCCCGGGCAAAGATGGACCTGCGCAACGCCGGCGTCAGCGGCAACACAACCGCGGCCGGGCTGGCTCGGCTTGAGCGGGATGTGCTGGCACACCAGCCCCATCTGGTCGTGATCATGTTCGGGATGAACGACTGCAAAGGAGCCGCGAGCTCGGGATTGTTCCGCGACAACCTGAAGACAATCGTGCAGCGATGCCGCGGGGCGGGGGCGGCGGTCGTGCTGTGCACGCCGAACTCCATCTACCCCGACGACAAGGAGCGCTTCGCGAACTTGCCGTCCTGCGCCGATGCCGCGCGCGCTCTGGCGGCGGAGATGTCCGTGCCGCTGGCCGACTGCTACCTCGCATACGAGAACCTTCGCGCAGCGGATCCGACGGCTTGGAGCCTGCTGATGAGCGAAACGATCCATCCGTGCTTGAATGGGCACCGGCTCTTCGCCGAAACCATCGCGGCGACGATCTCCGGGCGGCAGACCGTCCTCAACGACGGTCCGCCGCCCGCGCCGGCGCTGGCGTTCACCTTTGACGCGCTCGGCCGAAACCAGCCGATCCACCTGATTGCCGTGCCGCCGTACGACGCAATCGTGCCGGAAGCGCTCCGGACGGCGTGCCCCGGCGCCGTCGTGGATGTCACGTCGTGGCCTGTCGGCGCACTGGCCGACATGGAGCAGTGGGGCAAGGGCATTCGAGCGCGCGCGAAGAAGCCCACCCTGGTCGTCGTCGCCGTTCCGGCGAACGCCACAGCCGCAACGGCCGAGGGGTTCATCCGCTCGTACAACTGGGTGCTGAACTGGAGCGTGGCGTTCGGCGCGGCGACCTGGGATACGGTCGCGGTTCTGCCTTCGGTGACGGAGCGGGCGCTGTCGCGCGATGAGGCCCGATTCGCCGACTTGGCTCGCCGCGTGATCGTCGGCAAGGACATTGGCCTCATCGAGTGTCCGGCCGGGGACCGCTCTGACGCGAGCGCAATCGTCCGGCGATGGATAGAGGCACAGCGGCGTTGTCCGGCGGGCGATCCCCTCGGGCATACGGAACGCCATGGTGAAGGCCTATGAGGAAGAGGGAATCCGTATATGGGCCACGCGGGATACGAAATCCCTTCAGCGACACCCCGATCAGGAACAGTCCGGAGATAGGAGAGACTCATGCCAATCCAGTGGGCCAGTGAATCGGCGGACCGGCGGGACGATCCGGTCAGCGGCGCGCGGATCATCCAGCTGACCAGCGCGGCGGCGATCAGCAACAACATCTACGGCGAGCAGCCGTACACCTCGCCGGACGGCAAGCGGATCGTGATCGCGCGCTGCCAGGACTTCTGCTTCGACCAGGAGGGCTCGCTGCTGGTCCACGAGTTGGACCGCCTGCGGATCACGATGGTGGTGCGGCGCATGAAGGGCGTGCGGGGTGTCTTCAACGCCGCGTGGAGCGGTCTGCTCTACTACTGGACGCCCGAGCGCAAGCTGATGCAGCTCTCGCTCATGACGCTCGAGCAGAAGGAAGTCTACGCGGAAGAGGACCCCGGCGCGCCCCTTCCGGGCAATTCGGTCTCGCCCGATCAGCGCTTCGTGATCGGCATGACTCCGCGGCTCAAAGGCCCTGGCTCGCCGGTGTTCCAGATCATCCGGCTCGACCTCAAGAAGAAGGTGCGCGAGGTGATCTTCGAGCATCCCGAGATCTGCAACCCGCATCTGCAGTTCAACCCGGTCCACGGGAAGCACATCCTCGTGCAGAACAACGTCGGGACGCGGCTGAAGCGGGACGGCTCCACCGACCGGTATCAGACGGCAGGCTGCAAGCTGTTCGTGATCGACGCCGACGGGCGCAACCAGCGCTACGTGCCGGCCGGCCCGCCGGCCACGCGCGGGATCACCGGCCACGAGTGCTTCGTGGCGGATACGGGGCGGGTCCTCTTCTCGGCAGGATGGGTCAACCACGGCGACTACGACTGGCGGCACGATCCGTCGCATCTGCAGGGCAACGTCTTCACGGCCCGGCCCGGCGACCGGAAGCCGGCGGTCTTCGAGGCGCCGCAGCACCGCTTCAACCACGTGTGCGTCTCGCGCTGCGGCCGCTACTTCGTGGCCGACTCGCACACGGGGATCGGGATGTTCGAGAATGGCCGGTTCAAGCCCGTCTCGCTGGTGATCGGCGACCTCAAGACCGGCAAGTTCCGGACGCTGGTCGAGAACAGCGAGGGCACGAGCGGCGGGAACCAGTGCACGCACACCCATCCGTACCTGACGGCGGACAGCCGGCACGTGATCTACAATGCCGACCCCGGGGGCATCCCGCAGGTATTCGCCGCGCGCATCCCGCCGGGGTTCCTGGAGAGTCTGGCTTGAAGCGAGTGGGCCATGCCGGAGCGGCAGGCCCGGAAGGAAGCGCATGATGCACAAGCTGACGACCGTATCGTGTCTGGTCCTCATGGTTGCCGTTGCCCGTGGCGGCGGGCCTTCGTTCCATGAGACGTCCGCACCGCAGGGGTGGACGAACGTGAAGGGGCGAGCCGAGGGGGTCGGCCTGCTTCAGGCGAAGGCGGGGACGCCCCTGGTCCTGCAGACGATCGAGCCGACTCCCCTGCCGGTTGAGGCGACGTTCCGGTTCCGCGCGTCGTCCGGTGACTCGATCGCGATCCGGGCGCTCGGGGAGGAGAAGGGCTCCAAGCCGCTTCTGGAAACCACGTTCACGATGGGCGTCAACAATCAGGCGAATGTCACGGCCAAGTCGTCCGGCGAGCCGATGGCAACGGAGGCGGTATCGTCGCGCCACTGGGGCACTCCGGACAAGAGGACGGGCGGAGTCGGCTACCAGTGGCGCTTCACCCGGGCGCGGAACCTCTGGGACGAGCGCGACCGCCGTGAGATCGGCTCGTCGCTCGCCGGGCTGACGCCGTTTGAGGAAAAGGTGTTCACGCTTCGGCTGGTCTTGACGGCGGGGGCGCGCCAGATCTGGCTGGATGACCGGCTTGTCGCCGAAGACCGGGCCCGCACGGCTGAGCGGGCGGCCTGGGCGATCCAACTGGCGAAGACGGCGTCTGTGCTCTCGGTCGAGTTCACGGCGCCGGCGGATCAGGGGCCGTTCCTGCCCTTGTCGCTCGACCGGTACAGCCATGCCAGGCGCGCGCAGGATGCGGTGCCCTCCTGTGAATCCGTCGCGCTCGAGGGGGTGCCCCTGCGGATCCCCCGGGGGCCGGCCCCGGATCTCGATCTTGGCGACTCGCTCTACCGGTACCGCCTGACCCACGGCAGCGGGCCGGACGCGGGCTACGTGAACGGCCACAGCGCTTGGCCCGGCTCGCTCCAGATCGATCCGGCCGCGTTCACGTTCCGCGTGCCGTACCGGAACTACCAGAACGTCTGGCTGCTGGCCTGGGTCGATGAGCGCCCGAACAGCGTAGCCAGGGCCACGCTCCGGTTCTTCCGCGAGAAGGCCGGCTACCCGGCGAGCACGGACCTGGAGATCTCGGAGGAGGCGATCCGCAAGGGTCTGGTAACGAAGCTGGCGCGGAGGACCGCCGCGGGCAGGCCGCTCTACCTCGTCCGGGTCCCCGTGAACACCGCCGGCTTCTACGGCATGCGCGACATGGCCGACCAGTTCGCCGAATTCGAACTCTGCAAGCCGGTGGCGCTGGGGCGCAGCTATCCCGACCCCATCTACTACGGCTATCACCCGGCGGGTCTGCCGAGCTCGATCCACGTCGTCGGGATCACCCTCGAAGAGGCCCCCTTCGGATTCGAAGTCGAGCCGACGCGGACCCACTTCGTCTTCGAGAGCCCCGAGCGACCGTCCGTGGTCGTTCGCGTGACGAACACGACGACCCGCCCGATCGAAGCCCGTGTGCGAGCGGATACGGTCAGCTTCGACGCAGCGGAGCGGCGGACTGTTACGGGCCGCGCGACCATCAAGCCTGGCCAGTCGGGCCACGTCGAGCTGGTGTTTGACCTCAAGCAACTGGGCTGGCACGGACTGAACGTCGAGGTGGAGGCGGCTGGCGCGAAGCGGTCGGCCGCCCTGAGCCTGGTCACGCTGCCCCGCAACACGCGCACCTACGGCAGCGCCCCGAACGAGACGCGCTTCGGTATCTGGGAGCTGAGCGGACACTACGCCGCGTTGAAGGCCGGCGACTACTCCGACAACGGACGAACCCTCGCTCTCTTCCGCACGCTGGGTCTCCGGCGCATGGGCTTCCATCAATCGTTCGTGACGGCGGACATGCTCAAGCAGAATGACTTCATCCCGAACGGGCCGCACACGCGGGGCAATCGATTCAGCGACGCCGTCAATCCGGATGGCTCCGTCAGTTCAACATCCATGGCCAGCGCCGTCGCCGGCGAGGTGGATGCGATCGCCTCGAACTTCGCCGGCACATCCTATTTCTATGGCGGCGAGTGGGCGGTCAGCGAGGCGCTGCAGTACGCGCCGTGGCCGGCCTATACGGGCGACGGTGATCGCGATCTGACGCCCGAAGAGCAGACGCGCGCCGCGCGCCACATCACGATATTCTCGGCCATCGGCAGGAGCGTGCGAGAGCAGCGGCCGGGCGCCAGACTGGTCCTGCAGTGGGGCGCGCCGCTCGGCACCCTCGCCTACATGCGCGCGGGCATGCCGAAGGACCTGGTGGATCTGTTCGGCATGGACGCCCCGCAGTTCGAGCTGCTGCCGGAGATTTCGAACGTGACCGGCTCGATCAACCTGCTGTGGATCCTGCGCCAGGAGGCCGCGAAGCTGGGCTGGCCGCGCCTGCCCATCGCGTGGTGCGAGGGGCCCTTCTTCCCCACCCAGCCCGGGGCGCTGACCGAGGCCGAGCAGGCGGGATACCAGATTCGCTATACGCTTCTGGGCCTCGCGTACGGCGTCGAACAGTACGAGGCCGGCATCGTTCCGCAAGACGCCGGAAACTACTACGGGGCCGAGCATTACGGCGTGGGGATCTTCCATCGCCGGCCTCTTGAGAATCCGAAGCCGGCCGTGGCCGCGGTCGCCACCGCAACCGCGATGCTGTGCGGCTCGGACGTGGTCGGGCCGGTGGACACCGGCTGCCCGACCGTCTACTGCCTGGCCTTCCGGCGCGCGAAGGACGGGGCGATGATCTACGCCCTCTGGCGCGTGAACGGCACGAGCGCGGCGACGGTCCGGGTCGGCGGCACGGAGCCCGTCGTCACCGACTCCATGGGCAATCCGACCGCCTGTCCGGTCAAGGACGGCGCGATCACGGTCCCGCTGTCCGCCCTGCCCGTGTGGCTGACCGGGGCCGGGCCGCTCGCCGGCTTCGCCCTCGGCGCCCCGCGCTACGCCGAGGCCCCGGCGCCGGTCACGCGCCCCCTCGCCCCGTTCACCGACAGGCTGTGGACGTACGACGGCTCCGAGGACAAGGAGTACGCGCACAACCACTTCGCGATGCGCCGCGTCACCGACTCCGGCCTGAAGGCCGAGTTCGGCGCAAGCGAGGGCGCGCACTCCAACGCGGTGTCGATCACGCTGCCGGTCGAGCCGGGCGACCGACCGATGGCCACGCGGTACGGCCAGCTGAAGCTCAGGAAGCCGGCGGCGATTCCCGGCAAGGCGAGCGCCATCGGCGTCTGGATCAAGGGCAACTCCTCGTGGGGCCGGGTGGTCTACCAGTGCCGCGATGCCAAGGGCGAGATATGGACCTCCGTGGGAACAAAGGACGACTGGAACTGCGACGATACGCATGCGTGGTCATACGTGAGCTTCGAGGGATGGCGCTATGTCCGGTTTCCGCTCCCCGGCAACCATCCCTGGGACGGCGCGCGCGAACTCGAGACCACGTGGTGGGGCTCGCGCAGCGGCGATGGCCTTGTCGATCTGCCGCTGAAACTGGAGAAGATCATCGTCGAAGCCCGGAACGAGGTGCCGGTGCTGGGCGAGATGAAGCTCGTGCCCGATCGCAGCTACACGCTGGCCGGGCTGGTGGCGGAGTATGACGCGGAAGAGAGCACGACGGAAAAGGCGGTCGCGGCGAACAAGCTCCGCATGCCGCTGCCCGCCTGGGCTGGCCCGTCGGACAACCCCGTGGCCCGGCTGGCTGTCGATGGGGTGGGGGGCGCGCCCGCGATCCGGGCGTTCGAGGAGCCGCAACACTTCAATGACGGGCGGAGCATGCACCTCCGCTTCGTGGCGGATCCGGCGCTGACGTACAATCTGTATCTGAGCCGTTTCGCCGACGGCCGCGGCGCCGACCTGCTGACAAAAGGCGTGAAGGACAACCAGCTCGTGACCGGCCTGCGGCCGGAGACGAAGATGTACCTCTTCCTGACGGCCGTAGGCGCCGACAAGAAGGAGTCGAAGCCGTCCGCTGCCTTCGAGTTGGTCACCCATGACAATTTTGCCGAGAAGTAGACCGAACGATGCCGCGCGGCGCGGTGGGGTGGCGCCTGCCAGACGCTACATTCTCTCGGCTGGCCACAACATCCAGGCCGATGTGCCGCCGGCGAACATTCTCGTGCTATTTGTCGCGGCCTTTGAACGCGGCCAGTATCCGGGGTCCTTTGCATTGGCCTGATCTCGGTCAACGGACGACACGGAGGTCGTCCCTCCATACCCCGGAGGAGGCGGTTTCTCGCATATTGGACCGGGCTCCGTCCCGGCCGGACTCCAAGGAGTCAAGACAAGAGAACCTGAGCCGGCACCCCATCGTGCCAGCCTGACGCTCTCCATACTCCCTGCTCCCGTGATAGAGTGTTCGAGTGCAATCGGTGAACCGGACCGTGATACGCCGAACGACGATCGCGCTGCTGATCGGGCTCGCGCTGCCCGCGTCCGCCGGCCTGCGGCTACCCAACTTCTTCGGCGACAGCATGGTGCTCCAGCGCGACCAGCCGGCGCCCGTCTGGGGCTGGGCTGATCCAGGTGATGAAGTCACCGTCTCCTTCGGCGATCAGGCCAAGACCACCCGCGCCGCCACCAACGGCGTCTGGCGGGTCACCCTCGACCCCATGCCAGCCGCCGCCCAGCCCCGCAGACTGATGGTCCGGGCGAGCGCCGGGGATCGGCAGCTGCACGTCGCGAATGTCCTTGTGGGCGACGTTTGGCTGGTGAGCGGCGATTTCGGCGCGTGCTGGGAAGTCTGGGGGTGCGTCGACGCGGCCCGCGAGCTCGCGGCGGCGAACCACCCGGCTTTGCGTCTGCTCAAAGTCTGGCCCAAGAGCAGCAACCAGCCGCTGGACGATATCCTCGGCGAATGGCGCGTCTGCACGCCCGAGAACGTCCGCGGGTTCTCCGCGCTCGGCTATTTCTACGGCCGGACGCTCAACCGCGAGCTCGGCGTGCCGATCGGCGTGATCGACGCTTCGTACCGGTACTCGGTCATCCAGGGATGGATGCCCCCCTCGGCCTTCCGGATGATCCCGGAGTTGTCAAAGCCGCGCGAGCGTCTGGAGAGCTGGGATTCATCGACGCCGGCGGGCCGCGCCGCGTATTCCGCGGCGGTCGCCCGCGTGGAAGCATGGCTGCCTGCTGCCAAACAGGCGTACGCGAGCGGCCGGCCGATCCCCGCGCAGCCGCTCATGCCCGCGCCGCTGACCGCCACCGACCGGAACTTCCTGTCAATCAGCGAACTGTCGTTGCACTACTACGGCATGATCCACCCGTTGATTCCCATGCGGATCCGCGGAGTCGTCTGGTCGCTCGGCGAGAACGCCGGACTCGAATGGGGTAAGTCCTACTTCTACCTGCAGGGCCTGATCCGGAGCTGGCGCGAAGCGTGGGGCCAGGGTGATTTCCCATTCTACATGGAGTTGGTCCCGCGGAGCGGCGCTCCGAACGCGCCCCCCGACCTCGGCCGGATCGAGCCCATGCGGGAGGGGCAGATCAAGTGCCTCGCGCTCACGAACACGGGCGTGGCCGTCACCTTCGACGTCAGTGACTACCTGTCCGACACCCGCAACCGGCACGATCCCGCCGAACGGCTCGCGCTTGTGGCGCTGGCAAGGGAGTACGGCCGAGCGCTCGTCTACAGCGGGCCGTCTTACAGGAGTCACCGCATCGAGGGCGGTCGCGTGGTGATCGGGTTCGACCACGTCGGCGGCGGGCTGATCGTCGGAAACAAGCGGGGGCTTGCCCCGCCGGTTGAGGTGAAGGACGGAGTCCTGAGCGGGTTCGCCGTCGCCGGCGCCGACCGGAAATGGCACTGGGCCGACGCCCGGATCGTCGGTGACACCGTGGTGGTGCGCAGCGATGAGGTTGCCGTGCCAGCGGCGGTCCGCTATGCCTGTGGCCTGAACCCCGGAGGCGCCAACCTGTACAACCGCGCGGGCTTGCCCGCCGTGCCGTTCCGAACGGATGAGTGGTGACGCCTATGGACGTGACGGATAGCAGCCATGGCTGGCGGGGGCGCATGCGTGCCGATCCGCGCCGGGAGAGCGGGACGCACCGCCGGCGAACGATCCGAGTCTCGCCGCGGGCCATAGCGGCGGTGTCTCTGGGCCTTCTCGTCTTCGCGACCCCGGCGTGGGCCAAGACGAGCGTCGCGCGGGTTTTCGGCGACAACATGGTCCTGCAGCGCGACCGGCCGGTGCCCGTCTGGGGGTGGTCGGACCCCGGCGAGACGGTGACCGTCACATTCGCCGGTCAGAGCAAGACGGCGCGCGCCTCATCCAACGGCGCCTGGCGGGTAACCCTCGCCGCCCTGTCGGCCGCCGCGGCGCCCCGCAGTCTCGTTGTCGAGTCGCAGGCCGCGCGCGAGAGGCTGAGCGTCACCAATGTCCTCGTGGGCGAGGTCTGGCTCTGCGGCGGGCAATCGAACATGGGGCTCCATCTCCGCGACTGCTTCAATGCGCCCGAGGAGATCGCGGCGGCGGACCATCCGCAGTTTCGATTCCTCGTCGTCCCCGGAGGCGGAGCCGCTGTTCCGGCCGCGGATATCGGCGGGGGAAGATGGCAGGTCTGCACGCCCGAGACGGCGGCGACTTTTGCGGGTACGGCCTATTTTTTCGGGCGCGCCCTGCACCGCGAGCTGCGGGTGCCCGTGGGGCTGATCGAGCGCGACCAAGGCGCGACCGGGATCGAGTGCTGGGTGCCGCTTGCCGCGTACCAGGCATCGCGCGCCCCCGCGATGCAGGCGCTGTACCGTGAGGCGGCGAGCTGGGACCGCGAGAGCGACATCGGCCGGTCGGCGCACGCCGAGGCGTTCGCCCGGATCGAGTCCTGGCTGCCGGCCGCGAAAGAGTCCCTCGCCGCCGGCCGAGCCGTTCCGCCGGAGCCGCTGCTGCCCGCTCCGTCCCGCCAGGTGCCGGGGCCCACGACGGTCTACAACGGGATCATTCACCCGCTGGTGCCGTACGCGATCCGCGGCGCGGTGTGGTATCAGGGGGAGTCAAACGGCGGCGAAGGCGAGATTTACGAGCTGAAGATGAAGGCGTTGATCACCGGCTGGCGGGCCGCCTGGGGCCAGGGCGATTTCCCGTTCTACTTCGTCCAGCTCGCCAACGAGGGCAACACCGTGATCCGGCCCATGGACGAGGAATCGTCCGGCTACGTGCCCGTCCGTGAGGCCCAGCGCCGGGCTCTCACGCTACCGCACACTGGCATGGCCGTGGCGATAGACCTTGGCGAGGACGCCAGCGGCCATCCCCGAAACAAGCGGGACGTCGGCGAGCGCCTCGCCCTCTGGGCGCTCGCGAAGGATTACGGCCGGAAGGGACCGTTCTCCGGACCGCTCTATCGCGCCTGCCGCCGCGAGGGCGATTCGCTGGTGATTTCGTTCGACCACGTCGGCAGCGGGCTGATGATTGCCGACAAGGACGGCCTCGTGCCTGCCCGGGAGGTGCCCGGCGGCGTGATGAAGCAGTTTGCGGTGCGAGGCGCGGACGGCGCATGGGAGTGGGCCGAGGCGCGGATCGCGGGAGAAACCGTCGTCGTGCGGAGCGACTCGGTTTCCGTGCCGGTCGCCGTGCGGTATGCCTATTCGCTGAACCCGAAGGGCCCGAAGCTCTACAACCGCGATGGGCTGCCGGCGTCGCCGTTCCGGAGCGACGACTGGTGACGGCCGGTGAGAATCGACAGATGAGATCATGAAGCAGATCCTGATTGGGTTGGCTCTTGTGGCCGCCGGATGCGCATCGCCGGCCCCTCGTCCCCCGACGCCGATGGCCCGCTACTCGGCGTTTGTGCTGCAGAGCATCGATCGAGTGGAGGCCGGCACTACCGGCCTGGTCGCGCTGGCCGAGCAGCTTGCTGACCGACACATGGCCGGCGGCGTGTTCGGGGCGATCTGGGAGCCGCCGAGTGCGACGGGCCCGCAGGGTCCCCAGTATGAGATCAAGGGCCGAAGCGGCGGCCTGGCGGCAATGGACGTGTCGCTGTCCCGGAAGCTCAAGGAGGCCGACCGGGCGAAGGACGTTGCCGTGATCGGCTGGCAGCGGGATCCCGACCCCCGCGATCTGGACATACTGCGGAAGTACCGGGAACGGTTCTTCATCGTGGCCTTCGGTCCGCGGCACCTGCCTTCGCTCGCCCCGCACGTGGCGCTGTGCGACGCGTGGATCGACACAGGGCTCGGCGCCGACGATCGCGTGCTGAGTCTGCCCGCCGGCGCGCGCGCCGGGCGCGGGAACGCGCTGGTGAATGCGTTGAACGCCTGGGCGCTGCAGGCCGAGTTTGTTGCGGCGTTGACGCGTCGGGGAAAGATGCCGCCCCTGCTCAAGTCCCACATGTGGGACGACTCGAACGCGTGGAACGAACGGTACCGGGGGAAGCTGGCCTTCCACGACGATCTCACCATCAGGCCGGTGGCAGCAGGCGTATTGAGCCGGCAGTATCTGGAGCAGATACGCGACCTCGTGCGGACCTTTGCCCGGACCCAGCAGGAGGCCGTGGCCCGGTCGGCCGACCGGATTGTCGCGGAGCTGGCGGATGGGCGCAGAACCGTAGTGGCTCAGACGGGCCATACAACATACGAGCACGTGGGCCGGTACGAGGACGCGGTGTGGGCGACCCCCCTGGTCCTTTACGAGACGCCCGGCCGGATCAAGCAGTATCCGCAACTGACGGCGGACGGCGCGCTGGTCCTGCGGCTGGGCTACAGCGGGCTGGAGCCGCCGGTTGCAGCGGTTCTGCGGCAGAAGCGGCAGCGGGTCATGCTGATCACGAGCACGCACGACACGCGGCCGGAGTACAAGGCGCCATCGGACGTCCTGGCGCTGGTCGACATGGGGTGGGACTTCGGTGACGCCTGTGTGCAGATAGAGGGCTATCCCATTCGCGTGTTCCCGCCGAGCGGCGTGATGCAACTCGTCGCCTATGAGTCGGTGAGTGTGGAGGTGCTGTCCCGCCTGGCGGCCCGGCAGCGGGAGATCCCAACGCCAGAAGCTCCCGTTCCGCGTGGAATACACCATCGAGCATCCGCCGGAAGAGATTGACCGGATGCTGAAGGCGAGAGGATCGGGCCCGCTGCCGGTGTCGCAAAACCTCGGCATCCAGATCAAGTCGCTTGAACTGAATTTCCAGACCTCGGTGGACACGGTGCTCGGATCCGCGCGATTTCGGCGTTGTGCACCCCCCCTCGGTCAGGCTACTTTCCACCCACAGCGGGTGGGGATGCTGCCGCCGCGTGGCGCGTTCGCCGACCGGCACCGGCATTCCCGAAGTCAATCCGCCCAATACGCGCGTTGGCCGGCAAAAGGATGAGCAATAAGATGCCATTTCCGATCCCGTTGGTGTTGGCAACCGTGATCGCGCTTGCGATCGCAGGCATCGTGCCCGTCATCAGCAAGGCCAGGTCGAAGATCCGAGAACTACACACGTGGTTCCTGTTTGGCCAGATTCGCGTGGTCGTAGAACAGGGAGGATTGCCGAGCGACCAGTCCGCGCTCTTGGACGTACTACAGCGGTCGAACATCGACTGGAACTCCTGCGGAATGGATCGCGGCAGGATGTACGACGGCTGGAGCAGACCGATTGCAGTCAGCATCACACACACTTCATTGGTGCTGCGCTCCGCCGGGCGGGATGGGCTCACGGACACCGCCGATGACATCACCGACAGAATCGAGAGAAGATGACGGCCAACAACGGGGCGGAGGCTAGCGTCGCAAGCGCGCCGCAGCCTCACGCCGACCGTTGGCCAAAGAGAATGAATATCACCATCAGACCTATGGCCCGAGAAGATGTAGCGGCGGTGAGTCATCTTGTAGCGACGTGCCATAGGTTTCTGGCTGAGCGACAGGGCTTTTCCAGCACCCAGTTGAAGCGTCTCATCACAGAACGCTGTTCCGAAGAATGGATTCGGAAGACCACCGCACCAGGCGAGACGTATATCGCGGAATCGGGGGGCACGATAGTCGGACTGGTCGGGATCGAAGGAAACGACATTGCGGAGTTGTGGGTGGCACCACGCTGCCATCGCGGCGGCATTGGCAGACAACTGTTTTCAACGGCTGAACGCATCTTGCGTGACCGCCGACAGGCTGTCCTCACCGTGCACACAACCGGGTACGCCATTCCGTTCTACGAGGCCATGGGCGCACATGTCGTGGCGAAGAGAGCATGCGACTGCGGCCCGCTCGAAGGATGGACACTGACGTATCTCGAAAAGGAATTGAAGACGGAGGCCAACACCACCTCGGACGTTATCGTCGCTAACCGCGCCGAAACGTCAAGGTGAACGTTCGGCAAAGAAGGATACCGAGCATGAAGCAGCAATACGATGTGATCGTAATCGGTGGAGGCACGGCAGGCACCATTGCGGCCATTCAGGCCGGGCGCGCGGGAGCCGCAACGTTGCTTGTCGAGAAGAATGGAATGCTTGGCGGCACGATGACAATCGGCGGGATCAACTACCCGGCCCATTTCTTTGCGTGGGGAAATCAGGTGATCGGCGGGATTGGCTGGGAGTTGTTTCGCAGAACATGCGCAGAAACCGGACAGCCCGTGCCGAAGGCAAGCGAAGGAAGCCGACACCTACGGATTGACGCGGCGATCTTTGCATGCGTGGCGGACGCAGCCGTTCTTGCTGCCGGCGCTGATGTTCTGTTCCACGCCATGCCCGCTAACGTTGAATTCGTGGACGGGGCGTGGACTATGCAGGTATGCACAAAAACGGGGCTGAGGTCATGTCGGGCCAAGGTTCTCATCGACGCCACGGGCGACGCCAATGTCGTCGGCCTAGCCGGGCTGGAATTGATTCATCCGGACATCGTTCAGCCGGCGACACTCACCTTCGGATGCTCGGGCTACGACCCCGATGCCTTGGACTGCGAGGTTCTGAAGACCGCCTGTGACAAGGCAATCGCCGCAGGCGAGTTGGTCACCACCGACGTCGCGTGGCGCGACGACGGCCCGCGGGCATTACTGAGAAAGCATGGCCATAATGCAAACCACGTGCATGCGCCCGACTCACATACCAGCGAAGGGCGGTCCCGAGCTGAGGTCGAGGGCCGTAAGGCACTACTGCGCATGTATCGTTTCCTGCGTAAGCAACCCGGCCTCGAGAACTTCCGGATCGACTGGGTATGCCCGGAGATCGGTATTCGCGAGACCGTCACCATCAAGGGCAAGAAGACGATTACTGTGTCTGAATATGAATCCGGCGTTGTATATGATGATGCCGTGTGCTACGCATTTTACCCGATTGACGAACACTTGAACGACGGCAAAGGCATTAACGGACGCCCGCTAAAACAGGGCACGCTTCCCACCATCCCGCGCGGTGCATTATTGCCCGCAGACAGCCAGTTTATGCTGGTGACCGGACGTTGCGTTGCAAGTGACCGCGAAGCAAACTCGGCTCTGCGCGTCGAATGCCCATGCATGGCTATGGGACAAGCAGCAGGGGTCATGGCCGCGCTCAGCGTCCGTACGGGTGTCGATCCCGAGGAACTCCCAATCAAAGACGTACGCGCGATGCTTCGGGAATACGGCGCCATCGTGCCTGGGGACCAGTTCGGAGACATACACTAGTGCATGGACACAGAGCAGGCTGGCCGGTGCTGATCGTCGCGTTAGTGCTCCAGGCGGGTGCGAGCGTGGGCCACGCCCAGGACGCCTCGGCCGTCAGAACGTGGCGCTGGGACTCGCAGGAGGAGCTCGATCAGTGCTATCGGGACCGCTATCTGGATAGTTTGTCGGAGCCCGGGGCGGCCCAACTCGTCCACTCCATCGTCGTGGCCGACGAGATGGGCAAGGGGTACGACGACTTCCAGCCGATCCGGGGCAAGACGCAGGCCCGGAAGACTCTGATTGTCGATGACCCGGACGTTTCCGCCGCGATGCTGCTGGTCGGCGGCAGGGTGCAGGGCTGCGACATCGTCGTCAACGGAACGGTTCTGGGCGCCGCGCCTCTGGAGCGCTCGTACTGGAATGCGGATTTCGATCGGTACGTTGTCCCGCCGAAGCTGCTCAAGGCCGGCGCGAACGAATTCATCTTCCGCGCGCGCGACGGCAAGTCGAGCGGCTCGATTCGCATCGAAAACTGCCAGCAGCCCAACCGCTCGGCAGTGAGCCGCGACGGCGGGTACAGCTGGGACGGCGACCACCTGGCCGAGGGCGGCTACTGCGACGGGGAGCTGCAGGTGCGGCTGAATCTGGCGAGGTACGCGCCGTCCGCGTGGATGCAGTCGCCGGTGATCGATCTCGCGGTGCTGCGGCAGCCGATCGGCCTGCCGGCCGCCATCGACGCGCGGGTGGAGGAGCTGGCCGTCGATGCGCAGCGGCCATCGGGCACATCCGTAGCGGCATTTCTGCGCACGGGCGCGACCCCCGACGGGTTCGAGGAAAACTGGTCGCGCTGGTATGCATGGCCGTCCGAAGCCCGACAGATCAAACATGACCGGTTCGTCCAGTGGCGGGTCGAACTGACGACGCGGTCCGCCCAGAAGACGCCGGTCGTCAGGAGCGTCTCGCTCCGCGCGACCGCGGGTCCGACGCCGAACCGGTCGGGCCTGAAGTCGGTGCGGATCGTCGAGGATGCGAACCAGAGGATTGTCCGCAGCTCGTATGAGTTCGCGTACGGGGACTACGACGGGAACGCGCGGTTCATTCGCAAGAGCTGGGATGTGGCTGGCGTCGTCGCCCCGGGCACAAACGAGGTCGAGAAGTTCCGGCTTCTGCGCCAGTGGGTCCGAGAGCAATGGAACGGATGGGACATGGGCTCGCTGTACTACGTCCCGTCGTGGGACGCGCGGCTGATTCTGACCCTGGCGCCGGCCCGCGAGGCGCTCGGCATGTGCACGCACTACGCCACGACCTACGTGCAGTGCTCGCAGGCGCTGGGCTACACCGCCCGCCCGATCTTCCGGGGCCATGCGCTGAGCGAGTCGTGGTCCGACCAATACCGCAAGTGGATCGTGATGGACGCGGGCATGGACAACAACCACCGCCGCCGGGCCACCTACCAGTTTGAGCGGAACGGCGTCCTGCTCAATGAACTGGAGGTGCGCCGGGCGTACTTCATCGACAAGAAGTGGGACGATATCCGCATTGTCGCGTCGAACATGAGCGAGGGCACCGGGAAGGTCGAGGATCCCCTGGGCAAGGATCCCGAGAGCGTGTTCAAGGGCATGCAGCAGATCTTCCTGCCGCTCCGGAACAACTTCGTCGACCACCGCGAGCCGGAGGAACCCGAGCACGGCCAGGGCTATTTCAAGTTCCTGGGGCACCTCTTCTGGAAGGATGCGGCGACGACGGAGGTGCCGTGGACGGACTTCTTCACGACGCGCGCGGCGGACCTGTACTGGACCCTGAACCAGGCGCAGATCTTTCTGCGGCAGCCAGCCGACGGAAGCGCGGCCGTGCCCGTCCTGCTCGATACCGTGACGCCCAACTTCGCGGGCTACGAGTACCGGATCGACACCGGGGAGTGGGTGGCCTGGGTGCCCGACCGGAAGCTGGCTTCTCTGGCGTCCGGCCGCACGCCGGCCCGGGACGTGCAGGCGTATCCGATGAAGCCGACCGGCGGCTGCATCGGGTTCGCGTGGCCCCTGCACTCCGGACGGAACACGCTTGAGGCCCGCACGATCAACAAGGCCGGCCACCGCGGGATCGAGAGCAAGCTGGTGCTGGAATCGGAGTAAGCGGCGCGGCGTGTCTTGGCCGGGGCCGTACGGAATCGAGAGGATGGTTCATGGCCGGGCACGTGTTGCTGATTGCCGGAGTCTGCGTCCTGATGAGCCTGCTGCCGGCCCGCGCGGCTGGCACGGGGCCGACCGTCACGGCGGGGACCCCGAGCTACGGCATCTGGGCGCCCGAGCTCCGCGAACTCCACGTGCGAATTCCGTTGCGGGCCGCCGCCGGCGACGGCGGGGACATGTTCAGGCCTGCTGACGTCGTCGTCGATGGCCGGCCCGCCCGGTATGCCCTCTGGTGCTTCGATGGCACGCCATACGACTACCTGCCGATGCCTGATGCGAGTCAGAGTCGGATCGAGGTGTTCGTGCCCATCGCGTGGCGCGCCGGCGAGGCGCATGCCGTGAGCCTCCGCTGGCAGTACGGCGGCGCGATGGGCACGAATGAAATCGTTGCCAAGGCCGGCCCCGGTGGAGCGTGGAGGTCGTCGGTCGGACCCGGCAACTTCACGTTTTGTGTCCGGGAAGAGGTCGGTCTCGCCCGGGTTCACGAGTTGGTGGAGTTCGATACCGTCGTCGAGCAGTCTCTCTTTCCCGATCCGGCCCGGAACGTCCGGGCCACTGTGGTGACCGGCGTCGGCAAGCACGCGCCGGTTCCATGCCAGGTGTACGACGTGGAGCCGCGGGACGGGCCGGTGCCGCTGGTGCGGTTTCGTACGGCTGTGCTGCTCTCTGTGCCAGCCAACGGCGAGGCCACCGTGGCGCTCTGGAATGCGCCCGGCGCCCGGCCCGCCGCCCCCGCGAGTCCGATCCGGATGGAATCGGTCTCCGGCACGAACGTGGTCGACAACGGGCTTTACGCGATCCGCCTGAGCAGCCGCTCCGGCCAGATGCTGACTTGGGAGGATCGGCCGCGCCGGGTGCGGCTGGACTACTTCGACTCGCGCAACCTCCCCGAAGACGACCGCGTCATCAATCGCACGCCCGATGTCTACCGCGTCGGGAAGCCGTGGAGCCATGCGTTCGACTGGAAGCCGGGCGAATACCAGGAGGCGACCATCCGGGGGCCGGTGTTTGTGGAGACGACCCGGTGGGGGGCGATGCCGGGCGCAGAGGAGCTTTCGGGCTGGGTCCGCTACCGGTTCGTGGCGGGGCATCCGGAGGTGATCGTGCACTCGGCGCTGTCGGCCAACCGCGACGTGACCGTGCTCGGGCTGCGTAACGGCGGCATATCGTTCAGCCCGTCGCTGTTCACGCACGGCGCGTGGCCGCGCCCGGGCGGCCGGATCGAGCGCGTGCCGCTGAGCCGCGCGCACGGCAACGACACGGGCGCGCCGCCGGCGGCGCGAATGCCGGTCGACACCCCATGGGTGGCCGTGTACCACGCGGATCGCCGGTACGGCGTCGCCGCCCTCACCACCCGCCAGGCCTACTACGTCAAGGGACCGCAACACCCCGTGACCACGGGTCAAAAGAGTTACATCTCGGACTATCGCCACCGCCTGCTCTACACGATCCGTTCGGTCACCCAGACGTATCACGCGAACATCAACAGCCTGCCCGTGCAGGTCCCGGCCGGTACGGAGTTGTACGAGGAAATGCTCGTGCTGCCGTTCTCACTCCGCGGGGAGGACGGTCAGGAGTTCCGAGACGTGGAGGAGATGGACGCTCGGGCGCGCCACCCGCTGGTCGTGGTGCCGTGACGTTTGAGCCTGCGCCGGGAGCAATTCGATGACACGAGACATGATCGACGACTCGAAGCTGAAGATCCGCTCCGCACCCCAGGCGCGGCAGACGGACATCCTCTTTGACGAACGGAGTTACTCGGCGTTCCCGCATGTCGTGCACCTGGGCGGCGATGAGCTGCTCGTCGCCTTCCGGCAGGCTCCGCGGCAGGACGTGATCCGCCACACTCATCCGCGCTCGGTGATCACGGTCATGCGCTCCTATGACCTCGGCGAGAGCTGGGATATCGACAACGCGACGCAACTGGCGGCCGGCGGAGGGCAGGAACTCGGCCTGCTGCACCTGGGCCGCGGCGTGGTGGGCGGGGCCCTGGCCAAGCATGGTGTGGCGCCGATGGCAGAGGCCGAGCGGGCCGGGTTCCGGCCGCATCATCACGAGTACCCATTCGGCCTGAATGGCGGCTACTGGGCGCTCAGCCGGAACTATGGCCTGACGTGGCAGATCGAGGATTTTCGAGTGGTGGACTTGGCGGCCATGCCGTGCGCGGCGCCGATTCAAGCGGCCGGCGGCGACATTCTGTTGCCGGCCTACGGGCCGGTCGATGGGCCGGCCGCGTGGTCATCACTGCTCTACCGCTCGACCGACGGCGGAACGACGTGGGTCGAACCGGTGGCGATGGCGGCGGGTGCGGCGGCGGAGCGGGCGTACTGCGAGCCCGGGCTCGTCGAGGTGGCGCCGGGGCATCTCCTGTGCCTGCATCGGACGCAGGATAACCGGGTCGGACCCGGAGGCACGTTCTGGAGCAACGAGTCGTTCGATGGAGGCCGCACCTGGAGCCGTCCGTCAGACACCGCGATTCTGAGCGGGGCGTGTCCGCGCCTGCTGAAGGTGAGCGACGGCCGTCTGGTTCTGACGTTCGGTCGCCGCCAGGCTCCCTTCGCCATCCGCGCCATGCTTTCGGATGACGGCGGCCGCACGTGGGGTGAGACGGCCTGGGTGTTGCGGGAGATGCCCAACGGCGATCAGGGGTACACCTCTTCGCTCCAACTGCCCGACGGACGTATGTTCACCGTGAGCTATGGCCAGAACGCGGCCGGCGTGACCGGCATTGTTGGCACGTGGTGGCGCCTGCCGTGACTCGAGCGAAGCCGTGGTAGATCCTTGTTCCTTGGCGTCCCGCATGAGGGGACTACTCTTGCCGGAATGTGACGTCAGTGCTCCAGCCTTGGCCGTCCCAGACGACTGGAACAGGGAAACAAGGCCGGCCATAGCGGGATCGAGAGCAGGCTGGTGCTGGATGTCGAGTATCGCGCAGATGTTGTCGGGCTAATGCAACCTGTTTTATCTTGCAAAAAAAGTCTTGTTCGGCCTTTATTGCGTCATGGAACGGATGGCGTATGAACGGCTTTGCCAGTGGGCGAAGCAATCTGTTCGAAAGCCGTTGCTGTTACAGGGCGCTCGGCAGGTCGGGAAGACATGGCTCCTGAAGGAATTCGGTCGCCGTGAGTTCCGTCGCGCTTTCTATGTCAATTTCGAGAATGCCGCCGCGTTCCAGAGCTTGTTTCGAAGCGGCCTGCATCCTTCCACTATCATTCCGCAACTCTCCATCTTGCTCAACGAGAGTATCGTTCCCGATCAGGACCTGTTGATCTTCGATGAGATTCAGAATTCGGCGGAGGCTCTAACGAGCCTCAAGTACTTCAGGGAAGAGATGCCGGAACTGGCCCTCTGCTGTGCCGGTTCACGCATCGGGTTGGCGGTGAGTGCATCATCCTTCCCCGTGGGACAGGTCGAGTTCTTGACGCTCTATCCGCTTACGTTCGAGGAGTTCCTTGGCGCCACGGATGAACGTGCCGCCGAGATTCTCGCTGACTTCAATCATGATTCGGTCATCCCGGAATCCATTCATCGCCACCTATGGGAGCAACTGAAGATCTATTACGCGATCGGCGGGTTGCCCGAGGCCGTCGAGCATTACCGAACCCATCGCGACAACTTGCTGGAGTCCTTGCTTGGTGTTCGCGTCATCCAGCGGGCCTTGCTGCAAGGCTACCAAAGCGATTTCTCGAAACACGCCGGCAAAGTGAATGCGGTTCACATCAATCGCGTTCTGGAGTCCGTTCCGGTTCAGATGCTGCGCGTGGTAGAAGGCAGCGTCGGTCGATTTCGCTTCAAAGGGGTCGTCCCCGAGAAGTCCAAGTTCGTCCAACTCGAAGGTCCCATCGACTGGCTGGTCAAGACCGGTCTGATCGTGAAGGTGCATCTTGTCGAAAGACCCGAACTGCCGTTACTGGCCTATGCCAAACCCAGCTTGTTCAAGCTCTACCTTTTTGACGTCGGCATGCTCGGGTGCATGCTGGACTTGCCGCTCAAAACCATCCTTGATCAGGACTACGGTGCCTACAAGGGATACTATGCCGAGAATCTTGTGGCTCAGGAACTGAGCGCTGTCGGCCGGGCGCCGTTCTATTCATGGCGTGGCAGACAGTCCGAAATCGAATTCCTGCTGGTCCGCGAGCGCGATGTCATTCCGGTGGAGGTGAAGTCGGGCATCAGGGCGCATTCCAGAAGCCTGTCCGTCTACACCGAGAAGTACGCCCCTCCGCTGAGAATCAAAGTCACGGCCCGTAACCTCGACCGGACCACTCCCGATGGCCACAACATTCCGCTCTATCTGGCCGGCAAGTTGTGATCCTGTGGAGGCAGTCGGAGTTCCATCCATATCGACCAAGCCGTGGCAAGCGAGCGGGGGGCTGCCCGCCTCAGCAGTTCCATGAGCCTGCTCTCTGTCATTGTCCGATGCGACCCGGGTTGACGCGTCGCCGTGAAGTGGCTAAAGCTGCAAGAGTGAAGACCAACCCGATCAGTCCAACATGCCCCTGTGAGCCCCTCGTATGGGAGGACGATCGTCAGCGGATCGTGGTGTCGCCGGTCGACGGCGGACGGGTCATGTCCTGGCGCTACGGGCCGCGCGGCGAACTGGTGACGCAGCCGCAGGGACTGGACGGCGGGTTGGTGCGCGTTCTGGTTTCGCCGGAGCGCTACCCCGGATCCAGCTACGTCACGCCGCACCAGGTTCTGGATGCCACCACGTCGGCTACCGGATTCCGCATCCACATGCGTTACACGTGGAACACGGCGAACGCCATCGCGGGCGTTCTTGGGTGGAAAGACAAGGCCAATCCCGGCTACCTCGACGGACTCCTCCTGGACAAGATCCTCTCCTTCGACTCCGCCCGCAGCGCGCTCGGCGTCGAGTTGCGCTTCTCGAACCTGGCCGACGACGTGCGCTGGATCAGTCCGTGGCTGCACAACTCGTTCCAAGGATGGGTTGAGCGCTCGTTTGTCGTCATTGACGGCCAGCCGGAGCGCTACCTCTGGCTGGATCAATACTGGGGCAGCCACCGCGCGCCGCCGGACCGGCCCATGCGGCTCGTTCAGACCAGTCCGGACGGGCAGCTGTGGGCCGTTCTAGGTGCGCACACGGGCTGGCTGGACGGCATGGCGTCCTACACGAAGGCGGACTTCGGTCCTTCCTCCACTGACGGCTGCATGGAACTGCGCGGCAAGGCCATCCGGCTCGAGCCCCGTCAGTCCCTCGTGTGCAACGCCTTCATCGCGCTCGCGGAGGGACCGGACGCATGGAAGCCGTGGGCCATGGATGCGCCGGTGCCGCTATTCCACCGCTTGGACGGCACGGTGCCGGAATGGAATCCTTCCGACCTCGTCCCCTTGCTGGATCACTGGGCTCTTCCCGACGAGCAGGCGGCCGGACTGATGATCCTGTCCCACTTGGACAAGCTGCCGTTCGCCGCCGCGCGGCGGTACTCGGCCAACTGCCGGTTCTCCCGGTTCCGCCGTTCGAAGGGCCAGGCCGAATCGTCCGTGTGGGCGTATGCCGTGCGCGATCTCGGGGCGGTCTCGGTGACGTGCGCTGGCCCGGCTTGCTGGGCCGTGGGGCGTGTTCCGGCTGTCCTCCCGAAGGGCTCGCTCGTCGAACTCCGGCTGCGGGGCCCCGTGGATCTGGCCGGGCATCAGGAGGTCCGCGTCCGCGTGGCCGAGGGCGGGCGGGAGCGGGTCGCGATTTCCGTGGCGAATGAACCGACCGTGGCCCCGACGCCCGACTATCAAGTCAGGCAGCCCTCTTCATACTTCGACGAGCGATTCCAGGATGAGCGGTCCTGCTTTGCCGGCGGATCAGCCGCCGCCTTCCAAGCCTGGCAGAGGCGCCGCCGCCGCAGCTTTCTGAACTGGGCGCGCGGCGCCGTCACGCGTCCCGTTCCGCTGGAATCCCGAATCACCGAGCGGCAGGAAGGGCCGACGTGCATCCGCGAGAAGGTGGTCGTCCGGACGGAGCCGGGCATGTGGATTCCGTTGTACCTCGTGCGCCCCCGTCGCCTGGCCCGAGCCGGCCCCCTGCCGGCCGTCCTGTTCCTGTGCGGGAGCGGGCCGGGCAAGTCCGACATGATCCCCGACGAGACCGAGGACATGCAGGATCCGTCGCGAGACGAGCAGTGGCCGTCCCCGTACGCGATTGCGAACCGGATGGGCTGTGTCCTGGCCTGTCCCGACCGCCGCGGGTGGGGCGAATGGTCGGAAGCCAACCACAATCAACAGCCCGGCCGGGCCCTGGCCGCCGGCTACAACATCGGGGCCATGGACGTGTGGGATCACCTGCGCGTGGTGGACTATCTGTGTGCCCGGCCCGACGTCGATGGACGGTACCTCTTCAGTATGGGGAGCTCCGGCGGCGGGCAGATGACCCGGTCTCTGTTCGGCGGGCATGAGCGGATCACCGGCGGCATCATCAGCAGTTCGGCCCCCATGGTCGAGCAGATCCCCGAGCACTTCTTCTTCCGTGGCGAACCGCAGACCGCGTCAGCCCTGCGTCCGCCGTCCTCCTTTCCGATGGCGACCGCCGCCATCGCCCAGATGGGTGCGCCGCGCCCCGTCTGGATCATGGACGGGCTGTGGGACCGGTGTGCGCTGCCGGCCCTGCCGGTCACCGACGACGAGCGCAAGGCCATCTTCGAGAAGTGGCACCGGGACTGCAATGCGGGTCGGGCGGCGATCCAGGAGGTGTACCGTCTGCTCGGCGTCGAGCAACGGTTCCGCGCGTCCTGGTACGAGGCCGACCATCTGGCCGGATTCCACTATCGGAACATCCGGGAATGGTTGCTGTGTTACTGGCCGCAGGCGTTTGAGCAGAGTATCGACGCACACGAGAGACAATCATGAACATGAAGAGCAGTAAGGTGCCCTGTACGATCAACGTGGCCTACGGCGACCCCAGCCCGGCCGGGCTGCCGGTCTCCGTGGGCGTGCCGTTTCCTGCGGGAGCGCTGAGAGACGCGTCCGCCCTCACCGTTCGGGCTCCGAGCGGAGAGGGGCGTCCAACCGCCGGCCGTGTCCTGGTGCGCCATCCGGATGGTTCCATCCGCTGGTGCTTGGTCAGCTTCGGCGCACGCGAAGCAGGCGTACACGAGGTGTCCTGGGCTGGGACCGGGCGGTCGAAGCCGGCGGACACGCTGGCCGTGCGGCACGACGGCGGCGCCTGGACGATCGACGGCGGCCGGCTGCGGCTGAAGGTGTGCGAGACGGGGCCGAGCATGCTGGGCGAGCTGGTCTGCGATGGCCACCCCTATCTGGCGGCGCCGGAGGACCTGCGCTTCTGCGTGGACGATGCATCGACTCTGAACGAAACGCGCCGCTCGGTCCGCGTGATCGAACAGACTCCGCTGCGCGTTCGCCTTCGCGTCGAGGGCGCGCATTACCGTCCCGATGGCACGCGGTGCCTGAACTACCGCCTCGACATCGAGGTGTGGGCCGGCTGGCCGGCGCTGCGGCTGGACTACCACTACTTCAACCTGGAGCCCGGGCAGCCTGCCCAGCGGATCCGGCGCATCGCCATGGAGACCGCCTGGAACCTGGGCCCGAACGCCCGGCGGCACTTCCTGCAGCGGAACTACGGGCTCTTCTACATCAGCCGCCACGTGTTCAACCCGGCGCCGGTGGCGATCGCCGCCGACTTCTCCCGAAGCGGCGCGCACGTGGAGGACCCGGCCACTCTGCTCGACGATGTCGACTATCCGTTCTACCTGCACCCGCCGCTGGTGGACACGCATGACTGGCTCGGGGTGGGGGACGGTGCGCACGCCGTGTACCTGCAGATGCAGGACTTTCTGGCCGCCCGCCCCAACCGGCTGACCAGCTCCGGCAACGGCCTGGCCGCCGAGGTGTGGCCGGCCACCGCGGAGCCGCTCGAACTGCCGCAGGGCCGCTCGCGCCGGCAGACGCTGACGCTTGCGTTCGTGCCCTCCGAGTCCGCCGCCGCCGGCACCACGAAGCTCTCGAACGCGCCGACGCAGGCCCCCAAGGGGGTCGCGGCCATCCTCAACGCGGCGGTCCACGAGGGCCGCGCCGCCGTGAGCCCGGCCTGGATTGCCCGCTGCGGCGAGTTCCGTCAGGACCGCGTGCTGCCGACCGGCCGGCACGTCCGCATCGAAGCCAACCTCGCCGGGCTGGTGCGGCTGGACATGCCGGTGACCAAGTTCGACGTGGGCGACACCGACTCGCACTACAACAGCAGCTACGCGTGGACCAGCGCGTCGCTGGTGCCGCCGCTGGCCGGCGCTCCGGAGATCCCGCGCATCTTCCCGCGCAGCATGCCGACCCAGACCTACCTCGACTGCCACGAGCCGGTCTGGACCAATAACGAATACGACGTCATCCACGCCTTCTGCGGCGAGCTGATGCGAACCGGACGGGTCGAGCTTTGGTCAACGTTGCGCCTCGCCGCGCGCCACAACATCGAGGTGGACTTCCTCCACTACTCAGACCACCGCTGGCTGCACCGCGCCACGCCAGCCCACTCCGCCCGCCACACGACAACCGGGGCGTACCCGAGCCACTTCTGGACCCAGGGCCTGCTGGAGTACTACTGCCTGACGGGCGATGTCGACGCGCTCGAGGTAGCCCTCGCGCTGGGCGACAAGACGATCGAGAACTTCACCGAGCCGGAGATCCGGTCCGTTCTCTGGGGGTTCAACCGAGAGATCGGCTGGTCGATCCTCACGCTGGCCTGCCTGGTGGACGTCACGGGTGAGGCGCGGTTCCGGCCGCTGCTGGACGAGATGGTCGGCTACGTCGTCGGCTACGACCGCGCGGGCTTCAGCGGGGGAATCAACCTTTCGAACGGCAACGATCGGCAGAGCCTGAACCGGCAGGTCTTCGGCAACTTCTTCGGCTACGGCAGCATGATCGAGGGCGTCGACTACTATGCCGACATCACCGGCCGGAAGGAGGTGGCGGCGTGGCTGTCCCGCCTGTGCCACGACCTCGCCGACGAACAGCTGAACGCCGCCCGCGAGGGACAGATGGCCGGGCTCAATTTCTCGATGGCTCTCACGACCGGCTACGAGCGCACGGGCGACAAACGGTTCATCGACCAGATGAGCCTGCTGCTCGATACGGTCTTCTGGTCGGGCCGGGGCATCGATGGCGGCGCGAGTGTCAAGCCGGTGGCCTCGATCTACCGCGGGCTCACGACGCTGTTCGGCCACGCCTGGCGCCATGGCCTGCTCGACCGGTTCGAGTACCCCAGCCTGGAAGCCATCGCGGCCCGGCGTCCCGCGAAGCGGAAGCGGAGCAACTCTGGAAAGAAGGCGTCGCCGGCCAGCCGCGGGAGCAGCCGGAAGAGGAGATAGCCCGCGGCTCGGGGAGAGGCCGGAACCCACCCTGGCCTTCGGCCACCCCTCCGGAGGAGGGGATCCGGAGTTTGCGATCCCCTCTTGGGAGGGGTGCCCGAAGGGCGGGGTGGGTTGCGCATGCGCCAGCGGAGAGCACGATGACGACACAAGCCAGCACCGCCGAGCTCATCATCCTCGGCAGCCAGACGCTCGGGGCGGTTCACGACAACCTGTTCGGCCAGTTCATCGAGCTGACCGGCCGCTGCATCAACGACGGCCTGTACGACCCGGCCAGCCCGCACGCGCGGGCCGACGGCGTCCGCACGGACGTGCTGCAGGCCCTGCGCGAGCTGCGCCCCGGCTACATCCGCTATCCCGGCGGCTGTGCGGCCGCCTACTTCGACTGGCAGGAACTGGTGGGTCCGCAGTCCGGGCGGCCCCGCGCGAAGCGCGGGCCGAACGGCCAGGTCCAGTCGCCCGCGTTCGGGATCCCGGAGGCCTGGGCGCTCTGCCGCGAGCTTGGCGCCGGGCTCTACCTGACCGTGAACGCCCACACGCAGTCGCCCGAGGACGCCGCCCACCTGGTGGAGTACCTGAACGGGACCACGCCGACCCGCTACGCGGACCTCCGGCGCGCGCACGGCCGCGCGGAGCCCTACGGCGTGAAGATCTTCGGACTGGGCAACGAGATCTACGGCAACTGGCAGGCCGGACAGAAGACCGCGGCGGAGTACGCGACCTGGTGCGCCGAGGCCATCCGCCAGATGAAGGCCGTGGACCCCGGGATCCAAGTCGTCGCCTGCGGCCTCGGGCGGCCCGACCCCGAGTGGGACCGGACCGTGCTGTTCCGCCTGCTCGGCCTCGCCGACCACATCAGCGTCCACAACTACTTCGGCCGGCCCGTGTTTGCCGACAACATGGCTGCAAGCCGCATCGCGGACCGGATGCTGGGCGCGGCCCACGCGCTCATCGACGAGGCCATGGACCTCCCGCTCGGCGTGAACTCGCGGACGCACCGCGAGCTCGGAGGCGCCCCGGCCGCCGGGCGGCGGCCGGGGATCGCGTTCGACGAGTGGAACGTCTGGTATCGCGCGCCCACGGGCGAGGACCGGCACGTGGAGGAGGTGTTCAACTACACGGATGCCCTCACGGTCGCATCACTGCTGCACACCATCCTCCGGAATGCCCGGTCGATCTCGATGGCCAACATCTCGATGGTGGCAAACGTTCTCGGCGGAATCTTCACCGACCGCGGGCGCATGGTGCGCCAGACGATCTGGTACCCGCAAAAGGTCATCCGCGACACGCATGTCGGCCGCGTGGTGAACGCCGTCGTCGACGGGCCGGTGTTCAAGGCCAAGCACGAGCGATTCTTCTGCGGCGTGGTCGATGTCGACAAGGCGAAGGACGAGAATTTGCCCACGCTGGAGCACTTCGACGACGTCTCCGCGCTCGACGCGGTGGCGAGCGTTGACGATGCGCACCGGAAGCTGACGGTCTCGATGGTCCAAAAGCTGTCCGACCGTCCGCTGACCGTCCGCCTGGACCCTCACGGCCTGGCGTTCGCGGGCCGGGAGATGACGCTGCACCACCTGACCGGCGGCGCCGACCTGCTGGCGGAGAACACGCTCGACCACCCAAACCGTGTGGGGCTTGAGACGCGGAGCGTTCCGCTCTCCCCCGTCCTCACCCTCCCGCCGGCCAGCCTGACCGTGCTGGAGATCGGGCTGGCGATCCCATGAACGCCGCCATATGCACATCGTTCGACTACGCGATCCCGTTCGAGAGGGCCGTCGCGATGATTCGGGATGCCGGGTTCGAGGTGGTGTCGTTCGGCGCTCGCCCGCATCACTCGGGCTACGCCACCGCCGCGGGCCGCGCGGCCATCCGGCGGCTGATGGCCGGGCACGGGCTGTCGATCGAGTCCGTCCATGCCCCGTTTCCGGAAGGCGACCGGCTGTTCGCCGTTGACGACGCTGAACGGATGGAGTCCGTTCGCCTGTGCCAGATGGCCATGGATGCGGCCGATGAACTTGACGGCCGGATCGTGGTGATCCACCTCATCCAGCCCTATGGGATCCCGCCCGGCGACGTGCGCGAGCGGATGATCGCCCAAGGGCGCCGCAGCGTTGCGGCGCTGGCGACCTACGCCGCCCGGCGGGGCGTGAAGCTCGCCCTGGAGAACGGGCAGAAGGCCGATTACGATCAGGTGGTGATCGACTTCCTGGAGGAGTTCACGGACCCGCACGTCGGCTTCTGCTACGACTCGGGCCACGAGAACGTGCAGGGGACCTGCTTCCGGATCCTCGAGCGGTTCGGCTCCCGCCTCCTCACCGTCCACATCCACGACAACTCGGGCCGCGACACCCACGTCCTGCCCTACGAGGGCACGATCGACTGGGAGCGGTTCCGCCTCGTCTTTCACGGGCTCCGTTATTCCGGTAATCTGCTGCTCGAAACGGATATCCAGAACTCCGGGTTCAAGGATCCGGCGGTCTTCCTCCAGCAGGCATGGGAACGCGCCGGGCGACTGCTGCTGCGCCCAGGAAGGTGCTGACGATACGGGGACTGCATAGCGGGGGGACGGGCATGCGTACGACGATTGATCTGGCCGGCACGTGGGATTTCGTTGCGGATCTCGACCCGAAGTATCACGCCCCATACGGCGGGTACCAGAAGCCGGAGGCCAACCGCCGCCACTGGCTGAAGGTGCCGGTGCCGGGCGTCTGGCAGAAGTACGGCGAGCGGTACGATATCTACGAGGGCGTGTGCTGGCTGGCCCGCGAGTTCGAGGTGCCGGCCGGATCGGCCGCCGCGTCCGCCCGCCTGCGCTTCGGCGGCGTCAACTATCTCGCCAGCGTCTTCGTCAACGGAGAGCCCGTCGGCCAACACGAGGGCGGGTACACCGAGTTCACGCTCGATGTGACCGGCAAGCTCAAGGCCGGCACAAACCACATCGCGGTCCAGGTGGACAACCGGGCGCTCATCACGAAGTGGCCGCCCGTCCTCGGGTACTTCAACTACGGCGGCATCCACCGCGGCGTGAGTTTGGAGCTGTCCGGCGGGCCGACGCTGGAGTCGCTCGCGCTGGAGGCCGTACCGGCTGGCGGCGGCTGGGCGCTTGCTGTGTCGGGGTGCGTGAATGGGACGGATCGGACCGATCCGACGGATCCGGCCGATCCGCTCATCGCGCGCGTGACCAGCGGCGGGCTCTCGTGGGAGGAGCCCCTCGGGCCGGGCGGCGCCGTGAGCATGCGCGTGCCGTTCGCGGGTACGCCGTCCTGGTCGCCCGAGAATCCGCACCTGGAGCCGGTTGCGGTCGAGCTGCTCGACGGGGCGCACACCGTGATGGACCGGCTGGAGTTCGAGTTCGGCTTCCGCACGCTCGCGATGCGCGACGGGCGCGTGCACCTCAACGGGAAAGCCTATCCGCTCAAGGGCGTCTGCTACGTCTACGACTCGCCGGTCAGCGGCCTGGTGATGACCGCCGGGCAGATCGAGACCGACCTGCGCCTCATGAAGGCGGCGGGGTGCAACGCGGTCCGCTGCCACTATCCCATGGACGAAGCGTTCTACGCGGCATGCGACCGGCAGGGGCTGCTCGTGTGGATCGAGCCGCCCGTCTACTGCTATCACCCCGGCAGCGCCGAGACCGGCACGCGCTTCGCCGACGCCGAGTGGCTGGCCCTGGCTCAGGTCATGGCCCGCGAGATGGTCGCCACGGCGCGCAACCACCCGAGCGTGGCCATCTACAGCATCGGGAACGAATGCAACACGGCGAACCCGGAAGCCGAGGCGTTCTTCCGCTCGCTCGCTGCCGCAATCCGCGCCGCCGACCCCACGCGCCTGCTCTCGTATGCCGCGCTCTACGGCACCGTCGGCCCGATCGCCGACATCGTGGACGTGCTCGGGATCAACTCGTACTACGGCTGGTACGACCAGATCCGGCAGGACGGGACCGACGCACGCGCGCCCCGGGGCCTCCCCGATGGCGCCGTGGCGCCGCGCGTTATCGATCTCACCTCAATGCGGAAGATGCTCGACAAGGTGCTGGCCGACAAGCCGAACCTGGCGCTTTTCCTTACCGAGTTCGGTGCGGATTCGGCCCCGGGCTACTACTCCGCCAGCCGCGAGCTGTGGTCGGAGGACTACCACGCCGACCTGCTGCGGGACATCTTCGCCCTCGCCGCGGAGTATCCCCGGATCGTCGGCACGTTCCCCTTCTGCTTCAGCGACTACCGCGATCCGTCGAAGGTGGTCAACGGGTACTGGAACGAGCTGAACCTCAAGGGGCTGGTGGACTACCAGCGCAACCGGAAGAAGGCGTTCGGAGCCATCCGCGGGATCTATGGAGGCGCCGGGAGGACGTCATGAGAGGATCGATCGAGCGGATCCGGGCGGTGATTCAGGGCGGTCAGCCGGACCGCACGCCCATGTTCGACCTGCTCCGCAACGGCGCGGTCATCCGTCATTTCACGGGCGTGGAGCTGACCGTCGAGAACGGCTCGGAGCTGGTCTACAAGGCGTACGAACTCGCCATCGATGGAACCCGGCCGATGGTCAAAGCCCCGAACGCGGAGCGGACGCAGGTTCTCCCCGACGGCCGCAAGCAGGACATCCGCCGGTGGACCATCTGGACGGAGCATCGGCGCTACGCCGACAGCGCGGCCTACGCGCGGGAGAAGCGCGATTGCCTGGATGCCTTCGACCCGGCTTGGACGCGTGCCGATCAGGCCGCGATGGACAGATCCCTGGCCGGCATGTCCGCCGACCGCCGCAAGCTGGGCGAGGTCTTCTACTTCCCCGGCATCCCCGGCCCGAGCCTGACCAGCGTGTACGATGAGGTCGGCCTCGAGCACTTCTCCTACTACCTGGCCGACTGCCCAGACATCGTCCCGGAGTTGCTGGAGCTGAACACCGTCCGCGCCGAGCGCTGGTATCGCCACCTGCCCGACGACCACGGAATCGAGGCCGGCTTTCTCGGCGACGACATCGCCTACAAGTCGGGCCCGCTGGTGAGCCCGGCCTGGATGCGCGAGCACTACTTCGCGCGGCTGGCGCGGACCCTCGCCGCCGCCCACGCCCGCGGCATCAAGGTGCTCTTCCACTCGGACGGCAACCTCAACCCGATCCTCGACGACCTGGTGGCCGCCGGCATCGACGGGCTCAACCCCATCGAGGTGCTGGCCGGCATGGACGTCGGCGAAATCCACCGCCGCCACCCGCGCCTCTTCATGGCGGGCGGGATCGACGTGTCGCAGCTCCTCCCGTTCGGCACGCCGCCGCAGGTGAAGGACGCGGCGCGGCGGGCGATCGACCAGGCCGAAGGCCGGCTGCTGATCGGCAGCAGCACCGAGCTCAACGACGAGGTTCCCCTGGCCAACTTCCTCGCGCTCCGCGAGGCTGTGTTCTCGACGTGAGGAGAGGGGCCGATGGATGGGGCTGCACATGAGCGCGCGCCGGCACGCCGGAAGGAGATGGGCGGATGAGCGGGGCAGCGGATATCGGATCGCGTCGCGAACTGTTTGTCGATCGCTTCCTGGTGGAGACACTGGAGGGCGTAACGTTCAAGCTGCACACCCCGCAGCTCGCGCCGCCAGCGGACAGCCCGATCCTCGGGCACTACATGACCGTCCTCATGGACGGCGAGCGATACCGCGCCTACTACCGGGGCAACGATCCGTCGTATCGGGGTGAGGCGTTCGACGGGAACGAGGGCGAGCTCACGTGCGTCGCGGAGAGCGGCGACGGAGTCGAGTGGCAGCTTCCCGAGTTCGGGCTTTGCGAGGTGAACGGCTCGCTCCGGAACAACAGCATCCTCCGGCAGCCGCCGTTCAGCCACAACTTTTCGCCGTTCATCGACCGCAACCCGGCCGCCGACCCGCGCGCCCGCTACAAGGCTCTGGCCGGCACGCACCACGGCAAAGCGCCCGGCGCGGGCGGGCTTCACGCCTTCGGCTCGTCCGACGGCATCCGCTGGGAGATGCTCGCCGCCGAGCCTGCAATCGTTCACCAGGAGTTCGCGTTCGACTCGCAGAATGTGTCCTTCTGGTCGGCGGCGGAGGGCTGCTACGTCTGCTACTTCCGCACGTGGCCGACGCCCCACGGGAACCTTCGGACGATCAGCCGCACGACGTCCGCTGACTTCCGACACTGGACGCCGGCGGTCGCGATGGCCCCGAATCTGCCGGGCGAGCACCTGTACACGAGCCAGACGCACCCCTACTTCCGCGCCCCGCAGATCTACGTGGCGCTCCCCACACGGTTCCGGCCCGACCGCGGCGACTCGACTGATATCCTCTTCATGACGACGCGCGCGGGGAGCGAGCGCTACGAGCGGCTCTTCACGGAGGCGTTCATCCGGCCGGGCCTCGACCCCCGGCGATGGGGGAACCGCAGCAACTACGCGGCGTGCGGCGTGGTGCCCACCGGGCCGGCGGAGATGTCCATCTATCACGGCCCAGCCGGACGGCGGTACACGCTCCGCACGGACGGGTTCATCTCGCTGAACGCCGGCTACGGAGGCGGAGCCGTGACGACGAGGCCGTTCACCTTCTCCGGGGCGGAGCTGTCCCTGAACGTGGCCACTTCGGCTGCCGGGAGCGTGCGCGTCGAGCTGCGCGACGAGGTCGGTCGCCCCGTGCCCGGGCGCTCGCTCACCGAGGCCGACGAGATCGTCGGCGATGCGATTGCCCGGCGCGTCACGTGGCGGGGCGACGCCGACGTGGCGGCCTGGGCCGGTCGCCCCGTCCGTCTGCATGTCGTCATGCGCGAGGCGGACCTCTACTCGCTGTGCTTCAAAGGCGCTGGGCTGATCGACGCGCCGGCGGACGGCCGGGCGCAGACGCTGAGGGTCCCATGAGCGAGAAGCTGGCCGACGCATTTCGCGATCCGCCGCGCGAGTTCGGGTTCATGCCGTTCTGGTTCTGGAACGGCCTGCACCTGCCATTGGGGCTGATGGGCCCGGTCAGATTGCTGCGCGCGAAGGCACAGACGGCATAATTCGGAGCGAGCGAGGAACACGACATCATGATCCTGTACATCATCACGGACAGCCCGGCCAACGCGCGGGGCGCCAGCTTTTGGACGCACAAGCACGTGCTCGAGGAGCTGGCGGACGACGCATGCGTTGTTCTCCGCTACAACCAGCTCAGCCGCGAGCTGCTGGACCGGGTGGGGCCCTGGGCCATCTGCCACAGCGGCGGCGGCGCTGTCTTCAGCGAATACGACGTCCTGCAGCACCCCGAGTACCGCCGGGTGGTCACGGAGCACGATGCGCCCCAGATCGGGTTCTGCGGCGGCCACCAGCTGATCGCCCGCCACTTCGGCTCGACGGTGAGCCCCATGGGCCCGCTTCGCGAGGACGAGGCCGATCACAACCCGGCCTACCATGCCGGGCTCTACAAGGAGTCGGGCGTCTACCCCGTGCGCATCGCGGTGCCTGACCCCTTGTTCGATGGGCTGGGGGACGTGATCCGCGTGCACCAGAGCCACAAGGACGAGGTCAAGGAGCTGGGCCCGGACCTGCTGCTGCTGGCCAGCTCGGCCCGCTGCCGCGTCCAGGCGTTCAAGCACCGCACGAAGCCGATCTACGGCACGCAGTTCCACCCCGAGCAATCCCCGGAGGCGTATCCCGACGGACGGCGGGTGCTGGCCAATTTCTTCCGTCTGGCGCGGCCACGCGCTATGGTGTGATGCGAGCGGCGGGCTCCCGTGCGCCGACGACAAGTTGCCAGTCGTCAATGTAACCCGTTGCGAATCCGGCCTCGCAATACGCGAAGTAGTAGTTCCACTTGCGCTGGAACGCGGCGTCGAATCCCATGCGGCTCAGGTCCTCGGCGCGGGCATTGAACCGATCGCGCCAGATTCGCAGCGTGGACGGATAGTGCCTGCCGATGCTGTCGGCTCGCTCGACGCGCAGCCCCGCCGCCCCTTCCATCGCCGCGGCAAGGATCGCGCGCGAAGGCAGGACCCCGCCGGGGAAGATGTGCTTCTGAATCCAGTCCGGACTGCGCCGATATGACGCGTAGCGTTCGTCGGGGATGGTGATGACCTGCAGGACCAACCGGCCTCCGGGGCTGAGCGCGCCGGCGCACTTACGGAAGAAGACCTCGAAGTACTCGTGCCCCACTGCCTCCAGCATCTCGATGGAGACGATGCGGTCGTACGGCCCCTCCAAGTCGCGGTAGTCCATCAGCCGCAAGGTGATCCGATCCGTCAGCCCCGCGGCCTGCACGCGCTCTTGCGCGAGCCTGAGCTGCGCCTCCGAAATGGTGATGCCCGTGACTCGGCAGCCGGTCTGCCGGACCGCTTCGATCGCGAATCCGCCCCAGCCGCAGCCGATCTCGAGCACGTTGTGCTCAGGTCCGATCCCGGCCAGTTCCACGACCCGCCGGATCTTGGCAACCTGCGCGTCGGCCAGCGTCCGGTCCGGCCGATCGAACACGGCGCATGAGTACAGCAGGGTTTCAGGGTCCAGCCACAGGCGGTAGAAGTCGTTACCCAGGTCGTAGTGCGCGCGGATGTTGCGCCGGCTCCCCGTGGGCGTATTGCGCCGGTGCGCGTGCATGATGCGGTTGGCACAGCGGCCCGCGAAGCTCGGATTGAGCGCCGCCGCGTCAAGCGCAGCCACGTTCTTCACCAGAAGCGTGATGAGTGCCGTCAGGTCGTCCGCGGTCCACTCGCCGGCCGTGAACGACTCGCCGAATCCGATATCGCCGTCCAGCACGAGTCGCGGGAAGAAGCGGTAGCTCCAGACCCGCAGCGTGGGGGCCGGCGCCACCGCCTCTCCGAACGTCCACACCGTGCCGTCGGGAAGCCGGACGACAAGCCGCCCGTCTTTCAGTCCGGAGAGCAGCCGCCGCACCGCCCGCATGCACCACCGCTCATAGATCGTCGGCGGCGGCACGCCGATGGTCATGGGATGCGAGGGATTGGGCTTGGGGTGGATAGGCAGTTTGAGGCGAAAGCGAAGCCGGCCGGCCTGCCAGGCGATCCGCGGCAGGCTGGACACGATGCGGAACGGGTGCCGGAAGACGTTGGCGCGCAGCGCTCGGGAGTCGAGCGGCACCGCGTCGCCCCACAGCAACGCCGTGAGGATCTTTTCGCCGTCTCGGACCAGATCGATCGCCAGCCGCATGCTCGGCCCCAGCTCCGACAGGCTGAACTCGTAGTGGCCGCGCATGTCGTTGAAAGGCGATACGTGGAACTGCTTCTGGTGCCGGAACTGCAGGGGGAAGCGGGCCGCATCGCCCTCCGGTTCGCGCAGGATGTAGAGATGGCGTTCGCCGAAGGTGTTGTTGACTTCCGCGGCGACGCAGCGCACCGATCCATCCGCCCGGTAGCAGTAGTGGAAACTCACGGGGTTGAACACGTGGCCGAACAGGCGCGGCATGGTCAGCAGTTCCACCCGCGCTATGCCGTCGTCGCATTCCGCCTCCCGCAGGAGCCGCATCAGCCGCTCCCGGATGGTCCCGTCTCCGCACAGGTAGTCCCGGTCATGGAGGGAGAGCAGCGCCCGACGGTTGTACCCGAACCCGCGGATCTCGCGGTCGAGTTGCGGCAACTCATCAAGGTCGAAGGCGAACGTAAAGACGGGGTAACGAAAGCGGTGAGGCACCGGCGCATACCGGGCGTGCATGGCGTTGGCGATGTACAGGCGAGATCTCACATTTCCAATCCAAAGCTTCGACCCAGTTCCACCGCGGAGCGAACGGCGTCCTCGTGAAAGCCGTACCCGAAGTAGCTGCCGCAGTACCACGTGCGGCGCTTTCCGTTGAGCGAGGGCAGTTCCCCCTGAGCGGCGAGGGCTTCCCGCGAATACGTCGGATGGTGGTAAACCGTGCGCATGATGACGCGGTCGGCCGCCAGCGGAGCGCGGCGGTTGAGCGATACGAACAGTGGCGTGCTCGTCTGCAGCCCCTGCAGGCGGTTCATCCAGTACGACAGGGCGGCCGGACCCGCCGGGTCGCTGCCGCGCTCCCGGGTGTAGTTCCAGGAGGACCAGATCCGGCGCAGCGGCGGCATCGCGGATGGGTCCGTGTGCAGCACCGTGTCGTTGGGCTGATACACCCAGGCGCCCAGCAGGCGGCGTTCGGCGTCGGATGGGTCGGCCAGCAGTCCCAGCGCTTCGTCGGCGTGAGCGGCGATGACCACCCCGTCGAACTCGCCGGCCGGGCCCCCGGCCGTTGCCAGGGCGACCCGTTCCTCAAGACGCCGAACCTCCGCAATGGGCGCGCACAAACGAACCTCGCCCTTGAAGTCCGCAAGCATACGCTTGACGTAACGGTGACTGCCGCCCGCAACGGTCCGCCATTGCGGCCTCTGACTAACTGTCAACAAGCCGTGGTTATGGAAGAACTGCACGAACGATTCCGCCGGGAACTCCATCATGCGGTTGTCGGGCGTGGACCAGATGGCCGCTGCCATGGGGATGAGATGGTGCCGGACGAACATCTCCGAGTAGCCGCCGCGCTTGAGATAGCCGCCGAGCGTCTGTTCCCTCAGTCCGCCGGCGAGCAGGTCGCGCTCCGCCTCGCGGAAAAACCGGAACACCTCGCGCACCATCCGGAGAAACGCCGGACGCAGCAGGTTGCGCCGCTGAGCGAAGAGGCCATTCAGCCCGCCGCCGGAGTACTGCATGCCCGTGAGTTCATCCCAATAGCTGAACGACATCTCGCTGTCACGCAGCGGAACGTCGAGCTGTTCGAGCAGCCGCGTCAGCAGCGGGTAGTTGCGGTGGTTCATGACGATGAACCCCGTGTCCACGGGCGTGCCCTTGTCGGGACCGTCGGGAATCGTTACCGTGTGCGTGTGACCGCCCGCGTAGTCATTCTTCTCGAAGAGCGTAACATGGTGTCTGCGCTGCAGGATGTAGGCGGCGGTAAGCCCCGCCACGCCCGCGCCGACGACGGCGATCCGGGATGAGGACTGAAGCATGCGCGAGAGCTTATCAGCACCGGCCGCGGATGCAAGAAACGCTGTCATCAGGGTCCAGGATTAGCCAGCGTTGAAGTCAAACGCATGTCAGGACGGTCCGAGATTCAGGAGGTCTGGCCATGAGGGCGTTGCTGGCGATCGGGATGGCGATCGGCTTGATGGGGACGGGAGTCTGTGTGCATGGGGAGGCGGCTATGACGAATATCCATGACTTCACGGTGCAGGATATCGACGGGAAGAACGTGAGCCTCTCGGCCTTCAAGGGCAAGGTGCTGTTGATTGTCAACGTGGCCAGCAAATGCGGATTCACCGGGCAGTACGCGGGGCTGGAGAAGCTCTATACCACCTACACGAACCGGGGCTTCGTCGTGCTCGGGTTTCCGGCGAACGACTTTCTCGGGCAGGAGCCGGGAACAGAGGTCGAAATCAAGAGTTTCTGCACGCTGACCTATGGCGTGACCTTCCCGATGCTGTCGAAGATCTCGGTCAAGGGCAAGGACATCCACCCGCTCTATAAGTTCCTGACCTCGAAGGAGACCAACCCGAACTTTGGTGCTGCGATCTCTTGGAACTTCAATAAGTTCCTGATAGGGCGCGACGGCACGATCGTGGGGCGGTTCGGCAGCCGCACCAAGCCCGACGACAAGGAACTCGTCGCGGCATTGGAGAAGGCGCTTCAGCAGCCATGAACTCCCAGAGTGTTCACCCAACCCCGGCGGCACTGCCGGTCGCCCTGTATCGCCTCTCGGTCGACGAGGCGCTAGGGGAGATTGATGCGCCGCGCGATGGGTTGACCGGGCCGGAAGCCGCTGCGCGCCTTGCCCGCTTCGGGCCAAACGCGCTCAAGGCCCGGAACAAGACACCGCTCGTCGTCTTGTTCCTCCGCCAACTGGCGAACCCGCTGGCCTACATCCTCATGGTGGCCGCGCTTGTCAAACTGCTGGTCAAGGGCGTTCTGGATGCGGCCGTCATCGGGGCCGTGTTGGCGCTCATGGCCGTGATCGGCTTCGTTCAGGAGCTGCGCGCCGAGAAGGCCATGGAGGCGCTCAAGAACATGGTGACGCCCCGCAGCCGCGTGCGCCGGGGCGGCCAAGTGGCTGCGGTGGCGGCGGCGGAACTTGTGCCGGGGGATCTGATTGTCCTGGAAGCCGGCGACCGGGTGCCCGTGGATGGCCGCCTGATCGAAGCGACCAATCTGAAGATCAACGAGTCGGCCCTGACCGGCGAATCCATGCCCGTGGAGAAACACACCGCGCCGTTGGCCGGCACCGTGGGGCTGGCGGATCGCAAGAACATGGTCTACATGGGCACGGTCGTCACCAACGGCCGGGCAACCGTGCTCGCCGCCGCCACCGGCATGCAGACCGAGATGGGGCGCATCGCGGCGGCCATCCAGAATGTGCCGCAGGAGAAGACCCCGCTGCAGCGGAGCGTCGACCGCTTCGGCCGCGTCATGCTGTTCATCGTGCCCGGCCTTTGCGTTCTGCTGGCGCTGGTCGGTCTGCACCGTGGCCTGCCGCCCATGGACATCTTCCTGATGGTGGTGGCCGCCGCGGTCTCCGCCGTGCCGGAAGGGCTTCCGGCCGTGGTCACGGTAACGCTGGCCGTCGGCATGCGCGCCATGGCCAAGCGGCAGGCCATTATCCGCCGCCTCGTGGCTGTGGAAACGCTGGGGTCCACCACGGTCGTTTGCTCGGACAAAACCGGCACACTTACCCTGAACCAGATGACCGTCTCACGCCTCTACGCCGACGGGCGGTCCTACGACGTGGACGGCAGCGGTTATGATCCGGTGGGCGAGATTCGCACCGACGGCCAGGCGGTCTCGGTGCAGGACGATGCGACGCTGGAATGCCTGTTGCGCGTCGGAGCGCTCTGTAACGACGCCCTGCTCACCGGCGCGTCCTCCGCGAGCAGCATTCTAGGTGATCCGACGGAAGGCGCTCTGGTCGTGGCGGCCGCGAAGGCGGGTTTGCGCAAGGAACAACTGGAACTGGCTTGGCCCCGACTCAACGAGATTCCATTCCAGAGCGAGCGGCAGTGGATGGCCACGCTCCATTCCAACTCCGGCAAGCGGACGATCTTCGTCAAGGGCGCGCCCGAGCGCGTGCTGGCGATGAGCCTGAACATGGCCCGATCCGCCGGTTCAACGCCTCTCGATGAGACCGCGCACCAGGCGATTCTCGGCGCCGTGGATCGGATGGCGAGGGACGCCCTGCGCGTCATGGCGCTGGCCTATTGCGACTATGCCGGTCAACCGGGCGAGCTCAGCGAAGAGTCGCTCCGCGGACGGATGACCTTCCTCGGCCTGGCCGGGATGAGTGACCCCCCGCGCGCCGAGGCGCAGGCGGCCGTACGCCAATGCCAGGAGGCCGGTATCCGGGCCGTCATGATCACCGGCGACAACCCGGCCACCGCCGCCGCGGTCGCCC
>CAYSLU010000029.1:0-19212 GCA_964431965.1 uncultured Verrucomicrobiota bacterium
CGGAATGACAGGCACTTGCGCGTTTTGCGTAGTCATTTGCGGGACAGCACACTAGATGCGTCTGCCCTGGCGGGCAGGTCGGAGCGGAGTCGGGGCGTGGAAGAGGGGCAAGCGGCAGGGCCGATCGTCTGTTGGTTCAGGGGTGGACGTTTGGCAGTCGGCGCCCGGCCCGCCCCTTGGTTTCATCCTTCCGAAACCCTATGGCGAAAGGAACCAGTTGTGCTCACCGATCGGCTCATCGTCGTGAAGAATGTCCGCACCGAAGAATCCGCCCGCAAAATCGACGAGCTCGACGAAGTCCCTCGCTGGGTCACTTGCGCTTTCGTCGGTTCGCCTCCGCACTCACTCGCACGTGATATTCCGCATCTCCATCCAGTTGTGCCAGTGTGTCCGGCGGTGTCGACGGGTTCCCTGCGACTCCCTCCCGGACGAGGGCGTCCTTGTCGGTCGCGAGAACTCTAAGCGATGCCGGTGGCGTCGATGGATGGCCGGCAACGGCCTTTCGGACCCAACGGTCCTCGTCGGACACAAGTTCTACGAGCAGGTCAGCCGGGCAACTGGGGTGTTGCGCCACGGCCACCTTTTCGCCCGTGGCCGAGGCAAGGTACCGGAGCAGAGCGGGCGGCGTTGCGGGATGCCTCAACGGCACGTGCTGGAATTGGAGGGAATCGGAATGGGCGAGACGATCGAGGATGTTCGTGGTCAGATGCGGGGGCAGTCTGTTGTTGCCGAGCGCCGCGATGGCCACTTCGGGGTCGTGGGTGAAACGATGAAGGATGTTCGTGACTAGATGCGAGGGCAGGTTGCTGTTGCCGAGGGCCGCGATGGCCACTTTGGGTTCGGATGAGGATGCGATCTGCGTCAGCACGTTCTCGGGGATCGAGATGTTTCGAGCCAGGGCCGTGACCATGGACGTTCCATATGGTCCATAGCACCCCGAGTTGGCGGCATCATAGAGCCTGGCATAGTGGGCAGTCTGAAGCCCCGTCTTTCTGCAGAGGGCATCCGTCACGACTCTGCTGCCGGTGTTGGTGATTGTCATTTCGAAGATGACGCTGACGGCATTCGGCGCGCTGGAGTTGGTGTCTGCATTCAGCAGTCGCACGATCTTGGGCCAATTCGGTTCTGAGAAGCGTTGGCGTGCTTCATCATTCGTCACGACGTCCGTGCGGAACGCATCGTCCCAGAACGGATCATCGTCGGCTTTGCGGTAGGGACGGTCTTCAAGATACCCCCGCAAGTCACTGGGCAGGAACAGGGTGTCCAACAAGAACGAGAACGGCAGATCAATGAGGGCCAGTGGGGCAACAAGAACCATCCAGGCGTCGACATCTTCACTGAATGGAGCGACGACAGGAGCACTCAGTCCAAGCGCGATCCCACTGCAATCCGTAACGGTGCCGGGGTAGAAGGCCGTAGGCGTGTTCTGCCGCGCAGATGTCATGTAGTCGTAGTGGCCGACGAACGACGCACAGCCCGGGAGAAAGCACGCCGCTGAAACGAGCGCCACTAGGTAGATCTTTCGCATCGATATCATACAGGGGTCAGGATACCATACAGATATCATACAGGGACAAGGCTGGACTTTCGCCAAGTCGTAGATGCGGCCTCGGAGGATGAGCTTGCTCGCCGCGGAGAAGTCAGTCCGCCTGCCTGCTCGCGGGCTTCGCGGAGCGTCAGGCCGCACAGACGTCGCCCCCCCCCCAAGCGACAAGTCGAGGCCGTGCTCCCCATCGGCGTCCTCGGCGAAGATATCACGACGTTCGGGCCCCCAACCGCGCACGTGGTACTACCGGTCCTCCACCACCATCCTCAAAGGTCCAACCATGCTCGTATCCTACCAGATACCCCCTCGCATATATCGAAAGTCCAGCCCTGACCCCTATGGATTTGGATTCAGCCCCGAAAGCGCGTTCAGCGCTCCGGCAGGCGGCCGAGGAGGCGGAGGAGGCCGTCGAGGATCGTGAGGGGGTGGGGGGGGCAGCCGGGGACGAAGAGGTCGACGGGTACGATGGCGGAGGCGCCGTCGCAGGCTTCCGGATGGCCGGCGTAGGGGCCTCCGGCGATGGCGCAGGCGCCGACGGCGATGACCAGGCGCGGCGTGGGCACCGCCTCCCACGTCTTGCGGAGCGCCAGCTCCATGTTGCGGGTGACGGGTCCCGTGATCAGAAGCCCATCGGCATGGCGGGGGGATGCGACGAACTGGACGCCGAAGCGGCCGAGGTCGAAGGCCAGGGTGTTGAGCACGTTGGTGTCGGCCTCGCAGGCGTTGCAGCCGCCGGCGCTGACCTCGCGGAGCTTGAGTGAGCGCCCGAAGAGCCGGCGCATGCGCCCCTCCAGTGCGGCGGCGAGCTTCTGCTCGCTGCCGTCGGCCACGAGGTCGGCCCGCGCCCGCGCGGCCAGGCGGTGGTCACGCGAGAATCGAACTCCGGGGCCCTCGCAGGCGCCGCAGAAGATACAGCGGCCGAGGTCCAGCTTCACGCGTTGGCCGTCGCGGCTCAGCGCATCGACCGGGCAGGCGACCGAGAGGCGATCCCAGTCGGCGGCCGCGGCGACGGCGTCGATCTCCGGCCGCCCCCGGAACCGGTCGGGCAGCACGGGCGGCGTGCGGGGGTACGCCATGGTGCGGTAGCCCTGCTTCAGACGGGTTCGGATGGTGCGCAGCATGTCGGAATCCTCAGAGATCGAAGCCGCAGTACGACAGGTTGAAGCTCTTGTTGCACAAGGGGAAGTCCGAGATCTGCTGTCCCCGGAGCGCGAGCGCGAGGCCGAACCAGTTGTGGAACGAGGGGTCCACGACCGCGTACCGGGCGAAGCGGCCCTGCTCATCCGTGATCGCCGTGTGGCAGATGGCTCCCCGCCATCCTTCGACGAGCTTGACGGCCAGGTGGCGCGGGGCCGGGGCGGCCGGTGTGTGGCGGATCGATCCGTCCGGGAGCGCCTCGAGCTGCTCGCGGACGAATGCGACCGAACGCTGGATTTCCTGGTCGCGGACGAGCGCGCGGGCCAGCACGTCGCCGGACGGCCAGGTGGACACGGGGATCTGCGCGAACCGGTGGATTCCGTACGCGTAGTCGCGGCGCACGTCCCGGTCGATGCCGCAGGCGCGGGCGGCGACGCCGACGAGGCCGATCCGGCGTGCAAGGTCGGCCGAGAGCGCGCCGGTGCCCTCAAACCGGGCCAGAACGGACGGCTCGTCCCAGAGCAGCGCGGTTGCCGACTCCGCGTCCCGGGCGGCCGCGTCGAGCCGCTCGCGCATGCGGGCGGCTCGTTCGGGCTCGATGTCCCAGGCCGTCCCGCCCGGGCGCACGAGGCCGCGGCCGAAGCGGTTGCCGCACAGCTCGGCGGTGAGGTTCAGGAAGTCGCCGCGGATGCGGCCGCAGAAGGACTGGGTCGGCAGGAACCCGATGTCGCCCGCGAGCGCGCCGAGGTCGCCGACATGGTTGGCGACGCGCTCGAGCTCCGCCGCGATGCCGCGTATGGCCTGGGCGCGCGCGGGGACCGGCGAGCGGCCGAGCGACTCGATCACGCGCGCGTAGGCGGACGCGTGGCCGACGGACGTATCGCCCGCGAGCGTCTCCATGTGGTGGATCGTGCGCGGGCTCGGGCCGCCGAGGAGGGCGCGCTCGACGCCGCGGTGCTGGTAGCCGAGCGAGATCTCCAGGTGGAAGACCCGCTCGCCGTGGCACTGGAACCGGAAGTGGCCGGGCTCGATGATGCCCGCGTGGACGGGGCCCACGGCGACCTCATGGATCTCCTCTCCGCGCACCGCAAAGAAGTCGGTCACGCCGCACGGCGGGCTGGCGGGCGCGCCGTCGCGCGGCGGGAAGCGGACGGGCTTCAGCCAGGGGTGCCCTTCGGGCCGGATGCCGAACTGCTCGGCGAGCAGGCGCTCGAAGAGGTGGGCATGCTCGCAGTCCGGCGTGAGGGCGGGGTAGCTGGCTCCGGGGTCGGCCGCCGCCGCGTAGAGGGCGCCCTCGGATTCGGCGGCGAGCACGGCGAGCAGGCGGGTGCGGCCGGCGTCCGGGAAGGCGGTCAGGCACGCGAGCCGGGCGCCCTGCTCCACGCTCTGGATGATACCCTCGCGGAACTGGAAGACGGAGAGCACCGGGAGCGCGTCGAGCGGGAGCACGCCGATGTCGGGAATGGCGGCATAGCCGTTCATCGGGCGCCTCCCAGCACGGCTGCGGCCGCGGCGAACACGTTCCAGACGGGGGTGGGCATCCACACGCCGAACGCGACCAGCGCCGCGAGCGGGATGGCGATCAGGATGCCGGCGCGGCGGGCGGTGCGGACATCCGATGCGGCGATCGGCTCCGACGGCGGGCGGCCCCATGCCATCGGGAAGAGCGGGCGGACCATGCCGATGAAGACAAGCGCGAGGCCGGCGAGGAGCAGGATGGCGACGGCGTAGGCGCGCCGGTCGAGCAGCGCCTTGAGCAGCAGGAACTCGCTGACGAACAGCGCGAAGGGCACGCAGGCGACGAGCGCCAGCACGCTGGCCGCGAGCCCGCCGCCGAGCAGCGGGCTGCGGCGGACGGATCCGGCTATGCGGCGCATGTCCAGGGTTCCGTAGAGCTGGCCGAGGCTGCCGGCGCCGCAGAAGGCGGCGACCTTGGCGAGCGAGTGCGCGGCGGTGTGGAGCATCGCGGCGACGGCGCCGAGCCCGCCGACGCCCGCGCCCAGGGCGATGAGACCGATGTGCTCGACGCTGCAGTAGGCGAGCATGCGCTTCAGGTCGTGCTGGAACAGGATGAAGGTTGCGGCGACGAGCACGGAGAGCAGGCCGATGGCCACGAGGATGCCGGAGGCCCAGCCCGCGTGGCCGGTGGCCGCCTCGGCGAGCGGCAGCGCGCGGAGGATGCAGTAGAGCGCCGAGTTCAGCAGGAAGCCGGAGAACATCGCCGAGACCGGGGCCGGCGCCTGGCTGTGCGCATCCGGCAGCCAGTTATGCATGGGCGCCAGGCCGGCCTTTGTGCCGTAGCCGACCACGAGGAAGATGAACCCCGCCTTCATCAGCGCCGGGTCGAGCCCGCCCGCCGAATCCATGAGGCGAGTCCAGAGGAGTCGTTCGGTGACGGACAGGTGCGCGGCGCCCGCGGACGCGGCGACGAGGAGGATGCCCATGAAGGCCAGCGCCACGCCGACGGAGCACATCAGCAGGTACTTCCACATCGCCTCCAGCGCGCTGGGCGTGGCGTGCACGCAGATCAGGAACGCCGTGGCGAGCGTGGTGGCCTCGACGCCGACCCACATGAGCCCGAGGTTGTTGGAGACCAGCACGAGGGCCATGGAGGCGAGCGCGCCGAACCAGAGCGCCGCGTACCGGCGCGCCTCGCGGTCGGACAGCGCGCCCGTCCGGATCTCCCGCGCGAAATACACCGCCGAGTAGACGGCGCCGAGCGCGAAGACGGCCATCATGACCGCCAGGTGGAGCGCCGACAGGGCGTCGAGCATGAGCCAGCCGTGCAGGGCGTATGCCGGCCCGCCGACGATGACGCGCGCCGCGGCGAGGAGCCCGGCCACCGCGACGGCCAGCGTGCCGGTGGCGACTGCCCGGATGGCCACGGCCGCGCTGGGCGCGGTCAGGCTCATGCCCGCCAGCGCGAGCGGCATCAGCACCACGGCTGCCAGTATGAGATCGCCGCGCATCATCAGCCTTTCAGCGTGCTCAGCTTGTCCGCGTCGATGTGATCGAACTCGCGGCTGATCCGGAAGATCGCGATGCCCATGACGGAGACCGCGACGAACATGTCCATCAGGACGCCCAGCTCGAGGAGGACCGGGATGTCGCGCACCATGGCGAACCCGAACGTGTAGATTCCGTTTTCGAGCACCAGGTAGCCCAGCACCTGGTTGAGCGCCGTGCGCCGCGCGACGATGACGAACAGGCCGGTCATCATCATGGTGAACGCAACCGGCGTGACGAGCGGGGACTCGGCCTCGCCGGGCAGGTTCAGGCGCGCGTCCAGCCAGAAGGAGCCGATCAGGATCAGCAGGCCGGCGCCCAGCGAAGTCACGTAGCCCACGTACGGCTCGATCTCTCGGCTGGTGTTGGACTCGCGCAGGCTTCGGGCGAGCAGGCGGGGGAAGATGATCCCCTTGAGCGCCACGATCGCGGCCGCGATCGCCAGCACGCGGATGCCGATCCCGGCGCCGGCGGCGAGCGGCAGGGCGCCGACGGCCATGCCCTGGAACGCCACGACGCGGATGCACGTGTTCAGGCGGCTCGAGGCGAGCAGGCTGAAGCTCGTGAGGATCATGAGGACGAGGGCGGTGTCGACAATGCCGATCATGGGGCGTACCTCGTGACGAGGGCGAACGCGAGAATGGCAACGGCCCCGGCTCCGGCGAGGAGATGCGGGACCTTCAGGAGCGAGAGCCGGGCGGTCACCGACTCGACGACGCCGACCACGGCGGCGAACGCGATCATGCCGCACAGGAACACGGCCAGCCCGGCGGCCCCGTCCAATCCGGAAAGCGGGACGAAGAGGTTGACGGCCAGCGCGCCGAGGATCCAGAGCTTGAGCGCGGCGGCGTACTGGATCATGCCGAAGTCGGGCCCGCCGTGGTCGAGCACCATCACCTCGTGGATCATCGTCAGCTCGAGGTGCGTGTTCGGATCGTCGAACGGGATGCGGCTGTTTTCGGCGAGCGCGACGATCGTGAGGGCGATGGCCGCGAGCACCAGCGCGAGCCCGGCGCTCTGCCAGGCCTCGAACGAAAGCGCGGCGACGATCCCGGACAGGGAGGTGTCGTGCGCGAGGCGCGCGAGCGCGGCGAACGAGATGAAGAGGGCGGGCTCGGCCAGCATCGCGAAGAGCACCTCGCGGCTTGCGCCCATTCCCTCGAAGCTCGATCCGGTGTCGAGCGCCGCGATGACGGTCAGGAACCGCATGAGCCCGAAGAGATAGGCGAGCAGGATGATATCGCCCTGGAACGCGAGGAGCGCGCGGCCGCCGGCCGGCAGGAGCGCGAGGGCGAGCGTCGCGATGGCGACCGCGGCGACGGGCATGGCCGCGAACACCCAGGTTGTCGTGCGGCTGTAGACGGCGCCCTTGCGGAGCAGCTTGGCCAGGTCGAAGTAGGCCTGGAGCACCGGCTGGCCGCGGCGGCCGGCGAAGATGGCCTTGACCCGGTTGACGACGCCGGGCAGCAGCGGGGCCAGGGCCAGCCCCGCGCAGAATCCGATGAATGGCCAGGGGGACATCCGGTTACCTCAGCTTCCAGGCCAGCAGCGCGATCAGCGCCACCACGATGCACAGCACGTACAAGTTGATCCGGCCATGCTGGAACCAGCGGAAGCGGCCCAGTGCGCCGGACACGGCGCGGAAGGCGGGCTCGTACACCCGGCGGCGCCAGATGTCGGGCGTCTCGGTGGAGAAGTCGGTGTTGGCCGGGAAGAGGCCCTCGATGCGGGGCGCCGCGAACCGGGTTCCGAGCGACGCGCGGAACAGATTGGTGATGGGCTGGGCAAAGGAGGACGATGTGTACTGCATGCGCGGGGAGGGGGCGGCGTAGCCGCAGTCCCACGTGACGGTCGATCCGACTTCTCGTTCGGCCAGCGTCCGCCGCCGGGCGGCCGCTACGACCGCGGCGAGCAGGATCAGGGCGCCCGAGGCGAGCGTTACGCGCCAGAGCCAGCCCGAAACGGCGGCCAGCCGGTCGGCCGGCAGAGCGGCGGCTCCGGCCACCAGGGCCACGGCCGGTTGGAGCAGCGCGAAGGCGAAGGGGCCGGCGAGGCCGACCAGGAGGCAGAGCGCGGCGAGTGCGAGCATGGGGACGGTCATGGCCGGGCCGGCTTCCCGAGCCGCGGCGGCCGGCGCTCCGCGCGGCGCGCCGAGGAACACGATCCCGAATGCCTTGGCGAAACAGGCGACCGCCAGGCCGCCGATCAGCGCCAGCGAGCCGGCGGCGAACAGGGCGGTGGCGGCGGTTCCGACGTCGGGCGCGAGGATGGCCTGGAAGGCACCCATGTAGATGAGGAACTCGCCGACGAACCCGTTGAAGGGCGGGAGCCCGCAGATGGCGATGGCGCCCACGAGGAAGCCCATGCCCGTGCGCGGCATGCGGCGGAGCAACCCGCCCAGATGATCGAGCTCGCGCGTGCCGGCGGCATGCGCGACCGAGCCGGCGCCGAGGAAGAGCAGGCTCTTGAACATGGCGTGGTTGAACACGTGGAGGAGCGCGCCCGAGAAGCCCAGGACGGCCAGCAGCGGGTGGCCGTGGGCGGATCCGAGCCAGCCGAGCCCGAGCCCGAGGCAGATGATCCCGACGTTCTCCACGCTGCAGTAGGCCAGCATGCGCTTGACGTCGTGCTGGGCGAGCGCGAACAGGATTCCCATCACGCCCGAGGCCGCGCCCACGGCAATCAGCGTCCATCCCCACCACGCCTGAGGCGCGCCGAGGAACGTCGCCGCGCGGAGCAGGCCGTAGACGCCGGTCTTGATCATCACCCCGCTCATCACGGCGGACACGTGCGACGGGGCGGCGGGATGGGCTTCCGGAAGCCAGACGTGCATCGGCACGATTCCGGCCTTGGTGCCGAAGCCGAGCACGGCCAGCACGAACAGCGCGGCGCCGAGCGGGGCGGAGGGGACCGCGTGGCGCATGGCGGCGAAATCGAGGGAGCCGGCCGCGCGGCCGAGCAGCAGGAAGAACACGAGCAGGCAGAACGCCCCGAGGTGCATGGCGACCAGGTAGGTCAGGCCCGCGTGGCGCACGGCGGGCTGCTCGTGGTCGTGCATGACCAGGAAGAAGGACGCGAGGGACATGAGCTCCCAGGCGATCAGAAAGAGCAGGGCGTTCTGGGCGAGCACGACGACGAACATGCTGGCGGCGAGGATGTTGTAGAAGAGCCAGGATCGACCCGCCCGGGCCGGCCGGTCGGAGTGGGCCAGATACCCGGAGCCGTAGACCGCGCCGAGCGCGCAGACGATGAGGATGGGGACGGCGAAGACGGCGGAGAGCGGATCCATGAGCAGGTGGAGCGCGCCATACGGCATGGCCCATGGCAGGTCGATGGCCGGCGGGCGGGCCGAGAACGCGGCCGGCACGGCCAGCAGGCCGATGATGCAGCCGAGCACCGCGCTGGCCGGCCCGACGCGGCGCCCGATGCCCCGCATCAGGCAGAGGAGGCCGCCGCACAGCCATACGGCGACCGCGAGCAGCAGGATCATGCCGCCCCTCCGGTCAGGACCGGGACCTGATTCTGTCGGACCTGCGCCTCGATGCCGGCGGCGATGCCGAGGATTTCATCGCGGGATCCCTGTCGGGCGACCGCGCTCTTGAACGCATCCTGGTGAAGGGCGAAGGCCAGCCGGGAGAGCAGGGCCAGATGCGAGCTGACCATCGGGCTGACCAGGAGGAACAGCGTATGGACCGGCTGCCCGTCGAGCGCGGCGAAATCCACGGCCTGCTCGAGGAAGCAGAGCGTGATCATCGGGCGCGGGATGTGCATGACGATCGGATTGCGGACGTGCGGCATCGCAATCCCGTTGCCGACGGCGGTGGAGCCGAGCTTCTCGCGCGCCTCCAGGACGGTCAGAAGGAAGGTGCGATCGACCTCTTCCGGAAGCGGCATCACGGCGATGGCGGACTTGAGGACCGCCTGGCGGTCGGCGCCTCCCACGCGGTAGTGGATCCCTCCCGCTGTCAGGGCTTCAGCCAGCCCCGGGGTGGGGGTTCGGCTGGACTCCGGTTCGGCGAAGATGTCCGCCGACACGCTGATCTTCTGCGCCGTGGCCCATTCGAGCAGCTCGGAGCGGTTGAACCGGTACTGCTCGTGGATCTTGTAAGCGGGCAGGATCTTTTGATTGATCCAGCGGTAGATCGTCTTCTCCGAGACGTTCAGTAGTCCGGCAGCCTCTCGGACGCCCAGTTGCATGCGTTCGGTCAACCTTCCTTGCGTTTGGACTTCTCTGGACATTATCGGAACCGAGGGCAGTGATGTCAATATGGCGGCTGAGAGGTCGAATGCGATTGTAGCGGATGGCGATGCCCCGATAGACTCCCGGGCGCTGATCAATCACTGCCTCCGGGAGACTTACGGAATGCCGACTACGCGCCCTGGACTGTCCGTCGTCACTCGTGTCATGGATCCGGTACTGCCCGGTGCCTACGCCATCGTCACGGTTGGGGGTGGGAACGAGCATACGGTGCTGTATGCGATCCCGATCGCGAACGGCGACGCCGCATCGCCCCGTGATGGCGGGCAGGCGCAGCCGGCTGGGGAGGCGGTGGGACTGCCCGTCGTGCATCGTCAGGAAGAGTGTTTCACCGTGGACGTTCCTCCCGGCCCGCCGGCCATCTGGGCCATTCAGACTCGGCGCGAGTTCGATCCGGCCACCGCGTGGCTGGCCAATCGGCCGCGCATCGATTGGTGTTTCCCGGCCCGCGGAACGCCCGGGGGCGAGGTGACGCTTATCGGCCGGAACCTGGTTCGGTACGACCGCTATGTGACGCAGGACCCGGCCCGGCCGGTCAGCTTCGGGGGGCAGTTCGCTTCGCCGGAGCCAACGCGCGCGTGTCTGCGGCTGAGGGGGACTGCGGACTTTGTGCCGGTGCCCGTGCTGCGGTCGAGCGCCTATGAAGCCGTATGCCGGCTGCCGGCTTCGGTTCGACCGGGGCCGGCCGAACTCTATGTGCATAGCGGGCTGGGCGGCGCCGCCGGTTGGTCGGAGCCGTTGCTGGTGGAGATCGCGGCGCCGGATGTCTGGCCGGATCGGCGCTTCCCGGTGGACGACTATCTGGCGCGGGGCGGCTCCGTGGACGCCGCGTTTGCGGCGGCGCTCGCGGATATCGCGCGCAACGGCGGCGGCGTGCTCGAACTGTGGCCCCGAACCTATCCCCTGCGCCGCACGCTCGTGCTGCCGCCCCGAACCGTGATGCGAGGCGCCGGGGCCGATCGAACCCTGCTCTCGCTTCCTTTTGACCCGGCGCTGGGCCGGCCGGAGCCGCCGTACGTCGCGGTCACGGGCGACAGCGATTTTGCCCTCGAGGATCTGTGCATACGCGGAGTGCATGCGCCGGTCCTGGTGTGCGCTCCGCGCTTCGAGCCGGTCTCGCAGGACGAGGCGGCCAGCGGCTGCGACGCCATCGGGCTTTCGGATCGGCGCGCGCGCAACGTGGCGATCCGGCGGTGCCGGCTGGAGCAGCACCCGTTCCGGCAGTCCATGCGGCGGAAGGACTTCGACCCCCGCGGCTGGATGAAGGGGTTTGGCGAAAAGGGCTGGCGGGCGATGGGCGACCACTCGGCCTGCCTCTTCTTCAAAGGGGACGGGCTGGAGGTCGAGGGATGCACGATCCTGGGCGGCGGCCATGCCGTGGATCTGAACCGGAGCGCCTGCGCGCGCGTCTCGGGGAACACGCTCCAGGCCGGGTTCTTCGGTATGGCGCTGCACGGGTTCACCCGGCTGACTTGGCCGAGCGGGGGCGGCGGGGCCCGGATCGCGGGCAACGAGATGCGGCGGGTGATCGTGGCGGACAACGACATCAGCGCACGCTCGGAGTTCGCGCGCAATCTTATCTCCTTCAATTTCGGAGGGGACGAGCTGTACATCGCGCGCAACCATATCCACGACTACGCGCCCAACTGCGATTCGGAAGCGCTGATGACGCACCTGTGGCAGGCGCGATGGTGCAAGCCGGCGATTCGGATGACCGGCCCGGTTACGGCCGAGATCGTCGACCCGGCCGGCGAAGTGCGCGATGAGTGCCTGGACGGGGCGTGGCTCGATATCGTGGACGGGCGGGGGCTGGGGCAGGTGAGGCAGATCGTCCGCCGCGAGGGGAACCGGATCGAGATCGACCGGCCGTGGCGCGCCGATCCGGACGAGTCGAGCCGTGTCGTCTTCACGGCCCCCTCGCTGTTCCGGCACCTGACGATGGTGGATAACCGGATTGTCAGCCAAGCCGTGAACATCATTGTGTACGGATCGAGCTACGACTCGGTGATCGACGGGAACTACGTGGCGGACGGGCCCGGGATCACGCTGTGGTCGGTCCGGCTGGCGGCGGATCAGAAGGTATGGGGCGGCGCGGTATTCACGCTGGTCTGCAACAACGTCCTGGACCGGGGGTGGTCCACGCCGACGCGGGACGCGGATGCGCTGGACGGGGCGGTCGGGGTTTTCGTCCGCTGCAGCCGCGTGCACGATTGTTCGGATGCGGGGTACGACGTTCTGGGGCTGATCGTCCGGAACAATCACAGCACCAACAACGCGGGGATCGGCTTCCGCACCACGTTCAGCGAGAGCGGTCCCGGCGGGGCCCGGCGGCCGTGGCGAATCCGGTACGCCGGTGTGGTGATCGATCGGAATCTGTGTACCGACAGCGCCGTCGGGATCGCCGTCGAGAAGGGCGCGCAGGTCGTGCTGCGGGACAACCGGAGCCGCAACGTGACGTTTCCTGTGACCGAAGTGGGCGTACCGGGCGAGATTGCGGACTGAGCGTCTGGACACGGGCGCAACACCACAGGCTTTAGACCACAGACCACAGACCACAGACAAGAGAGGAAACCGGAGATGAAGAGACGAACAGCCATGATCGTCGCGCTTGGCTCGATGCTGGCGCTTTCGGGCTATGCCGCCGATCAGGAGCACACGGTGAGTGTTACGGGGAAGGCCGAAGCGAAAGTGAAGCCTGACGTCGCCTACATCACGCTCTATGCGCGGGCTGAAGGCATCCTCATGGTTGACGCCGTGAAGAAGGCGGACAAACTCGTAAGTGAGATCACGGCGGCGATCAAGACAGAGACAAACGCCGTGAAGAGCGTCGCCGTGGTCGACGTATCGCTCGGGGAGAAGAAGAGCGAAGTCTGGCGTTCTGACCAGAAGGAGGAATCCCCTCGCCCTGAGGTCGTCCGCAGAATACGGATCACGTGCAGCCCCAGCCCCGCTGGGATCTATGAATCGATCGACAACGGCATCCGTGCGGGCGCGGTCATGCAGATCCCGTCCTCCATCCAATACTCGGAGGACATCCGGAGTGTCGTGGTGTACGGGATCGAAGAGAGCGCCGAAGTCCTTGCGCGTGTGCGGAAAGCGGCCATGGACGATGCCAAGTCCGAAGCAGACAAGACGGCCAGCTTGGCTGGCAAGAAAGCCGGAGGGGTGGTGACCATCGGGTGTTCGGGTTCCGCGCACTGGGGTGGCCCCATGCGCGTGATGGGCATGCAGGCCGACCTCCCCACCGAGTACATCGGGACCAATCCGGAGGAGATTACCATCTCGCGGACGGTCGCCGTTACCTACCAGTTGAGTGAATAGCGCGGCTGCAGGGACCGTGCCTCGTTCGATCATGATCGGGAGACTGGATGGGCATACATCCCGCCGCGCCCGGCTCTTGGCGCGATCGAGTTGGTCGTCCTCGTCCTCGAAACCGATGTGCGGTCGCCGTTCGATCGCGTGGCGGGAGGGCCCGCGGCCTCGCGGGCCGGAGGGTGACCGGATCACGTCCAGTTCCCTCCACGCCCCGCGATTTGTCGTCTCCATCTGTCGCGAAAGGCCCGTGTCGCGAAAGGCCCGTTGACGGCGATAGCGGGGTGTGGCACGATCCACCTTAGTTGACCGACGCGCCTGCGTCGGCGGCCCCCCTGAACGGAGGTCACCATGGCTGACGAACGGACCGAGCCGGCTGATATCAAGGAAACGGACATCGTCTTCGAGTGTCCGCACTGCTCCAAGAGCCTCTGCATCGACTACCGCGGGGCCGGGCTGTTCATCACATGCCCGGACTGCAGCAATCGCATTCAGGTTCCGATTCCGGACGGAATGGAGATCTCCGACCTCGACAGTTCATCCGAGGAGCAGGAGGCCCGGATCATCCACATGCGCGAGGCGCTCTCCGCCGCCAAGACGCGCGTTCGCGAACTCGAGGCCGAGGTGGCGGATCTGCAGGATCGCCGCCAGAAGCTCGAGAAGCTCCGGACGGACAGCACCCGGCGCACCGAGGAACTGGCCCACGAGGTAGCCGGCTTGGAGCGCGGGCTGGCGCACATCATGGAAGTTCTGAAGCGCTCCGCAGAGGCGGCCGACAAGCTGAAGTAAGCCGGTTCGCCGTCAGTCGTCCAAGGCGGCCGACAGCCGCGCGTCGATCCGCGGCCACGCATATTCGCGCCGCACAAACTCGCGGCCTTGGCGTCCCAGTGCGCTCCGCAGATCCGGCCGGTCGAGCATGACCGACAGCTCCTCCTCGAACTCCGCGTAGTGACGGAACCACAGTCCGCCCCCGCTCCGGCGGCACTGGTGTTGCATGACCGCGCTTCCGGCGTGCACGAGCGCCGGCGCCCCGGCCATCCACGACTCGAGCAACACGATGCTGAGGCTCTCGTTCACGGACGGATGGATGAACGCCACCGCTCCGGCCATCGCGCTGCGCTTGTCGGCCTCGGACACGAAGCCCGCATCGAGCGCGTGACCGGCGAGGCCGTCGGGTATCTCGACCGAGCCGGAGCCGGTCAGCACGACGTCCACGTCCCGCCCCGTCCGCGAGCGGAAGGCCGACATGTAGTCGAGCAGCAGGGGGGTACCCTTGAGCACCTCGCGGCGGCCGGAGTAGATCACGTAGGGCGCGCGCAGGCGGCGCTCCCGGCGGAACGACTCCGGGTCGGGATCGAACTCGTCCAGCCCCATGCCGACCACCGCGCAGCGCTCGGGCGGCGCCCGGAAGAGGCGGATGGCGAGGTCGCGCTCCGGCTCTGTGTTGAACATCACGCGCCCGGACTCGGCGAACAGCCGGCGGACGGTGGCCAGGTAGGCGAACGGCTCGTCGTGCAGACAGGGCACCAGGACCGTCTTCGCCGGTGCGATCCGCGCGGCGCGCAGCACGAGCCCGAACAGGTAGGGGCCCATCACGATGCGGTCGAAGCTCCCGGCCCGGGTCTGGAGGTACTCCTCGAGGGCGGAGCTGTTCACGCTGTTTTCGATCCAGATCGCCTCGTCGGCCTCGGTCACGGGGGCTCGTCGCGAGATGGCGGTCTGCACGCGGAGGAACTCGCCGACATCGCGGGTCTCGTTGACCGGGAAGAAGCGCACGGACAGCCCGCCGACGGTCCGTTCGCCAGCCGGGATCTCGTTGGCCCACGTGAAGTGATTGCGGGCGCAGGTCGTGAGGAAGGTGACGGATCGGCCCATGCCGGCCAAGCGGTCGGCCAGGGCCCGCAGCAGCGTCTCGGCTCCGCCGACGGTTCCGGCCTCGGAGAATCGCGGGCACACGAACGCTATGCGCTCCGCCCGGCTCATGATTTCGGCGGCGTTCCCGACTCGAGCCGCGCGATCCGCTCCTCGAGGCGGGCGATCTTCTCGCGGTATCGGTTGTCGATTTCCTCGACCGCGGTCAGCAGCATGCCGTTCGCCTGGTTCTGCTGGGACCAGAGCCGGTAGGTGTAGAACTTGAGCAGGCTCCAGACGGTGCGCTTGAAGGCGACCAGCAGCGGGCCGGCAAAGCGGCGGCGCTCCCGGATCTCGAAGTCGTTGATATCCACGTGGACCGCGTCGCGCAGGCATTCGAGGTAGAAGGCCGTGAAGCTGTCTTCGTCCGTGAGGTTCGACAGGTTCATGCGCTCGGCCCGGGCGATGCGCGGGTCGGAGTAGAATCCTTCCGCGCGCTTGCGCGCGACGGCAGCGCGGATATCCTCCATCACGTGATCGACGTCGACGCCCGGGGCGCTAATATCGATGGGGGCGCTGTTCATGTCGCGGAGATGATCTATGCGGCTCCGGCGGGAGTCAACCGGGAAGTGAACGCGTCGCGGGCTCGCACCATGGCGTACACGTTTTCCGGGGGGGTGCCGGCCAGGATGGTGTTGCTGCAGCCGTGGAAGTAGCCGCGTCCCCGGCTGGCTTCCAGCGCCTCCATGCTGTGGCGGTAGACGTCATCGGCCGAGCCCCGGCGCAGGATGTCGCCGCTCAGGTTGGCCCATACGACCAACCCGGGATAGCGGGCGCGGACGCGCGCCGTCGTCATGCCGGCGTCGAAATCTACCTCGCCGAATCCGGTAAACCCGGCCTCGCGGAACAGCATGTCGGACACCTTCCACAGGTTGCCGTCGCTGCGCCACACGTAGTGCAGCCCGAGTTCGCGGCAGCGGTCGGCGATGCGCTTCCAGCGGGGCAGCATGAGCGTCCGGAACAGCTCGGGCGAGTACAGCGGGCCGTTCTTATCCGCCATGTCGCCCCCGCCCAGCACCACCCGGATGCCGTGTGCGGCGACGCCCTCCAGCTGGGCGAGGCCAACGGCCAGGCTGCAGTCGAGAATGTCGGCGACGGCCCCCGGCTCCACCAGGGCGGCGATCAGGCCCGCCTCATCGACGCCCAGGCTCAGTCCGGCCGCGCCGGCGATGACCATCAAGGAATCGCCGACGCACTGCTGGAGCCGGGCCTCGGCGGCTCCGGCGCCCGCCCGCGCGGCGGCCACGCGCTCGTCGAGACCGGCGCCGGCTTCGCGGGCCATGCGCGGCCAGTCCTCGGCTTGTGCCGCCGGGGCGGTGTTCGCGATCTGGATGAAGTTCATGGCGCCGGGGTCCCAGCGCCAGATCTGGTGCACGCCGGCGGCATCGCCGCAGCGAAACGTGAACTCGTCGAGCCGCGCCGTGGGGCGGATGTTGTAGCGCCAGGGGAATCGGACGATGTCCTGGTCGAGGGCGCGGCCGAGCGCGATCTCATCCTCCATCACCTGGTGGTCGAACTCCTGCCAGGCGGATGCGCCCAGCGACCAGGCGATGGCCTCGGCGTACCAGAGGCTGGGCCCGCCGGTATGGGCCGGCCGCCCGAGGATGAGGCTGGCCACGTCGCAGGCGATCGTCGGCGTATAGGCCGGCACGCGATCGGGCACCTCGCCCCGGACGACGGCGAGGCAGCGGTCATGGGGCGTCCGTGCGCTCATGCGGGGCGGAGGAGGGGGGAGAGGGGCACGGTGGCCTGCCAGCCGGGGCCGCCGGCGGTGACGACGATGCGGCGTCCGTCGCGCTCGACCGTCACGCGCGCGGGCGCGGCGCCGGGCGTGAGCAGAGTGGCGAACGTCAGGTCGAGGCTCTGCGCCCGACTGCACCAGCGGAGCACGGTGGCCGATGCGGCCGTGGGCGTGGTCGGCGCCGTCAGGGCGGTCCGGAACACGGCCGGAACCGTGGCAGCGCAGGTCACGCGCAGGCGCTCGCCGCGGAGCGCCAGGAGCGCGCCGGCCTCCGACGCCCGAACGGCGGCGTGCGTGTGCAGGCGCGACTCCATGCGGCCGACGTGCGGGAGCTCGGTGCGGTCAACGATGAGCACGGCCTTCCCGCCCAGCAGGAGGAGCACCAGGCGCCCGCAGAACCGCACAGCCGGGCCGTCGCGCATCGCGCCCATGGCGCCGCTTGCGACGAGGCGGACGCCGAGCCCGGCCTTCGTGCGCACGGGCTCCGTGCGGTCGAGGGCGGAGCCGGGCACGATGCCGACGCCGTTGACGAGGATGGTGTTCTTGGCCGCGGGCGAGGTCTCCAAGATCTCGTCGCGCCGGGGGGAGAACGTGGTGTCCAGGTACTCGTCGGGCGTGAGGTTGACGATCATGCGCTCCCGGCCCACGACGCAGTGGAAGCTCATCAGGTCGCGGTGGCTGTGGGGCACCTTGGTGCTGCCGCCCCGAACGGAAACGTAGAGCCGGGGGTTGGGGAGGCGGTCCGCCATGGCCGCCCAGTCCATGCCCCGGTAGAAGCGGAGGGCGGGCCCGGACCCGGTCTCCGGACGGGCGGCGGCGCGGCCGTCGTGGAAAAGCCGCCACTCGGCATCCGACGGCCAGCTGTCCCTCGCGCGTGCCGGGAGCCGCAGGCGCGGATCGGCGAGGATGGCGTCGAGTCCGGCCACGACCGGGCGCTCTCCGAGCCGTCGGGCCGCCGCGTAGTGGAAGGGCAGCGGCGTCCAGTGGTTGACGTCGCCGAAGCTGCACGGCTGGCCGTTGGGGCAGAAGTCGAGCGGGAAGGCGAGCGTCCGGCGCGTGGAGGCCTGGCGCAGCAGCGGGTTTGGGCGGCCGAGCGCGTTCTCGTGGCTGAGCAGGTACATGAACGCGTAGCGCATGCCGTAGTTCCAGTAGCCGATCCCCTCCGGCCAGGCGCCGTGAGTTTGGTTCAGGTACAGCATGTACGGCTCGATCGAGCGCTCGCACTCGGCGAGCAGGGCCGGAGCGTCCGGGATCTCGTCGGCGAGGGCGAGCACGAGCATCGCCAGCCCGCCCGCGCACACGGTGTTCCAGTTGCAGTCGGGCTTGCCGTACCACCAGGCCGCCCCGGGCCGAACGTTCCGGCGCGCCGAGGCCAGCGGCCAGCGGTTTGCGACGTCGCGAAACAGGCTCTTCTCCGCCGCCGACAGCGAGGCGTCGAGCCAGTCGCGCGCGATGGCCAGGGTGGCGCTGTTCTCGCCGTAGCTCAGGTCGAAAATGGCGTCCGGCTTGTGGTTGCCCTGGCGCCAGGTGATCCACGACCAGCAGTCCCATTCGCCCACGTCCTGCACGAGGCGGAGCGCGGCGCGGCGGTAGCGCGCATCCTCCGTCTGCGTCCACCGCGCGAGCAGGGTGACCATCCGGCGCTGGACCTCCCGCGCTCGCAGGAGGTGCTCGTTGTGCACGTTTCGCGCGTAGACAAGCGGAGGGCTCGTGGCGAAGGCGTCGGCGTCCTCGCGGAGGCGCCGGTCGGCGTCGCGCAGGAATGCGGTGGCCGGCCGCTCGCGGAGTCGGGCCATCTCGTCGGTCCCGATGTAGAGTCTGGGATGGGGGCTCAGCGACAGGGCGGCGGGCTTCTTCATAGGGTCTCCGGTGCGGCGGGCGGGGGCTACAGGATTTTGAACTTCGGCAGGTCCTGGATATCGACCATTCCGACGAGGCGTCCGTCGGCGTCCACCACCAGCAGATCGTCGATGTTGTGCTGCTCGTAGATCTTCAGCACATCGACCGCCAGGCTGTCCGCCTGCAGCGTGATGGGCGAGCGGGTCATGACCTCCTCGATCGGCCGCTCCAGCAGGTCCGCCTGGCGCGCCACATGGCGGCGCAGGTCGCCATCCGTGAAGATGCCCAGGACGCGGCCGTCGGCGTCGATGACGCCGGCCGAGCCGCAGCGGCCCTCGGTCATGGCCAGCACGGCGTCCTTCACCTTCTGGCCGGCGCGGACGCGGGGGAGCCGGTCGTCCTTGCGCATGATGTCGGCGACGCGCAGCAGCAGGGCGCGGCCGATGGCGCCGCCGGGGTGCA
>CAYSLU010000029.1:19222-52465 GCA_964431965.1 uncultured Verrucomicrobiota bacterium
CGAGGGTCGCGGTGGTGCTGGTGGTCGGGGCCATGTTGAACGGGCATGCCTCGCGGTCGATCGGAACGGGCACCACGATGTCGCTGCACCGCGCGAGGGCGTTGTCCCGGCTGCCGGTGAGCACGACGATCCGGACCCCCGAGCGGCGGACGATCGGCACGAGGTTGAGCAGCTCCTCGGAGGCGCCGCTGTAGCTGAGCGCGAGCAGGACGTCGCCCGGGCTCAGGATGCCGAGGTCGCCGTGCATCGCCTGGGCGGGGTTGAGGACGACGCTGGTGGCGCCGGTGCTGGCGAGCGTCGAGGAAATCTTCTCGGCGATGGGCAGGTTCTTGCCGATGCCCGTGACGACGATTTTCCGCCCCTTCTTCAGGCACTCGAGCATGAGGGTGACCGCGCGCTCGAACTCGCCGTCCAGCTCGCCGCGGACCCGGATCAGCCCCTGGATCTCGATGTCGAGCACTTCCTGGGCGCGGGCCACATAGTCGAATGGAACTGCCACCGGCTCACCTCCAGCGTTTGGCCGGAAGGTAGCATCATCGCGGGCGCAACCGCAAGAGACCGTTCGTGGCGGAGGTCGCAGGGGCTCTTGTTCTGATTGCACGTCGGTCCTTCCGGCAATAGCGGGGGCATTTGATTGACGCTGATGAGGGAAGACGGATTCGATCTGGAACTCAAGGAAGGCAGGAAAGGTGGATGGTGAAGGCAAAGGACTGCCGGACAAGGATCTGACGGCGGATGTTATCAGCGCGGCCATCGCGGTTCACAGGGCGCTCGGACCGGGGTTTCTGGAGTCGATCTACGAGGAGGCGCTCGGCGTCGAGTTGGCCACCCGGAACCTGCCGCTGGACGGCGCCTCAATTTCGCGGCCATGCCGGTGACGATCAAACGCGCGGGCAGAGAGCGCCTCCCCCTTTCCTGTCTTCCTTGAGTTCCTGATTGGCTCCGATCAATGAAGAATCCCCCGCCTTTCCCTGAAGACCTGCGCGTCTTTGCGGCCATCATCTGCCGAATCCAGGCTGACTCTTCTTGAGGCCGGCCGGGACGGAGCCCGGCCCTTCACGATGCAGGAAACCGCCGGTTCCAGGCATGGAGGGACGACCTCCGTGTCGTCCGCTGACCGACGATCAGAGCCCGAACAAGAGACCCTGGCAGGAGGGCGGTACGAGGGCGGATCGTGGTGCGTGGTGCTCTGCTATCCGCTGCATGCCACAACCCGCGGAGTACTCCCCATTATCCGCTCACGCCGCGCGGCGCCGCGTGACGGTGCGGATCGATTCGGCCATGAGCCAGATGCTGAGGACGAGGAGGACGATGCCGACGGTGCCGGAGATGACCATGTCGGGCTTGGCCGTCCGGCCGCCGATCCAGGCGGGGATGAAGCGGATGAACGGGGTGACCTGCAGAACCAGGGACCAGAGCGTCATGGACAGCATGAACGCCATGGGGATCAGCGCGATCAGCGGCTTGCGGCCGGTCTTCGCCATCCAGGTGGCGATTGCCAGGAGGGTGAGGCTGGCGAGCAGCTGGTTGCTCGTGCCGAAGATCGGCCAGGCGACGAGGTAGCCCTTCTCCTTTGTGAGCAGAAGGAAGACGGCCGGCAGGATGAGGCTGAGGATCGTCGCCAGCACCGCCCCGCCGCGCGAGTTCATGCCGAACAGCTCCTGCAGGATGTAGCGGCTGAGCCGCGTGCACACGTCCAGCGTGTCGTAGACGAACGTGGAGAAAGCCAGCAGCGCGAAGGGGAACGCGATGCCGAACCCCACGCCGACGAGGCCCAGGTACTTGGCGATCCCGTTCGCGTAGATCAGGTTCGGGTCGGCCGTGAGCTCGGGCGATCCGAGGGGGAGCATCATGACCGTTGCGAGCGCCAGGACCGCGACGAGCCCTTCGAGCAGCATGCCTCCGTAGCCGATGACCCGGGCGTCAGTTTCCCGGGCGACCTGCTTGGAGGTGGTGCCGGAGCAGACCACGCCATGGAAGCCCGAGCACGCGCCGCAGGCGACGGTGATGAAGAGGATCGGGAAGAGGAGCTTGCCGTTCGCGAGGCTGTGGAAGGCGGCGGTAGTGTGGATGGCCGGGTACTGGATCGTGAACCCGCCGACCAGGGCGCCGACGAGCCCGATGCCGATCGTGATGTAGAGCAGCCAGCCGCCGAGGAACCCGCGCGGCTGGAGCAGGAGCCACATGGGGATGACGGAGGCGGCGAAGCAGTAGCCGAGGAGGAGCATGTTCCACTGCTTCGCGGAGACGGCCGCGAAGGCGTCGAGCAGGGGGGCGGGCAGACGCGGGCCGACCCAGACGATGAAGACGACGAGCGGGAGGAATATCGCCGTGGCCAGCCCGAGCGGCATCCGCGCCTTGTAGAGCAGCAGGCCCATGGCCATGGCGGCGGCGATGTAGAGGACGGAGGATGCGGCAACGCCCGGGCCGAACGCCATGTCCGCCTGGACGGTCTTGAACGTCTGCGCCGTGATGTCCGTGAAGGCGATGATGACATATTCCAGGCAGAGCCAGACGAAAATGAGGAACAGCACGTAGGACGTGCGCGACATGTTCTCTTTCACGATCTGGCCGATCGAGGCGCCCTTGTGCCGGAGCGAGGCCAGCAGGCTGGCAAAGTCGTGGATGCCGCCGATGAAGATGGCGCCGAACAGGATCCAGAGCAGCGCAGGCAGCCACCCGAACCAGAGGCCGGCCAGGATGGGGCCGACGATCGGCCCGGCGGCCGCGATGGCCGAGAAGTGCTGCCCGAGCAGCAGGCTCGCGCGCGCGGGGACGAAGTCGACGCCGTCGTTCAGTTCGCACGCCGGCGTCACGCGCCGGTCGTCCAAGTCGAAGTGCCGGAACAGGAATCCCCCGTAGAAGCGGTAGGCGACGAGGTAGACGAGGATCGTGGCCAGAACGACGGCAGCAATCATGACAAACGCTCTCCCGTGCGCGGGCGTTTCGATCCGCTCGCTGTTGGATACAGTACCACGCCACCGCGCGGCTCGTGAAGCCGCGGCCCGGGGAAGGCGGCGGCCTCATCGCGGCGAGTCGTCGTTCCTTCATCCTTGCATTGCGCAGGCTCTTTCGGCACGGTCATCATGCATGCAAATCAAGGTCAACGAGCGGCTGGAGGACGTGCCGTCCGGAGTGATGCTCGACGCCGTGCGGCTGCGCTTCAAGGCGCAGGCGGACCTGGTGATCTACAACGGGGCCCCGATGTCGACCAACGTCGCGCTGCGCGATGGGGACGAGGTGGTGCTGATCCAGCGGGGCGAAATGCCGCCCGCCCACGAACTCGAATCCCTGATGGCCGCCCGGCACACGCCCGGGGTCCACGCGGCGATGAAGCGGGCCTGCGTGGGCATCGCCGGGCTTGGCGGGCTGGGATCCGCCGTAGCCATCGCGCTCGCGCGCATCGGCGTGGGGCGGCTGATCCTCGCGGATTTCGACGTGGTCGAGCCCAGCAACCTGAACCGGCAGCAGTACTTCGTCGACCAGATCGGCCTCTTGAAGGCCGATGCGCTGCGCGCCAACCTGATGCGCATCAACCCCTATGTGGAATACGTGACGCACCCGGTGAAGCTGACGGCGGACAATATCCATCCGATCTTCGGGGCGGTGCAGGTGATGGTCGAGGCATTCGACCGGCAGGATCAGAAGGTGCTGCTGATGCGGGTGTTCGGGGCTCGCTGTCCGGGGGTCCCGTTGGTTGCCGCCTCCGGGCTGGCCGGGTATGGCCGCGAGGCGACCATCGGCGTGCGGAAGATGGGGAAGAGCCTGTACGTGGTGGGCGATCTCGAAACCGGGGCGCGGCCCGGCTGCGGGCTGATGGCGCCGCGGGTCGGCATCGTGGCGCACATGCAGGCGAACCTGGCGGTGCGTCTGCTTCTGGGCGACACGCCGGACCTGGAGGAAGGAGCGGGGGAATGAACGTGCTGATTCGATACCACGCCCAGATCCGGAGGGCGGCCGGGCTGGATCGTGAGACGGTCGAGATGCCCGACGGGTGCACGGCCCTCGAGGCGCTGCAGGCGGTGACTCACGGCGACGGCTTCTCGGCGCTCCTCTTCGACGAGCAGCGGAAGCTGCGGCCGGTGATCCTGCTGCTCGTGAACGAGGTTCCGGCTGAGCCGGAGCGCAAGCTGCAGGCGGGCGACCAGCTGTCCGTGTTCAGCCCGGTGGCCGGAGGTTGACGATGCCCACGCTGACGCCCGAAGAGAAGTCCGTTTACGAATGGCAGATGTGGATCGAGGAGATCGGCGAGGCCGGCCAGGAGAAGCTGAAGGGCAGCACGGCTCTGGTCAGCCGCTGCGGCGGGCTGGGCGGGCCGCTCTGCTATCATTTGGCGTCGGCGGGCATCGGCGCCCTGGTCCTGGCTCATGGCGGGAATGTCGTCCCCAGCGACCTGAACCGCCAGATCCTGATGACGCACGACGGGATCGGGAAGTCGCGGATGGATTCCATCCGCCGCCGGCTGCTCGAGTACAATCCGCGGCTGCGGATCGTGGCCGTGCCGGAGAACGTGACAGACGCCAACGCGGCAGATCTGGTAGGGCAGGCAGACATCGTGTTCGACTGTGCGCCCCTGTTCCAGGAGCGGTTTGCGATGAACCGCGAATGCGTGCGGCAGGGAAAGCCGATGATCGAAGCCGCGATCTTCGAGATGGAGGGGCAGGTGACCACCATCATACCCGGTCGGTCGCCCTGCCTCGCGTGCCTCTACCCCGAAGTGCCGGCGCAGTGGAAGCGGCAGTTTCCGGTGCTCGGTGCGGTTCCCGCCGTGGCGGCGTCGATCGCCGCGGTCGAGGGGATCAAGGTGCTGCTGGGTTTCGGTCAGACCCTGGCGGGAACCCTGCTGTACTTCGACGCTCGCGAGATGCAGTTCCAGCGCATCCCGATCCGCCGCCGCCCCGACTGCGCGGTGTGCGGCGCCACGTCGTCGTGACGCGTCCGGCTGACGGCGGTCGGAGAGCGGAGCGCTGGCTCTGTCCGGGGCTGTTCACGTATTACCGGAGCGCACCGAAAGAACTACACGTCAAGGCGGAGGCAAAATGAAATACCCGGACATGAAGCAGGTGAAGGCGCTGGTGGAGCAGCTGGAACTCTACGCGCAGCTGAAGACGGAGTACGGGGCGGCGGGAACGGGCGCGCCGGTGCGTGCGGCCGAAGCGGCGCTTCGGCGCGCGGTGGTCCAGTTGAAGGGGTTGCGCAACCATCCGCGCCTCGCGGCGAAGGAGCCGGACGGGCTGGCGGCGATTCGCGCGCTGCGGCCGGCGGGGCCGCGGCGGTTCTGGTTCGCGGTCGATCGGGACGCGTTCGCGGAGCGGATGGCGGGCGCGCTGCTCGGGCGGATGGCCGGATGCACGCTCGGCGCCCCGGTTGAGGGCTGGACGCCGGACCGGATGCGCGCGCTGGCCGAGGAGAACGGCGAACCGTTCCCGCCCGTTGACTACTGGCGGTATGTCCATTGTCCGGCCACGCGGCGTTACGGTGTGAGCCGCATCGACCAGTACGTGCGGGGCGGGATCCGCGGGGTGCCGGTCGATGACGACGTGGTCTATACGCTGCTGGGCCTGCTCATCATGGAGGAGTATGGGCGGGACTTCACGACGGCCGACGTGGGTCGGGCGTGGCTGAAGTACCTGCCGCACGCATGCACCGCGGAGCGCGTGGCGCTCGCCAATCTCCGGCGCGGCGTTCCGGCGGGGCGCGCGGCGACGGTCGGCAACCCGTACTGCGAGTGGATCGGCGCGGACATCCGGGCGGATCCCTGGGGCTATGTGGCGCCCGGGTGGCCGGAGCGGGCGGCCGAGCTGGCCTGGCGCGACGCCCGGATCAGCCACCGCCGCCAGGGAGTCTACGGCGAGATGTTCTTCGCGGCCGCCGTCTCGGCCGCGTTTGCGGTCGACGATCCCGTGGCCGCGATCCGGATCGGGCTGACCGAGATCCCGCGCGACTGCGCGCTGGCGCAGGCCGTCCGCTGGGCGCTGCGCGTGGCGCCGAGGGTGCGGAACTGGAAGGACGCATACGAGGCCGCGAACCGTCAGTTTGCGGGGATGCACATGGTGCACACGATCAACAATGCCTGCCTGACCGTGTGGGGATTGACGATCGGGGGAACCGACTTCTCGCGCGTGATCACGGAGACGGTCGCCATGGGCTACGACAACGACTGCACGGCGGCAACGGCGGGGAGCATGGCGGGCGCGGTGGTGGGGCGGCGCGGGATACCCGCGCGGTGGTATCGGCCGTTCGGGAACACCATCCACACGTACCTGATCGGCCGCGAGCGCTTCGCAATCTCCGACGTGCTGCGGCGCTTCCAGCGCCAGGCCCTGGCCGTGCAGGCCAGCTGAGCGCGATGGACTTGGGGCGGGCTTTTCGATAAAAGATGTGGCGCATGAGCTACGAGAGAGAGCGCAAGGTCCGCAAGCGCCGGCGTCGGCGCAGCAGCGGAACGTGGAAGAAGAAGGTCAAGGCCGTGCTGGCGATGCTCGCCGGCCTGAGCCTGCTGACGGGCCTGATCATGATCGCGCTGGGGCCGCGGGCCGGCCTCGAGCGCGCGCGGTCGGTCGGCGCGGGGTACCTGCTGGCGGCGGCGGGATTTCTGGCCGGCTACGGCCTCCTCGAGGGCACGGAGCTCGTCCGCCGCTGGCTTCGGCGGCGGAACGAGGAGTCCCTTGAGAGCAGTCGCTCGGCCTCGACGGGTGGCTTTGCGCTGCTGTTCGTGCTGATGCTGCTGGCGCTGGTTACCACGGTGAGCCTGCAGGCCCAGGTGTACGCGCGCGTCGCGCTCCGGCACGCGCAGGTGGGCCTCGATCACGCGCGGCTGCGCCTGGCGGCGGGCGACGCGCTATGGCATGCCGCGGACGCGGCGGTCCGGGGCCGGCTCTCGAACGCGGCGGGATCGGCGCGCCGGACCGAGTCCGAGGATCCGTCCGGCATCCGAACGGTCGTCGAACTGACGCCGGCGGCTCCGGCTGCGGTTCCGACGTATCTTCACAATCCGAAGGCTGGCCCGCCGACGAGCGTGTTCGACCTCCGGGCTACGGCCCGGCTGGGCGAGGCCGCCGAGGAGGTCCGGAGCCTGATCGCCGTGGCGCCCGGCGGCACCGTCCGGGTTCTGGCTTGGATCGAGCGGCCGTAGACGCGCCTGATCGACGGAAGTTGCCCGCCCATGAGCACGCCGCACGCAACAACGGTTCCCGGCTTCCGCGCCGCGCTGGGCGTGGACGTGGCCGGCGGGCGGCTCGTGGCCGCGCGTGCGGTGCGGTCGGGTCGGGGCGTGACCGTGACGACCGTTGCCGATGCCGCGGCGGAACTCGAGTCCGCCCGGGGGCGCGTCGCCGTGGGGGCTTGCCTGCTGGAGCGCGAGAGCTTCACGCGCTGGCTCGAAGCCCCGTTCGCATCGCGTTCGAAGGCCCGGCGCGTCCTTCCTTCGATGCTGGACGTCCAGCTGCCGTTTCCGCTTTCGGACTGCGCGTATCACGTCGTGGCCGAGGGCCTCGCGGCATCGGGCGCCAGCCGCATGCTGGTGGCCGTGGCGCGGATCGCCGACATTCGCCGGAGGCTGGACGCGCTGCGCGGGGCCGGGGTGGACCCTCATGTGCTCGACCAGGAAGGCCTGGCGCTGTGGGAGCGGGGGCTCGTTGAGTCCCCGCCTGACGGGGTGGGCCTGCGGGTGGTGGCGTACTGGAGCGAGGACCGCCTGACGCTGGCCGTCGGGCGTGGCCGCGACCTGCTGGCGGCGCACACCATGCGGCAGGCGCGGGCGGAGGAGATCGACCGCCTGCTGCGGGCCGACGCGCGCGAGCCGGGGCCTGGGGGCGAGTGGATCTGGTGCGGCCCGGCGGCGGCGGACGGGCCGGCGCTGGAGGCCCTGCATCGTGCGGCCTCGGCGCGGTGGCCCGGCGCCTTCCGCGCGGTGGACCAGCCGGCCGGATTCCTCGCGCGCGCGCTGGCCGAGCGGACCCTCCGGGCGGGCGCGCTGCCCTGCAATTTCCGCGCGGGCGAGTTCGCCCATCCCGGAGTCGTGGTCGGGGCACGGCGGCGGGCCACAGCCGCGCGGGCCGCCTTCCTGGCGCTCGGGCTGGGCTTGTGCGGTGTCAACCTGGCGTGGCACACGGCGGTCGCCCGGCGCGAAGCCGGGCTGCGTGCCGAGATGACGCGGGCGGCCGCCGCGGTCGCCGGTACGAGCCGCGTGCCGCACGGCAGCGAGGTCCTGATGGCGCGCCGCGCACTCGACCGCGAGGCGGTGGCGCTCGCGCCGGTGCTCCGCGCGTTCCGGCCTTCAGCCGCGGCGACGCTTCGGGATCTGATCGACCGGGCGTCGCGCGATCGGCTGGTCTTCGAAGCGGTCAGTGTCGGCCCCGGCACGGCCGCGATCGACGGCGTGGCTCCGGACGCGGCCGCGTGCGATGGCCTCGTGGCGGCGCTGCGGGCGGCCGGGATCGCGGCGCGGATCGAGCGGCGCGAGAGCGCCGGCGGGAGTCGGATACGGTTCTCGGTGGTGACGGCGAAATCTCCATGAGCGCGAACTGGGCATCGCGGGCACTCGGGTGGGCGGCGGCGCTGGCTGTCGCGGCGGGCGCGGTGTGGACGGTCAGCACGCTGGCCAGCCGCGGCGCCACGGCCGCCCGGTTGGACCGCCGGGCCGCCGAACTGCAGCATCTCCGGGCGATGGAGTCCGAATCCGTCCGCCGGCGCGCGATGATTGCGGCCCTCGACCGGACCGGCGGCGGGGCGCCGATCTCGGTTTCGACTCTCGTCCAGAACGTTCTTCCGGGCCTATCGGCCGACGTTCGGGCCCGCGAGCCCGAGGCCGCCGCGTCGGGGTGGCGCGCCCGGCGGGTGGATGTGGACCTGGCCGGCGTGCCGTTCGAGCGGGCGGCGGCGTTCATGTCCGAAGCCGAGCGGTGTCAGCCGCCCTGGCGCGTCATCGAGTGTTCCGTTCGCGCTTCGCGGCAGGGCGAGGGGCTGGGCCAGGTTCGCCTCGTGCTGGAGAGTCTGGAGAAAGCCCCATAGCGGCGCGGAGGAGGCGATATGGCCGTCTTGCAGCAGATCCAGGGCCGCTTTTCAGTGCGCGCGTATCGGGACTGGGCCGTGGAGCCCGGGAAGCTGGAATCCGTGCTCGAGGCGGCCCGGCTGGCGCCATCCGCGCGCAACTTCCAGGAATGGCGCTTCGTCGTCGTGCAGGATTCCAACATGAGGCAGCGCCTCGCGGTCGCCGCCAACAACCAGGCGTTCGTCGCAGCCGCCCCGGTCGTGATCGCGTGCTGTGGCACGAAGACCGACTATGTCATGCGGTGCGGCCAGCTGGCGTACCCGGTGGACGTCACGATCGCAATGGCCTACATGTCGCTGCAGGCCGTCGAGGAGGGGCTTGGCACCTGCTGGATCGGCTCGTTCTACGAGGACGAGGTGAAGGCCGCTCTCGGCATCCCGGCCGATATCCGGGTGGTGGAACTGATGACCCTGGGCTATCCGGGCGATAGCCAGCCCCCGCGGTCGCGCGTGCCGATCGAGCAGATCGCCTGCCGGGACCGGTGGAGCTTCTGAGCGGCTGCCGCTCATGATCGCCGTCATGGCGAAGCCGTCCACCGCGCCGCCGCCCCGCCTCAGGAGCGCGCTTTGCGCAGCATTTCGCGGGCGTGCTTGAGCGTGACGCTGGTCAGGTCGCGGCCGCCGAGCATGCGGGCGACTTCCTCCGCGCGGCCATCCTCGTCGAGCCGGCTGATCCGGGTGCGCGTGCGGTTGCCGGCGACTTCCTTGGTGACGGCGAAGTGGGTGGCGCCATGGACGGCGACTTGGGGCAGGTGGGTGATGCACAGCACTTGGTGGGTGCGGGCCACATCGCCCAGCATTGATCCCACTGCGTTGGCCGTCGGGCCGCCGATGTTCACGTCGATCTCGTCAAAGACCAGCACGGGAATCCGGTCGTGCGCCGCGAGGACGGACTTCGTGGCGAGCATGACGCGCGAGATCTCGCCGCTGGACGCGATGGTCCGCAGCGGGCGGGAGGGCTCGCCGACGTTCGGCGCGAAGCCGAACTCGATGGTGTCCATTCCGACGGGGCCGGGCTCAGCCGGCGTCACCCCGACCGAGAAGCCGCCGTGCTGGAAGCCCAGCTTTCGCAGCTCGCCGGTCACCGCTTCGGCCAGCTTGCCCGCCGCCGTCTGGCGGCGTCGCGACAGCTTCTTTCCGGCGTCCGCGAGCTCGGCGCGGGCGGCGGCAATCTCGGCCGCGACGGCGGCGACCTGCTCGCCGCGCGTCTGCAGGTCGTGGAGGCGGACCTTGAGGTCGGCGAGCCGGGCGATGAGATCGGGGACGCCGAGGCCGTACTTCCGCTTCAGCCGGTGATAGACGGCCATCCGCTCCTCGAGCCACTGGAGGCGCTGGGGGTCGGCCTCGGCCTTCTCGATGGCGTCGGAGATGTCGTGCCCCAGCTCCTGGATGCGGACGGCGAGCGCCTTCGCCTCGTCGCGCCAGCCGGCGGCGGCCTCGATGATCCGGGCGAGGTCGCTCAGCCCGCGCTGGGCCTGGGCCAGGGCATTGAAGGCTGAGGAGTCGCCTTCGCTGAGCGCCATGCGGATGGCCTCGCCGAGGTCGAGGACCTGTCGGGCGTTGGCGAGCACCGCCTGCTCCTTCTCGACTTCGGCATCCTCGCCGGCGACGAGTCCGGCGCTTTCCAGCTCCCGGACCTGGAACGCCAGGAGATCGAGCTGCTGCGCGACCTGCTGGTCGTCGCCCTCGAGCGCGCGCCGCCGCTCCTCGAGGTCGAGCAGCCGGCGATAGATGGTCACGTAGGCCGCGCGCGGGTCCTCCAGGCGGCCGAATGCGTCGAGCAGGTCCACCTGAAAGCGGGGCGAGAGCAGGGACTGGTGGTCGTGCGGGCCGTGCATGTCGACGAGCGCGTCGCCCAGCCGCTTCAGGGCCTGCGCGGTCGCGGGTCCGTCGTTGATGAAGTTCCGGCCGCCGCCCGCGGCGGAGACGATGCGGCGGACGAGGAGCTGCCCGTCGTCGCACGCCGCGAGTCCGAGCTCGTGGAGGACGGCATCGACTTCGCGCGCGTCCTTCAGGTGGAACGCCGCCTCCACGACGCACTGGTCCTCGCCGGACCGGATGAGCGTGCGGTCGGCGCGCTCGCCCATGAGCAGGTTGAGCGCGCCGACGAAGACGGACTTCCCCGCGCCGGTTTCGCCGGTGATGACGTTCATGCCCGGCTCGAACTCGATCGTGAGGTCTTCGACGATCGCAAGGTTTCGAACATGGAGGCTCTGCAACATGGGCGAAACATAATATCCGGGCGCGCCGGGCGCCAGCCTGAAGTGCCGGACGGACGTTGACACGGCGGGACGGATGGGATAGCTACACCACGCTTGCTGCACGACCTGTCGTCCGATCCGCACGAGCTTCGGGGCCTGCTGGGTGACCCCGCGAACGGGAGCGTCCGTGACGCGCTGGCCCGGCGGCTTCGGCGGTGGATGGAGGAGGCGGGAGCCCCGTTGCCGGAGGGGCCGATAGCTCAGGGCGCATGCCGCGCGCGAGCGGCTGGATTCAAGGCCGTGTGACGGCTGAATGGAGGCGACATGCCGGGACAATGGACCGCGGTTCGGGTGGTGGCGGCCGCAGGGGTGCTGCTGGGGTTTACGGCGTGTGCGGCGCCCCGTTCCGCCGCCTTGGGGGAGTCTCGGCTTTCCGGCGGTGCGGCCGGCGCGACGGCGGGCGGATCCTCGGCCCTCGCCGCCTTCGAGCAGCGGGTTGAGCACGCGCGCGGGCGCCTGCCCGATGTGGTGCGGGCGGCCGACGCGGCGGCTGGCCGGGTTGTCGCTCATCCGCGCGCGCTGATCACCGTGCCCTATGCGGACCAGCCGTCGTTTGCCGAGGAGGTCCTGAACCGGGCGGGCGGGCTGGCTCGGCTGCTCCCGCTGGAAGACCGGCCGAAGCTGCGGACCCCGGACGACATTCTGTACTTCAGCGTGCGCTCGTGGGACCGGGACGGCGCCAAGGCGGCCCGACAGATTGCCGCCGCGCGCTCCAACGGCTGGATGACCATCCTGTTCGCCTCGCGCGCGGGGATGCCGGCCGGGCTGAAGCCGGACTACCTCATCGACAACGGGGCGTCGGGGGGGACGACGAACGAGGCCGCGGTCAACTCGATGGCGAACATCCTCAACGCCTGGCTGTGGAACTGCGAGTACGCCGCCGCGCTGACCCGCCGCGGCCGGGCTCCCGGAGTCATGATGAGCATGCTGTGGCCCGATGCCGAGACGCACAACCGGGCGGCGACCACGCCCGATGGCCGGCTGGCGCTCGGGGCGTGCGCCACGGGCGTGCCGGAGCGCGTGCTCTCGGCGGCCTACCTGCGCGAGGTCGACCGGCTGGTGGCCTCGATGCGGAGCGCGTCCACGCAGGGGCAGGTCGCGAAGGCGGCGGACGTGATCGCCGGCCGCCTGTCGGCCGGCCGCAAGGCCGGGGTAGCGACCTGCACGCACTTCGCGATGGGGGAGATCGGCCTCGACACGCAGGCGCCGTGGACGCCGTTCAACGCCGTGTGGCACGCGAAGACGGCGTTCGCGAAGAATCTGGGGCCCGAGGATGTTGTGTTCTGGATCGGCTGCGTCGGGGTGAGTACGCCGCTGGAGGACTATGGGTTCTTTATCCGGCAGACCGGCGCGGGGCTGGTGGCTTCGTTCATCCCCGACGCGGCGAACCCGGCAAACAACGCGCCGGACGCGGCGGCCCGGATCGACCAGGCGTGGACGTTCGGCGATGCGGTGGTGGAGGTGCCGTTCGCGCCCGGGCGGATGGCGCCGGTGAGCGGCCTCAACGTCGGGCTCGTCTTCCGGATGGTGGACGAGGCGGTGGCGGAGCGGCTGGCGCGGGGGCTCTAGGCGCATGCTGCCGACCACCGAGATCCGGGGCATCGCGCTGCGGCCGGCGCTCGTGTGCGCGCCGCTCGCCGGGGTCACGAACTGCGCCTTCCGGCGGCTGGTCGCCGAGTTTGGCGGCTGCGGCGCCTACTACACGGAGATGCTGTCCGCGCGGCAGATCCTGTGCGAGGACCTGGTGCGCTCGCCCAGCCTCCGGCGCAGCAGCCGCGAGGAGCGGGTGATCTACCAGCTCCTGGCCGGAGCGGGCGATCCGCTCGACCGCATCATCGACCGGCTGTCGGAGATCAAGCCGGACGGACTGGACCTGAACCTGGCCTGCGACTCGCCCAACATCCGCAAGTTCTTCGGCGGGATCCGCCTGTTCGAGCATCTGCCGGCGCTGGAGGCGGTGCTGAGGTCGATCCGCGCGTGCTGGCCCGGCCTGTTCACGGTCAAGATCCGCCTGGGACGCGAGGTGCCGGACTGGCAGGACCGCCTGGCCGAGCGCCTGCGCCTGTTCGCGGATTGCGGAGTGGACGCCGTTGTGTTGCACCCGCGTTTCGTCGAGGAGCGGCTCCGCCGCCGCGCCCGCCACGAGCTGCTGGAGTGGGCGGCGGGCGTGTCGCGCCTGCCGCTCATCGCCAACGGCGATATCGCGGGGGCGGCGTCGGTACGCGCCGATCCGCATCTGGCGCGGCACCCGGGAGCGCTCATGGTTGGCCGCATGGCGGCGGCGCAGCCGTGGGTCTTCGCCGGCTGGGAGCGGCCGGTGGCGGTGGACCATGCGGAGGTGTGGCGGCGGCTGGACGCGTACACGCGGGAAGCCTTTCCTCCGCTCAAGGCCATCGCCCGGATCAAGGTGTTCACCCAGTACTACGCCCGGAACTTCCAGTTCGGCCACTGCCTCTACGTGGCCGTGCAGAACGCGCCGACGCTCGAAGCGGTTCGCGAGCGGGCGGAAGCCTTCTTTGCCACCGCTCCCGCCATCGATCCAGCGCCTTCGCTGCTGGGGCTGTGAGCCGCCGGCCAGGGCATCCCCGTCGTGTTGACGCCCGCCACGGCGTGGGCGATAGTGAACCCAAGTCCGCGGAGCGGTTCGCTTGGGGAGCGGGAAGAGCTCCCGAACCATGGGGAGATGTGACTCGTGCCTGAGATTCTTCTGAAACAACTCGACTACGTGCTCTTCGTGAAGGGGCTCGCCGTCTCGGTGTCCGGGGTCGTGTGTTTTGTCCTCGGACGGTCCCTCGGCGCGTACTGGCGACGCCTGGGGTGGTCCCTCGTGCTTCTGGGCCTTCACGGGTGTATCGAGCTGCTGGCGGTCGGCGTCGGCAACTGGCTGCCGTTGACGGCCCTTCGGATGGTCGTGGGCAGCGTCGCCTATCTCATGCTGATCGAGTTTGCGCGGCTCACCACGTACGAATATTTCGGGGTGAAGGCGGGCCCGCGGGTGGTGGTTCCGCTGCTGGCCCTGACGGGCCTGTGCGCCGCGGCGGGATGGCGCTGGGTCGGACTGGATGCGGCGGCGCTGTTCGGAATGGGCCTGACAACCGGGCTATGGGCTGCCGTTGCGCTGTGGCTCGTTTCGAAGCGGTTGTCGTCACCCGTCGCGAGCCGGCTCATGCGCCGGGCCGGCATGGCCCTGGGGCTGTTCGCCGCGGTCGGCGGCACGACGATGCACGCGCTTCCTTTCTCGCCGGCGTGCTGGATCAACAGCGACAGCGTCATGCCGCTGCTCGGGCTGCCGTATCAGTTGTTCCGCGCTGTTCCGGCGGTGTGTTTTCTTCTGTATCTGACGTTTGCGCTTCAGGTGGAGCACAGCCGGGAGCCGCGGCGTCCCAGCCGCAGCGGCCCGCGGTGGATGGTTCAGGCGCTGGTTCCGCTGCTGCTGGTGGTCTCCACCGGATGGGTGGCGACGAACTGGGTTGGCCATCAGGGGGAGCGTACCATGAGGCGGAACCTCATTGCGCGCGCTCTGACAGCCGCATCGGCGCTCGACCCGGCAACCGTGGGTGCGCTGAAAGGCTCCGCCGCCGACCTGGGGGCGGACGCCTATGCGCAGGTTCGCAGTCAGCTGGTGCGCAGCCGGAAGGCCAACTCGGACTGCCGGTTTGTCTACCTGATGGGGATGCGCCGGGGCGACGTGATCTTCCTGGTCGATTCCGAGCCTACCCAGAGCGCGGACTACTCGCCGCCCGGCGAGCCGTACGAGGAGGCCAGCCCCCTCCTGGTCGGCATGTTCGCCTCGGGGCGGCCGCAGGTGGAGGGGCCGTTCACGGACGCGTGGGGGACGTGGGTGTCGGGCCTGGCGCCCGTGCGGAGCCCGGACGGCATGGCGGTCAGCGCGGTGCTCGGGATCGACGTGGCGGCCGACCGGTGGCAGTCGACTCTGGCGCTGTTCCGCCTGGGCGCCATCGCGGTGACCGCCGTCCTGTGTCTGCTGGTCGTGGTTCTGTACGTGGGGTTGCAGTTCAACCAGGATGCGGCCACGGCCATCCTGCGGTGGGAAGCCCGATTGACGAAGCTGAACGCCTGCCTGCTGAGCTTTGGCGCGGATCCGATACGGAACATCAACGAGCTGACGGCTGTGGGTGGAGAGTTGCTGAGCGCCGACTGCGCGCTCTACAGCCGCCTGCGGAACGGCATGCTCCGTTCCGTGGGCCAGTGGCAGACGCCCCCGGGGTTCCCGGCGGCGGACCGGCCGGACGGCCGCATCTGCCACGACGTCATCATGCAGTCCGAAGCGAAGCCGGCCGTGATCCGCGACCTCCAGCACAGCGTGTTCGCCGAGACCGATGCCAGTGTCCGGCAGTACGGGCTGCAGACCTATGTCGGGTACCCGGTGCGGTTCGGCGGACAGAACATCGGGGCCGTCTGCGCCCTCTACGGCCGCCCGAGCGAGCCGACGGACGAGGACGTCAAGGTTCTGGGCCTGCTGGCCGCGGCGATCGGAGTCGAGGAGAGCCGGTTCCTCGCGCTCGAGGATTTGCACCAGAGCGAGGCGCGCCTGCAGCTGCTCCTGGACAGCATGCCCGTGGGCGTCCTGCTCGTTGACGCCGTAACCCACATCATCCAGGACGTGAATCCGACGGGCGCGCGGATCGCGGGCTCTTCCCGCGAGCAGATCATCGGCCGCGAGTGCCACCAGTTCGTCTGCCCGGCGGAGAAGGGGCGGTGCCCGATCTCCGACGAGAACGCGACGGTGGACAACGCCGAACGCGTGCTCATCCGCGCGGACGGAGCCCGGGTTCCGATCCTGAAGACCGTCGTTCCCCTGACGATCAAAGGGCGAGCGTATCTGCTGGAGACGTTCGTCGATGTTTCCGTCCAGAAGAAGACCGAAGAGCGCCTGCTGCAGGCGCATGACGACCTGCGGCGCCGGGCGGCCGAGCTCGAGGAGAATCGCCAGACCATCGTGGTCATGATGCGCGACATCGAGCAGTCACACCGCCGCCTTGAGCAGGAGATGGAGCGGGCGAACGTCCTGGCCAAGGCGGCGGAAAAGGCCAACCAGGCCAAGAGCGAATTCCTGGCGAACATGAGCCACGAGATTCGCACGCCGATGAACGCGGTGATCGGCCTGACCGGCCTCCTGATGCGGACGCCCCTGAACACGGAGCAGCGCGATTACGTCGGAACCATCAGCGCCAGCGGCGAGGCGCTGCTGGCGCTGATCAACGGCATCCTGGGCTTCGCGGGGATCGAGGCCGGGAAGATGGCCGTCACTTCCGAAGTGTTCGACATCGTGAGCGTGATGGAGGGCTCCGTGGACATCCTGGCGGAGCGGGCGGCCGCGAAGGGCCTGGAGATCATGTCTACCACGGCGGCGGACGTTCCGACCATGCTGGAGGGCGACGCGGGCCGCATCCGGCAAGTGCTGATCAACTTGCTCTCGAACGCCATCAAGTTCACGGAGAAGGGCGATGTTCTCGCGCGGGTGCGGTCCGATCCTCAGGCCGGGGAGGGGCTGTGGCTGCGGTTCGAGGTCCGGGACACGGGGATTGGCATCGCGCCGGAGGCGCACGGGCAGCTCTTTCAACCGTTTACCCAGCAGGACAGCTCGTTTGCCCGCCGGTACGGGGGGACCGGGCTGGGGCTCGCGATCTCGCGCCGGCTCGTGGAGCTCATGGGCGGCCGGATCGGGTGTGAGAGCGCGGCGGGGCGGGGCTCGACGTTCTGGTTCACGATCCCCCTGCGCGCGGCCGCGGAGCAGCGGCCGCACGTCCCGCCGTTCCGGCAGCCGGCGCACGAGCTGCGCGTCGCCGTCGTGGACGACAATGAGACGAGCCTTCACATCCTGGACCGGCAGCTGCAGGCGTGGGGCATCCGGCCCGATGTGTTCGCCGGCGCCCCGTTCGCGCTTTCGGCGCTGTCCGAGAAGGCCCGCGCAGGATGTCCCTATCACCTCCTGATCAGCGACGTGCTCATGCCGGACATGGATGGGGCGCAGCTGGTTCGACGGATTGGCGCGGAGCCCGCCCTGTCGGGGCTTCGCGTGATCCTCATGACGTCCATCGGGCGGACGCCCGATCTCGAGGATGCGTGCCGGGTCGCCGATGCCCGGCTGCTGACCAAGCCGGTGAAGCAGTCCCAGCTGTGGGACACGATCGTGACCGTGATGGGAATCGACCACCCCGAGGATCCGGCGGAGCGGGTACCGCTTCGGCCCGATGGCCCATCGCCGGCTGAGCCCGGGGCCGCAGCCCCGGATTCTCCTGCGCACATCCTCCTGGTCGAAGACAACCCCGTGAACCGCATGGTGGCTCTGCGGCAACTGGCGCAGCTGGGGTATCGCCATGCCGACGCTGTAAGCAACGGGGTCGAGGCTCTTGAGGCGCTGAAGCACCGGGCCTACGACCTGATCGTCATGGACTGCCAGATGCCCGAGCTGGACGGCTACGAAACCACCCGGCGCATCCGAGCCCTGGAGCGGCAGCGCATGCTGGCCCACTCCGCGGAGGCAGGAGGAAAGCAGTCGCGTCCCGTCCCGATCATTGCCATGACGGCGCACGCGCTGACCGAAGACCGGGCGGAGTGCCTGGCGGCGGGCATGGACGACTATCTGGCCAAGCCTGTCCGCCCCGAAGCGATGCGCGACATCCTGGCCCGATGGCTGCCGGAGCCGGGCGCGCCGGCTGTATGAGGCCCATGGTGACCGTGGTTGACGAAGGGGCGTGCGGGGCGTATGAATGGATGCAAGGTCGCTTGAGCGATCACGCAAAGCGGAGGAAGTGAATGATGAAGATGAGTTGGACGACGGTTGTCACGGTGTTGCTGGTGTCTGCGGTCTCGGCATTCGCGAACTGCGGGAAATGCGAAGGCGGCAAGGCGGCCGCCACTGCGGGAGGCTCGAATGCCTGCTGCAAGGCATCCGGGATCTATGCGTGCGGGCACTGCAAGACCGCATCGATGAAGGCTGAGAAGTGCAGCAAGTGCGCGGCCGAGATGGCCAAGATGAACGTCCTGGGTGTCAAGGACGGCGTTGCCACGCTGTGCCCCTGCGCCGGCGACTGCACGTGCACGATCAAGGCCGATGACGCGACGAAGTGCAGCTGCGGAAAGGCCGTTCTGATCGTTGACGTCAAGGCCGCCTGCAAGAGCTGCCCGCTGCCGGCGGACAAGCAGCCGACCCCCGCGAAGTAATCGGTCGCCTGCTGGCTCCGGGGCCCCGTCAGCGGACGGGGCCCTTTTCTTTTGGTCCGGGACCGGGGGGGAGCGGCGAGGGGTTACAGCCAGAGCGGGGCGGGGCCGGGAGCGCGTTCGTCGAGCGTGCCGGATGCCAGCAAGGCGTCGAGGGCGGCCAGAACGGATTCCCGGTCGCGCGGCAGGCGCGCTTCGACCGGGACGACGTTGGAAGCGTGGTTGGCGCGGAACACCGTGTTCTCCAGTTGCAGCCCGCCGATGATCCGGCGGAGCTCCCGGACCACGCCGGCCTCGGTCAGCTCCTTCACCCGTCCCGCCCGGACATCCTCGTGGAACTCGGTGCCCGGGACGGGGACCACCCGCAGGGCGGACAGGAGGCGCGGCTGCATGCGGCTGAGCGCGGCGGCGGTGGCGTCCGCATGCTCGGTCGTGCGCTCCGCTCCGCCGAGGCCGAGCAGGATCATCACGGAGACCCGCATGCCGGCTTCCTGTGCGTGGCGCCCGGCGTCCACCATCGCTTCGGCGCTCTCCGCCTTGCGGACGCGCCGGAGCGTCTCGCCATCGCCGCTTTCGAGGCCCATATAGAGGGTGTGCAGGCGGAGCGCGCGCAACGCGCGCAACTCGTCGGCGGACTTGGAGGCGATCGCGCTTCCCGTCGCGTAGGTGTTGATCCGGGCCAGGCCGGGGAGGCACCGGCCGAGTTCGTCGAGGATCTCGCGGAGTTCATCGAATGGCCGGCGCATGACATCCCCGTCCGCCAGGAAGACGCGCCGGGCGTCGGGCGCGCGGCGGGTCTCAGAGCGGATCAGCGCGCGGGCGTCGTCGAGCGACAGCCGCTGGTAGCGCATGCCGCGGTACATGCCGCAGAAGGTGCAGCGGTTGTAGGGGCAGCCGCGGTCCACCTGCAGGATCAGGCTGCCCGCCTCGGCGGGCGGCCTGAACTGCGGCTGGTTCGATGGGCGCGGACACATGCGACTATAGTAGCCGGCCGGGCGCCCGCCGGCTATGGATTGCGGACGCAGCGGAAGCCCACGTCGTTGTATCCGCTATCGACGCCGCGGTCGGTCCGGTACGCGCAGCGCGCGCTGAAGGCGTCGCCGACCCATGCGCCGCCGCGCACGACGCGGGAGCTCCCGGACGCGGGCCCCTTCGTATCGGTCTGGGTGGCGCCCGGGTCCTGATACCAGGTGTCGCCGTAGTAGTCCCAGCACCACTCCCATAGGTTGCCCGCCATGTCGCATAGGCCGAACCCGTTCTCCGGAAACTGCCCGACCGGGCTGGTGTAGGGCTCGTCGCCTCCCTGATAGGCCTGGTGATATCCGATGGTCTCCGTCGAGTTCACGTCGTACTCATACGTCGCACTTCCCCAGCTGTAGTAGTTCGCGTAGAGGTGCGTGATGGTTTCCGTGTCCGACCACGGGAACCGGTGCCCGGGCGTGCCGCCGCGCGCCGCGTACTCCCATTCCGCCTCGGTCGGCAGGCGGTAGCCGTTCGTGGTCCACCGGACCCAGTCGCCTTGAACGTCGACCTGTCCGCTGCGGTAGACGTTGGTCAGGTCGGCGTCGGTTGTGTAGACGGGGGTCAGCCCCTCCATCTCGCTCCGCGCGTTGCACCATTTCACGCAGTCGAACCAGTTGACGGTGTGCGTCGGATGGGTGGGGCCCTTCCCGTCCCCCGCGAACTGGAAATCGTACCCGGCGTTTGTAGCCCATTCGTACACCTCGAGCCACCGGGCACGGCTCACCTCGCAGTTGTCGATCATGAACGGACTGATCGACAGCGAGTGGCGCGGCAGTTCATCGATCCAGCCCTCGTTCGGATCCTGGCTGTTGCCCATCTGAAACGTGCCGCCGGGAATGGACACAAGGCGCTCCGCCGTCGGTCGGTTCATGATCTGCGCGCGGCAGAGGATGTCCGTCACCGGAAGATCCATGAGGGTGTGCCACGTGGCGCCGGGGAGCGATTCGGACCACTCGACGACGCAGGTGCTGCCGGCCGTCGCGTTCGACCACGTCATCCATCCCTCGTGGGTGATTTCCACGATGGCCGTGTCGGTAGTTGCGGCGATTCTGAAAAAGGCGAATCCCTTGGGTTGGTTGGCCGGCGCACGGGGCGCGATGAATAGGACGAGCAGGACGAGCAGGGCGAGCCAGACGAGGGGGCGCTTCTTCATGAATGGATCTTTCGATTGTGGATGTAAGGCTTCCGCTGACACGATGCCGTGGCCTGTCTTCAGAACGCCGCGGACTCAGGAGTAATGAGCAGCTGCCGTGCCGGATGGGGCATTCGCGCGGCCGGTGGTTTCCGATGTCAAACGTCCGGCTGTTGAAAAGGGGGCGACGGCTGGGTACCGTATGGTCCTGCACGCGATGTGCAAGCAGGGAGCGGGAATGACTGGATCGGAGAGCAGCGCGCACGCGGCCGGGATGTCCGACATCGATCTGATGCTTCGGGCCCGCGAAGGCGACGATACGGCATTCGGAGTTCTCATCCGCCGCCATCAGGACGCTCTGTTCCGGTTCTTCCGCTCCATGGGCCTGGGCGACGACTCGGAGGACGCGGTGCAGGAGACCTTCCTGCGTCTGCACCGATACCGCGGGCGGTATGAACCCCGCGCCGCCTTTCGCACGTTTATGTATCTGTTGGCGCGGCAGGTCTGCTGCGATGCGTTCCGGAAGCGTCTGCGGCGGCGGGAAATGATGGAGTCCGTACAGCGGGAGGCCGAGGCGGCGGACGCCGGCAGCGGGGCGGACATCGGTCGGAGTGATCGTCTCGCCCTTGCTGAGGCGGTCCTGAACGAGCTGCCGGAGGCGATGCGGATGGTCGTGGTGATGAGCCTGTATCAGGGGCTGCGGTACGAGGAGATCGCCGGTGCTCTGGACGTGCCGGTGGGGACGGTGAAATCCCGCATGTTCCACGCGATGCTCAAGCTCAAGGAGGCGCTCCATGCCCGAACACGCAGAGCGTGAGGTGAGGCCGGGGCTTCCGCTGTGTCCGCGGATGCCCGAGGCGCCGGCTTTCCTGCTCGAAGAGCTGTCGTCTGCGGACCGGAAGTCTTTTGAGACCCACTGCAGCGACTGCCCGGCGTGTCGGGCGGCGCTGGCCGATTTTCGGCGGGTGATGGATGTCATGGTCGAGTCCCAGCCGTCGGGCACGCTGGCGCGCGATCTTTCCGGGCGCGTGCTGGCAGAGGTTCGCCGCGGGGAAGGGCGGGGCGATCGCTCCGCTTCGGCGGCGCGTCTGCAGTTCCTCCGGCGTCCGCTCGTGCGGTTGGCCGCCGGGCTGGCGCTTGCGGCCGGCGTGGCGGCCGTTCTCCGGAGCGTATGGCCGGAGGCGCCCGGCCGCCGGGCGTCGCCCGCCGCGGCTGTGGCGGCTTCGGCCAGCGGGCAGGCGATCGATCAGGCGCTGGCCTGGATGGCCCGGGCGCAGGAGACGTCAGGCGCGTGGGACTGCGCCAAGTGGCAGGGTCGGCCCGAGTATGAGGTCGGCCTGACCGGGCTGGCGCTGCTGACGTTTCTGCGGGGGGGCGGCGTGCCGGATGGGGGCGGGCATTCGGAGGTGGTGCAGCGCGGCTTGGAGTACCTGGTCCGTCAGCAGGACGCGGCCGGAGCATTCGGCCCGGCCGGATCGGGACGCATGTACAATCACGGCATTGCGACGGTGGTCCTTCTGGAGGCGTATCGCCAGGGCGAGGATGCGCGCCTGCTGCCGCCGATCGCCCGGGCGATCGATTTCATCCGGGCCGAGCAGCTGGATTCGGGCGGCTGGGGATACGCCAAGCGCGAAGGCGAGCAGGCCAACACGTCGGTGTCCGTCTGGCAGCTGCACGCGCTGCAGCTGGCTCGTGCCGAGGGGATCGCCGACACGACGCCCGCCTATCGACGCGGCCTTCGGTGGATCGGCGGCGTGGTCGATGGCGAGGGGTGTTTCGGGTACGAGCGGCGGGGCGACTTTCCGAGCGGCAGCGACACGCTGACGGCGATGGGCGCGTTCTGCCTGCTGTCGGCCATGCCGGCTTCCGAAGCGTCTGCCCCTGAGGTGCAGCGCATGGCGCGAGCGCTTCATGCGGTGGTGGCCAAGGGGGGGCAGGGAACGGATTTCTATCGCTGGTTCTTCCTGGCCCATGCGCTCAAGGCCGCCGGCGACCCCACCTTCCAGGAGCCGCTCGACCGGCTGCGTCGATCGCTCGTCGCCATGCGCCAAACCGATGGCGCTCACGCGGGCAGCTGGGAGCCGGCGGGGATGTGGAGCGCGGTCGGCGGCCGCATTTTCACGACCGCCATGGCCACGCTTGCCCTGCAGGCTGACCGCGCGATCCCTCGCGCGTGACCTCTCGCGGCCCCAACCCCTTCGCCCGCCGGGCCGAAGGGGTATCGGGCCGGCTCCTGTAAGATCAGGGGAGGCGCAGCGGCGTGGCGGCTGGCCGGCGGGTGTGGTATACACTGCGTCCCAACAGGCGGCCTGAATCGGCCGTTCATCCCCGGAGGTTTGCATGCTCAAGTTCGTCGTCGATCCCGACCGCTGCACGCGCTGCGGCTGGTGTGTGAAGGACTGTCCCTCGCGGATTATCGCGCAGGCCGGCGCCGCCCTCCCGGCGATTGCGCCGGATGACGAGGTCCGGTGCATCCAGTGCCAGCATTGCCTGGCGGTGTGTCCGACCGCTGCCGTATCGATCCTCGGCCGGAACCCGGACGCCAGCCTGCCGGTCACGCCGGAGGTGCTGCCGACCTTCACGCAGATGGCGCGCTTCGCGCGGAGCCGGCGCAGCGTGCGGCACTACCGGGACGAGAACGTGGATCCGGCCGTGCTGCGCGAACTGCTCGCGGCCGCCGCCAACGCGCCGACGGGCGTGAACCGCCGGGCGCTGACGTTCACGGTGATCGACGACAAGGACGTGATGCAGCGGTTTCGGGATCGGACGATGGCGGCCCTGGTTGCCGCGCAGCGCGCCGGCCGGATTCCCGAGCGGTTCGCCTACCTCGAAGCCGCGGTGGTCGCGCACATCGAGCACCAGGCCGACGTGATCTTCCGGGGGGCGCCGCACGCGCTGGTGGTATCCGCGCCGCCCGACGCGCCGTGCCCGGGAGAGGACGTTCCTCTGGCCCTGGCGTACTTCGAGCTCCTCGCCCAGAGCGCGGGGCTGGGCACCGTGTGGTGGGGCATGCTCCGCCTGGTGTTCGCGGCGCTGCCGGAGCTGAAGCCGCTGATCGGCGTGCCCGAGGGGCACCACTATTACGGCATGCTGTTCGGCCGTCCGGCCGTCCGGTACCCTCGTGCCGTCCAGCGGGACGACGCGGCCGTCGTTCGGCGCATTCGGATCTGACCGGGCCTTTGTCGCGTGCCGCTCCCCCGAATCATGAGCCCAGTGTCACACCTGCCCCCGGACCCCCTGCCATGCGCAGATCCGTCGTGAAGCCGCTGCGGCCGTTCTGGAGGGAGAAGCCGCTCAGCCGCCTGACGCGGCGGGAATGGGAGCGCCTGTGTGATCGCTGCGGCCGTTGCTGCGTGGTGAAGGAGCGAGACGCGCGGACAGGCCGCGTTCGCTACACGGATGAAGCCTGCCCGCACGTGGATGCCGGGCGCGGCCGCTGCCGATGCTACCGGGACCGGCGCGCACGGGTGCCGGACTGCCTGGACCTCTACCCGTTGCGCTGCGCGCCGAAGGAGCTCGCGTGGCTGCCGTCGCACTGCGCCTATCGTCTCCTGGCCGAGGGCCGGGATCTCCCGGCGTGGCATCCGTTGGTGACGGGGCGCCGCCATTCGGTTCGCGATGCGGGAATGTCCATGCAGGACCGGTGTCGTTCGAGCGGCGCGCGGGGCGTGCGGCGTGAACGGGGGGCAGCGGGTAGCGGGTAGTGGTTGCGTCCGGCAGAGGCGGGCCCGTAACATGCCGGTTGGAGTCAGGCACTTGTGCGCCGGGCTGGCAACGTGGAGCGCGGGGGCGGAGCGCCCCGGGGAGACATCATGGACATTCTGGTCATTGGCGGAAGCGGACATGTGAGCGGGGCGGTGGCGCGGGCGGCTCAGGCGGCCAGCCACCGGGTGTGGACCGTCACGCGGGGAAAGCGCCCGATGGCGCCCGGCGTGAATCCGATCGTCGTCGACCGCCGGGACGAACTGGCGATGGCGTCGGCCATATCCGGCGCCGGGGTGACGTGGGACCTGGTCGTGGACTGCATCTGCTACGACGTGCCGGATATCCGCCAGGACATTGCCTTGTTCCGGGAGCGGGCTCGGCAGTTCGTTCTGATTTCGACCGACTTCGTGTACGACCCGGCGGAGCGGACCTTTCCGCAGGCGGAGGAGGCCGATGTCTGGGCGCACAAGGCCGGGCAGGACTACGGGCGGAGGAAGCGGCAGTGCGAGGTCGAGCTCATGAGCGCCGACACGGGCGGCATGGGTTGGACGATCCTGCGGCCGTGCCACATCTATGGGGCGACCTCCGAGCTCGGATGTCTGCCGATGCACGGACGCGACCCCGAGCTGGTGCGCCGACTGCGCGCGGGCGAGCCGCTCAAGCTGGTCGGCGGCGGCCATTTCCTTCAGCAGCCGATTCTCGCGGACGACCTGGCCCGGACCATCGTGAGCGTGGTCGGGAATCCGTCCGCCGCCCGCCGGGTCTTCAATGCCGCCGGCCCCGACATCGTGGAATCCCGCCGCTACTACGAGATCGTGGCCGAAGCGCTGGGCGCTAAGCTGGCGGTGGATGAAGTCCGTGTCCGCGACTGCCTGGCCGACCACCCGGAGATGGAGCCGTTCCTGTGCCACCGGATCTACGACCTCAGCCGCCTGGCCGCGAGCGGGCTGCACCGTCCGTCCACGCCGATCGAGACCGGGCTGCTGGCGCACTTGGACGGCCTGCTGGCCCGGAAGGGGTTGCCATCGCGCTGACGCTCTCGCGGGCGGCGATGCCTGAGCCATGAGCGATCCGTCATCCACCCGCGATGCGCCTGCCCGCCGGCGGGCGCTGTTCTTGGCGATCAACGCCACGTACGCGCACAGCAACCTGGCGGCCTGGTATCTGAGGGAGATCGCGGAGCAGGGCGGGTGGGCGTGGCGCGAGCTCGAACTGACGATCCAGGACGACCTGCACCCGGCGCTGGCGGCGGCCGATGCGTTCGGGCCGGAGCTGGTGCTGGCCTCCGTCTGGCTGTTCAACCGTGCGCCGGTGCTTTCGTTCGTGCGGCGATTCCATGCGTTGCACCCGGGGACGCCGGTGGTGCTGGGCGGTCCGGAGTTCCTGGGCGACAATCGGGGTTTCTGCGCGGGTGAGCCGGCGGTGACGGCCGTGGTGCGGGGGGAGGGCGAGCGGGCGTTCCGGTCGATGCTTGCGCGCGGCGGGGACCCGGCGGCGTGGCGGGGAATCCCGGGCGTGTGCGGGGTGTTCGGAGGCGGATACTCGGACGGGGGGAACGCGGAGCCCGCCACATCGTTTGACGATGTGCCGTCGCCGTACGCGCGTCATGCGGGGTCGTTCCGGAAGCCGTTCGTGCAGATCGAGGCGTCGCGCGGGTGTCGGAACCGGTGCTCGTTCTGCACCAGCGCGGGGGCGCCCGTACGCCACGCCGGCCTGGAGCGCGTGCGGGCCGACCTGAAGCAGGTGCGCGATTTGGGCGTTCGCGGGGTGCGGCTCATCGATCGGACGTTCAACGACCGACCGACCCGCGCGATCAGCCTGCTGCGCATGGCGCGGGAGGAGTTTGGCGGGCTGCGGTTTCACCTCGAAGTCGATCCCGCGATGCTGACGAGCGGGCTGCTGGCGGAGTTGGCGGCCTGGCCCGATGGCCTCCTGCATGTGGAGGCTGGCGTGCAAAGCCTGTCGCCGGGGGTCTATGGGGCGGTGGCGCGGGGGGCGACCGTCGGCCGGACGTTCGAGGGGGTGCGGCAGCTGTGCGCGCTGGGGAGCATCGACGTGCATGTCGACCTGATCGCCGGCCTGCCGGGCGGGACGCTGGCCGGCGTTTTGTCTGACCTGCGCGCGCTGATCGGCCTGAAGCCCGGGGCGATCCAGCTTGAGGTCCTGAAGGTGCTGCCGGGCACGCGGCTGGCCGCGGAGCGGGAGCGGCTGGGAATCGCCGCTGCTCCGGAGCCGCCGTACGAGGTCCTGCGCACGCCGGACATGAGCGTGGAGGAGATCGGGGCTGCGCGCGTGCTTTCCCGGTTGGTCGACGGGTACTACAATGCGGCCGCGTTGCGGGACGTGGCGATCGCGGCGAACGCAGACGCCGGGTTCTGGCCGGCGTTTGTGGCGTACGGAGTGGAGCACGGGGTGGGCGCAGGCTTCTCGCTTGAGCAGCGGTTCCGTCTGCTCGACGGATTCTGGGCCGGGACCCGCGGGCCGCTGCGCTGGCGGCTGCACTATGCGTGGATCAAGTGGGGGATGGGGGCGCGGGGGGGGCTGTGCCCGGTGCGCGCGTGGGCGGGTCGGGTCCCGGAAGGGGCCTCGCTGGTAGAGGGAACCCCGGGCCGACGGCCGGCCCGAATGGTGGCGGCAGACTTGGATCGGCCCTATCTGTTCGAGTTCGGAGCGGAAGACGGGGATCGGCGGGCGGTGGCCGTGTACGCCCTTCCGACGGCGTGAAGCGGACGGTCAAGCGGGGATCCGGAGCAACTGATGCCGATTACGGCGAGCATGAACCTGCTGCTGGTGACTGACGGGCTGTACAGCCTGGGTCGATACGCCCTGATCGGGCTCCTCCTGGTCGCGGCCAGTGCGATCGCGCTGGGCATCTGGGAGTGGTGCCACATGAGGCGATTCCGTCGGATGTTCCGCGACGACACCGATGAGCGGGCCGGGATGCCACCTTCCGACCGCTTGGGGCGCCGCCGCCGCAGGCGGTGAGCGGGTGATGGCGAGCGCAGGCAACCGGATGGTACTATGCTAGGTGAGTTCGCGGGCAGACGAGAGCGAGGGGGCGTTTCGCATGACCGACCGATCGCACGGATCGGAATCCGGTGGGGGCGCACGCGGGGCTGGTGCTGCGGACGCCGCCGGGCAGACGCCGGACATTGAACTGGCCTTGGATGCGGGCGCCTGCCGCCTGGCCGCTGAGGGGAGCGCGGGGCGTCGTGACCGATGATCCCAGGAAATCCGTGAATCCGCGCCGTGGGGCGGCGGGCGATGACGCCGCTGGTCTTGGCTCGTACTGGCAGGAAATCGAGCTCCGCCTGGGCGATATCCAGGCCACCGCCGAGATGTTCGAGCGCTTCGTGGCCAACCTCGGGAGTGAGTACTTCCTCTACCGTCACGGGCTGGATGGCGTGTTCAACTACGTCTCTCCGAATGTGACCCGCATGCTGGGGTTTGCGCCCGAGGAGTTCCTGGCGCACTTTGCGGCGCACCTGACGGACAGCCCGCTGAACGCCGAGGCGGCCCGCCGCACCGCGCTCAGCATCCAGGGCTGTGACCAGCCGCCCTATGAGGTGGAAACGCATCATCGCGACGGGAGCGTTCGCCGCCTGGAGGTGAAGGAATCGCCGATCCGCGACGCCAGCGGGCGCGTGGTGGCCGTCGAGGGAATCGCCCACGACATCACGGAGCGCTATGCGGCGCACGATGCCATGCTCCGCAGCATCGAGGCGCTGGCCACCACGGAAGCGGTCATCAATCGTGGGCCGGTGGCCCTTTTTCGGTGGCGTATGGAGCCGGGGGCGTGGCCGGTCGAATACGTTTCGGAGAACGTTCGCGAGGTCATGGGGTATACGGGGCAGGAGTTCAGGAGCGGATCGGTCTCATGGCCCGGGATCACGCATCCGGAGGACGTGGCGCGCCTGGAGGCGGAGGTGGCGGGCTACCTGTCCGAGGGCCGCCTCGAGTGGTCCCAGGCGTATCGCGTCGTCTGCAAGTCGGGTGAGGTCCGCTGGTTTCGCGACTGGAACCGCGTGCTCAAGGACGGCGAGCGGATCACGCACGTGCAGGCGATGGTCGTCGACGTGACGGACCAGCGCCGGGCGGAGGAGGATCTGCGCCGGGCCCGCGAGGAGCTGGAGCAACGAGTCAAGGATCGCACGGCCGAGCTGTTCCAGGCGAACACCGGCCTGCATGCCGAGATGGCCGAGCGCCGGCGGGCGGAGGAGGCGCTGCGCGAGAGCGAAGAGCGGTACCGCGCGATGGTCGAGACGACCCACACCGGCTTCGTCACGCTGGACGGTGACGGGAGGGTTCTGGACGCCAACGCGACGTACGTCCGCATGACGGGGCACGATCGGCTCGAGGATATCCTCGGCCGTCTGGTGACGGAGTGGACGGCCGAGCACGACCGCGAGCGGAATGAGTGCGAGGTGGCGCGCTGCCTCCGGACGGGCGGGGCCCCGAACGTCCGGATCGACTACGTGCGCCCGGGCGGCCGCATCACGACGGTGGAGCTGAACGCTACGGTTCTCCCGACGCGTGAGGGCCTCCGGATCTTCACGCTGTGCCGCGATGTTTCCGAGCGCGTGGTGATGGAGCGGGCGCTTGAGCGGGAGCGCAATCAGTTCGTGTCGGGTCCGGTGGTGGCCTTCAAATGGCTCAGCGACCCGGGCCGGCCGATGGAGTACGTTTCGCCGAACGTCACGAGGTTCGGATACCGGGCGGAAGATTTTACGTCCGGGCGGATCAAATACCTGGACATCGTCCATCCGGAGGACCGGGATCGCGTTCTGGCGGAGTCGGAGGAGCACCACCGGCTCGGGCACGCCCAGTACGGACAGGAGTACCGCATCCGGACGGGCGACGGCCGCGTGCGATGGGTGTTTGACCACACGGTCGTGCTCCGGGACGGGGCCGGCGCCGTCACGCACCTGGACGGCTACGTCCTGGACGTGACCGAGCGCAAGCAGGCCGAGATCCAGGTCCGGGAGTACCAGGAGCACCTCGAGGACCTGGTTCGCGCGCGCACGGCGGACCTGAGCGCAAGCGAGGAGAAGTTCCGGACGATGTCCGAGTTCACGTACGACTGGGAGCACTGGGTCGCCCCGGACCGGAACGTGGTCTACATCACCCCCGCCTGCGAGCGCATCAGCGGTTACACCGCGGCCGAGTTCATGGCCGACCCGGAGCTTGTGGATCGCATCGTGCACCCAGACGACCGGGCGGCGTTCGATCAGCACGTGCGGACCTTCCACACCGGGGATCGCGTGCATGACCTGGCGGAGGAGGTTGAGTTCCGGATCATCCGGAAGGACGGCGGCGTGCGGTGGATCGGGCATGTCTGCCGGGCGGTGTTCGGAGCGGCAGACAGCCGGTTCCTGGGGCGGCGCGTGTCGAACCGGGACATCACGGAGCGCAAGCGGACAGCCGCGGAGTCGGAGCGCTACCAGCGCCAGATCCGGAGGATGTCGTCGGAGCTGGCGATGGCCGAGGATCAGGAGCGGCGCCGGATTGCCGCCGAGTTGCATGATGGAATCGGCCAGGCGCTGGTTCTTTGCAAGCTTCGGCTCGAGGAAGTCGGGGGCGGCGGGACCGCGGACGGAGATGCAGCGATTCAGTCCGTGCGGGATCTGATTGAGGAGACGATCCGGAACACGCGATCGCTGTCCTTCCAGCTGAGCCCGCCGATTCTCCACGAGATCGGGCTTGGAGCCGCCGTGGAGTGGCTGACGGAGACGCTCGGGAAGGAGAGCGGCGTAGCGATCGGGGTGGAGGGTGGGCGCAGCGAGCTGCCGCTCGACAGCGTCACCCGGGTCACGCTCTTTCACGCCGTGCGGGAGCTTCTGCTGAATGTGATCAAGCATGCTCGGGCGAGCCGGGCGGTCGTGCGGATCGCGAAATCGAACGGGTGCGTGGAGGTCACGGTGGAGGACGACGGCCAGGGCTTCGACTCGGAGCGGGCTGAGCTGGCAGATGGTCGCCCCCTGCCGGGGTTCGGGCTGTTCAGCCTGCGCGAGCGGCTGGATACGGCCGGCGGCCGGATGGAGATCTACTCCCAGCCTGGTTCGGGATGTCGCGTCACGATCCGGATGCCGATGGCGGCTGCTACGGGCGGCGGGTGACGCGGCTCAGGCCGGAGGTCAGGCTCGGGCTGCGGCGAGGCAGGCGCGAATCGACTGGCCCATTCCCGACTGGAACGGGCCGATGGCGAACTGAAGGGCGTGGCGGCGGATGGCTTCCGGGTCCCACGGCTCGGCGGCTGCGTGGCGTACCGCCTCGCTCAGGGATTGGGCGCTTTGCTCGCGAAAGAACCGGCCGCTCACTCCGTCCCGAACCGTTTCGGTCGCGCCCCCGCGCGCGTAGGCCACGACCGGCGTCCCGCAGGCTTGTGCTTCAACGGGCACGAGGCCGAAATCCTCTTCGCCAGGGAACACGAGCAGGCGGCACTCCCGGTACAGGCGACGGATGTCGTCGTCGCTCTGCCAGCCGAGAAACTCCACGTTCGGGGGCGCTCCGGCGCGGAGGCGGGCCAGCTCGCTGCCCACGCCGGCGATCTTCAGCCGCCGGCCGAGTCCGGCGTAGGCCTGGATCGCGAGGTCGATTCTCTTGTAGGGGACGAGCGCGGAGACGATCAGGTCGAAGTCCGAGCGGGCCACGGCGGGGGACGGGGTCCACCAGGCCGTATCGACCGGCGGATGAACGACGTCCGACTCGCGCCCGTACGCCGTCCGGATGCGCTCCCGGACATGGCGGCTGATCGCCACGAACCGGTCGACCCGCCCGCTGACGCGCCGGTCCCACCGGCGAAGTGCGGCCAGGATAGGCTTGAGCACCAGCTTCTTGAGGGGGCTCGGGCCGAAGTACTCTTCGTAGAATGTCCAGGCGTACCGCATGGGCGTAAGGCAGTAGCAGAGGTGGCGCGCGCCGGGCGGCGGGACGATCCCCTTGGCCACGCAGTGGCTGATGCTGATTACGAGGTCGGCCTCCGGGACGCGCAGGCGTTCGATGGCGCCGGGGAAGAGGGGCAGGAAATGGCGGTACCGCGTGTGAATCCCCGGAATGCGCTGCACCCAGGACGTCTCGATCCGATGCCCGTTGATGAGCGGTGAGATCGCGTGGCGGTTGTGGACCAGGGTCAGAATCGGTGCCTCGGGAAACGCCTCGCAGAACAGTTCGAGCACCCGCTCTCCGCCGCGCATTCCGGTGAGCCAGTCGTGCACGAGCACGACGCGAAGCCCGCCCCACGCTCCTGCCATCTCATGGTCCGGGTTTCGGGTCATTCGCCTGTGCTCCGTCACTTCCCCATCAGACGGGCGACCGCAGCCGCATCGAGCAACCCGGCGCCGTACCGGGCCGTTCCCCCGGAGCCCGACGGGGTGCTGAGCGCCGAGGTGAGCGCGAGGGCGGCCTGCTGCGCGCTGGCCGACGGGTGTGCGGCCAGGTAGCGCGCGACCGTGTTGGCGACGAAGGCCGCCGATATGGACGTGCCGGCATACGCCCCCGGCGGGCCCTGGTAGCCGACGGGGAGGGATGCGACTCCGGGGGCGCTCAGGGCGACCGACGCGCCGTAGTTCGAGTTCGACCAGACCGATCCGTCGGGGAGGGACGCGCCGACGCCGATCACGCCGGGGTAGGCGGCGGGGTAGGTGGCCAGGCCGGAGGGCGTGTTTCCGGCTGCGGCCACGAGCACGGCTCCGTTCGATGCGGCGTAGGCCATGGACGACTCCATGAACCCGCTGTGCTGGGAGGAGCTCCAGCTCATGCTGATGACCCGGGCTCCGTTATTGAGCGCGAAGACCATCGACTGCATCAGGCTGTAGCTCGAGGCGTAGCCCTTGTCGTCGAACGCCCGGATGGCGATGACCGGCGTGGAGGCGGATGAGGCTGTGCCGGTGAGGCCAGCGGGCTGGACGGCGCCGCCGGCCAGGAGCGCCATCTGCGTGCCGTGCCCCTGCGAGTCGGTGATGGGGCGGGCGGGGTTCAGGGCGTCGAGCGAGGCGACCACCAGATTGGACAGGCCGACGCCGGGGTCGTACCCCGTGTCGAGCACGGCGACGGCCGGGGCGCCTTTGGCGGGCACGGTCGATCGGGCGAGCGCGGCCGGAGGCGCTCCGTCAGGCAGCGGGACCGGCGATGGCGTGGAATAGGCCAGGTTCGGCTCGGCGTGGCGCACGTCGGGATGACCGGCGAGCGCGCGGGCGACATCGTAGGCATCGGCTCCGCTGGTGATGCGGATCCGGTAGATGCCGAGCTCGGGGATGCTGTCCACGATCGTTCCTCCGGCGGCGGCCAGGACGCGTTTGACCGCGGCCGCGTCGGCGCCTGGCCTCAGCATGACCAGGACGTCGCCCCTCACGTAGGTGACGGTTCCGGCTGTGCCCGGGGCTGGTTTCGGGGGTTGGTCCGGGGCGGGGACGGGCCGCATGAGGTGCTCCTCGCCCTTGCGGAACACGCGCACTTCAGCCAAGCGCGGGATCGGCCCTGCGGGGCCTCGGACGACCTCCCAGAGCAGGACGTAGTCCAGGTCCGCCAGCAGGCGCTGCAGGCCCTTCTCGACATCACGGTCGCGGAACCGCGCCGTGACGGGAGGGTTGATGCGCGGATCGGCCTGGACGCGGATGCCGGCGGCGGCGAGATCCCGGAGGATGTCCTGGAGCGGGGCGGCGCTCGCGTCCACTGAGATCCGGTCTGCGACGAGCGCCACCTCGAGCGCTGGCGCTCCGACGGCCCAGGCGATCAGCATGGCGGCGAGGACAGTGGTCTTCATAGGGCGCGAAGAGGATATCGCAAAGGGGGCTGGAAACAAAGCGTTCGGTGGGGCACCCGGCGCGGCCATGGCAGGGGTTCAGAAAAGGGGATTCGTCGCACCAGTGAGCCGGCGCGGGGATGCTG
>CAYSLU010000030.1:0-52341 GCA_964431965.1 uncultured Verrucomicrobiota bacterium
CAGGCGCGACCTACCCGCAACCAATTACACCCAGCCGTATCGACCAGCGGCGGCAGACGCTCCTCCGTGGCACGAGCCTCCCGGCTCGTGTCCTACGACCGTACGACCGCCGACTCATTCAATTTGTCTTGCGCTCTGCATGCGCCTCTCTGCGGCAGTTTATCTGCCGAACCGTTCACATCCCATGCCCGGCGCATCCGAAGTACAGGAAGATGCAAGCCCACACCCAGACGACGCCGATCAGCAGCGGAAGCGCTATAGCAACCAGAAAGCAGCAGCACCGCACGACCATGTGCGCGAAACGTCGTGTCAAGCGCCACGTGCCGATGGAGACCACCAGAAAGGACGCTAGGATGGTAAGATAACCTACAGTACTGTGCGTGAGGTTCGTGTAATAGCTGTCGCGTCCGTGTCGATCCATCAGCCCAAAGACGACGGCAAGGAGTGTCTGAACGAGGACAAAGAACAGCCATCCAATCCAGACCTGGTTCCACGGCTTCTTCATGTAGTCGTGCCCCCCCGACCATCCCTTCAGATCGTACATCCACATCCGCAAGTCCGGTAGCCCCTTGATGTCGACGACCGTGCTCGCGTCCCCGTGGTATGACGCCCCTGCCTCACGTCATGGCCATCCCGGAATGGACGAGAGTTAGCGCCGTCCGGAGGAAGGCGTCAAGCAACTCATGGTCGTGCCATTCGCCGGGCGCGGTGGCACGCGCCCCTCCCGCCATGCGACCAACAGAGACCGCGTGGTGACAAGCGGCCGCCTCGGCGAGACGGCCCTATCTGCGGAGCCGATCCAACTCGTCGGTCCGCAGCTCCTTTCTCACAGCATGGTCCACACTTGGAATGCCAGCGGCGGCGCAGACAGCGCCAACGGGAGCAGAAACATTGCGACAGAATATCGAACAGCAGAACAAGGAAGCGCAGAATGTCGAAGGTCGGACGTGCCTCTGAATCACCGTTCCGAGTCCGCGACGGAACGGGGCGAACCGCGACGCGGCTTGGGTCGCGCTGAGTCCGCGAAGCGCCCGAACGGCGGTGCGGCAGATTGCCCCGGATGCAAGGCGCCGGGGGCGGCGCTGCACTCCGGTACGCGCCGTCCCCCGGCAACGCCGCAGGCGGGGCGAGATGCCGCGCCGCCGTCCGGCCCAAGCCGTGTCGCTGCGCTATCGAACCGCACGGCCCACGGCACCGGACGAGGAACCCTCACTGTTCGGCGTCTCCGGCTTCTTCATCGCGCGTGGCAGGAAGACGGCCATGAGCGACCCGGCCAGGAGGAAGATCACGCCGAACCCCGGCAGAAACCAGGACTGCGCCTTGATGCCGGGCTCAAGAACGCTGACGTCCGGGTCACTGGCGAGATAGCGAACCGAGACAACACGACCTTCGGGATACCGATTGACGATGCCCTGCGCGTGCGATGAACTGCTGGACCCGTAGTCGCCGAATGCGACGTCATTCCCGCTGCGCGTTTGCCCGTCCACATCGAACGTGTATCGGATCTCCGCGTGATACGTGCCGCCGCCCTTGCTGCCCTTGTGATACTCCACGGACGAGTTCTGAATCCGCCCTTCCGCCGCCGGCCACGACACGCTCTCCTTCGCCCGATACACCCCTCGCCCGCCGAAATAGAGCGTCAGCGCGCCAACCACGATGAACGGCAAGGGGAAGACCCGTGAAAAGAAGATCCGCATGCCGGGTGACATCTCTCGTGAAGACGAAATCCTCATCTTTCCCTCCCGTCGCTCATATAGAGGACCAGACCGCCCGGGGCCAGCCGGAAGCCCATGCTTTCACCTGCTCCATCGACCGCCTGTGGCCCACCGCCGCCATCACGCGGGCACGGCCCGCTTCACCGGTCGGGAAGGCCCGCCGGAGCCGTCGTCAGAGACAGCAGCGACAGCGGCGACAGCTCCAAGCGGGCCGTGCCACCCAGCACCGGAACATCCGCGCGCGGCGCCATGTTGCGTCCCCATGCCGTCTCGACCGCATGCAGCGCGCCCACGCCTTCGGGCAGGCCCGACAGCTCAGCCGTGCGCTCCGCGCCCAGGTTTGCGACGTGGATGACGGTGTCGGTCCGGCCGCCCGAGCCGCCGCGGAAGGCTGTCATGAGCACGCGCGCGTGATCCGATGACGCACCGATGGCCCGCGCGTTGGGCGGCGTGCAATCCGACAGCTGTTTGACCAGCCAGAAGCGCATGCCCGGCACCGCCCGCTCCACGCCGCCCTCGCGCACCACGCGAGACAGCGGGTAGTCGTTGCTGTACTCCCAGTACATCAGCCCCTGCGGCTCGGCGTACAGCAGCAGCTCCTGCCAGATGCGCAGGTCCTGAACGGCGTAGTACGGGCTCTGGATGTACCACGGCGCATGCCAAGCCCAGGGATCCCAGCCCACCTCGGCGATCAGCAGCGGTCGGCCAGCCTGCCGCGCCGCCCGGCCCCACGCCGCGTATTCCGCCGCCGACGCGCCGCCCCACGAGTGCGCCGAAATCGCGCCCACCGCGGCCATGGCCTCGGGGTCCGCCAGCGACGGATCGAGGTAGCCGTGCGTCCCCCGCATCTGCCCGGCGTCCCCGAGCAGCAGCTTCGTGCGCAGGCCCAGCTTCGCGAAGTGCGCGCCGATCCGCCTGACCGCATCCCGGTGCTCCTCGGCCGTGAGCTTCACGCGAATCCCCTCCAGGCTTTCGTTGAAGCAAAACAGCTCCGGCTCCACCCCGTAGCGGCGCCTGACATACTGAAGGTACGTTCCGACGGACTCCAGCACCTCGCCCCAGCGCGCGGCGGCGATGCGCCGGCCCGGCGCCCCCGCCCCTTTCCCGGGATCCTCGTACATCCACTCGGGCAGGTCCCACACGCTTGCCACCAGCCGCGCGCCGCGGCCCGACAGCGCGCGAAGCATCTCGAATTCCCGCCGCAGCGCCGACCCCGCCTCGTCGCGCTTTTCGAACGAGCCCCAGTCCGCAACGGCCGGATCGCCGTTGTCGTTCTTCGGCTCCCACTCGGCCAGGCTCATCTGCGTCCGGGCCCAGCGGATTCGCAGCCGCTCCAGGTTGTGGCGCGTCACCGGGGAGTCCAGCGCATACGCGAAGTTTCCCCCGAAGCCGTCCAGCGCGTAGCGCTCGCGCGTCGCGTCGAGGCTCAGCCGGGCCGGCGCGTGATCTGCCGCGCCCGCGAGCCGCAGCGCGACTCCCACCTCCGCCGGCTCCCCGCCCGCCAGGTCGCCGAACCGGACGAACAGGGAGTACGTCCGCACATTCCAGCGCCGATCGTCCTGGATCGTTACCCCGCGCGGGTGCTCCAGGACGACCTCCAGCATGACCCGGCCGCCGCGATCCACCATGACCACCCGCTCGACCTCGCCGGTGAAGACGTGTGGAGACTCCGGCGGTTCGACCGGGAGCTGGATGTACTCGCGCGTGCCGTCCGGGCGCCGGATCCGGCAGGTGCCGCCCGCGAACAGGCCGACCGGGATGGACACGAACAGGTGCGCGCCCGCGCTCTCGAGGTCGCGCCCGCCCTGCAGCCTGGCCCGCATCTGCACGCGGCCGACCTCCTCGCGGATCGTCTGCCGGAACGCGCACGTCTGCCGGTCATCGACCCGGATCTCGCCGTCCCACTGCCGGAGGCCGTTCGTCTCCGCGTACCGGATGGAGTTAACCGACCAGAACCCCTGGTTCCCCACGTGCGCCCACGAGCGATCCGGAACCCGGATCTCCGTCTCCAGCGGCACCAGGTCGTTGTCGCACAGGATCGCCCGGATCCGGCCCGTGCCGTCACAGTGCGCCAGAGGGAGGGCTTCGGGCTCCGCGGCGCCTGCCAGGGCCGCCGCCGCGAACAGCATGCACAAAACGCGCTTCATCTAGGGATCTCCACCGCGCGCCAGGCCGCCCAGTCGAGTGGGAGGTCCCCCGCATAGGTTCGAGCCAGCGTCAGCACCTGTTCGGGATCTCCCCGCAGCTTCAGCGGGATGCGGATATCCTCGCCCTACAGAGCGTTCTCCAGAACGAACACGTCCCAGGCGCTCCAGATCAGGACGTCCCGGCCCTGCACGAAGAAGCTGCCCAGATGCACGCTGTCGCCCAGCACCCGCACGCACCGCGGACGCCGCATGTCCCACAGCTCGATCCGGGGGCCGACCTTCAGAACGAAGAACCCGGGCTTGCCCGCGTACTGCACTCCCCCGTCCCACGAGCTGGAGTGCCACCCCTCGAGCGTCTGAAGCTCATCCGGACCGGGTGTCGAGAAGGCTGCGGCGTCGAACGCGAACCAGCGCATCCCCGCGCCGTCAGCGAAGGTACCCCAGCACGTCCCGAGCCACCGACCCCGGCCCAGCGGGCCGATCAAGCGGGCGCCCACGCTGCCCGCCGGCCCCGGGGTGCGCTCCACCACGTCCAGCGTACCGGCGTCAAGCCGCGCCAGCACCGTCTCGCTCGAGCTCGGCGCCACGCTCGCGCAGTCCGCCTCGTACGTCGTGCCGCACAGCAGGCTATTCGTCGGCTTCTCGTATGCGAGGCTCACGATCTGCTGGTCGGGCAGCGGATTGTCCCGGTAGAACGCCAGCCCGGTCTTCGTGTCGTATCGCGTCACCACGGACCCCAGGTGCCCGTAGTGATGGCTGCTGGCGTAGAAGATCCGCCGGCCGTCGTCCGCGGAAGCGACCGGCCGCATGCCCGTCGGCGGCTTGGCCACGACCCGCGGGTTCTCCGGGAAGTGCGGATGCACGGCTGGGTCATATTCCATCAGCTCGGCGCCCGTATAGGCCGCCATGTAGATCCGCCCGCCCAGCCGCCACACGCGCAGGATCTCGCCTCCGCCCGGCGCGGCCGCTCCGCAGTCGAATCCCTTCTTAGTCCTGAGGTTCGCTTCCCAGAACCGCTGCGTGATGAACGGCGTGCCGAGCAGGCGATCGCCGTCGATCCGGATCACGCAGTCCGCGGGCTGGATCGAGTCAGTGGGCAGACGCCGCGACATCTCCATCACGCCGGTGGCGGCATCCAGCCGCGTGAACACGCCGTCCTTGCTCATCCCGACCAGCTTGCCGGACCGGGTCAGGCCGGTGCACATGAAGCTCAGCCCGGCCCCGGGGTAGTCGCCCACGTCGCCGACCTCGCCGGTCCGCAGATTCCAGCGCCGAAACACCGTGCTCCCGAGCTTCTGGCCGTAGGCATGCGTGGCGTCGCGCACGAACCACGTGGCCGTTTCATCGTCCGGCCGCGGGCCTTCCCCGATGCTCCGCGTCACCGGGTCGTACCAACCGAACCCCGGCATGTAGAGCCGCCCGTCGTCGCCGGCGATCAGGCGGTACACCAGATTGCCGCCGCCGTGAACGTCGAGATCCTTCGCCAGGGGGGTCAGGTCGATTGACTCTGCGCGCGGATCCCAGCGGGCGAACGTCAGGCCGGGGCATTGCAGCTCGATCGAATGCGTGCCGTCCGCATGCGCGTAGCTGCTCCGCTGGTAGTGGTCCGGGGTCGGCAGCTCGTGGATTCGAACCGTCCGGCGCGCGCGGGTGTCGAACGCGACGGCGACGGTCTTCGGCGGAGGATAGGCCGTGGCCAGCAGCTTCCCGGTCGGCTCATCGTAGGCCATGCCGGCAAACACCAGCGCCGATGGCGCGCCGGTTGGAAATGCCTCGAACTGGCCGGTCTTCAAATCCAGCCGCACCATGGCGGCCAGGTTGCCGCAGAGCCACAGCGTGTCGGGCCCCGTCTGGGCGGCGCTGTAGAAACCCGGATGCCGGAAACTCCCGAAGGGATAGAGCCGCGCCTGGCCCATCTCGTTGACGCAGACGCCCAGAGAGCCGAACGCGCCGTTGAAGGACGAGATCCAGAACCGGTCGAGTCCGTCCGCGCCCGGCGTCAGCCGGAGCAGCGGCGTGTTGACGAAGGGGTCACGCGCGAGCGGAATGGGCGTGGACCGCGGCTTGCGGCCGGGCCAGCGGATGACGGGACGCGGCGGGATCATATCGAATCTCCAGTGGGAGCGCCCTGCGGTCGCGCCGCACGGAACGATTCCGCGCGGCAGCCGGCACTCGAACCCCACGCCACGGAAGATGGCCGAAGATGCCGTCGGATGCAAGCCCGAGGCACTCGCCTTGTCGGATCGGAGGCGGTGCTCCTGCCTCACGCCCGGGGCGCCGGGGGCCCCGTTACGGTGCGGAGGGCTTAGTCGCCGTCGGGATGCGAATCTGGAACAGGGCGCCGCCCAACGGCGACTGGCCGACCGAGACCGCACCGCCGCACGAAGCCGCGAAGGCTCTGACCGCCACCAGCCCGATGCCGGTGCCGTCAGGCTTTGTCGTGAAACACGGATCGAAGATGCTATCGACCTGATCGGCCGGCACGCCCGGCCCGTCGTCATGGACGGCCAGCATAGGCCGCTTTCCGCTTTTGCTCGCTCCACGCGCTTTCCGCTTTTGCTCTTCCCCCGACATCTCGGAATCGCACCGCCCGGCGCCGGACCGGGCGGCCGAGTCGTCCTGTCGACCCGAGCGTCCTTTACCCCACCGAACCGATGGCCTATGATCTGCCGCTGATGGGTCAACACGAAGCGAGGCAACCTATGAGAAGCGATCAGGTCAAGAAGGGCGTCGAGCGCGCACCGCACCGGAGCCTGCTACGGGCGGCCGGCGTGAAGTCCGAGGATTTCGACAAGCCGTTTATCGGCGTGTGCAACTCGTTCGCGGAGATCGTGCCCGGGCACGTCCACCTCAATCAGGTGGCCGCCTACATCAAGAAGATCATCCGCGAGGCGGGCGGCGTCCCATTCGAGTTCAACACGATCGCCATCTGCGACGGCGTCGCCATGGGCCACCCCGGGATGAAGTTCTCCCTGCCCAGCCGCGAACTCATCGCGGACTGCGTGGAGTCCATGGTCCGGGCGCACTGCTTCGACGCGATGATCTGCATCCCGAACTGCGACAAGATCGTGCCGGGCATGCTGATGGGCGCGGTCCGCACCAACATCCCTACGCTGATGGTCAGCGGCGGGCCCATGAAGGCGGGCGTCGGGGCGGACGGCAAGTCGCTCGACCTCATCAGCGTCTTTGAAGGCGTGGCCGCCTGCACGCGCAAGAAGATCAGCGAAGCCGACCTCGGCGCGCTCGAGGAGAAGTCCTGCCCGACCTGCGGCTCGTGCTCCGGCATGTTCACGGCCAATTCCATGAACTGTCTGTGCGAGGCGATCGGCATCGCCCTGCCCGGGAACGGCAGCATCCTCGCGGTGGACCCGGCCCGGCGGAAGCTCTACCGCCAGGCCGCCCGCCGCATCGTCGAGATGGCGAAGGCCGGGGGCCCCCTGCCCCGCGAGATCGTCACGCGCGACAGCATGGACAACGCCTTCGCCGTCGACATGGCCATGGGCGGCAGCACGAACACCGTGCTGCACGCGCTTGCCATCGCGCGGGAGGCCGGCGTGGCCTACGACCTCGGCCGGATCAACGACATATCGACCCGCTGCCCGAACATCTGCAAGGTCGCGCCGTCCTCTCGCTTCCACATGGAGGACGTGGACCGGGCCGGCGGCGTCAGCGCCATCATCAAGGAAATCTCGGCCATCAAGGGGCTGATCCACGGGAAGGCCATCACGGTCACCGGCAAGTCGCTGGCGCGGAACGTCTCGCGGGCGGACGTGAAGGATCGCGACGTGATCCGCGCGCTCTCGAACCCATACTCGACCGATGGCGGGCTGACCATCCTGCGCGGGAACCTGGCGCCCGACGGGGCGGTCGTGAAGAAGGCCGGCGTGGCCTCGAGCATGCTCAAGTTCCGCGGACCGGCCGTGATCTTCGAGTCCCAGGAGGAAGCCTGCGAAGGCATCCTGAAGGGCCAGGTCAAGAGCGGGGACGTGGTCGTGATCCGCTACGAGGGCCCCCGGGGCGGGCCGGGCATGCAGGAGATGCTGGGGCCGACCTCCTACATCATGGGCCAGGGGCTCGGCGAGAACGTGGCGCTGATCACCGACGGGCGGTTCTCGGGCGGCACGCGCGGCGCGTGCATCGGCCACGTCTCGCCCGAGGCGGCGGCCGGAGGCGTCATCGCCCTGCTCCGCAAGGGCGACAGCATCCGCATCGATATCAACGCCCGAATCCTCGAGGTCGAGCTGTCCGACGACGAGCTTGCCCGGCGGCGCACGGAGCTCAAGGCGTTCGTCCCGCGCGTGACGCACGGCTGGCTGGGGCGCTACGCCCGGCTGGTCACCAGCGCCAACACGGGCGCCGTTCTATCCGCCGACGCATGAGCCGGCCGCGCGTATCGTTCAAGACGGTCGGGTGCCGCCTGAACCGGGCCGAAACGGCGTCCATCGCCGCCGGTTCGAGCGGGCCGGCTACGCCAAGAGCGCCGTTCGCAGACCGGGTCGTGACGGTCCGCCCGGACGCCGTGCGCGGCGACGTCCTCGAGGCGCCGGCTCCGGCAGACTCCGCGCAATCGCACTAAATACTTGTCGAAGCGCGGCTTTTGATGTCAAATCTCGCGCCGAAGGGAAGGAAATCCATGCGCTGGTCACAGACGATGATACCCACCCTGCGGGCCGATCCGCAGGAAGCCGAGATTGCCAGTCACAAGCTCATGCTGCGAGCCGGCCTCATGCGGAAGCTCGGCGGCGGCCTGTACTCGTTCCTGCCGCTTGGCCTGAAGGCGCTGCGGAACGTCGAGGCGATCATTCGGGAAGAGATGAACCGCGCCGGCGCGATCGAACTCCTGATGCCGGCCCTCCACCCGCGCGAGATATGGGAGCAGACGGGCCGGTACAAGGTGTTGAAGGACGTGATGTTCAAGATCCGCGACCGCCAGAACCGGGATCTGGTTCTGGGGCCCACGCACGAGGAAATCATCACCGACCTCGTGGCCCGGGAACTGAACTCCTACCGGCACCTGCCCAAGACCTTCTACCAGATCCAGACCAAGTTCCGCGATGAGATCCGCCCGCGCTTCGGCCTGATGCGCGCGAAGGAGTTCATCATGAAGGACGCGTACAGCTTCGACGTGGACTGGGCGGCGGCCGACGTCAGCTACCAGGCCATGTACAACGCCTACGTGCGCATCTTCGAGCGCTGCGGCCTCCGCGTGAAGATCGTCGAAGCCGACACCGGCGCCATGGGCGGCAGCGCGTAGCACGAGTTCATGGTACTGGCCGACGCCGGCGAGGACGGCATCGTCGAGTGCGCGTCCTGCGATTACGCCGCCAACATGGAGAAGGCGGAGCGCCGGTTCCCGGGACCGTCCGCCGTCCTTCCGTGCGGCCCCGCGCCCCGGTCCGTGGCCACGCCGGGCCAGCGCACGATCGAGGCGGTTTCGGCGTTCCTGAAGATCCCTCCCTCCGCCCTCGTCAAGACGATGATCTACATCGCCGACGGGAAGCCCGTAGCCGCGATGGTGCCCGGCGACCGCGACGTGAACGAGCGCAAGCTCGCCCGCGCGCTCGGCGCCGACACGCTGGCCCTGGCGGATGACGAGACGATTCGCAAGGTGACCGGCGCGCCCGTCGGGTACGCCGGCCCCGTCGGCCTGGCGATCCCGGCGTACGCCGACAAGACGCTCGAGGGCTGCCGCGGCGTCGCGGTCGGCGCAAACGCCGCGGACGCGCACCTGGTGGACGTGGACCTCGCGCGCGACGCCTCGGCCGTGGCCTACCACGACCTGGCGATCGCCCGCGAGGGCGACGGCTGCCCGCGCTGCGACGGCACGCTCCGCGAGAAGCGCGGCATCGAGGTCGGGCACGTCTTCAAGCTCGGAACGAAGTACAGCCAGATCCTGGACGCATCGTATCTGGACGCGGCCGGCCAGAAGCACCCGATGATCATGGGCTGCTACGGCATCGGCGTCACGCGGACGCTGCAGGCCATCATCGAGCAGTCCCACGATGAAAGCGGAATCGTCTGGCCCATGTCCATCGCCCCCTGCCAGGTCGCTATCCTGCCGCTCAACGCCCAGCACGAGGAGAGCATGCGGGTGGCGGAGAGCCTCGCCGCCTCGCTGGAGCAGGCCGGCATCGACGTGCTGTTCGACGACCGCGACGAGCGGGCCGGCGTGAAGCTGAAGGACGCGGACCTGCTCGGCGTTCCCGTGCGAGTCGTGGTCAGCGAGCGCTCGCTCGCGGACGGCAAGATCGAACTGAAGCTGCGGACGGAGAAGAAAGCGGCGCTCGTGCCCGTGGGAGAAGCGGCCAACAGCATCGGCTCGCTGGTCCTGTAGGCTCGAACGAAGGGCGACATCAGACAAGGGAAGGAGTGCATGCCGTGAGCGACCTGCCGAATCTGACCAAACGTCAACTCGTCGTGCGCATCGCCAAGGAGATGGATCTCACGCAGGAGGTCGTGTTCGACATCGTCCAGAAGATGCTCGACTACATGACCGACGCGCTCGCCCAGGACCGGACCATCGAGTTCCGCGACTTCGGCGTGTTCACCATCAAGGTCCGCAAGTCCCGGATCGGCCGAAACCCGAACAAGCCCGACAACACCGTGACGATCCCGCCGCGGAAGGTCGTGAAGTTCAAGCCGGGCAAGAAGATGAAGGAAGTCGTCCTGAAGGTGCCGGCAGCCGCTCCCGCGCCCGCCGCGCCCCAGGGCTGACGCCGCCCCGCGCCATCGCTGCCAGAAACCCCGCCGCGCGTCCCGCGGCCTCGGAGGCGTATGCCATGACCCAGCCGGAATCGGAAGCCACGTTCGGGCCCCCGCGCGGCATGCGGGATTTCTACCCCGAAGATATGGCGATTCGTGCCGCCGTGTTCGACGCTTGGACGGCCGCCGCCCGCCGCTTCGGCTTCGAGCGCTATGACGCCTGCGTCGTCGAAAGCCTCGATCTGCTCAAGCGCAAGGGCGGAGAGGAGATCGCCGACCAGCTCTACACCTTCCAGGACAAGAGCGGCCGCGACCTCGCCCTCCGCGCCGAGATGACCCCCACCCTGGCCCGCATGATCGTCGCCCGCCAGGGCCAGCTCGCGTTTCCGCTGAAGTGGTTCACCATCGCGCAGTGCTTTCGCTACGAGCGCATGTCGCGCGGCCGGAAGCGCGAGCACTACCAGTGGAACCTCGACGTCGTCGGCGCCGACTCGCTTTCGGCCGAGGTCGAGGTCATCGCCGCGGCCGTACACGCCCTGTCCCTCCTCGGGCTGGGGGCCGGCGACGTGGTCGTCCGCCTCAGCAGCCGGGCCCTCCTCGGCGACCTGCTGCTGGCGCTCGGCATCCCGCAGGCGCACCACGCGGCGACGTTCCTCGCGCTCGACAAGCGCGGCAAGATCGACGACGCCGCGATCGGCGACCTCCTCCGGCAGGAGGGCCTCGACGCCGCGGCCATGGAGGCCGTATTCGGCCTCATGCGGATCACCTCGCTCGACGAGGCCGCGGCCCGGCTCGGAGGCGAGCCGCAATCGCTTCAGTCCCTGCGCCGCGTGTTCGAGCTCGCCGCCGCCTACGGCATTGCCGATCGCCTCGCGTTCGACATCGCCGTGATCCGCGGCCTGGGATACTACACCGGCATCGTCTTCGAGGCATTCGACACGGAGCGCAAGTTCCGCGCGATCTTCGGCGGCGGGCGCTACGACCGCCTGCTCAGCGACATCGGCGGCCGCCCCGCATCCGCGGTCGGGCTCGGCTTCGGGGACGTCGTCGTCGCCGAGCTTCTGGCGGACAAGGGCCGGCTCCCCTCGTCGCGACGCCCCGGCCTTCTTTCCATCGGGTACATGGACGACGCCCAGGCCGACGTCGCCGCCCGCCTGGCGCTCCAGTACCGGGCCTCGGGGCGCGACGTGGACCTCGCCCTCCAGAAGGAGAAACCCAAGTCATTCTTCGGCCGCGTCGGCAAGGCCGCAGACGGCCAAGCCGTCTACATCGGCCCGGACGATGTCCAGCGCGGCACGCTGCGCCTGAAGAATCTCGCCGATCGCACGGAAACGGAGATCCCGATCCCGCGCCCCGCGTAAGCGGCGCGCCGGGCCGCCCTCCCCCCCGCTGGAGCCCCATGAGCACCTTGCGAACGATCCGCGTCGGCATCATCGGCGCCGGCGCCAATACGAAGGCCCGGCACATCCCGGGCTTCCACGCGCTGCCCGGCGTCGAGATCGTGGCCGTGGCCAACCGCACCCGGCCGTCCGGCGAGGCCGTGGCGCGGGAGTTCGGGATCCCCCGCGTATACGACGACTGGCGCGACCTCACCAGCGCAACCGACATCGACGCGGTCTGCATCGGAACCTGGCCCTGCCTGCACGCGCCCGCCACCCTGGCCGCGCTCGCAGCGGGTAAGCACGTGCTGTGCGAAGCGCGCATGGCCATGAACGCCGCCGAGGCTCACGCCATGGGAGAAGCGGCGCGGGCCCGCCCCGACGTGGTGGCCCAGGTCGTGCCCGCCCCCTTCACGCTGGGATTCGACGAGCTTATCTCGAGGCGGCTGACGGAGAGCTACATCGGCGAACTGCTCGCCCTGGACCTCTGCGCCACCACGTCGTCTTTCGTCGATCACGCCGCGCCCCTTCACTGGCGCCAGGACGCCGCACTCAGCGGAAGCAACATGCTCACGCTGGGCATCTGGTACGAAACCGCCATGCGCTGGGTCGGGCCCGCCCGGCGCGTCAGCGCCACCGCCCGCGTCTGCGTGCCCCAGCGCCCGACGCCGGATGGCGGCCTGCGCGAGGTCACCATCCCGGACCACGTCGAGGTGCTCGCGGACCTCGAATGCGGGGCCGCCGCCCACTTCCGGTTCAGCGCGGTGACGGGGTTCCACCCGGGCTCGCACGCGGCGCTGTACGGGCGCGAGGGCACGCTGCACCTGGATATCGGGGGCCGGCGCCTCCTCGGCGGGCGGCGCGGCGATGCGGCTCTCGGCGTCCTCGCCGACTTGTCCGGCCAGCCGGACGGGTGGCGGGTCGAGGCGGAGTTCGTGGGCGCCATCCGCGGGACAGAGCCCGTCCGGCGAACGACCTTCGCCGATGGCGTACGCTATATGGAGTTTACCGAGGCGGTCCTCCGAAGCTGGCGCCGCGGCGTCGCGGTGGACCTCCCGCTGTCGGACCCGTAACCGCCGACAGGGCAAGGAGCGATCGGCATGAATATCGAATCCCTAACCGTCGGCGAGTTCGGCGTCAACTGCTTCATCGTTGAAGGACGAGATCGCCGGGCGCTCGTGATCGATCCGGGCGCGGATGCCGCCCAGATCGACGCGATGCTATCCGCTCGCTCGCTCACGGTGTCCGCCTACCTCCTGACCCACGGGCATATCGACCACATTTCGGCGGTGGCCGAGCTGTGCGACACGCGCCCCGCGCCAGTGGCGATGCACGCGAGCGACCGGAAGTGGGCCTTTGATCCCGGGAATCAGTTCCTCCCCTTCTACCCCAGCGCCCGGACGCCCACGACGGAGTTCAGGCTGGTCGGCGATGGCGAGCCGTGGGAGGACGCCGGCCTCGCGTATGAGATCCTGGCGACACCCGGGCACACGCCGGGCGGCGTCTGCTACTGGTTCAAGACGGCGCGGGCCCTCTTCACGGGAGACACGCTGTTTGCCGGATCGGTCGGCCGGACCGATCTGCCCGGCGGAGACTGGTCGGTGCTCGAACGAAGCCTGAAGCGCCTCGCCGCCATGCCGGGAAATTTGGCCGTCTACCCGGGGCACGGGCCGTCCACCTCCATCGAGGCGGAGCGGGATACAAACCCGTTCCTTCAGTAGCGTGGTGTCCCGCAACGGAATCGCAACGACGCGGTAGTGCCATTACGAGCGAAGCGGGGAATCCCGGGCGTGGTCGCATAGCATAAGATCCTTCGCTTTGCTCAGGATGACTTTCATTCTGTACGCCCATTTCTGAGACAGCACATCAAGCAGAGGTGCCCGTTTTCACCGATGAGACGGCTGACTGCATCGCTCTGGGTTGGCGCTACCTGCGCCGTGCTCGGCGCGACCACTTTCTGGCTCGGTTGGCGATCTGGGGCACACCGTCAGGAAACCTCAACGAACGTTGCGGATGCGTACGGCGTCTACTCCCTGCTCGCCACACCTATTACACCGGGCAGACAAATGATGCCGCGTTCATACTGAATGCGGAGCATTCGTTGGACATCTACCTCTGCACGCTTGCCGACCGTTGCAGATACACGGATCTCAAAGACTGGGAACAAGAGCGTCTACAGGAGATCAAGCGGCACAGGACTCGACACCGCCGCGATGGACCCACCAACGAGTTAGCCCAAGTTCGTCAGTCGGAGCAGCAAACCCGCCCCTTTTTCGGTGGAGTCGGATGACTTTGCTGGGCTTTTGGCGTTCTGGCTGCTGCGGACGGCGTGTAGTGGAGAAGAGGCCATTGTGGCGGCTGGGGGCCGCGCCGTATTCTCTCGGGCATGTATCTGCGCCGGAATCGTCGTGCCGTTGATGGGGAGTGCTACGAGTACTGGACTCTGGTGAAGACCGTGCGCACCGCCAAGGGTCCGCGGCAAGAGGTCGTGGCTACCTTGGGCAAGGAGCCGGGGCTGGAAAGCCGAAGTCGGCACGGCTGGGAACAGGTGGCCGATCTGCTGGAGGGGCGAACACCGGCTCCGGTCCAAGGTGAACTGGGAGAGCCGTTGCCTGCGGTGGCGCAGGCGCAATGGGCGCAGGTGGATTTGAGCGGGGTGCGGGTGGAGCGCGTCCGCGAGTTCGGTCAGGTCTATCTCGGCCTGGCTCTGTGGAGGCGCCTGGGACTGCATACGCTTCTGGAGCAACTCCTGGAGCCTGGCCAGGAAGATGTGCCGTGGGCCCTGACGGCGTGCATCCTGACCCTCGCTCGTTTCTGCGGACAGCGCAGCGAGCTGGAAACGGCCGAGCGCTGGTATGCCGACAGTGTGCTGGAGGACCTGCTGGGCGTGCCGTTCAGCCAGGTCAATGACAGCCGGCTGTACCGCGGGCTGGACGTGCTGCAGGCGCACAAGGATGCGTTGTGCACCCACCTGTTGGACCGATACCGGGACTGGTTTGGGGTGCAGTTCGAGTTCCTGCTCTACGACGTGACCAGCACCTATTTTGAAGGCCAAGCCGTGGCCGACGAGAAAGCCGCCCGTGGATACTCCCGGGACCATCGGCCAGACTGCAAACAGGTCAATATCGGCTTGGTCGTCACGCCGGAGGGCCTGCCCGTCGGCTACGAGGTGTTCGCGGGCAACACGGCCGACGTGGCCACCGTCGAGGACATGGTGGAGTTGATGGAGAAGAAGTATGGCCAAGCCCACCGCATCTGGGTGATGGATCGGGGGATGATCAGTGAAGAGAACATCGACTTCCTGCGTGCCCGCCACGCCTGCTACTTGGTGGGCACGCCCAAGAGCCAGCTCAAGCACTTTCAGACGCACCTGCTGGAGAAGGCGAACTGGACGGAAGTCCAAGCTGGCGTGGAAGTCAAACTCCTGCCGCATCCCGATGGCGGCACCCACGAGCAGTATGTGCTGTGCCGTTCGAGCGCGCGGCGCGAAAAGGAAGCGGCGATGACGGAGTTGGCGCGCAAACGCCTCCGCGCTCAACTCGACCAGACTCACGCCTCGCTGCAAAAGCGGCCAGCCCGAGACCCGGGCCTCATCGAACGGCGGATCGGGCGATGGCTCGGGCGCTTTCCGACTGCCGAACGGTTGATCACGGTGACCGTGGAACGGAACGCCGAGGGGCACGCCACCGGGCTCGCGATCGCCGAGCACGCCGAACGCAGCGCATGGGCCGAACTCGCTCACGGAGCGTATCTGCTGCGCACCAACTGCCCGGAAAAGGACCCCGCCAAGCTGTGGCGCTGGTACATCCAACTCAGCCAAGCCGAGGATGCGTTCCGCATCAGCAAGAGCGATCTGAGTCTGCGCCCGGTCTTCCACCAGAAGACCCAGCGGGTGGAGGCACACATCCTGGTCTGCTTCCTGACTCTGGCGCTGTGGCGGACCTTGGAGATGTGGATGCGGGGTAAGGGGCTGGGTAACTGTTCCCGCCAACTGCTCAAGGAAGTGGCCACGGTGCGCAGCATGGACGTGGTCTTGCCGGTGAAGCAACCCGATAGCCAGGAGCCGCGCGAGGTGCGCCTGCGAGTGGTCGCCCGCCCCGATCGCCCGGTGGCCGAACTGCTGGCCCGCCTGGGCCTGGAACTCCCGAGCGTCCCGAAGACCGTGCAAAATGTAGTGGAGAAAAACGGGTAGTGAACGTCAAAAAGCCCAACAAACCAGCGCTTTTGCCTTCAAGACTGACGAACTTGGGTTAGCTCATGCCCTCTTCCGGCCTCTGCATGAGAAGGCGGAGGCGTATCTCGACAGCTTCTCGCAGGCACCCGAGCGACAAAGGGGAGTGTACTGAGGAGGGTGGTCGGCCTCGCATATCTCTCACCACGTGCAGACTGCCCCGAGTTCGATACGCCGCAAACTCAACGGCCAGTATCCATGGATACTGGCCGTTTCGTTAGACTGGAGGAACGGCGTCCGTGTCGCCCGCCGGATCCTTCCCCTGTCAACCCTTGAGACGAACCGTTCGGCCGCGCGAAGCCCGGATGAACCGCTCTTGCCACCAGTCGCCAGCTACCCTGCCCTTTGCCGGCTGACCTCGTAGAAGAAGATCCCGGCGGCCACGGCGGCGTTGAGCGAGCCGATGCGGCCCGCTTGCGGAATGCGCAGCGTGACGTCGCAAGCCGCGAGCATCTCCGGGCTGATCCCCCGCCCTTCGTTGCCCACCACCACGGCGACGGCGCCGGTCAGGTCGGCGTGCGACAGCGCCTGCCCGGCTTTCTCGCTGGCACCGACAATCCGGATGCCCCGCTTCTTCAGATCGAGAGCCAGGTCGGGCAGACTCGGCACCTCGGCGATGGCCAGACGATTGACCGCCCCCGCCGAACTGCGGGCAACCATGCTCGTCACACGAACCTGACCCGACTGGCCGATGAAGACGCTCGCTGCTCCGAAAATCTCAGCGGACCGCAGAATCGCGCCGAAGTTGTAGGGGTCCTGAATGCCGTCGCAGATCACGTGGAAGGCGCGAGCGCCGCCCGCTCCCAGAACCTCCTCAGCGCCGGCGTAGGGGTAGTCCGCCATCCGGGCCAGAAAGCCCTGATGCTCGCCGGAATGGCAGAGCCGGGTGAGCGCCTCCGCGGGCGCCGCCTCGACCGGCACGCCCAGACGGGCGGCGTCCGCCCGGGCGGCGTCCGCCTGGTCGGCCGGCAGATCATCCGCCAGACGGAGGTCCAAGATCTGCCAGCGTCCTGCAGAGAGGGTCTCCCGGACTAGATTGCGCCCCCAGATCCAGCATTTCTGGTGGCTTCCGAGGAGCTTCTGCTTGCCCTTGGCCCGACGGTACCGTTCCATCACTTGGCCGCGGTGGGCGCCGGCTCTGCGGCCAAGGGGGCGGCCCCGATCGCCTTGCCGGTGGTCAGGTACGGGCTCAGCAGTTCGTCGTCGATGAGCGGGGCATTCGTCGCGAACAGGGACCGGGACGCCTCGATGACCTTGTCGGTGATATCGAACGATCCGCCCTGCGCGCGCCAGGCAATGCCAGCCCGGGCGTCCAGGACCATATCCAGGCTCTTCTTGGCCGCGATGCGGGCGATCACAGGCGCCATCCTCAGCTGGAACGTGGCCGTGACCTTCTCGTTGTGGCGGCTCACCTCCGCCAGCACGGCATTGCGCTCTTCCTGGAACTCGCGCTGCAGCGCCAGGAACTGGCTCTGGAGCTCCTGCTTCTTGGCGCCGGTCGCGCTCTCGAGTTGCTCGTTCAGCCCCTTCATGGTCGCGTTCGCCTTGGCCTGGATCTCCTGGATCTTGATCGCCGCGGCCTGCTGCTGCAGCCGCCCGTCGTCGGCGATCCGGGAGTCGAGCCCGACCTCACGGATAATCCGGCTGAAGTCCACGATGCCGATGCGGTGGCGGTTCGTCAGGAAAAAGCTCAGCACCAGCAGCACCAGCGCGGCCACGTATGCGATCTCGTACCACGCCCTCGAATTCTTCTGTTCCGTGCACATACCGACCTCCACTCGTTGTCAACCCGGCCGACCTCGCTACCGATCCTTCCGCGCGCTCCGCTTCTTCGCAACCCGCCGCGGGGCCAGGCTGCCCAGCATCCCCTGCAGGTAAGGCAGGAACCGCTTCCGCAGATCCTCCCGGCGCAGCGCGTACTCGACTTGGGCGATCAGGTAGTCGACCCGGTCGCCGATGTCGTAGCGCACGCCCTCAAAGTGATGCCCGAACACGGGCGTGTGCCGGGCCTGAATGCGCAGCGCGTCCGTGAGCTGGATCTCGCCGTTCATGCCGGCCGGCGTACGGTCGAGATAGTGAAAGATGTCCGGCGTCAGGATGTAGCGGCCGCCGATCGCATAGTTGCTGGGCGCCTTGTCCGGGCTGGGCTTCTCGACCATCCCGGTCAGCCGGAACGAGCGGGGCCCCACCGGGTCGCCCTTGATGATGCCATAGCGCCCGACCTTGTCGGGATCGACCTGCTCCAGCCCCACCACCGGCCCGCCGAGCTCCTCGTAGGCCGTGACGAGCTGCTTCACGCAGGGAACCTTGGACGCGATGATCGTGTCCCCCAGCAGAACGGCAAATGGCTCGTTGCCCATGTGGTAGCGGGCATAGCTGATCGCATGCCCGAGCCCCAGCTGCTCGCTCTGACGGATGTAGTGGATGTGGGCCAGCTCGGACAGCTTGCGGATGTCGTGCAGCATGTCCGTCTTGCGGCCGCGCTCCAGGCACATCTCCAGCTCGAGGCTCTTGTCGAAGTGGTCCTCGATCGACCGCTTGTCGCGGCCGGTGATGATCAGGATATCGCGGATTCCGCTGGCGACCGCCTCCTCGACCACGAACTGGATCGTGGGTGTATCGACGATGGGCAGCATCTCCTTCGGCTGGGCCTTCGTCGCCGGAAGGAAGCGGGTGCCCCGCCCGGCGGCCGGAATGACGGCTTTGGTGACTTTCTTCATATGATCTTTGGCTTGAATACGGTGGTTCCGATCGCGGTCAGCTTCGATTCCAACGCCCGGTACATCTTCTCCCCCTCGTACGTCCCGATGATGGCCCCGCCCGACCCCGTGAACTGGGCGGATGCGCCGGTCGAGCGCGCCGTCTCGATCATCGCCAGGTTCTCCGCCGAGATGTGCATGATCGCGCGCCGGAGATCAAAGTTGCGGTCCAGAACGGCGCCGATCTCGCGGCCCCGGCCGGCCAGCAGCAAGTCCCGGGTCTGCTCGGCCAGGGAGGCGAACTCCTGCATGGCGGCGACGACCTTCGGCTCCCCCTCGTCAAACAGCGCGCGCAGCCGGTTGTGCACCCGCTCCGATCCCTCGGCCCGATTCGCGTCAAAGGCGACATACAGCGGCGGCAGGAGCGCGGGGTCGATCGCCTCGTAGCGGCCGTGCCCCTGCTCGCGCATGAGCTCCCGGTTGAAGTCCATGTAGACCACGCCTTCGTAAGCCTGGATCACGCGGTCCTGCAGCCCGGCCTCGATCCCCAGCTCCTCGCGCTCGACCGAGAGGATCAGCCCCGGCAGGCACGGCAGCGGGATCTGCACGCCGTAGTACGCCATCAGGGCTCGCAGCGTGGCGGTAATGATCGCGCTCGAGCCCGCCATCCCGACCAGCCGGGGAATGTCGGAGGCGTAGCGGATCGTGAAGTTCTTGCGCTCCAGCGCGACGTGGTGCGCGTGGCAGTAGTCGCCGAACCGTCGCGTCGCGGCCTTGATCAGCCGGACCCCCCCGTAGTACCCGTGCCGATTCACGTCGTCGATCAGCTCGCCGATCGAGTTGAAGCGCGAGATGTCGTGGCCGGCCGGCTCGATCACCAGCTCGGGCGACTCGTACAGCGTCACCTCCGCCTTGTAGTTCTTGAGGATGATCGAGATGGTCTTGCCGTAATACCCGTCGGACGGATTGCCGACCAGGGCGGCCCGCGCGTACGCCTGCGTTCGGACGATCATTCGATGCTCCAATCTCCCCCACCGCGCCAGTTCCGTTGAGTTGATACCATATCAGCCCACCCCCGGCAATCCCCCGGGACGCCGGTCTAGATGCGCTCCGGCGTCTCGATTCCCAACAGCCCCAAGCCGGTGCGCAGGACGCGCGCCACGATGCTGCAGAGCCGCACCCGGCTCTCCCGCACCCCGTCCGGGGCCTGCAGGAACGGCACGGTCTGGTAGAAGCGGCTGTAGGTTCCCGACAGGTCGTAGAGATAGTCGGCCAGCACGTTCGGGCGGTAGCTCTCGGCCGCCCGCACCACCACCTCCGGGAATCGCGCGATCCGGACGGCCAGGGCCCGCTCCACGTCCTCGCCCAGGGCGATGGGCTGGCGCGTGAAATCGCCGCCGGGAAACCGCTCGCGGTACTTGTCCAGCAGGCTCGAAATCCGGGCGCAGGCGTACTGCAGGTACGGGGCCGAGTTGCCGTCGAGCGCCAGGGCCTTCTCCCATGAGAACGTCACGAGGCTCTGCGGGTTCTGGCTCAGGTCCGCGTACTTGACCGCCCCGATGCCCACCGCCCGCGCGACCTCGAGCTGCTGCGCCTCCGACATCTCCGGGCTGCTTTCCTTCACGATCGCCAGGGCCCGCGACTCGGCCTCGTCGAGCAGCTTCTCCAGCTTGATCACGTTTCCCTGCCGGGTCGAGAAGGTGCCTTCGGGGAGTCGCATGAGCCCGAACCAGACGTGATCCAGGGGCACGGTCACGCCCAGGCGCCGACAGACGGCGAAAACCTGCTTGAAGTGAAGCTGCTGCCGCTCGTCGGTTACGTAGACGATCTTCTCCGGCGCGAACTCGGCGACGCGGCTCAGCACCGTCGCCAGGTCCGTCGTCGCGTAGTTGAAGGCGCCGTCGCTCTTCCGCACGAGGCAAACCGGGAGCTTCTCCTCCTCCAGGAAGACGACCAGGGCGCCTTCGCTCGCGCGCGCCAGCCCCCGCTCCTGCAAGTCGCGCACCAGCGGCTCCAGCCGGTCGTTGTAGTGGCTCTCGCCCCGGGCGAGGTCGAACCGGACGTCCAGCCGGCGGTAGATGCCGTCGAACTCGCGCATGCTGAGCTGGACGAACCGCTCCCACAGCGCCCGGTTGTCGGGGTCCCCCGCCTGGAGCTTCACCAGCTCCTGGCGGGCGCGCGCCAGCCACGCCTCGTCCTGCCGGGATCGCTCGTAGCTCCTGACGTAGATGCGCTCGAGCTCCTCGATCGGATCGCTCTCGAGAGCGGCAGCGTCGGCGAACTCGCGGTAGCCCATGATCAGGATGCCGAACTGCGTGCCCCAGTCGCCCACGTGGTTGTCGGCGATCACCCGGTACCCGAGGAAGCGGTGCAGGCGGTCCAGCGCGTTGCCGATCACGGTCGATCGGATGTGCCCGATGTGCATCGGCTTGGCGACGTTCGGGCTGGAGTAGTCCAGCACCACGGTCCGGCCCGCCCCCGCCTGCGGCACGCCCAGCGCCTCGTCCTCGGCCATGCGCTGCGCGAACTCCGCAAGCCACGCCGACTTCAGGCGGATGTTGATGAACCCCGGGCCCGCCACATCCACGCGCTCCACGGCGCCGCACGGCTCCAGCGCCGCGATCACCGAGCGGCTGACGGCGGCCGGCGCCTGCTTCAGCACCTTCGCCACACCCATCGCGCTGTTGCACTGGTACTCGCCGAACTCGGGCGAAGCCGACGGCACGACGGACACCTTGGACAGGTCCGCCCCGGCCCCCGCGGCCACCCGCTCGAACGCGGCCCGCACCCACCCCGTCAGCATCTGGTCGATTGGAATTACGCTGCTCATGCCGCTCCGCTCTGCCCGGGCGCGCCGCACTCGGCCTCCCGGAATAGCTCGTATGAACTCGATTGCCCGTCCCGGCAGCGCGTCACCGTCACGTGGATCACGCCGTCGCTCCCGCACTCGTACGTCTCCCGGATCAGATCCCCGCCCAGGTCGGAGCGCTCCCCGATCATCGTCTTCCCCAGCGGAGCCCCGGGCGAAAGGCCGGGGTCATAGGGAAAGAACACGTCCGACCACTCGCGGATGCCGCTGCGGGGGCGGCCGGATTCGTCACGCTCGGCGCACTCCAGGTAGCGGAGGTGCCCGATGTTGTGCCGGGGCGTGTACTCGACGACTTCCCGCACGGGCGGCGCGCCACGGGCCGGCAGCGGCATGCCGGCGCTGAAGATCGGCGCAAAGTACTCGCGCGTGCCGTTGTCGGCCAGCCGGATCACCCCGAAGTGGCGTGAGAAGACCTCCCGCACCTCGATCGCCTCGGAGCTCCGGATCGCGGCGCCCATGGCCGTCGAGGTGAAGGGCTTGTCGCTCGCAATCAGCCGGCTGTACGGGAACCGCTCCGCGATGAGCCGGGAGACGAGCGGCAGACGCGAGGAGCCGCCCACGAGATACACGGCGTCGAGCCGCGCCGGATCCACGCCCACCCCGCGCTCGAACGCGCCAGCCACCACGGCCCACAGCCTCTCGACCGCGCGCTCGACGTGCGGCCGGATCTCCGCAAAGTACGCGGCCACCGGGACGCTGCAGGCCGACCCCGGCAGCCCCAAGTCCGCCGGCGCCAGCGAAAGAGCATCCACCAGCCCGCCCGAGATGCTCTCCTTCTGCTGGCAGGCGTGCCGCAGGAGCAGCTCGCGCTGGTACGGCGCCAGCGCGCCCCAGTCGATCCTCGCCCGCTCGCAGAACATGCGGGCCAGCGCCGCGTCAAAATCGTCGCCGCCCAGCTCCTCGATCCCGCCCGCGTTCGCCACGGCGAACTGCGCGCCGTCAATCCGCACGAGCGACGCGTCGAACGTCCCCCCGCCCAGATCGAACACCGCAACCCACGACGACAGGCGCCGCGCCCGGGACCGGCTCCCCTTGGCCAGCCGGTCGGCGAACTCGATGGCGGCCGCGGTCGGCTCGTTCAGCGCGTCGACGACCGTGAAGCCGGCGCTCCGGAAGACCCGGCGCGTCACGTGGCGCTGGGCCCCGTTCGCGTTCGCCGGCCACGTGATGACCGCCTCCAGCGGCTCGCCCGCCTCGAAGCACTGCGACGCCTCGATCGATTCGCGCAGCGCCGTCGCATAGCCGGTCAGCAGCGCCAGGAGGTCGTAGCCGCCCGGCCGGAGGTCCGCGCCCGTGCGCATCCCGTCGAAATACCCGCGCAGCAGCCGCTTGAGCGAGCGGAAGCCGCGGTAGCGGCGACCGGCTCCCGGCCCCATCAGCCGGCGCTCCGCCTGGAGCCCGAACGACAGCTCGCCGGTTTCCGTGTCGCACGCGACCAGCGACGGAAACGACTCGCGGATGACGTGGCCGACGGCGGTTTCCACGACGTGCGGGACGACGACGTACCGCCCGCGATCGCTCGCGACGGCGACGGTGTTCGTGGTACCCAGATCGATGCCGAGGCGCGCCATCAGGCTCTCCGGTTGACGATGACCGCCGCCTTCGCCAGGACCGCGCCCCGCGCCGTGCGGAACCCGGGCCGCAGCGATTCCACCACCACGCCGTCCGGGAGATCGGCGCGCTGCCGCTCGCCGGCCACCAGGTGGATCAGCGGGTCCAGCTCGTCCATCGGCCGGGCGTCGAACCGGTTTGCGCCCAGGTCCGCCATCAGGGCGTCCAGCCGCTCGGCGATCTGGCCGGCGGTCGCCCCGGACGCCACCTCGGCGCGCAGCCGGGCAACCGCCGCCGCCACCGGCTCCATCTCGCGCTCGATCATATCGCCAAGCATGCGCCGCAGCTCGACCGTCGCCTGCTCTAGGCCGGCCGACGGCTCGGACGCCGGGACCGCCAGGGCCTCAACCGCCTTCCGAACCTTCTCCAGCTCGGCCCGAAGCGCCTGCACGCCGGCATCCGGCGCCCCATCGGACTTCACGGCCCGGGCGGGCGGAACGGGAGCCGGCTTCCGGGGCGGCGCGGCCGGCTTCCGGGGCGGCGCAGCGGGCTTCGGGGCGGGACTCGGCTTCCGGGAACGGGCGGGCGATCGGACAACGGGCTTCTTCATGGATCCATACCTCTCTTCGCAGACCTTGAAATCAGCGTCCGAATATAGCAAATAGGACGGCGCTTGACACGAAAAGTGAACCAACCGAACAACCATGACGCCCACACCTGAGTTCCCTCCGCTCCCCGGCATGGACCGGAGCAGCGCCCCGTTCCGGATCGGATCGACGTCCTACGTCTACCCGGCGGACATCCTGCCCAACGTCCGGGCGCTCGCCGGCCGCGTCGACGACATCGAACTCGTGTTCTTCGAGTCGCCGGATTTCTCCAACATCCCCGGCCCGGAGGTCGTGAGCGAAATGCGGAGCCTGGCCGCCGCGCACAACCTGACGTTCAGCGTGCACTTCCCCATCGACCGCAAGCTCGGAAGCCCGGTCGCCGCCGAGCGCGAGGCCCTGCTGGCCCAGATGCTCCGGCTCATCGACCTCGCCCGCCCGCTCCCGGTTTCCGCCTACGTGCTGCACGTCGAGGGCATCACGGCAGGCGCCGCACCCGACCGGCTGGCGCAGTGGCAGGATGACGCCATGCCGCTGCTGGCCCGCGTGGCCGCCGCGGTTCCCAGCCCGGACCTGATCGCCATGGAGAATCTCGCCTATCCCTTCGAGTGGTGCGACCGGTTCCTCGACACGTTCGGCTTTAGCGTGTGCCTCGACGCCGGACACCTGTGGGAGATGGGTTACGACTGGCAGGCCCACGTGGCGCGCTACTTGCCGCGCACCCGCATCATTCACCTCTACGGGCCGGGCGAGGGCTCGCGGCACCTCTCTCTGTCAATCGCGCCGCGTGACCGCACCGCGGCCTTCCTGAAGGCTGTCGCCGGCTTCCGCGGCGTGCTCACGCTCGAGACGTTCGGCTACGACGACACCGCGTCATCCCTGGGAGCCCTCGCACAATGCATGAAATCGCCAAGTCGGTAACGCTGGTCCTGGGGGGCGCGCGCAGCGGGAAGAGCCGCTTCGCGCAGCGGTTCGCCGAGGAGCGCTGGCCGCGCCCCGTCTACCTCGCCACCGCGCAGGCGCTCGACGCGGAAATGACCGACCGCGTGCGCCTGCACCAGTCTCAGCGGGGCCCCCGCTGGCGGACCGTCGAGGAGCCGATCGAGGTCGCCCGGACGATCGCGTCGCCCGCGCTCGATGGCGACGGAATCCTGATGGACTGCGTGACCATCTGGCTTTCCAACGTGCTGCTTCAGGAGGGCGAGGACGCCTGTGCCCGGAGGCGTGACGGACTGCTCGACGCGCTCCGCGCCCGCCGGAACCCGACCGTCCTGGTGAGCAACGAGGTCGGGATGGGAATCGTTCCCGAGTCCGCGCTCGGCCGCACGTTCCGCGACCTGGCGGGCTGGCTGAACCAGGATCTGGCCGCGGTCGCCGACACGGTCGTCTTCGTGGCGGCCGGCCTGCCGCTGGTGCTCAAGGGCCGCCTGTAGCGGCCCCCGGCACCCGCCGCGCTACAGCACGAAGTGGTTGCAGTAGCCGATGTTCGTGAAGCCGTCCAGCGGGTTCGGCGAGGCGCCCATCCCGAAGTCGCGCTTCATGATCTCGCCGCCCAGGTCGTCCATCAGATCGTGGCACAGCTTCCGGTAGATCGGCTCGAAATGGGCGCGGCACGCGCGTCGGTGGAAGATGTGCGCGGCCCGCACGGGCTTGCCCTTCATCAGGAAGAGATACCCGAACGACTGGTCCACCGTGAGCCAGCCCGACGGCAGCAGCACCTCGGTGACCACGTGCCCGTAGTGCTTGCGCTCGTTGCAGGCGAAGAGCAGGCGCGACGGGATGCCCAGCACCTGAGTCAGGCAGCAGAACACCCGGGCCTGCTCGTTGCACCAGCCATAGCCGGAGCGGATCAGATCCTCCTCGGACATGTTCCGGTCAACCTTCAGACGGCGGCCGGTCTCCTTCGAGTAGAACCCCGCCCACGGAACCTTCTGCGCCACGAACTCCGCCACCGCCCGGACCTGCGCCAGCGGGCCCTTCGCGCCGCTCGTCACCTTTCGCGCAATCGACTCCAGCTGCGGGCGGCTGCCCCGCACATACGGGAGCCGGGCGCCCGTGTAGCAGTCGTACGCGAAGCGCTCGGTCACGTCGCGCATGTCGATGAAGTTCAGCGACTGCTCCAGATCCACGCCCTTGACGGGCGGGAGAAAACGTCGATCAATCGGTCGAACCTTGCTCACTTTCCTTCTCCTCCCATGCAGTACAGGTATCCCATCGTCCTCAGGTACAGCCGCCCGCCCACGAACACCGGACAGGCCCGAAACGCCTCGACCTGGTTCCGCGCCAGCTCCTTGAACTCGCGCCCCGCCTCGATCACGGCCGTGCGCCCGGCCTCGCCGCTTACGTAGACCAGGTTCCCCGCGAACGTCACGCTGGGGTACACGGTAGCGCCGAGCTTCAGATCCTGCTCATACACGATCGCGCCGGTCGCAGCGTCAATGGCGCTGAAGATGCTCTTCTGGTTGCAGGCGTAGATCAGGCCATCAGCGTAGACGGGCGACGCGTAGTAACGCTCGTCCCTCGACTTCGTCTCCCACAGCGTCTCGGCGCTGACCGCCCCACCCGCTCCGGGGGTCAGGCGGACCGCCTTTCCGCCGTTCTGGATGAAATACGCCACGTTGCTCACCACGATCGGCGCGCAGTAGGTCAGCCCGCTAACTTTGGGGGCCAGCACCTTGCCGTCCGCCGCCGCGATCACGTCGCCCGACGGAGTGATGACCACGTCGGTCTCTCCGACCCGGGTCGCGACGGGGGACCCCCACGCGGGGGCCGACGGGGTCTGCCAGACCGTCTCGCCCGTGTCGGGATTCAAGGCCCACACCTTCATCACCTGCACGACGAGGCGGTTGGCCACCAGGACCGGCGACGCGCTGTGCCCCCAGCTGTTCTTCGGCTTCTCGACGAACCGCGACCACAGGCGCTTGCCATCGAGGTCGTGGCAGGCCACCACGCCGGACCCGAAGACCACCCACACGCGCTTGCCGTCGGTCACCGGCGTCGGGGTCGAGTACCCGTTCACCCCGTGCGTGGCCGGCAAGGCGTAGGTGGACACTCCGTCCAGCGCCTTCTTCAGCTGCGCCACCTCGTTGGTGAGGCCGGCCAGCTCGCCCTGCGCCGCCGCGTCCTCCGGCGTCTTCTTCAGCTGGTCCTGCAGCTTCCGCACCTTCCCGTTGAGCGGGTTCAGCTTGGCGCGGATCTCGGCCGCCTTCGCCTGCTCCTCGCGGGCGCGGGCGGCATCGGCCGGCGCCAGCGTGCTCTCGAAGGTGTTGGTCTGCTGCCACAGGATGCGCCCGTCCGTCGCCGAAACACAGAGCAGCGTGGCCGGCTCGGCGCACAGCAGGAGCCGGTCGCCCACCGGGACGGGCGTCGCGTTCGACCAGTCCGGCAGCTTGGCCTTCCAGACCACGTTCGATTCCCGACCCCACGTCACCGGCGGCTTCGCATCGGGATACCGTCCGGTCCAATCCGTCCGCCAGCCGGCCACGTTCGCCGCCTCCGCCACGGCGCCAGTCGCTCCGATCGCGGCCACCGCCAAAATCGCCATCCGACTCATTCGCTGCCTCCTGTTCGCTTCGCGAACCGCGCTCAGGCGGTTCCGAGCGCCTTGCGCTTCAACTCCTGATACCGCTGCGTGTACCGCACGCCCATCTGCGACTCGCGGTGGTCGAACCCGAAGGCGCGCCGCTTCACCGCCAGAACCGGCGGCGCCTGGATCCGCTTCGCCACGCCCATCCCCTGATACTGAGACCACCAGCGCTCCAAGTCAGCCACGAAGTCGCCCGCCGACGGAAAGAGCCCGTCGATCCGGCCCTCGTAGCCAAGCTGCCGCGCGAGCGACCCGTCGAGATACCACTCCAGGATCTCCTCCGGCGTCGTCCGGTTCCAGGCCTCCACCCAGCTCCGGAACAGGCAGTCGTGATAGGGGTACACCAGCGGATCGCCCTGCCCCTTGTCCACGTCCTGGGCCGCGCTGAGCTCCGCCGACGGCACGATGTCGAAGCACCCGGCCGGAATCGTCTCCGCCCCGTACACGCGCTCGTTCAGATGGCGCCCAAGCGCGTACACCTCGCCCTTCCAAAGGTCGGCGATCATCGCCAGGTAGCCCGCCAGGTCGCCGTAGAGCGTCGTGTAGCCGACCGTCGCCTCGGCCTTGTTGGCGTTGCACGTAAACACGCCGCCGAACGCCGCCGAAATCGCCGCCAGCACCCGGGCCGACCGGTCGCGCGCCTGGATGTTCTCGCGAATGAACCCGGACACCTCCAGCTCGCGCTCGAGGCCGCCCGCGAGGCTGCGGATCCGCAGGCGGTCGAGCTGCCGGACGGTCAGGCTCACGCTGTCCCCGATCGGCACCTCGGCGTAGAAGCACCCCAGCCGCTCCGCGAGCCCGCGCGCCAGCGCGCGCGTGGTGGGCGACGTGAACTCGCCCGGCATGTTGACCAGCAGCAGGTCCTCCGGAGGCAGCAGCTTCCCGTACATGGCCGCCACGACCGCGGAGTCGATGCCGCCAGAGATGCCGACGGTCACCCGTCGCGCCCCGCACACGGCCATGAACTTGGCCGTGCCGTACGCCAGCGCGTCGTGGATCCGTTCGATCCCGTCGTCGCGGAGGTCCACCGGCTCGCCGAACGCGGACCCGTCGAGGGGAAGATCGAACTTGATGCAGTCGGCCTGATAGGGCTTCAGCCCGCGCACCTGCCCCCCCCGCCCGTCGTAGATGCAGCTTTCGCCGTCGAACGTGAACACGGTCTTGCCGTTGTTCTGGATGCCGACGGTGTTGACGTACAGCAGGGGGCGCCCGATCTCGGCGGCGATCGCCGAGAACACGCGGTTCCGCTTGTGGTTCTTGTTCTGGGTGAACGGCGAACAGCTCAGGTTGAGCACGAAGTCCACGCCCTTGCGCCCCAGCACCCGCAGCGGCGACACGGCGTAGTCGGCGTCCCACGCGTCCTCGCACAGCACGCCGCCGATCCGGCACCCCGCCGCGCACAGCGGCGCGATCAGGTCCTCGACCGGACGCCCCTCTTCCAGCGCCAGCTTGCGCAGATCGAAGAAGTGGCGGCTGTCGTCGAACTCCCGATAGTTCGGAAGCAGCGTCTTGATGGCAAACTCGTAGAGGCCACCCTCCGGGCGGGCGAACCGGCGGCCCTCCGCCACGAAGAGCGCGTTGTACTTGCGGACGCGGCCGTCCTCGTTCCGGCGCGTCCAGTCCACGCCGACGTTGCCGAACGCCACGGCGATCCCGTCCGCGGCCTCCCGGATCCGATGCCCGCACGCCTCGCACTCGCGGATGAAGGCCGGCCGCTCCCACTCGTCGCCCAGCAGGTACCCCGGGATGGCCATCTCCGGGAAGGCCACCAGAGCCACCCCGGCCCGCCGCGCGCACGCGACGTGCCCGAGGATGCGGTCCGCGTTCTCGGACGGCCGCCCGGGCAGGACCTCAAGCTGGACCAGCCGGACCTTGATCGTGCGCGAAGCCGTCATGCGGGCCGCCTCCCCGTCGCCGCATCGCCCGCCCCGGGCGCTCCGGGGCCGAGGCGATCGAGCGTCCATCCATATTCGCGGGCGATGCTCTCTGTCAAGCCGATCGCCCGCATGTCGGGCGGCAGGACGGAGAAGGTGTAGGTCTCGATCTCGAGATGCTCGCAGGCGCCCGCGCGGAGCGCCGCGAAGAAAGCCGGCGTCAGCGCGGCGGCCGTCGTGCCCAGGCCGCCCCGCCCCGTGAAGTACAGCGGCACGTGAAAGTGAATCCGCCACTCGCCCGCTCCATCGCATCCGGTCCCGCCCGCCAGCGCTTGGTCGAGATCCCGGCAGGACCGGATCCCATCGGCGCCGAGCGACTTCACCTGGTGCAGGTACATCGGATCGACGAACCCGGCGAGCGCGCCGGCCGCCCGGGCCGCGGCGTCGGCCGTGAGCGCCGCACTGATCTGGATCTTGCTCACGCCCACTCCGGCCGCCCGCAGCCGGTCGAGGCTTCGCGTCAAGTCCTCGAACTGCAGCGCCAGGTGGCACGTGTCGAAGCACACCCCCAGGTGGGTCCGGATGGCATCGCAGGCAGCCGGCGCGCCCAGCCCGGCCGTCCCCGCCAGATGGGGCGCCCCCTCCCGGAGCATCGGCCCGGTAAAGAAGCGAACGGCCTCGTCGGTCGTCTCGAGAAAGCAGTCGGGCTCCGGCTCCAGCCCGATCCGGATCAGCCGGCCGGTCCGCCGCCGGACGTCCGCCGCGTGCGCCGCGCACTCCGCCAGGTTCCGGGCCATGGCCGCCACATCGCGCTCCGAGGCGATCCACGCCTTGTAGGAGCCCGGAACGGTGCTGATGCTCCCGCCCACGCCGGACGGAAGCAGGGCCGCCAGGATGTCGATCAAGTCGTTCGTGTAGTCGCGCCGCTCGGTCGTCCGCCAGTCGGGCCGGTACACGTCCTCCTTCACCCGCGTCCCGTGGAACGCGCCGAAGGGAAAGCCGTTGATGGTGAAGGCATAAAGGCCCTCGGACTCCAGGAGCGCCCGGAGCTCGTCCAGGCGGCCCGCGGCCAGGAGCTCGGTCGCCGCCGTGCGGCTGAGCCGCAGCCCCAGCCCGAACGAGACGCGCGCCCCGCCCCGCCCGGCCAGAACCCGATCCCGCACGGCCGTGGCATGGGTCCGGATCGCGGCGGCGTTCTCGGCCCAGCTCTCGCCGGGGTGGATGTTCAGGCAGTACGTCAGGTGGACGGCCGGATCGCGCGCGAGGATCATCCGAGCCCCCCGCGCTGCGCATCCCGGAGCACGCCGATGCACTCCGCGATCAGGGCGGCATCCATCTCGTGGACCTCCGTCCTCCGGCCCAGCGGCCCCGGCAGGGTCACCGTCAGCTCGCCGCCCAGATGCTCCCGGAAGTCTTCCAGCCCGCCCAGGACGGCCAGCCGCCCCGCCGCACGGCGGCCGAGCAGCCGGTCCCACACCGGCAGGCCACACGCGCGAAGCCCGGCCAGCAGGCGGCGCGCGTCCGCGCCGGGCAGCAGGCCCTGCCGCATGGCGTATACGGCGTCCAGCGCGATGCCGATCGAGACGGCATAGCCGTGGCTCAGGCGGAAGCCCGAGAGCACCTCCAGCTTGTGCGCGCTCCAGTGCCCGTAGTCCAGCGGCCGCGCGCTCCCGAATTCGAACGGGTCGCCCGACGTGCGGATGTGGCTCAGATGCAGCTCGGCACACCGAACGACCATGCGCTCGCCGGGCGCGGTCTCGCGCGCCGCGAGGCGTCCGGCGCTCTGGCACAGGAAGTCGAAGAAACGGCGGTCCTTGATCATCGCGACCTTGAACGCCTCCGCGATCCCCCCGCGCCAAGCCGTGTCATCGATCGTCCGGAGGAAATCCAGGTCGTTCAGCACGGCAAACGGCGGGCTGAACGTGCCGATCAGATTCTTGGCGCCGCCGACGTCCACGCCGTTCTTCACGCCGACTCCGACGTCGTTCTGGGCGAGCACGGTGGTCGGCACCCGGATCAGCCGCAGCCCCCGGTGCACCAGCGAGGCGGCCAGCCCCACAAGGTCGAGAAAGCCGCCGCCCCCCACCGCCAGGACGAAGCTCTGGCGATCCATGCGAGCCCGGGCGAGAAGGCCCGCCACGTGCTCGACGCCCGACCAACCCGACTTGGCCCGCTCGCCGCCGGGCAGCACGACGGGATCGCCCGCCAGCTCCATGACGGAGCGGTGGGCCCGCGCGTAGGCCATGACGGCAGCCGGAAGGCCCGCGTCGGCCTGCCGTACGCCGGCGTCCACGAACGCCATCACCCGCTGCCGCCGCGCGGGCTCAAGCCGGCTGACGGTCCGTGCGAGCAGGGGGTTCGAGCGCCGGAAAACCCCGTGTGTGAAATGGACGGGAAACTCGAACGGCACAGTGAAGCGCTGGCGGTACACCCGGTCCCGGCTGCACGGCCCCGCATCCGCACGCTCTTCGGCGCTGGTCATGGGTCGTACTCTAGCCATCCGCGAATCCGGCCAGCAAGATCAATGAGGCCCGCGGGCGGCGGATCGAGCGGCAGCGATCCGGCCCAGCATGCGCGGCGCGCCGGCCCGCACCGGCCGTGCGAGCCCCGGATGCGGTCCGTGTTCAGGCTCACGGTCATCGGCGGCCAGCCGAAGAAGAGCTCGCACGGGTCGTAGCCCGGCTTGCTGTGGATGTCGATGTGCCGCGCGTAGTCGGGAGCCCGCCGGGCGTCGTCCCACCACGGGTACGCAAACCAGTGCCCCGGCGCCGCCACCGCGACGCATTCGCCGGCGTTCGGATGCCCCATCCCCCGCTCGATCCGCGCATCTCCCGCCAGCACCTCGCCCACGCCGGGCACGGCCCCCAGCGCGGAGGCCACCTCGCCCGCGCGCGCCGGATCCCGGACGTAGACGTGCGCCACTTCGTGGTCCGCGACCGCCACCGCGGCGCTCTGGTGGAAGTCCGGATACTCGCGGCCGGCCACCTCACGCACAGCAAACAGCCCGATCCGCCGGAGCTCCCGGTTCAGAAGCACCGCTCCGCGGTCGACAGCCCCGATCGCGTAGTCGCCGAACACCAGCGTCTCGTACCCACATTGGGCCGCGCACGCGAGCACGTCCGACAGCTGGCTCAGGAGATCCTCGCGCGCCCGGCCGCTCCGGCGATGGTCCGGGCCGTAGCGCTGCAGGTCGTAGTCCAACGCCGGCAGATAGGTCAGGCACAGGTCCGGCGCGTACTCCCTGCTCCGCAGGAGCGCGCACGTGGCGTCCGCGATCCAGGCGGACGCCTTCGCCGATGCAAGGGGGCCCCAGTAGTGCATCAGGTTGAACTCTCGACCGACGGCCGCCGCGACGGCGGGGTAAAGCCCGCGCGGAAACGAGTAGCAGGAGGGCACCATCCCCCCGCCGTGCGTGTGGATCGGCGCGGGCGAAATCACCAGATCGGCCGACTCGCCCAGGCTCTGCTGCCAGAACAGCATGGCCACACGCCCGCCGCGCCGCCGGAGTGCATCCCAGATCCGGGGCCCCTCAACCAGGGAGGCGGCCTGCTCCCAGAACATCGGGCGATGCAGGTTCCGGAAGTACAGCCCGTTCGCGACCATCCCATGCCGCGATGGAGGCAGCGCGGTGCGGAAGGTGGCTTGAGCCGTGCATGTGACAGCCGGGAAGACCGGCTCCAGCGGGCGGAACGTCAGCCCCAGAAACCGGTCGCTGCCGCCCCGGCAAAGGAAGTCGTATCCCAGCCCGGCGGCCTGTATCACCAGCAAACGCCTGCGCCCGCCCATGCCAGTCCCTCCTGTGCGGACCGCAGTGTACCAGACCGCCGCCGCCGCACAATCCGCGGGCCGCGGCGCCGCGCCAGCGTCACGGCCCCGCCCGAGGCGGAGCCCCGCGAAGGATCGCGCGCGGCCAGGACGCCGCCAGCAGGTGGAACATCCGGACCCTGGGCATGTCCGCTCCCGAATGGTAGTAGACGCCGCCGTCGTCGCCGTTCAGGTAGACGGCCAGCAGGCCGATGGACTCGCCTTCCAGCGCCCAGTCCACTCCGAGCCAGAGCTGATCCCCCGGGAACCAGTCGCCCCCCTCCCGGCACCGCCGGGGCGGCCCCAGCCCGGTCCATGGAATCCGGATCTCGCCCGCGAAGCCGCCATCCACGTCGCCCGGATCGTTGACGGTCGACGGCTGGCCGTCGGCCCGCGGCTTCAGGCGAACCGCACGAGCCAGCGTATGAGGCCCGTCATCCGCCAGGTACTCCCGGCGCTGGATCAGCACGCGCAGCGGCACCGTCAGGGACGACCGGGCCAGCGGCCAGTCGCGGCTCGGCGCCACGCACCAGTTGTCGTTGAAAAAGCCGCCGGGCGAATGGTGGATCTCCCAGAAGAAGTTGCTGTCGCCGAACGTGACGAAGAACTCCGCCAGGTCCAGCCGGCTCCCCGGCAGGAAGTCCACGGCGGATGGGCGCCGGTTTCCCCTGGGCCCGTCCTCCTCGCCGGAGGCGAGCGCAACGAGATTGCTGTCGAACACCTCGTAGCCGATGTACAGGCAATGGGCGTCCCAGGCGAAGCGCGCGACCATCTCGGGACGCTCGGCCGCCTGCGCGTGCGCATCGTGCCGGTACGCGACCGGCACCGGAATCGCATCGCGCCAGCAGGGGTCGTCCAGCACGCCGTCGACCACCACCGGGGCGGTCGCCCGGTACACGGACAGCCCGCCGGTTGGAGACGCGGCGCCGGCCTCCGGGACCTGGCCCGGCGCGGCACACGCGCCAAGCCGGGTCGCCGCCACCACCGCCACGATGCACACGCACGCTCTGTTCACGGATGCCCTCCCGGAAAGGGAAGGAGTCTACGTTGCCCCCGGCAGGCACTCAAACCGGAATCTTGATCGCTCGCGCTCCGATTCCTATAGTGCCGGGCACCTGGCACGGGCAGCGGCGCCCCACGGCGCTCCGCCCGGAAGGGGGAGGAGGCAGATCATGACGGACGACGCAGCGGCCACAGCCGAACGGGAGCGGCGCCTCGCCTGGTTTCGCGATGCGCGTTTCGGCCTCTTCATCACGTGGGGCCTGTACGCGATCCCCGGCCGCGGGGAGTGGGCCATGATCCTCGACTCGATCCCGGCAGGCGAGTATGCCGCGCTGGCCGACCAGTTCGTCCCCACCCGCTTCGACCCGGACGCGTGGGCGCGGCTCGCCGTCGAGGCGGGGATGAAGTACGCCGTGTTCGTGACGCGCCATGCCGACGGCTACTGCCTGTTCGACTCGCGCCACAGCGTCGGCAGCTTCACGTCCGCCTCCACCCGCGCCGGGCGTGATTTCACCGCCGAGTACGTCGCCGCGTTCCGGCGGCACGGCCTCCGCGTGGGCCTCTACTACCACGTCGGCGACTGGCGCGAGCCCGGCTACTTCGATCCCGCGCGCTACCCCCGCAGCGCGGCCCGCATGGTCGAGTCCGCCCACCGGCAAGTCGAGGAGCTCATGTCGAACTACGGCCGGATCGATATCCTCTGGTACGACGGATGGTACTGGGAGCACGGGCGCGACCGCTGGCCCGGCCTGCCGCGCGAGATGGCCATCGAGTTCTGGCGCTCGCACGAACTCAACGCCATGGTGCGCCGCCTGCAACCCGACATCCTGATCAATGACCGCTCGGGCCCACGGGAAGACTTCGGCACCCCGGAGCAGCACGTTCAGCGCGCGGAGCCGGGGCGGGCGTGGGAAACGTGCATGACCATCAGCAGCTCCTGGGGCTACGTCCGGCAGGACCCGCACCGCCGGACGACGGCTGAGATCATCCGCCACCTGTCCGAGGCCGCCTCCCAGGGAGGCAACTTCCTGCTGAACGTCGGCCCGAAGCCGGACGGGACGATCTGCGCCCCGGAGGCCAGCCGGCTGCGCGCCGTCGGCCGATGGATGCGCCGCCACGGCGAAGCCGTCTACGGCGACGTCCAGCCCGCCGAGCAGTGGTGGTACTACAACGCCCGCGCCGCCGTGAAGGGGAACACGCTCTACTTCTACCTCTACACCTGGCCGGGCCGCGAGGCGATCATCCCGGACTTGGACGCCCGTGTCCGCTCCGCGCGCATCCTGGCCACGGGTCAGTCGGTATCGGTCCGCACGGGATCCAACCGCCGCACCATCATCACCGGGCTCCCGGTCCGGCCGCCCGATCCGAGCGTGAGCGTCATCGCGCTCGAGTGCGAAGCGCCACCCCGACGAACACCCGACGCCCACCCCTGCTGGTGGCCCGACGACGGCCCGCGCTAGCCGGACGCCCGCGAAGAACGCCGGCTCGATCCGGTCATCCTGAGCGCAGCGAAGGATCTCGCTCCGGCGCCCCGGACCGAGCGCCACAGGCCGTCACGCGAGGGACGCCGCGCCAGGGCGCACGAGCCACGCACGCTGCGGGCTACCGCGAGTGAGCGACCTCCGGAAAGTCCTCTTCCCAGAACTCGCCGTTCGCGCGATGGCCCTCGCCACGGCGCGCCTGCTCGGCCAGCCGCAGCTCCACGCGACGGATCTTCCCCGAGATCGTCTTGGGCAGGTCGGCGAACTCGAGCCGGCGGATCCGCTGATACGGGGCCAGCCGCTCGCGGACAAAGACCAGGATGGATCGCGCGGTGGCATGAGACGGATCCCAGCCCGGCTTGAGCATCACGAACGCTTTCGGAACGCTCAGGCGAATCCGGTCGGGGCTCGGCACGACAGCCGCCTCGGCGACCGCCTCGTGCTCGATCAGCACGCTCTCCAGCTCGAACGGGCTGACCCGGTAGTCGGAGCTCTTGAAGATGTCGTCGTCCCGCCCGACATACCAGTAGTAGCCATCGGCATCGCGCCGCGCCACGTCGGCGGTCTGAAAGAAGTCACCGCCCAGCAGTTCCGCGGTTCGCGCCGGATTGTCGATGTAGCCCGACATGAGTCCGGCGGCCCCGGGCTTGAGCCGGACGCTGATCTCGCCCTCGTCGGCCTCGCGTCCGTCCGCATCGAGCAGCGCCATCCGGTAGCCCGGCATGGGCCGCCCCATGGCTCCCACTCGGACGTCCTGGCCGGGCGAGTTGCCGATCATGCATGTTGTTTCGGTCTGGCCGTAGCCGTCGCGGATCGTCAGGCTCCAGGCCGCGCGCACGGTTTCGATGACCTCGGGATTGAGCGGCTCCCCCGCGCTGACCAGCTCGCGCAAGCCCACCGGAAAGGACTTCAGGTCCTCCAGGATCAGCCGGCGCCAGACGGTGGGCGGCGCACACAGGGTGGTGACCCCGTGCCGGACGACGGCGTCGAGCGTCTTCTTCGCGTCGAATCGCGCCTGGTTGTACAGGAAGACCGTGGCGCCCGCGTTCCATGGCGCGAAGAAGCAGCTCCATGCGTGCTTGGCCCAGCCGGGCGAGCTGATGTTCAGATGGATATCGCCCTCGCGGAGCCCGATCCAGTACATCGTCGACAGGTGGCCGACCGGATAGCTCAGGTGCGAATGCAGCACCATCTTCGGCTTCGCCGTCGTGCCGGAGGTGAAATAGAGCAGGAACGGGTCCTGCGCCCGCGTCGCCGCATCGGGCGCAAATGAGGCCGGCGCACGATCCGCCTCCGAGTATGGCACCCAGCCGGGCACCCGACCTCCTGCGACGATCCGGGTATAGCTCCCTGGCACAGCCGCGAACTTTTCGGCGCTGGCCGCATCGGCGATCACATGGCGCATCGCCCCACGCTCCACGCGATCCTGCAGGTCGCCATGCGGGAGCAGCGTCGTCGCCGGGCTGATCACGGCGCCCAGTTTCATGGCCGCGAGCGTCACTTCCCAGAGCGGAACGACGTTCGGCAGCATCACCAGGATCCGATCGCCGCGCTTCACGCCGTTCTGGCGCAGGAAGTTGGCCACGCGATTGGATCGCTCGCTCATCTCCGCAAACGTCACGCGCGACTCGGTGCCGTCCTCGTTCACGACCCACAGGGCGAGGCGGTCATTGCCCCGGGCGTGCGCGTCGAAGTAGTCCAGCGCCCAGTTGAAGCAGTCCAGCCGGGGCCACTCGAACTCCCGGCAGGCCGCTGCATAGTCCTCGCGCCGGGCCAGCAGAAAGTCACGAGCCCGAAAAAAATCGTCACCAGATGCCATCCCCGTTGCCCTCATGGGTCGACTCCATCCGTCCTCGGCCATCAACAGAAGCGGAAGGATACGACTCGTCAACGGTGCTGGGCAAGGTCCTTCCGTGGCCCCACGACGAGCGTCATTCCGGGTCAGTCACCGGCAAGAGGCGAGCGAGGACGCACACGTAGCCGCGCGCGTAAGCGCGTGGCTCTTGCGCGCGGACGCCGACACGGGCGTTACCGTTTGATGTGGAATGAAGCAGCCGCCCGGTGTACCCTCACAAAAATTTGCGGGGGCTCGTCGCACCCGCGGGGAGGATCGGGCAGATGGATCGCGTTCTTGCTTTCGGATGTCACCCGGACGACGTCGAGTTCATGTCGGCCGGCACGCTGGCGCTGCTCGCCAAGCAGGGGTTCGAGATCCACATCGCCACCATGGCGGGCGGCGAGGTGGGCACCCCGGACCAGACGACGCAGGCGATCCGCGCGCGGCGGACCGGCGAGGCCGCCGCGGCGGCGGCGCTGCTGAACGCCCGCTACCACTACGCGGGCGGCTGCGATCTGGAGATCGAGTACAGCGCGTTCTACCGCCGGGCGGCGACGCGCATCGTGCGCGAGGTCGACCCCCTCATCGTCCTCACCAACCCGCCCATGGACTACCTGGCCGACCACGAGCAGACCTCGCTCCTCGTGCGGAATGCGACCTACATCGCGTCCTGCCCCCAGTACGACTGCGGCGTGACCACCACCCCGACGAAGCGGTTCCCCTACCTCTACTACTGGAACGCCAGCGCACTGACCGACATCTTCGGCCGCCCCCTGCCCCTCCACTTCGGCCTCGACGTCACGGCCGAAATGGACCTGAAGACCCGGATGCTCGCCTGCCACGCCTCGCAGCGGGACTGGCTGATGTTCCACAACAAGTGGGACGCCTACACCGAGACGATGAAGACATGGACGAAGAAGCAGGGCGCGCTGATCGGCCGCGAGTACGGCGAGTGCTTCATCCAGCACCTGAGCAACGGCAACCCCACGGACAACATTCTCAAGAAGCTGCTGGCGCCGCATTACGTGGAACTGCAGCGCCCGGCCGGCTATCCGTAACCCAGACAGGAGCGCCCCACCCATGAAGCTCGGAGTCTGCCTCGAGATGTTCTTCACCGATCGCCCGTTCGCCGAGCGCATCGCCCGCGCCGGCGATGCCGGCTACCGCTATGCGGAGATGTGGTTCACGGACGGAACCGCCCATGCCAAGGGATTCGACGCCACCGACGCCAAGGATCCCGCCCGCGTCGCGGCGGTGGCCGCCAAGGCCGGGGTCACCCTCACCAACGCCGTGATCGGCTCCCCCGACGGCTCGACCGGCGGCGGCCTCACGAACTCCAGGAACCGCCGCCAGTGGCTGGCCCGAGCCCGCCAGACGTTCGCGTTCTGCCAGGACGCCGGTATCGGCGCCTGCATCGCCTGCACCGGAAACGTGATCAAGGGCGCGACGGCCGCCGCCATGCGCCGGAGCGTCGTGGACGGGCTCAAGGCCACAGCCGAACTCGCCGAGGCTGCGGGCATCGACCTGTGGCTGGAGCCCCTCAACGACAAGATCAACCACCCCAACTACTTCTGCATCAGCTCCGATGCGGGCGCGGAGATCTGCCGCGCCGTCCACTCCCCGCGCATGAAGCTGCTGTTCGACTGCTATCACATGCAGATCATGGAGGGCGATCTCGTCGGGCACATCCGGAAGAACCTGGATGTGATCGGCCACGTGCACTCGGCCGGGCACCCCGGACGGCACGAGCTATGGCTCGGAGAAACGAACTACGCGTTTCTCGTGCAGCAGATCGAGGAGATGGGCTACAAAGGCGTCTTCGCCCTGGAGTACGCGCCGACGCTCAAGTCGGCCGACAGCCTGAAGAAGACCCGCCGCTGCCTCAGCGAGTTCGTCAAGATCGCGTGATCGGCGGCGGCGTGATCGCGGCTAGTCCGCCAGCCGCCGGACCACGACGTTGTCGAAGTACTGACGCGTGTCCGCGGCGACGTGCACGTAGAGCCCGATCCCGCCGGACGCGAACGTGTCGTCATCGATCACCGCGAGCAGTTCCCCGTTGACGTACGCCTGGAGGTGCGATCCGCGCGCCACGATCCGAACGTGCAGATCCATGTCGGGGTCATACGGCAGCTCGCCGCGCCCCATGTCGGGCCGGTAGCTGGTGTTTCCGTCCTTCCACACCTTCCAGAAGATCTCGCGCGTGTTCGGGCGCAGCACCAGCGCGTAGCAGTTGCCGACATCCTGGAGCCGGACCAGCACGCCGCCATCGTTCGGGCTCGTGAAATCGCACTCCACCTCGCAGTTGGTCCACGCCTGGTAGCCGAGCGTCGTCACCGGACTCCCGTCCGGCGCGTCCTTGGGCCTCGCCTGATCGGCGCCGTAGCGGCCGGACGCCGCGCGCCACGCCCGGTTCTCGTTGCGCCAGCGTGGCGAGCACATGGACATCTGGAACTCATCCTTGAACAGGACTGTGGCGACCGGGGCGGAAGCCGGGGCCGCAGCCGCCTGGGCCGGCATCGCGTAAAGCTCGGGCGCGGGCGCGGCGAGATCGACGGCGGACCGAACCGCGTCCACTTCCTGGCGCATGCGAAGCGCGTCCGCTATGCGGCCGGCTCGCGTCAGGTCCCGCTCCTTCTGCTCCAGATGCTGAACATACAGCAGGGACAGGTCGCGGACCTTCCGGGCTCGCTCCGCATCCGCCTGTCGCAGCCACTCGCGGTAGCGGTCCTGCGCGGCTCGAACCTCGCGCGGCGCGGAAACCAGCGCGTCGTCGGGCATCAGGTCCGTCGGGCTCACCCGGAGGTCCATCGCGGTGCCGACCCGATCCTTCTCGGCCGTCGCCGCCATCACGCCCGATAGATCGCCCCGGCCCTGGTACGCCTGGCGGGCCGCATCCAGCTCCCGGATATACTGTTCCGGCAGCCCCCGGATCGCGTTCGAAGCGGCCTGGGCGATGCCGGCCAGGTGCTCGCGATAGCGCGCCTGAGCCGCCGCCAGCTCGTTGGTAGCCGCCTCCGGTGCCGGCGCAGCCCCAAGCCCCGCGGCCATGAAGACCACCGCCATCGCGCTCGCAATCAGTTGTCGCATGATGCTCCCCGCCGCCGCCGCGACTTCGCCGCGCCGGCCCGAACCGTCAGCCGCCCGAGCCGGTCGGGCCGCAGTCATCCTCGTCGCCAGCCGATCCGTCCGCGCCCCCGTCGTCGCACGTCGTCAGGACGCTGATGACATAGCACCCGATCGGCACGCCCACCACGAGCCCCCAGGCGCCGAAGAAACGCTCGCCGGCCAGGAGCAGCATCAGCACCACGATGGGATGCGCGTGCAGCACGCCCGCGGTGATCCGCGGGTTCAGAATGTAGGCTTCGAACGCGTGCACCAGCCCGATCAGGACCACCAGTTTCAGCACCAGGGCCAGCCCGCCCGCCTGGACGCCGAAGAGCAGGATCGGAACCGAGCTCAGGAACGTGCCCAGGATCGGAACGAATCCGCACAGGAAGACGATCGCCGAGAGCAGAACGACATTCGGCACATCGAACAGCCAGAGCCCCACCCCGGTCAGGACGGTGTTGCAGGCGGCGATGATCGCCTGCGCGCGGAACGCCTTGCCGAGCACGCCGGCGAATGCCTGCAGATGCGGCGCCGCACCGATGTAGAATGTCCGGACCCGGCTCCGGTCGAGCTTCCGCGTGCTCTCGGCGATGCGCCGCCAGTCCATCACCAGGATGAACGAGAAGATGATGGCGAGCAACAGGGCGACGAGCAGCTCCCACCCCAGCTTCACCAGGCGCAGCAGCGCCGCGAGCATGTCCGGCATCGCCGACTTGAACGCCTTCGCCGTCTCGTCCTTCAGCGTCTCCATCACCGCGGAGTAGCCGGTCGACCCGATGAACGCGTGCCCCTGCACGTCGCCGAACACCCGGACCACGATGCTCTCGACAAACCGGTCGACCTTTTCCGATGTCTGGTTCTCCCCATCCCCGGCCAGCGTCGTCAGCACCTGGTTGGTCTCGGCGACCAGCCGCGGGGTGATCCAGATCCCCACCGCGCCGAGCATCGCCACGAAGAACACGAACACGAGCACGGTCACGGGCCGGTACCCCAGGCGAACCCGCGGCGCGATCCACTCCGCCGCGCTCTTGGTCGCATAGGTGATCAGGAACGTCAGGAAGATGAGCAGGAAGAAAGGCTTCAGCAGGTAGAAGAGGCCGATGAGGATGCCCCAGAGGGCGATCTTCTCCCAGTGGCTGGTGAAGAACCGCTTGACCCCTGAGCCGTTGGCCATCCTGACCTCCTCGCGCCGCGTCGGTGAAGCACGCGCCCCGATTCAACCACCAAACGCATGCGCGGGCACGCCAAAACCGGGCCGCGGCCGAACCGCGGCCGGACGCCCTCCGATCAGGCCTTCCAGTCCCACACCGCCTCGTCGTCGACCACCGGCAGGGACACCGGCTCGCCCCGGGCGGCCGACTGGTACATGGCCAGGCAGATCTCCAGCGTCGGGCGAACGTCCGCGACGGGGATCACCACCTCGCGGCTGGCGTTGATCGAGTCGATCATGTCCTGGATCACCGTCTGGTGGTCCACGTGCCCGAAATCGGCTGCTCCGGTGGCGCCCGTCGCCTGCGAGGCGCTGCCCAGGGCGCGGATCTCCGCGTCCTCGGGCCGCTCGTCCTTGAACTTCCAGACCGCCATCTTCTCGCCCGTCACGATGGCCGTGCCGTCCGTCCCGTTGATCTCGATCCGGATGTCCGTTCCCGGCCACAGGGCCGTCGACGCCTCGACGACGCCCTGGGCGCCGCTCTCGAAGTCGATGAACGCCAGGACCGTGTCCTCGAGCTTTACCGACGGGTGCGCCAGGTTGGTCATGCGCGCCTGCACGCGGGCCGCGGGCCCGGCAATGTAGTACAGGAGGTCGATGTAGTGGAACGCATGCTGGACGGTCACGCCCGCCCCCGACTTGCGCGACTGGCGCCACGCGTCGGAGTGGTAGTACTCGCTGGAGCGGAACCACTTCATGTACGCGTCGGCGTGCAGGACCCGGCCGAAGCGCCCCTCCCGGACCGCGCGGCGGATCGCCTGGACCGACTTGCGGACCCGGCACTGCACCGTGCACCCGAACTTCACGTTCGCCTTCCGGCACGCGGCGAGCATCTCGTCGGTGTCCGTCAGCGTCATGGCCGGCGGCTTCTCGGTGATCACGTGCTTCCCGGCCTGGGCGCACTTCACGACGGCGTCCCGGTGCAGGTGGTTCGGCAGCGCCACGTTCACGATGTCGATCGCCGGATCCTTGAGCATCTCGTCGAGCGAGTAGTACGCCTTGACCGCGAAGTCCTTAGCCAGCTTGTCCGCGCGCTCGCGGCTCATGTCGCAGAATGCGACCAGCTTTCCGCCGCTCGAGTCGCGCACGCCCTTCGCATGGAACGGCGACACCAGCCCGGCACCCAGAATCCCGAACCCGTACGTCTTGGCCATGGTCATCTCTCCCGCTTCGTCCTTCAGACAGAAAAGCCGATCCCTCAGTCCTTCTTCGCGCCGGGAATCATCAGCGCCTTGAGCGCCTCGAGGTGCTCGATCGCGTCAAACGTCTTCTCCCAGTCCTCGAGCGGCGCCCGATGCGTAACCAGCTTCTCGGCCGGCACCGCCCCGCTGTGGATCATGCTGATCGTCCGATCCCAGCAGGTGTACGACGTCGAGAGGTTGAAGATCACATCCACGACCTTGAACGCGAACTTGTCCCACGGCAGCTCCACCGTCCGATTGCCCGTGAGGCCCGTGGCGCAGATCCGGCCCTTCTTGCGGACCAGGTCGATGGTGCCCGGAATCGCCTTCGGCGACCCGCTGCACTCGGCGACGACATCCGCGCCGATTCCGCCGGTCAGCTCCATGATCGCCTCGACCGGGTTCTGCTTCCCGATGTTGATCACCTTGGAGAAGCCGAGCTCCCGGGCCTTGCTGAGGCGCAGCGCCTCGTCGCCGGGCGTGCCGATGATCGCCACCTCGCGCGCGCCGGCCGCCCGCGCGACCATCGCCATCATCAGGCCGATCGGGCCGGGGCCGATGACGCAGACGAAGTCGCCGGCCGTAACCCCCGTGCGCTCCAGCAGGTCGTGCACGGCGTTCGCGGTCGGCTCCACGACACCCGCCTGGTCCCAGGTCATCCCGTCCGGTATCCGGTGCAGCAGCTTCTCCGGGTAGCAGATGAACTCGGCCATGCCGCCGTCGATCCCCCACCCCGGCGAGCGCTTCTGGGAGCAGATCTGGATGTTGCCGGTGCGGCAGAGGTAGCAGACGCCGCAGTGCCGCGTGTGGGGCTCCGCCACGATGCGATCGCCGACCTTGAAGGTCCGGACCTCCGGCCCCGCCTCGATGATCGTGCCGGTGAACTCGTGCCCGAGAATCACCGGCGGCCAGTACGGGAACGTGTCGTGCCGGACGTGGATGTCCGAGCCGCACACGCCGCAGGCCGCGACCGCAATCTTGACTTCGCCGGCCTTCGGCGAGGGCTCGGGAACGTCTCGAACCTCGATGAACCCGACACCCTTCTGGGTCTTGACCAGCGCTTTCATATGGCGTTCTCCATTCAAGGGCGCCGCGGGCGCCCCGGGATCAACCGCAGTAATCGACGAGGAACCGCAGGATCGTCTCCGCGGCCGCCCCGATGTCCGCCAGGGCGATCTGCTCGTCCTTCGAATGCGCGAACTTCAGCGCGCCCGGCCCGTAGACGGCCGTCGGAATCGAGAGCTGGTTGTTGTACATCCACGCATCGCAGGAGGCCGTCATCGCGCTGATGACCAGCGGCCGGCCGGCCGACTCCGCCGACTTCAGCAACCCCGCGGGCAGCGCGTGCGCCGGGTCCATCACACTGCTGTCGTGCCGGTACATGAAATGCAGGTCGAAGTTCTGTCGGAAGAACTCGTCGCCGGAGGCCTCGAGCGCCTGGCGCATCTCCGCGCAGACCTGCTCCTTGGTGCGGTTCGGCAGCAGCCCCAGCACGCCCTCCACCACCGCCTGGCTCGGCGCGGTGGCCGGCCAGTTGCCCGCCTCCATGTGGCCGAAGGTGATCGGCATGGGGTTCGGATACGGATCGAAGAGCGGAATCCCCCGGGACTTCGCCAGGAGGTCGGAGTGATACTTCTCCAGGACGCCGATCGCGTCCCGGGCCATGAGCAGCGCGCTCCGCGTGACGCCCGCCTGGCCGCTGTGCCCCGCCCGCCCCTTGAGCGTCAGCCGGAACCACACGGCCCCGCGGATCGACGTGAACACCTTGCCGTCGGTCGGCTCGAGCACGAGGCACGCGTCCGCCCGCTCCCCGCGGCGCGCCATCGCCACCGTCCCGTTTCCGCCGTTCTCCTCCTCGACCACGAGATGCGCCACGACGTCCCCGGCCAGCGGCGCCTTCAGCGCCTCCAGCGCCTTGAACACCAGGTACACCGTCGCCGCCTGCCCCTTCGCGTCGCACGCCCCGCGCCCCCACACCACGCCGTTCTCGACGCGCGGGCTCCACGGGGCCGCCATATCGGCCGACGGCGGCACCACGTCCAGGTGCGTGTTGAACAGCAGCGTCCGGCCGCCGCCCGTCCCCGTGCGGGCCGCCCGCACGTTGAACCGGCCGTCGTAGCGGATGCCCGGAATGGGATCGCTGTAGTCGGGATCCTGAAGCAGCGCGTCCGACATCGGGCACTTCTCGACGCCCGCGCCGGCCGCCCGGAATGCCCCGTGCACGTACTCCATCGCCTCGGCCTCGCGGCCGGGGGTCGAGGGAAACCGCATGACGTCGCACAGGAACCGCTCCGCCTCCGGCAGGAGGCGCTCAACCGTGCTGCGTATCGTGGAAGTGTTCATCGTTCTCCGGTCGGGTGTCACGGCCCGATCCTCTACTACAGCTTCAGCCCTGCGAGAACCTGCTCCAGGATCCCGAGGCTTTCGTCCGCCTCCGCCTGCGTAATCACCAGCGGCGGCGCCACGCGGATGACGTTGCCATACACGCCGACGGACCCGACCAGCAGCCCGCGGTTGGCGCACGCCTCGATCACCGGCCGGATCAGCTCGGGCGCCGGCTCCTTCGTCTTCTTGTCCTTCACGAACTCCAGGCCCATGACCAGGCCCATGCCGCGCACGTCGCCGAGGTACGGGCACTTCGCCGCCATCGCCCTAAGGCGCGGCAGCATGTAGTCGCCCATCTTCGCCGAGTTCGCCACCAGGTGCTCCCGCTCGTAGATTTCGAGAATCGCCACCACGGCCGCGCTGGCAACGGGGTTGCCGCCCAGCGTGCTCGACATCTCGCCCTTCTTCAGGCAGGCGAACACCTCGGAGCGCGCCGCGACCGCGGACACCGGAACGCCGCAGCCGATGGCCTTGCCGATCGTCACGATATCGGGGTCCAGCGCCTCGTGCTCCATCGCCCACATCCGGCCGGTCCGGCCGTACGAGGCCTGCACCTCGTCGAGCGTGAACAGGAGCCCGTTGGCCCGGGCCCACTCGCGGAGCTTCTTGAGCCAGCCCGCGGGCGGGAAGATGAACCCGGCCGCGCCCTGGTACGGCTCGACCAGCACGCCGGCCAGGCTGCCCGTGGAGTTGGCGCCGATCACGCCCTCGAGGTAGGCGAAGTACTTCCGGAAGTCGGGCCCGTCGTCACACCAGCCGCACGGGTCGCGGTACGGGTTCGGGAACGCCGCCCGGATGATCCCCGGGATCGTCGGCCCGTACTGCCGCTTCGGCCCGGCCATGCCACCGAGCGCGGCCGCGCCGGACGTCCGGCCGTGGAACCCGCCCTCGAAGGTCAGGATCTCGTACTTGCCGGTCTTCCGCTTCATCAGCCGGAACGCGCCTTCAATCGCCTCGCTGCCCGTGGACAGGAAGAAGCATTTGTCGAGGTGCTTCGGCAGCGCCTGGACCAGCTTCTCCGCCGCCAGGATGCGCTCGACGTTCGCGCACTCGTAGTTGTTCAGCAGGCGCGCCGACGCGGCCTGAGCGGCCTTCACGAGGTGCGGGTGGCAGTGGCCGACGTTGGTCACGAGCACGCCCGACGTCCAGTCGATGTACCGGTTCCCGTCGACGTCCGTCACCACGCAGCCCAGCGCGTGGTCCCAGACCACGGGCGCCTGGAACCCGACGACGTCGGCTTCGTTCCGATGCCACTTCTCCAGCAGCGCCTGGCCCTTGGGACCGGGCAGCGGCCCGTTCACATGCGTAATGCTCATGGTGTCGCTACTTCTTCAGAACTTCTTTGTTGATCACATACTTGGCCGGCTGCCCCTTGGAGAACCGCAGGATGTCGTCCAGAATGCTCTGCCGGATCTCCTGGCCCGCCTCCTCGGACGCCCAGCCGATGTGCGGCGTGAGGATCACGTTGTCCAGCCCGAAGAGCGGCATCGTCTGGGGCGGCGGCTCCACCTCGAACACGTCGATCGCCGCGCCGGCGATCCGGCGCTCGCGCAGCGCCTGGGCCAGCGCGTCGGCATCGACCATCCCGCCCCGCGAGGTGTTCACGAGGAAGGCCGTCGGCTTCATCATCGCCAGCGTCTTCGCGTTCACCAGGTGGCGCGTCTCGTCGTTCAGCGGCGTGTGAACCGTCACGTAGTCCGACTCGCGGAACACCGTCTCGCGGTCCACGAACTCGATCCCCTCAAGCTCCTTCTTCCGCGCGTCGCTCAGGTACGGATCGGACGCGAGGATGCGCTTGAACCCGAAGCCGCGCAGCTTGCGGAACACGCGGCTCCCGATCCGGCCCACGCCGACGATGCCGAGCGTCTTACCGTCCATCCGGTAGATCGGGAACAGCCCGGAGAAGTCCCACTTCCCCGTGCGGCTCGCGTCGTCCAGCGTCTTGCGGCTCCACACGACCTTCCGGGCGCACGCGAAGATGAGGGCGATGGCGTGCTCGGCCACGTCCTCCTTGCAGTAGTCCGGCTGATACGCGAACTGGATGCCGCGCTTCGTGCAGGCCGGCACGTCCACGTTGTCGTAGCCGATGCCGTGGCGGATGAGGAGCTTGCACTTCGGGAGCTTCGCCAGCTGCGAGTCCGTCATCTTCACCATGTTGACGACGATCACGTCGGCGTCGCCGACCGCGGCGGCCACCTCGTCCTCGGGCTTGAACTTGAGCTGGTGCGCGGCGAACCCGATGCCCGCGGCCTTCAGCTCCTTCGCTTCCCAGTCCAGGTTGTCTTCGATGTAGTCGGTTACGACAGCTTTCACGCTTTGTTCTCCACCCACTTCTGCTCGGCGGCCGACCGGTAGACCGATTCGACGACCTTGAGCGCCGCCACGCCATCCTCGCCCGTGATCGGCGGCTCCGTGTTGGTCCGGATCGCCGCCAGAAACGCCTTCACGTACTCGCGGCCCATGTAGCCCGAGTACCCCTTCACCGCCTCCAGCTCGAACTCCGCCGTGCGGCGCGGCGAGCCGGACCACGCCGGGTCGTCGCTGCACATCTGGACCACATCCTTCTGCCCCTCGTACGCCGGCGCCCAGGACACCACGCCCCGGGTCCCGCGAAGCGAGATGTACAGGTCCCGGCCGTACGGGAACGCATCCGGCACCGTGTAGCTGATGTCGAGCGCCACGACCGCTCCCTTGCCGAAGCGCAGGTGCGCGAACGAGTTGTCCTCAATGTCGTACTGCTCGTTCACCTTCACGTTCTGGCCGCTCACGGCGACCACCTCGTCCTGCAGCATCCAGCGCATCAGGTCGATCCAGTGCACGCCGAGGTTGTACATCGGCCCGCCGCCGGAGCGCGCCTTCTGCAGCATCCACGGCGAGCCCCCGTCGATATAGCGCGTCAGCCGCCCGGCCGCGCAGCGCGCCTCGCCGCCCACGATCCGGCCCAGCGCGCCCGTCTCGACGATGCGCTTGATCTCGCGCGCCACCGGGTGCAGCCGCCAGCAGTAGCCGGTCGTCAGCTTGACCCCCGCCCCGCGCGCCGACTTCACGATCTGCTCCGCGCCCGCGCGGGAGGCGGCCATCGGCTTCTCGACCATCAGGTGCGCGCCCGCCGCCGCGCACTTCGCGGAGGCGTCCGGGCAGTCGGCGTGCGGCATGAAGATCGCGCAGATGCCCGGCTTCTCGGCCTTCAGCATCGCGTCCACATCCGCGTACCCCTTCACGCCGCAGTCCGCGCAGAACGGCTCGCGCAGCTTGGGCTCGGGGTCCACGGCCGCGACGACCTGGGTGGCCGGCGTGGCGAACAGCGGCATATAGGAGCGCGGGTGCAGATGACCCAGGCCCACGATCGCAACCTTCATCGGGCTATCACTGCTCATGGCTAATGGTTCTCCCCTCCTGCGGGCGCCCGGCGGCTACAGCTGCGGCACGTCGACCGCGGCGCCCTTCTTCTCGGCCGAAACGTAGGCGGCATACGTCGCCGCCGTGGTGTCCAGCGCCAGGTCCAGGTCCGACTGCGGGCGCTGCTTCCCGGCGGCGCACGCGATGAAGTCCTGGATCTCCGGCTGGTACCCGATCGTGAAATTCTCGTCGGGCGCGGCCGGCGCCCACCCTTCCTTCGTGCTCACCTTCTCGAGCAGGTACACGTCCTGGAACTGCTCGCCCTTCGGGTTGTAGACATCCATCAGCCCCGTCGGGCTGATCAGGCAGCGCGTCCGGTGGTTGTTCGCGAACACCTCGACGTAGTCGTAGATCCCGCCGAGCACGATCTCGCTCGTGATGATGTCGCCCACCATCCCGTCCTCGAACTCCACGTGGATCATCCCGTAGTCCTCGATGTCCCGGTAGTCCGTGCGGATGAACCCGCGGTCCCGGTAGGACTTCTGGCGCGTGATCTCGTGCGTCCGGGCGCTGACGCTGACGGGCCGGATGGGCTTGCCGTTGCGGGCCTGCCCCTCCACGCGCTTCAGGTACAGCAGCGCGCCCAGCGGATGCACGCCCTTGCCGATCAGCGAGCCGCCGCCCGCGTAGCGCCAGATGCCGTACACCGGCGAGGCCGAGCCGTTGTGCGATTCCTCGCCCAGCATCCGCAGGATCTGCGCGCCCGTCTTCTCGACGATCTCGCGCTCCTTCTGGATGCTCGGGGCGTAGACGAAGTTCTCGCCGTAGCCGAAGCTCACGCCCGCGTCCCGGACGGCGCGGGCGATGCCGCGCAGCCGCTTCGTCACCGCCGCCAGCATCGGCTTCTTCGGCGCCGCGTTCCCGCGGAACGAGTCGTCGCCCGGCGGCCCGAAAAAGCCCGTCAGCGGCTTCTCGCAGATGATCGCCTTGCCGGCTCTCGCCGCCGCCAGGATCGCCTCCTCGTGCGCGTACGGGGGAGAGCAGACGTCCACCACGTCCACGCGGTCGAGCATCGCGGCCAGGTCGTCGAACACCGGTATCCCGTGCTTCGCGCCGAACGCCTCGCGGCTCTCGCGCCGGCGCGAGGTGACCCCGGCCAGCTCGACATCCGCGCCGTACACGCGCTCCAGGCATTCCACGTGAAAGCGCCCGGCAAAGCCGGTGCCGATGATCCCCACCCGTATTCCGCTCATCAGTACTTGCCGTTCTGCGTTTCGAAGTGCGTCGGCTTGCCGATGTTCTCGCCGCCGGCGCGGATCCAGCCGGCGATCCACTCGATCATGCGCCCGAGCGGGACGGTCGGGTTGCCGAACAGCGCGTTCGCCTTGCGGGCGTTGTTCAGGTAGCCGTACCCGTTCTCCTCGCCCGTGACGATCGCCTCCTTGCCGAACAGCTTGCCGAACGTGTGCGCCACCTCGCGGATCGAGAAGGTCTCGGGCCCGGTGACGTTGAGGATGGAGGCCGGGGACGTGGCCAGCTCCAGGCTCTGGATGACCTGGTTGCACGCGTCGCCCTGCCAGATGCCGTTCGCGAAGCCGGTCGTGACGTCCACCGCCTCGCCCGCGAACACCTTGGTCGCCACGTCCACGACCACGCCGTAGCGCAGCTCCACGGCGTAGTTGAGGCGCACGTGCACCACGCGCTCGCCCTTCTTCTCCGAGAAGAAGTCGAACATCCGCTCGCGGCCGAGGCACGACTGGGCGTACTCGCCGACCGGATTGGCGGGGTCGGTCTCGACCGAGCCGCCCGAGTTGATGTGCACCACCGGGTACACGCAGCCCGTCGAGAACGCGGCGATCCGCGAGCCCGTGAACGTGCGCGCCACATGGTACGGGACCATGACATTGATGGCCCACGTCAGCGACTCGCTGCCGGTCGACCCGAACTTGCGCCCGACCATGTAGACGATGTTCTCGACCTTCGGGAGCCGCTCGACCGCCGCCAGGTCCATCATGTCGCAGGCGATCGTCTCGATCCCCTGGGCCTTGAGGGCCGGAAGCGGCAGCAGGTCCACGGCATAGACCTTCTTGCTGACGCCGGCCTCGGCGATCGCCCGCTTGGCCATCAGGGCCAGCGTGGGCCCGACCTTGCCGCCGGCGCCCAGGATCATGATGTCCCCGGACATCCGCTTCATGGACTCCACCAGCGAGTCGGTCGGCCGGCTCAGAATCTCATCCAGTTCGGCAACCGTATTGATCAGTTTCGGCAGCGGCTTCATGCGTGTTCTTTCCGGTTTTGGGGTGAAAACAATCGGGGCGTACTGTATCACCCGCCCTCCGCCGCTCGCAAGGCGATCTTGGCGCCGGACCACGGCAGCGCATTGCGCCACGCTAGATGTTACCGAAGCGGTGGAGGGAGACGGGAGCCAGGGGGATTGTTGCGCCATAATCGATGTTACCGAAGGAAAGGAGGCATCGAGAGATGGTTCAACAGTCGAGGCGAGAGTACCTGGAGGCGATCCGCGGCCGGTATCGGCGAGCGGGACGTGTGTTCAAGAAGCGGATTCTGGACGAGTTCTGTGCGATCTGCGGCTATCACCGCAAGCACGCGATTCGTCTGCTGCGGGAGGGGGCGGCGAAGAGGCGTCGCAAGCCGGGGCGACCCTCGGAGTACGGAGAGGCTGAGCGGAAGGTGTTCGAGGAGATCTGGCTGGCGGCCAATCGGCCGTGCTCCGTGCGACTGAAGGCGGCGGTGAGCGTGTGGCTACCGAGCTACGAGCAAGAGTTTGGGCGGCTGGGCCGGGAGCTGAAGGAGCGGCTGGCGAAGGTCAGCGCCCGGACGCTTGATCGGCTCATGCATCCGGTGCGCCGCCGCCACGGGCGACGCGGGAAATGCGGGACCCGCCCGGGGAGTCTGCTGCGCCATCAAATCCCGATCAAGACGGAGCACTCGGATGTCACGCAACCCGGAGTCATGGAGGCCGACACCGTGGCGCATTGCGGCCAGTCGCTGGCCGGCGACTTTGTCTGGAGCCTGACGATGACCGATATCTTCAGCGGCTGGACCGCCAATTACGCCGTGTGGAACAAAGGCTACGCCGGAGTGCGCGACGCCATTGCCGCCCTCGAACTGCGCCTGCCCTTCCGGCTCAGGGGCTTCCATTGCGACAACGGGGGCGAGTTCCTCAATCATCACCTCATCCGCTACTTCGAGGAGCACACGATGCCCGTGTCCATGAGCCGCAGCCGGCCGTACCACAAGGACGACACCGCACACGTCGAGCAGAAGAACTATACCCATGTGCGCTTGCTGCTCGGGTACGAGCGCATCGAGCGCGAGGATCTCATCAAGCCCATCAACGAGCTCTACGAGGCGTGGGGGCTACTCAATAACTTCTTCTCTCCCACCCTCAAACTCACCGAGAAGTCCAAGGAAGGCTCCACCTACCATAAAAAATACGGGCGCCCCCAAACCCCGTACCAGCGCTTGATGGACGCGACCGAAATTCCCGACTTGATGAAGACCTACCTCACCGAGGTCTTCAGCAACACCAACCCCTTCCGGCTGCGCCGTCTCATCGACCGCCAGCAAGACGAAATCCTCTCCACTCTTCGGTAACATATTTATGGCGCAACC
>CAYSLU010000031.1:0-50358 GCA_964431965.1 uncultured Verrucomicrobiota bacterium
CCTGGGAACTCGATGGGCGTGTTCTTGTGCCCGACATTCGCCTTGAAGGAGATCTGCGGACAGGACGACCCGGTCCGCGGATACTCGATGAACGGGAATCTGAACTACCATAACATGTACGGCGTTTCCATGGCGGCCACCAATATCCTCCTGGGCGATGAGCAGCTGCGCGGGAGTGGGCTAATCGGAGCCAATGCTTCGGCCAATCAGTGGGACAGCTGGTTCCTGCCGGCGCAGCTGGCAACCAACCACACGGCGCAGGGGCAGTGCGTCTGCCTGGACGGACACGTAGAGAAGCGCTAGCGCGCTGTCGCTCAAGTGACTGAGCGAAACCCGCAACTGCCCGTCATTCCGAGCGGAGCGAGGAATCTCGAGCAGCGTCGCACGGCAAGAGATCCTTCGCTTTGCTCAGGATGACCTTCATCCTGCACGCCCATTTCTGAGACAGCACACGCACGAACGCGGACTTGAAGCGAGTGGATGCGCGGGCTGGAAGCCATCAGCGGGCTGCACACGAAAGCCGGAACGGCCCCTCACCGGGCCCGGGGCGGGGCGCGGCTGCTTCGGTCCGTCTGGCAGTCCTCTCCCCGGTCGGCCGTCGCTACGGCGCGTTGGTGGTGACCACGCGGTACCAGGACGACGAACTCTCCGCCATCGCGGGGAACCAGATGGTGTAGGTTCCGTTGCTGAGCGTCGGATATGTGCTGCTGAAGCTCGAGACGGAAACCCACGGGCTGGCGGCCATGAAATTCGTGGCATACCAAGGCGCCGGCGCCCAGTTGTTGGTGCCCGTGCAGGTGATCCAGACGTTGGTATCGAATACGAGCCCGAGGATCTCAATGATCGGCGGAACCGAGCTGGATGTCCCTCCCGTGAAGCCCTGGCCCCAGTTGCCCTGTCCCGCCGAGTAGGAGTTGTCCGGCAGGTTGATCCAAGTGAACGCCCCGAACGTAGTTCCGGTTCCGGTGGCGTATAGGGGCGCGTAGTATAGCGTCAGATCGTTCCCGATGTTGGTAAACCCGGCGCCAACCAGTCCGCTCAAGCCGCTGCCATAGGCCACCTGGCACTCATAGGCTCCCATGCTGCGCCGCAGCCTGATGCCGCCGCTGGTGGGCAGATTGTTCGTGAGGCTCATGCTCCGAGCGGTCGTGTTGGTGTCCCCGATGACCCAGAACCCGTATCCGGCGCCCGCGTTGGTCAACGGCGTTCCCGAAACGATCGTGTAGACCGCCTGGGTCGCCTGTGCGGTGGTCAGCACCTCGATTTTCCAGTTCCGGATGTCGATGCCGGAGCGGCCAGCCAGTTCAACATACTTCGGACGGGAGCCGGCATACGATGGGTCGCGCACATTGAGCTCATTGATCCAGACGCCGCCGGGCGGGCAGGAAAAGACCACATAGTAGGCCGTGTTGGTCTTGACGGCCGGGGCGTACCAGGATGGCGCGACGAAGCTGCGTCCATATTCGGGGCTGCTGTAGGACGCCATGAACCCGTCGAACTGCGCCTCAACCCAGTACTGTACGTACGTGTCGGTGGCCTGCGCCGGAATCCGGGTCTTCGTGCGGTAGGTATACTGCCGCGCCGCAAGGTTGCTGCTCACCAACTGCATGTCGAGATTGTGGGTGAAGTCCCATTCGCCGAAGTTGGTGGCGAGCTGATAGTGCGCGTAAACCCGGATATTGGACGGGTTTACGAAATAGTTGTAGAGGGTCGCATAGACGTGGACATCGTTCGTGTAGAGCGGGACTGTCGGCTCGACGGACAATGTGCTGATGCTCAGGTCGGCTGCCAGCGGCTCGCTCACCAGCACCTCGTCCAGGCAGAGCCGGGCGGCCGGCGCGCTGGTGTCTGCGGCGATGCGCACATAGTGCGACACCCGGTCGTACACGGAGGTGCGGAAGTAGATGTAGTTTGTGGACGTCACGCTGAGCAGGGGCGTGATGTCCGTCCACTCGGAGTCGTTAGTCGCCCCGGAGACGGACTTTTGCACCCGGAACTTGGCCGGGATGCTGGGGGTTGGGTTGTAGTTGCGGTACCAGAAGCTGATCTCCCCGACGCCGTTCGTCAGGTACGGCGTGCGCAGATTCGGCGGCAGGAGGGTATTGCAGGGGTAGCCGATTTCCGCCGTGCCGTTGTTGAGGAAGCAGGCCGTTCCGTTGAAGCTCCGGGTTGAGTCGTAGGCCAGTTTGGCGTTGTCGGTGGACCACGTATCGCCCTGCGGCTGGGCGCTGATCCGGAAGTCGTCCAGCTGCAGGCGTCCGGCCCCGGTGGTGACATTGGAGACCCGCATGTAGACGGGGCTGTTCGTCAGAACCCAGTAGGAGTACTGCTGGTACGAGGCGTTTGTGGTGGCGACGGAGCCGAGCGTCATCCATGTATCGGGGGTCGCCTCCTCGGCGACCTGGACGTCGAACGCGATCTGGCGCCCGTTGGCGCTTCGATACCAGAACTCGATCGAGCCCACTCCGTTGGTGAGCAGGGGCGTCTGGAGGTACATCGAGCCGTCCGCACGGCTGTTGTCGAACTCGCAGCAGCCGCCGCTTCCGCCTCGGGCGCCGCTCGGCGTGATCCAGCTTTCCGAAGCGACCCAGCCGTCGGCGGTCTTGGTATCCGCGTACCACTCGGTGACGTAGAGGTCGTCAATCCACAGGCTCTCGCTTCCGTCTTCGTGGGATACGATGACGCTCAGCGTGGCGTTCGTGTTGATGACGGCGTTCGTGAAGGTCCAGGAGTTGTACGCGACGATGTTCGTGCCGCGCAGTCGAGCGGTGCCCCACTGGGATCGGGCCTCGTAGTCGGGGTAGTTGGTGGGGCCGAGCCACAGCGCCACGCTGAGCGGGATGCCGCTGGTTGTGGCGGCGGCATAGGAGAACTGGACGGTCCCGATGCCCCGGAGCGGCTGGGTCTCGTCGTGGGTCAAGATAACGAAGCCCTGCTGGATGATCGGGCGCGTCTGGCAGGCATAGCCACGGTTCGTCGTTCCGCTCTGTCCGATCTTCGATTCGTAGATTCCCCACGGACCGAGCGACGACTGGAACGTCTTGTTCGTGTACGCCGTGACCGTATACCAGAGGCCGGTCGAGAAGTTCTCGTAGCGCGAGCGGGTCTCGTTCGTCGGCCACTCGTCGAAGCTCAGGGTCAGCGGCGCGGAAGCGTCGTTTCCGGACGACAGGTAGAGGGGCGTCGACCAGGTTTCGAAGTCCTGCCAGCGGCAGCGCCGCAGGCTGTAGTCGGCCGTTCGCTCGTCAATCCGGAACACGTACTGCCCGTAGAAGGTGTCGTTGCTGATCGCCATCGGCACCCCGGTTCGGTCACCCGTGCTGTACAGCGGGAGATTGGTCTTCCACGCCGAGGAGTCACCCCAGTTCGTGACGCCGCTCGAGTACTTCGACCCCGTGTAGTGATCGAAGCCGGCGTAGAGAAACGCCAGGCGGTCGATCGGTTCCGCCAGGTCCAGCACCCCCTGCCACACGCGATCGTCGAGCTGCGACAGGGACAGGGCATGTACGTCGGTCGTCATGTAGACCCGCCCGAAATCGGACCGGAACATCCGGACGGTGTAGTTCGTGGGCGTTGGCGCGTTGGTGCCGATCACGGTGGCCGTGCCGGGGAAGTAGTGGGGGCTGCGGTTCAACTCGGGCCGGTGGTAGTAGCCGGAGAAGTCGCTCTGGATGTAGAACTGAACGGCCGACTTCCAGAGATTCGGCGGAATGTTCGAGACGGTGATGAACCGGTTGCCGACGTCCTTCTGCATCGCCAGCGGGCCCTGAAGGGCGCCGCCGGGGAAGCGGTACCAGGCTTTGGCCCGGATGTCGAAAACGGGCATGCCCGGAGTGCGGGGGGCGAGTTCGCACGAGACGCGAACGGTCTCCGACGAAGACGGATAGCCCGGATGAATCATGATGTTGCTGGCGGTGACCATGGCGGCGGGATTGGCCAGTTCGACATTGTCGATGCCTACCCAGTAGCCGTTCGGCGTCGTCTCCTTGAAGATGCGGACGTAGATCGGCTCCCAGCCCTCCAGCACGGCCGTGAAGTCGTTCCAGTTCGTGCCGCTGTTGACGTAGGATGTCGCATTGGTCCACTCGAAGCCGTCGTGCGATGTGTCGATGTTGATTGCGATGTCACTGGCGTTGCGGTTCTTGGCCTTGAAGGTCAGGATCAGCAGGCCGAACGGGGAGGGGGTCAGGGGGCACATCACGTAGGACTCCGGAACCCCGGCGTCGCCGCTGGCGAGCACGGCAGCATTGGATGCCGACACGTAGCCGATCCCGGGCCAGTTCGTTCGCACGCTGCCGCCGACAATCACCCACTCGCCATTCGTGTAGGTGGCGCTGGGGATGGGAGTGGACCACGAGTCGAACACCTGGAAGGCTCCGGCGTCCAGATTGGTGTAGCTTCGGGGGGTGGCCGCGCCGGCATACGGGTCGTAGACGGGCACGGAGGGGTCCACCCCAAACCCGTGGAATGTGCAACTCACGTAGTACTGCATCAGGCCCACGGCGCCGGCGGGGATGGATCCCTCATGCACGTTTCCGGAGACGGGCGTCATGGCGGAAGACTCGAAGGTGCCGCTGGTGCCCACCCGGTACCAGAGGATGGGCGACAGACCGAATGCGCCGCCCAGCTGCTCGATCGTGATCTGGACAGTGACCGCGTTCGTGACGGTCGGCGGGTCCGGTATGATGGTCACGTTGGTGAATGCCAGGCCGGCACCGGGCTCCGTGATGGCGACTTCGTCCAGGCAGAGCCGCGCGTGGGTCGATGCCGAACTGCCCAGGATCCGGACGTACCGGCTGACGCGGTCGGATACCAACACGCGGAAGGGCAGGTAGTCCTGGCTCAGGATGTTCGAGACCGAGCCCACCGTGGCCCACGCGCCCGTGGCGGCGGCCGACACCTGGACGGCAAAGCCGGCCTCGGCGCTGGCGTTGGTCTCCCAGTTGCGGTACACGAAACTCACCTGCCCGACTCCGGACGTGAGCGGGGGCGATACCAGATACTGCGGGCCGGCATCGGAGTCGAAGACCGCGGTGCGCCCGCGATAGACCCGCGCGTCGTCCGCCGGATTCCCGGCCACGGTCAGGCGTCCGTCGCCGATCACCCATGCCCCGTTCGTGTAGGTTCCGTATGCCGTCGCGCCCGACCAGTCGTCGAAGCTCTGGTAGACGCAGCGCTGGATGCTGTAGTCCATCGTCGTCTCGTCAAAGCGGAAGAGGAGGAAGCCCGTGTTGGTTCCACTGATCGGGATGACCGTCCCCGCCACGTCGCCGGTGCCGTACACCGGAACCGTCGTCCCGAGCGGATCGTTGTCGCCCCACGTGACCGTCCCGCCGTTCTGTCCGACGAACTGGACGGTGGCATCGACCAGTCCGGTCACCGCGAATGCGCCCTGCCAGACGTAGTTCGTGATGAGCATCAGGCTGCCGTTTACGCTGCCGGAAATGGCCATGTTCGTGTAGGTGGAACTGAACGGCGCCACCCGCAAGGCGAACTGGGCCGGCCCGGTGGGGCCGGCGATCGGATAGTTCGTCGGGCTGACGGCTGACGGACCGCTGAATGCGGCGGAAATGTAGTACTGGATCACCTGGCCGGCCGTGCCGTAGGCGGGGATGCTCGACGCCGGCGTGTAGTGGACTCCGTTCGTGGAACTCATCGCGACGGACGTGTACCCGCCCGACGTGCCAATGCGGTAGTTGAGGTTCACAATCAATCCGGAAGCCGCGGCGACCGGATAGAGGTCGGCCTCGACCGAAACGGGCAGCCCCGCGAGCGGGGTGGTGGGGACTGTCACGACGTTTGTGATGACGACCTGTGCGCGCTGCACCGTGTAGCTGGCGGGCGCATCCGGGTAGACCGACGGGCTGGACAGGGAGCTGTCGAAACCCGAGAACGCGACGCTCGCGTAGTACTGGACCAGGCCGGCGCCGCCGCCGTCCGGGCCGAAGCCCGGCTGGATCGGGGGGGCCGACACGTATGCGGTCCCGCCGACGTTCGTCATGGCTGCGGTCTGCCACGCGCCGGTCGATCCGCTTCGGTAGTACAGCGTGGCTACGACAGCCGTGGCGCCGCCGGCCGGGATGAGATCCGCCGAGACCGTTACGGCGTTCGTCGCGGACGGTGCCGCCGGCGCGTGGGTCAGGTTGGAGACGGTCACGCCCGCACCCGGGTAGCCGATCAGCACCTCGTCCAGGCACAGCCGTCCGTTGGGAGAGTTCGTCCCGCTCAGCAGGCGAACGTAGCGTGAGGCCCGGTCGCTGATCGTGACGGAGAAGCGCGTGTAGATGACGCCCGTGATGTTGGTGATGGCTGCCACGGTCGTCCACTCGGAATCGTTCGTGCCGCCGCTCGTCGACTTCTGGACGAAACACTGGGCGGCGCGGTTCTCGCCGGCATTCGTTCCCCAGTTGCGATACCAGAAGCTGATCTCGCCCACGCCGCCCGGCAGGCTGGGCGACTGGAGCGAGGAGACCGCGTTGCTGTCGAGATAGCAGGCCTGCCCTCGGAGTCGCCGCGTCGCGTCCTCCGATATGGCGGCTCGCGTGGCCACCCAGTTGCCGCTGGTGTAGGTCCCGTAGGTCACCTGTGCCGGCCAGGCCGCGAAATCCTGGTAGACGCACTGCCGCACCGAGTAAGCGAGGTTCGTGTCGTGGAAGCGGATCGCATACTGCTCGCCCCCGGTGGCCGACACCTGGATGGCTCCGCCGTCGGGTTCCGCCCTCCCGCTGAAGGGCGCCGGGGTCATGGTGGGGTCATTGTCGCCCCAGGCGTTCGTCGTGGCGAGGTTGGTGGTGATCCCCTGGAAGCCGAAGCTCGGGCTGGATGCCCCGTTGGAGACCACGGCCTGCCAGAAGTGGCTGCCGTACAGGGCCATGGCGCCGGCCACGTCGCCTGTCACGGCGAGCGAGCCGAAGTCCGTCTCGAACGGAAGTTGCTGGACGTCGTAGTAGCTGGGCGCATTCGAGCCGCCGCCCGGAAAGTTGGTGGGGCTCAGCGCATACGGCCCCTGGAACGTGCAGTTCACGTAGTAGTACACGCGCGTGCCAGCGTTCTGGGCGGGGATGGCGTTCGTCGTCACATACACGCTCGGTGCATTGGTGGCCATTCCGATGGAGTTCCACGGCCCCGATCCCCCGATGCGGTAATAGGTGGTGACGGCCAGATTCGACGCCTGCTGGCTCAGGGCGATCTGCGCGGAGATCAGGGCGGCATCGCTCTCGAAGACCGACTCGGGCGAGATGGTCACGCTGTTGAACGTGGCCTTGGCCGGGGGATCGCGGGTGACGACGTCGTCGACGATCCAGTACCGGGTCAACGACGTCCGGGACTTCATGTTGATGCGTGCGTAGATGGGGCTGTAGATGTTGACCGGGACGGAGATGGCGTTTCCCGGCTGTCCCACGTTAGTCGCGGTGAGGATTGTGGCCCAGTCCACGGTGTCCGTGGACGTCTGGATCTCGTAGATGGCATTCGTCCACGTGCCGCTCTGAGCACGGTTGCTCGCGTTGAATGTGAGGGTCCCGAGGCCGTTGCTCTGGAGCGGCGTCTGGATCCATGAACTGGTCCCAAATGTTGAGATTCCGGCCCCCAAGTAGGCCGCGTTTGTTCCGCTGAACGCGCCCAGGTTGCTCCGGACCACGGTCCCGCTGATGCCGCCCAGCACCCAGCTGTCATTGGTCAGGAGATACGGCACCGGGACCGTCGCTCCTCCCCACGTTTCAAAATTCTGGGTCATCTCGTCGGCTCGCGCGATCTGTGCGGCGACGAGACAGAAAAGCGATGCCAAGACGCATCTCGCCTGCGATATTCTCATGTGTATCTCCCTTGCCAAGGATACTATACAGCCCCGTCAGGGCATCGCCAACGGCTACTTTGTCAAGGAGTTGTGAAATGCACTGCGCATGGAAGACGACCGCGCGCCGACCGATCCTGGACTGCGGCCGGTATCTGGTTGTGGAGGAGCACTCGGTCCAGCTGCCGGACGGTCGAATCATCGACGACTGGCCGTGGGTTATCACCCCGGACTTTGCCAATGTCATCCCGGTCACGCCCGATGGGGAGCTGCTGTTCTTCCGGCAGACGAAGTACGCTCTGGATGGGGTCGTGCTGGCCCCGGTCGGCGGCTTCATCGAACCGGGCGAGGCGCCCTTGGCGGCGGCACGCCGGGAGATGATGGAGGAGGTCGGGTGCGAGTCGGACGACTGGTCGGACCTCGGCGCCTTCCGCGTCGATCCGAACCGCGGCGTAGCCATGGCGCACTTCTTCCTGGCCTGCGGCGTGCGGTTCGTGGCCAAACCCAACGCCGACGACCTGGAGGTCCAGGAACTGGTCCGGCTTTCGCGCCCGGCGGCGCGGGCGGCTCTGGCGGCCGGAGAGTTCAAGGTCCTCGCCTGGGCCGCCATCGTGACCTTCGCGCTGGACCGGCTGGATCGCGGTTGACCGTGGTCGCGCGCACTCACCCGCGTTCGACGGGCAGGGGTACTGGCTGAGGATCCTCCGTCGCGATGCTCCAGGCCAGCAGCCGCTTCCGCAGCCCCTCCTCGACCCCCGCGTGAGCCGACGCTCCGGCCCGGTTGTGCAGTTCCCACGGATCGTGACGCAGGTCGTACAGTTCGTCGCGATCGCCCATCGGGTCGTGCACGTACTTCCAGTCCGCCGTCCGGACCATCTTGCGTCGGCCCTCGGCTTCGCGCCACTGGAGTGAGTCCCGGAAGGGGCAGCTCATCCGGCGGGCCGCTTCCATGGTGAAGAGGGGGCCTCCGGCACCGTATTCGGAGAAGGCGGCGGCGCGAGGCGAGGCGTCTGTCGCGGTCGGGAGCGGTTGTCCCTGCACCCAGCGTGGCGGCTCGATTCCCTGTAGGCGCAGCACCGTCGGCACGATGTCGACCAAGTTGGCCATGCCCGTGACACGTCGGCCGGCCGGAACGGCGCCCGGCCAGGAGATCAGGAGCGGGATGCGCGTCAGGCAATCGTAGAACCCGCCACCCTTGTCCATGATACCGTGCTCGCCCAGGAAGTCGCCGTGGTCGGAACAGAACACTACGATGGTGCGCTCGCGGAGCCCGAGTTCCGTCAGGCTGTCCAGGATGCGGCCGATGGCGTCGTCGAGCATCGCGGTCATGGCGTAGTAGACGGCGATCTGTCGGCGAACATGCTCTTCGGGAGTGCCGTCGGTCCCGTGCATCCAGCGGAGGATGCGGGTCCGCTCCGGCGCGGCGTCCATTTCGTCCGCGCGGCGGGGAGGCAACGGCACGCGATCCCACGCGAACCGGGTGACATAGGAGCGGGGCGCCTCGATCGGCGAGTGCGGATCGGGGAATGAGACCCAGAGCGCGAACGGACGATCGCGCTGCGCGCGGAGCAGGCCGATCGTCTGCTCCGCGACGACCGAGGAGCCGTAGTGCTCGAGCGGGAAGTCCGTGATCGCATACGAGACGCTGTCCGACTGGCGTGGCATGTCGCCCCGGACGGCGTGGGCGGCGTTGATCGCCGTGACGCTTCGGCTCCATGGCTGGCCGGCATGGTGGGCGCCGGCGGCGATGCCCAGGTGGTCGATCTCGTTCCATGTGTCGAAGAGCGCCAGGTCCTCGGCACTACCGAAGCAGTGGTTCTTGCCGATGAAGCTGCAGTGGTAGCCCATGTCCTTCCACAGGCGGAAGGCGTGCGGTCGGCCCGGCCGCAGCAAGGTCTGGTTGCGGCGGCTGCCGTGCGTGTGCGGGTACTGGCCGGTCCAGAGCGATACCCGCGCCGGCACGCAAAGCGGATGCGGGGTGAAGGCGTGCTCGTAGCAGACGCCGTTGGCCGCCAGCCGGTCTAGGGATGGCGTGGGACAGAATGCGTTGCCGTACAGGCCGCACGCCCTCGCCGGGAGCTGGTCCGCGAGTATGACCAGGACGTTTGGCCGATCGCTCATGCGCCCTCGCTCACAGGGGATACGGCGCCTTGATCCCGAAGTGCCGGGCCAGCGCCGGGCCCGGCAGGCAGGGATCGCCCCATCGGATGAGGTGGTCTTCGGTCATCCGCTGGAGCCGGTCCCGCGTCGGCCGGAACGAGTCGGAATCGGCAAGATTCTCCAGCTGGTACGGGTCGTGCTCGTTGTCGAACACGAGCCACGGCTTCCGCTCGGTGGTCATGGAGAACGTGTAGCGCTCGGTGCGGACGCCCCGCCACGGCGGGACGGGGAGCTCGGGCCGGAACTGGTAGCGGCTGTAGAACGCCATGAAGACAGACTCGGGCCGCGGCGCGCCCGGGTCGCCGCGGAGCGCGGGCGAGAGATCGGCGCCCTCCACGACGCCCGGTATCGGCCATCCCGCCATGCCGGCGAGGGTCGGCAGCAGGTCCACGGAACTGATCAGCGTGTCGCACCGACGGCCCGCGGGAAGGCCGCGCGGATAGCGGACGAGCAGCGGGATGTAGGCGGACTCCTCGTAGGGCACGCACTTGTAGAGCAGCCCCTGCGACCACATCATGTCTCCATGATCGGACGTGAAGACCACGATCGTGTCGTCCGCCGCGCCGATCTCCTCGAGCTTGACGAGGAGGCGCCCGAGCATGTCGTCGAGTGACGTGATCTGCGCGTAGTAGTCGCGTGTCGTGGGGCGGTGCGACCACGCGGGGTCGAGTTCCTGGCGCGGGATGTCGCGGCAGTTGGGGCGGAACGTGATGGCGCTCTCGTCGTACATTCGGCGATACGCGTCCGGGACGACTTCGTACGGGTTGTGCGGGGGGCCCCATGAGACGGCCAGGCAGAAGGGCTCGGGGCGGCCCCGGTGCGCATCGAGGAACTCGAACGCGAGGTTCGTCTGCACCTCGGGCTCGTAGCCGGGGACGCGGATGACCTCGGGGGTGTCGCGGTGGAAGATGCACGCGTCGTAGGTGTGCCCGCAGTTGCGGACTGCCCAGAAGTCGTCGAACCCGAGCCGCCGCGGGCCGGGCGGGATGAATCCCTCGCGATCGCCCCCGTCCAGATGCCATTTGCCGATGTAGCCGGTCCGGTACCCCTGCGCCTTGGCGATCGTCCCGAGCGACGGCAGGTCGAAGCGGATCGGGGTGTCGTTGAACATGAGCCGGTGCGTGGTGGGATAGGTTCCCGTGAGCATCGTGCCGCGGTTCGGGCTGCAGATCGGGCACATCGCGTAGTGCCGCCCGGCCATCACCCCTTCCGCGGCCATCCGGTCCATGTTCGGCGTGATGACCTGCGGGTTGCCGGCGCAGCGCATGTCCATGCCGCGCATCTGGTCGGCGAAGACAAACAGGATGTTGGGGCGTCGGCTGCTCATCGGATGTCGAACTCCAGGACGGTCATGCTGGCTGGCGGGAATGTGTAGTTGTCGCCGATCTCCTCGGTCCGGGTGGCGATGCCGACATTGTTCGGGCTGTCGAGCGTGTTGGCGGAGAGGATGCTGCCGCCTGTGAGCTGGGATACCCGGGCGCTGCGCCGCCGGCTGTCCGCTCCGCGGATGGTCAGGCGGGCGGTGATCGGTCGGTCCTCAAGCTTCTGGACGACGGAGAGCGACAGCCGCCCGCGGGCGCGGTCAACGCTGGCCAGCACATCCAGGGCCGGAATGTCGGTGAAGTGCAGCAGTGAGGGCAGCTTCTCGTCCTTGGCCTTCTCCGGGTCCACGATCCCGCAGAAGAACCGCTCGTGCTTGGCGGAAAAGGTCGGCGCATCGACCAGCGTCTCCACCACGTCGCCGGAGTGGCCGTCGATCAGCAGCCGCTGGGGATACCAGATGGTCTGCCGCACCATCCGGCGCGGATCGGTCATGATCGAGGCGAGCGTGTTCGTGAGGATGCTGATGTTCGACAGGGCGACCGTCCGGGTGTTGCGGAGAATGACGTGGAACAGGGTGGCTACCGTCAGCGCATCCATGAAGGTGAAGGTCTCCTCGAGGTCGTGCTCGGGGTCGTGCGTGCTGCGGTACCACACGTTCCACTCGTCGAGCGCGAGGCCGGGGCGCTCGCGAACGACCGGCGGGGCCCCCAGCTCGCGGTGGGTTTTCGGGTGGACCCCGAGCGCGCTGTCCATGGCCTCGTCGATCGCCGCGTTGACGGTGGTGATCATCTCCTCGAAGACGCGGTACGCGGCCATGCTGTCCCGGAAGATGGGGCGGCCGAAGTAGTTGTGGAACGAGATCATGTCGGCGAGGCCGATCGTCTCGAAGAGGACCGTCCGGTCCCACTCGGGGTTGGGGCGGCCGAGCCCGCAGACCACGACGCGAATGGTCGGATCGACGCGCTTCATCTGGAGAATGGCCTCGCGGCACCAGGCGGCGTAGGCCTCGGCGGACTTCTGGCCGGCTTGCCAGTTGCCGTAGATCTCGTTTCCGAGCCCGAAGAGCTTCACGCCGTACGGCGCGGGATGCCCGTGCGCGCGGCGCAGGTCGGCCCACCGGGTGGGGCGGTCGCTGTTCAGGTACTCGACCAGGTTCGCCGCGTCCTCGGGCGACTGCGTGTGGGCGTTGACCGTCAGGTACAGCTCGGCGCCCAGCTCGCGGCACATGGCCCACGCCTCGTGGATGCCGAAAGCCGTCGACTGCGGCACGCGCTGCGTCCGGAAGAGCTTCGCACGCGGACGCTGCTCGACGGGGCCGACCAGCTCCTGCCAGTCGAAGTAGGATGCGCCGCAGCCGCCGGGGTAGCGGATGTGCGTCGGCTTGAGCTCCCGCGTCGCCTCGAGCACGTCTGCGCGCAGGCCGTCGGGCCGGGAGAGCGGGTTCCCCGGATCATACAGCCCGCCGTTGATGCACGTGCCGGCGAGCTCGATGAACTGCCCGAAGAGCAGGTCGTGAATCGGTCCGTGCGGGCGGTGGGCCAGGACGAAGATCTCGGCTTGCGGGGTGGACATCAGCGGCTCTCCTGTGCGGGTTCGAAAAGCGGATCCCCTTATAGCGGCGGCGGTGCGTCGGTTCCAAGGGAAAAGAGCGGCGGGTGATCGCGAGAGCTCCTCACAGTCCGAATGATAGGCGGGCCGCCTTACGGAACGCCCGGCAAAGGGACCGAGCCCTTTGGGCTGTTGCTCGATCCGCCGACTCGCCGGGATAGCGGAAGTGGACGGCGAAGTCGGAGAGGTACGACAAGCCTGTTCGGTGGGCATCCCAGAGTGGCTCGGCGTCCAGGATCTGATCCAGCAAGGCCCCGAGATCGTGCACCTTCTCGACGTGTCGGCTGGCTTCGCACAGCCTGGCCTTGAGGTACTTCTCGGCGCATTGCTGCGCGTGGAAGCAGATGCCGTCGTAGCTGGGGTTCTTGCGCGCCCGAGACTCCCGCTCGACGATGGCGAAGTCGCCTTCCGCCTTGGCTATCCATTCAACGGCGAGGGGCTTCATACATCAGTCGTCCCTTCGCCATAATGTCGCGTATGAAATCATCTCCCATTTCAAGACGCTCTTTGATCTTGGCCGGCGCGCGAACCAGCAGGTCCAAAGGAAAGCGTGGATGCAGTTTCAGTCGCATCTCGACGGACTTGTCAACGGGATGGACCTCCAGCGGCATGATAACCAGCAGGTCGACGTCCGAATCGGAGCGAGGCTGTCCATACGCATACGACCCGAAAAGCACGATCTTCTGCGGACGGAACTCCTCTGCCAGTCGGCGGCTAAAGGCGGATATCTGCTTCATCGTGGTCATGCGTGATTCTCGTATGCAATATATACCCGCGAATGGAGGGCGACAAGGGGCGCCTTCGACACTTCGACACGCACTCCCGGTCGGGCGATCCCGAGAGGCGACCACTTCACCAGCAGACTTCCCACGGGGTTTCGCCAGCGGTGGTTGAGACCGGTAGCATGAGTGAGCCGCAGGCGCCAGCACGGGGGGCGACGGCATGTCCGGAGACGGTTGCGCAAGCCGGGCGCGCGGCGTGGCCGGCGATGACGATCCGGCCTTGCTGGCCGGCGGGTCGGCGCAATACGCCGCGAAGGGCATGGCCGTCCCAGGTGACATCCGACAACTCGGTCCCGCCACTCTGGTGGAAACTGGTCGCGGCGACCCATGGGTGAGGTCGGGCCGGGCGCACGACCAGCAGCTTGGCGGTCGGGCCGAAGAAGGAGACGTCCCACGCACCGGGCGGGGACGATTCGATCAGGGATTGCCGGTCGCCCGGATGCCGGTAGCCGCGCGGACTGCCGCGCTCGTACGGAGAGCAGCCAAGGAACTGGCCCGACCAGAACTCGTGCGTCCAATACGGCGTGTCCGTGCGCAGCCCGAGCCGCTCCAAGGGGAGCCGATACTGCGTGATCTGGCTGGCGGGCCGGCCGTCGGCGGGCCCGTAGTCGAACAGGCCGACGAGCGTCCACTCGTCCCATCCGCCGTTCACGCGGAGCGTCCAGGCGCGGGAGACGGGATCGGCTTCCTCCGCGGGGCGGGCGCCATCGCCGCCCTTGCACTGCGCGACGTAGTCCAGCGAGATCCGCTCGATCGGCTCGAACAGATCGATGGGCGTGGCCGTGCGCCCCAGCGGCGGCAGCGTGGCGGACAGCACTTCCCAGCGGTCCTCGGGCAGCGTGGTCAGGTCGTCGCCGACGTCCACCTGCCCGCCGCTCAGGAACGTGGCGGTGGCGCGCAGGCGGGCTTCCTCGATGGTGCCGGGCAGGCCGACGACGAGGCAGGACGGCTGGATGACGCCCCAGCGGCCGTTCTTGAACAGGTGGCCGGCGAGGTTGCGGCCGTAGTCGGCGGCGAGGTGGGGCCAGCCGACGAAGCCCGAGTTGCCCGTGTCCTCGCACACGTAGAGCAGCGGGAATGCGCCGGTGCCCGGCATGTCCGGGCAGCCGCAGTTGAGGACGAGCGCGTCCGGCGCCGCCCGCCGCATCTCCTCCATGACGATGCGCATGCCGATTCGCGCGGCTTCGGCCCCGCCGCCCGCCACGATTCGCGGATCGTGCCGGGCGCGCAGCGACGGGTTCAGCGCATTTCCGATGAAGTCGGGCTTGAAGTAGCGCACGCCGCGCTCCGCGAGCGAGCGGATCCGCTCGCGCAGCCACTGCTGCGCGCCGGGGTGGGTGAGGTCGAGCGCGTGCGTCTCGCCATGCGGCTCCCAGAACCACTGGCCGAGCGGAGCGGGCTTGGCTGCGCCGCTTCCGAGAAGCCATTCCGGGTGCGCCTTTACCACGGGATCGAGTGCGCTGATCGTAAACGGGGCCTTCCATGCCCCGAGCTGGAGGCCGAGGTCGTCCAGCTGCTCCGACAGCCACTTCAGCCCATGCGGGAACTGGTCGTTCTCCTCGAAGGCCGACGGGAGCTGCGCCCGCTCCCAGCCGAGGTCGGCCTCGATGATGGTGAGCCCCAGCGGCTTCAGGCGCTCGGCGGCCATGCGGGCGGTGGCGAGCATCCGATCTTCCGTGACGCCGAGCCGGTACGGATACCACGAGCACCATGAGACGGGCGGCCGCGGCAGGGGGCGGACGGCATGGCGGGCGGCGACCCGGTCGGCGTAGTCCGCCAGCAGCTCCAGCGGATCCGGGCCGGCCGTCAGCAGCAGGTCCTCGATGGCCGCTGCCTGGCCGGGATCGACGAGCACGTCGCCGCCGTCGAGCCACACGGTCCAGCCGTGCGGGAACTCGCCTGGCCGGCCGGACGTCGAGATGGATCCCAGCCAGCGTTCGGAAGACTCGAATCCAGCCAGGAATGCCTGCCGCGCCGCCCGATCGTATGCAGCCCAGCAGAACTGCGAGCAGAAATCCTGGGGCTTCTGCGATGAATCCGGCTCCCCGGCTTCCGCCGCCGCCGCGACGGTCCGCTGGGCGAGCGAGCGGACGCGCGCCCAGTAGCCGCCCTGCTCGTAGATGCGAGCGTCCGCCGGGGCGGCGGCGGTCCGGGCCTGCCCGCCCCGCTTGTCGTCGAGCGTGAAGAGCTCGACGCAGGAGAGGGTGATCGGCTCGGCGAGGCCGTTGGCCAGGCGCGATGTCACGCGGACCGCCCCCCGCTCCGCGGGCCGGAACTGCTGGATGAGGGCGATGCCCTCGAAGTCCGAGGTGACCGTGAACCCGTCGGGGCTCCGCTCCGCGCGGCGGCTGGCGATGGGGCGCCACTGGCCCGCTAATTGGAGGCGGGCCGTCAGCGGGCCGATGCGGAAGGCGGGCCAGGACGGGCAGGCGACGATCAGTCGCCCGTCGTCCACGTCCAGGCGGAACCGTCCCGATTCGAGTGCCGTATGCATGGGGGACTGGGGGAATATGCCGCTGCTGCTATGACAATCGGCGCAACATGCGACTGGTGGAGTTGTAGACCCACGACTCTTCGCCGACGCGAAATTCCATGGCATGCGGGCGGCGCTTCATGCTGACGGCGGGTTCTGCTCCGTCCCGGTAGGGGGTGAGGACGGCGAACAGGTCAAAGGTGCGACTCACGCACGTCGCCTTGACGTCGAGGCACGGCACCGGCCAGCCGGGGCGATCGAGCTCGGGCGGCGCCGCCCGAACCGTGTGCGACAGCGGGGCGGAACCCACGAACCGCATGCGCAGGCGGGCGGGGCTGTTCACCAGCACGGCTCCGTCGGGCATGGCTTCGACGTCTCCGGCCGAATGAAAATGCCACTCGAGGTCAGCCGGCGGCTTGCGCTCCAGCTCGATGAAGTCGTGCAGGAAGAAGAAGCGGCTGTCGACGAATGCGAGCGTCCGTTCGAACGTGCGCAGGCGGCCGGCGTAGGCGTTGACGGCCCGACCGGTCCCGATGACGGCGTCGGCCTCGCGGCGGAGCGCCCAGAGGTCGCCGTAGACCGTTCCCCACTGGCCGGCCCGGAAGCGCAGGCAGGAGATGCTGTTGTCGGTCGTGATGATCTGGCCCTCGCCGCCGACGAGCAGCGTGTTGTGGCCGGCTGTCTGCTTGCGGTAGTCCGATCCGTCCGAGTAGTTGAACTTGCCCATCTCAATGAGCAGCCGGCGGCCGAACGCGGAGACGGTGAAGCTGCCGAGGTGCAGGTGATTGTGGTGGCAGTTGCTGGGGCCGTTGAGCCACACCGCGTGGATCGCATCGTCGGTCCAGTCGCTGCGCACGGCCAGCTGTCCGATGCCCGAGAAGAGCCGGGTGGTTTCGGCGGGCGAGGGCGGGGCGTCCGGCACGTCGGGATCGTAGAAGATCAGCGAGAAGAGGCTGTATTCCAGGCTCTCGCCGTCGTCACCCCAGTCGCGCGTCATCAGGCGCCGCGCCAGCCACTGCCAGCGGGGCGTCCGGTGGTAGGCGGCCAGCCCGGCGATCGGCGGCCACAGGTGCGTGCTGCCCAGGGCGTCGGCGGTGTTCGTGCAGTCGGACATCCACGGCAGGATGTAGTGCAGCGGATAGTCCGCCGTCGTGTGCAGGAACGGCTCGTGATAGAGGTCGATGCCCTTCAGCCGGCGCAGCGACTCGACGCCGAGCAGCAGGTGCCGGACGCTGTAGTTCCAGTAGAGCGGCCCCTCAGAGTGGCCGCCGTCCGGGTCCTGCGCGTCCAGGTAGCGGCGGAGCTGGCGGAGCGACGCCTCGTAGGCCTCGGCCGTGTCCATCTTGCCCTCGAAGCAGAGGGCGGCCATGAGCAGAGGGCCGTTCAGCACGGTTAGCCCGTTGGTCGTGTAGTACGAGGCCATCGGCACGCCTTCGCGGATGTCCTGCAGCGTGGGCTCGAATCCCTTGGCGCGGACCGCTTCGCGGATCAGGATGCGTTCGTCTGCCGTGAGGCGCGCGTACAGCCAGTCGTAAACGAGTGTGAGCTCGGTCACGGCGCCGCCGGTGGCGAGCCCGGATCGCACGCGGTGGAGCTTCGCCTCGCCGGGCATGAGCCAGTGCGGCTTCTTCGCGATCTCCATCGCCATGGCGATCGCCTTGTCCGCGAACTCCGGGCGCTCGGTCACGAGATAGGCGAAGGCCAGGTGCGAGGCGCGGATGTGCCTCGGGATGACGGGCGGCGGGGTGGGGGTCAGCATCAGCTCGCAACCCGACAGCAGGCGCCCCCACGTGGCGCGGCAGTCCGGGTGATCCAGCTTCCGCCGGATGTCCGGCAGGTCGTCGATTGTGAAGAAGAGGCGGGGAAACCCGCTGTGTGCCGGCTGCAGGTTGTACATCATGTGCCTTCCGCTCCAGCGCCCTACGCCGGACACCATGCGCGATGGGTGGCTCGATGTCAAGCGGCCGGCCGACAGCGGCCGGCCGAAGTCCCGGATCCTCGCCTAAGCGTGTTCCGTCGCACCGGCGACTCGAACTGGACGAAACTCCCAGGCCCATGCCACGGGGGGCGAGCTGAATATCGAATCGCGGAACACAGCCTTATGTGACTGTCCCCTTGGCCGCCCCGGTCGTGCATATCGAATAGCGCCTTATCCCGAGTTGCCCGACGACCTTGACGGCCACCGGTCGGCGTCCTGCGCTCGCCGCACTCATGACAAAACCACAGAACCGTTGACGCAGAAGGGATGCGGTAGTACGGTTGTGGTATGAAAAAGAAGACATCAATCACGCTCGATGGTGGGGTGTTGCGGGGTATTGACGATCATGCGAGCGAGTACAGGAGTCGGTCGGAGTTCATCGAGGCGGCCGTGGGATATTTCATTCGGCATCTGGATCGGCAGGAGGCGGAGCAGAGAGATCTTGAGATTCTCAACCGGCGCGCCGACGCCTTGAATGAGGAAGCCGGGGATGTACTTGCCTACCAGGTGGCCCTGTGAGGCGCGGAGAACTCTATCGCGTGCCACGGCCTCCGGGACGCGACCCGAAGATCTTCCGGGTCTTTGCCGTGGTAAGTCGACAAGTGCTGATCGATTCTCGATTCTCAACGGTGGTCTGCGCCCCTGTCTACTCAGCGTATGAAGGACTGTCCACTCAAGTGCCTGTTGGCCCGGATGAGGGTCTCAAACACGACTCGGGCATCTACTGCGATGAGCTTGTGAGCCTCCCCAAGACCATGTTGACCCACTTTGTCGGCATGCTTCCCCCCGGCAAACTCCGCTCGCTTGACAGGGCGCTCCTCATCGCGCTTCAGATTCAGGATGATTGAGAGACAGCAGACCGTGCCGAACGGGCCCTTGCTTCCGTACGGCTCGCACGTTCGCCACCGTGGCGCCGGTCGCGGTCTATCGGTCGGATAGGAAGCGCGAAACGCGGGTGAAAACCGACATTCCGTTCGGTGCGGCGATGGTCTAGCATACCGCCCGCCCGCAGCAAGGCGGGCGGAACGGAGCCCCATGCAGACCCAGCACAAGATGCGATATCCCGGCACCCGTTGGCAGATCGTGTTCGGCGACTACGCCGGCATGGAGCGCCTGGCGGTTAACGAACTGCAGGCCATCATCCAGCGCTATCACCCGTACCTGGTCGCCGTCCGGCCGGCGGCCGGCTTCACGCCCGGGGCCGAGAGCCACCTGGCCGTGGTCGGCACCGCGCGTGGCAACCCGCTGATCGCCGACCTGGTCGCCCGGGGCGCGCTGACGATCCCGGACCGGCCCGAGAGCTACGGGATCGCGGTACTCGAGTCGCCCTGGGCTCCGGGCGTGCGCGTGGCGGCGATCGGCGGGCGGGACCCCAAGGGCGTGCTCAACGGCGTCGCCGACTTCGGCGCCAAGGCGGTCGGGCCGCGCGTCACGGCCGAGGTCAGGGAGGGTTTGTCCACATCCTTCGCCGCGCTGCCGATCCAGCGGTTCTCCGGCTCGCCCGCGGTCGAGAACCGAGGGATCTGGACCTGGGGCTACGTCATCTACGACTACCGGCGGTACATCGACAACATGGCCCGGCTCAAGATGAACATGCTGGTGATGTGGAACGACTGCGCGCCGCTCAATGCGGCCGACATCGTCGCCTACGCGCACGAGCGGGGCATCCGCGTGGTGTTCGGGTTCCACTGGGGGTGGGGGATCGAGGGGCTGAACCTGTCGTCGGCCGAGGACGCCGAGCGGGTGAAGCAGTTGGTGATCGAGAACTACGAGCGCGAATACGCCGGGCTCGGCGCGGACGGCATCTATTTCCAGACGCTGACGGAGCACCACGACGCGGATCTGGGCGGGCGCTCCGTGGCGTCGCTGGTGTGCGACTGGGTGAACACGATCGCCCGGGCGCTGTGGGACCGGCACCCGGACCTCTACATCCAGTTCGGCCTGCACGCGACGTCGATCGTCGACCGGTACGCGGACCTCGGTCCGCTCGACCCGCGCATGTCCATCATCTGGGAGGACGCCGGCGTCACCCCGTACTCCTATGTCCCGTCGCTGGACTTCTCGCACCTCTCGCCCTACCGGCAGAAGCACGCGAAGCAGTATGGCATCGCCGACGTGGACGGCACGATCGACTACTCGAAGCGCCTGGCCGCGTTCCGCGGGGCGAGCGAGTTTGGCGTGTGCCCCAAGGGCTACTCGCATCTGAGCTGGCGCCACGAGTTCGAGCACCACGGGCCGTTCATCCTGGGCGAGCGCTCGGCCGGGTTCATCACGCGCCGCTTCGAGGAGAAGCGCATGTGGCGCGAGTCGATCGACGCGCTCTGGATGCGCGCCCAGCCCGCGTGCGCGCGGTTCTACCGCGAGGTCCGCGCCGCGGCGGCCGGTCCGATGACCTCGATCGCGCTGGTCGAGGACGACCTGTTCGAGCACCGCATCCCGTTCTCCGTCGCACTGCACGCCGAAACGGTCTGGGATCCGAACCAGTCCGATGCGGCGCTGCTCGAGACGGCAATGAGCACCCACTACCAGCAGAGCTAAGGAAGACGCCCATGTACCCCGATCCCATCACGCCCCGGTCGCATCCCGATCTGCTTCAGAATGTGGCATACGATCCGTTCGGCCTGATGCCGAAGGCGTTTCCGGCGCATCCGCGTGTCTTCCTGACCAGCGAGCGGCTGGGGCAGGCGCGCCGGAATATCGAGTCGTGCGAATGGGCGAAGCGCTCGTTCGACCGGCTCGTGGCGAATTGCCGCGAGCCGGCGGAGATTCCGGCCGAGCTGCCCGTTCCGGCCGACCCGAAGATCAACGGCTCGGTCCTCGGTGCCGCGCGCCGCAACGCGCTGGCCGCTCTGCTTACGGGCGACGCCGCGTTCCGGGCCCGGGCGCTCGACTGTTTCCGGGCGATCGCCCGGGCCTATCCACGCTGGATCGTGAAGCCCGGGGGCAGCCGGGGCGCCAGCTACAGCCTCGACGAGGCCCGCTTCTCCATGAATCTCGGGCAGACCTACGATCTGCTCGCCGCGGGTGGCCTCGGGGCGGAGGACGACGCGCTGTTCCGGGCCGCCGTGCGGGCGGCCTACGAGACCACCGACATCCCGCTGCACCCGACGTGCGGGAACCACAACTCCTGGATGATGGCCGGGCGCACGGCGTGCGCGGCGGCGCTGGGCGATCTGCAGGGGATCCACGATGTCCTCTACGGGTTTGAGCGCGGCGGCACGTGGCGGTATGGCTGGATCCACCAGCTGCGGCACGACATCCTGTCGGACGGCCTCCACTGGGAGCGCACGATGGGCTATCACTATTACGCGCTCATGGGCATGACCGAGGGCGTGCAGGCGCTGGCCAACATCGGGTCCGATCTCTGGCGCGCGCAGCTCCCGCCGCTGTGGCAGGACGACGGACACGACCTGCACCGCGCATATGGCCCCCGCGGCGTCAAGTGCTTCAAGGCCGCGTTCGATGCGCCGCTGCTCCACGCGTTCCCGAACCTGGACCTGCCCATGCTGGGCGACTCGGGGCTGGCCAACCTGCGCGGCGTGTGGATCTGGGGCATCATCTATAACCTGGCGTACGAGGCGTACGGCGATCCCGCCCACGCGTGGCTGCTGAACCGCATGGAGTCCGAGCATGCGTCGCGCGAGTTCGCGGGCGTGCCGATGCCGCTGCAGACCAAGGCCGGCGATCTGGATTTTGCGCGCCTCGGGGACGCGGTCAGCCCCGCCGGCTCGCCGCCATCCGGGCAGTCGCGCCCGATCTCGATCTCGGGGGCGCTCGATCGGGGGTGCTCGCTGTTTCCGGCGAACGGGTCGGCGTTGCTGCGCCGGAAGCTGTTCGATCCGCAGTCCCCCGCCGCCTTCCTCTTCTGGGGGCCGCACAGCGCCGGGCACCAGGCGCCGGGCGCGCTGCATGCCGACTGGTATGCCGCCGGACGGACGCTGACCGAGGCCACCTGCGGGCCCGCGTACAACGACGACTTCGTGAACTGGGAGCGCACCACCATCGCGCACAACACGGTGACGGTGGACCAGTCGCCCATGTTTCCCTACGACTTCGAGACCAAGTCCTATTACGAGTGCGACCGCTGGCGCGACACCATTTCGGACGGCGAATTGCTGCTCTTCCAGCCCGAGGCGCGGTTCGCGGCCGTGCGGGCGCGCAACGAGAACGTGTATCGCGGCGTGTGCCTCGACCGGACGGTCGTCGTGGCCGACGGGTTCATCCTCGACGTCTACCGGGCGCTGGGCGATGCGGAGCACGAGTACGACTGGGCGATGCACGTGCTCGGCCGGCCGCGGCTGCCGGCCGGCGCCCGGAAGATCGATCTGGGTCAGCGGCGGGGCTACTGCAAGCTCACGGACGCGCGGGTGATCCGTGCGCCGGGCCGCGAGGCCGCGCTCGAGTGGACGACGCCGGCGGGCGCGACGCGCGCGCGGCTCCTGCCGCCGGCCGGGGCCTCGATCATCCTGGCGTCTGACCCGCCCGCGCCCGAGAAGGCTCTGGGTGCCCTTGCGCCGGCGCAGCCGCGGCACGCGCTGATCGTGCGCGCCCGGGCCAGCCGCGCCGTCTTCGTCTCGCTCTGGACGGCGTCCCCCGATGCCGACGTGCCGCTCAAGGCGCTGTCCGCCGAGCCTGACGGGGATGTCGTGGTCAGGACCGGCCGGGGACGCTCATCGTCCACGTGGCGTTTCCCGTTCGAAGGCCGAAGCCTGAAGGTGCGGCGCTCGTAGCCGCAGCCGTGTCCGCTATGCTCGGGATGACCGAGGCGGCCGCGCTGCCCGGCGTCAGTCGGCTGGATGAGTCAGCGGCACGGCTTGGGCCGAACGGCGGCGGTGCATCTCGCCCCGGCTGCGGCGTTGCCGGGGGACGGCGCATACCGGAGTATGGCGCCGCCCCCGGCGCCTTGCATCCGGGGCAATCTGCCCCGCCGTCGTTCGGGGGGCGTCGCGGACTCGCCCGACCCAAGCCGCGCCGCGGTTCGCCCCGTTCCGTCGCGGACTCGGAACGGTGGTTCAGGGGTGGCTCAGGCGAGCGCGATGGGTTTCTGCCCCGTCGGGCCGCCTCTCCGAGGCGGCCGCGCTGCCCGGGGTCTGTCGGCTCCAGGGGTGTGGTCCGGCTCGCGGTGTTGCCCCCCGCCATCCGTCAGTCGCGTGTCTTCCACGTCAGCGGCGCGAGCGGTCCGGCCTCCGGAACATCGACGGCCTGGTCGCCGAAGTTCACGAACACGCGCGTTCCGTCGGCGAATGTGGTGGTCTGCACCGTGCCGTCCGCGGCCAGGATGCGGTGGTCCACGCAGGCGATGCGGCCGACGCGGCTGTGCAGACGGGCCACCGGGAGCGCCAGGTCCAGGGCGCGCCGGACCTCCGGCATGTCGAGATGATAGGCGTAGAGTTCGGTCGCCGGCCCGACGCCGTTGACGAACTGGTACTGCACACCGAACGGCATCACGTTCGGGGGCCAGCCCGCGAGCGCGTCCTGCAGCGACTGGTGCTCCTGCACCCCGCCGCCCATGGGGAAGTAGTGGCGGTCCCGGCCGAACTGCGACTGGTGGTGCGGGTTGTTGTAGTTGTCCACCTCCCACCAGTCGTGGATGCAGCTGTCGTGATACACGAGGCTGGTGAGGGGAATCGTATGCCAGTCCGCGTGGATGGCGCGGGGGATCTTCACCGAGCCGATATCGTAGCTGGGCGTGGCGTAGCCCCAGAAGCCCTCGGATGAAACGGCCAGGCCGCGCCGCGCGGCGGACTCCAGGGTCTTGCGGCGCCAGAGCGCGTCCTCGCGCCGGTCGAGCGGGTGGTCCGGGTGATAGCACTCGCTGGCGACGCGCGAGGCCGTGACGTCGAAGTGCTGGGCGGTGAGGCCGGCCATGCGCTTGTCCTGGATGCCATTGGACAGGGCCACCGCGCGGGCGGCGCAGGTCTTGTACCACTTGACGTCGTCGATCTGCCAGCTCATGTGCGGCTCGCCGCGCGCGTTGAGCTGCAGGTTCTCGGGCCGATCGCCGGGGCCGTCCTCGATCCACATCCAGGAGGCCGCCAGATAGCCCAGTTCGTCGAGCAGCGGGAGGTGCTCCCGGATGTCGATGGGATCGCGTCCTCCCATCTTGAAATCCTCGCGGATGCTGCCGAACGAGATCGGGTAGACGAAGGCCCTGTCCACGCCCATGGCCTTGAGCCGCCGGAAACCGGCGGCGTAGTCCACCTGATCGTCGCGACAGTAGCCGATGAAGCACATGACGGCGCCGAACAGCCGGTCGAGCATCGGCCGCTCGGCGAGCTTGGCCTCCCACGTGACGAGGCGGCCGCTGCGGCGGACGGTCTCGCGGTAGGCGAGGGCGGCGGCCGCTGGCGACGGCCCGGTAAAGCTCAGGCGGACCGTGCGGCTGTAGCGCATCGCGCCGCGCGAGGGGTCCTGGAGCCAGACGGCCGTGAGCGGGCCGCCGTCGGTCCGCTCGAACCACAGGCGCGCATCGTGCTCGTCCGCGGCGACCTGCAGCAGCGCCTCGCGCTCGCCGATCAGCGCCGTGAACGGCATGGACCAGCCGGCGTGGCCGTTGCGGATGATGTTGAAGCCAAACGGGGCGCCGGTGCCGCGGTGGTGAACGCCCTGGCACATCGGAACCACCGCGGTGGCGCGGCCGAGGCTGGGCCGGAACGCGCCGGGCAGGGCGCAGGATGTGACCGTGGAGGGGCCGGCCAGCGCCGTGACCTCCAGCCCGTCCGGGCGCATCTCCCAGAGCGTGACCAGCGTGCCTGCGGGGCCGCGCCACGTAAGCTCGGCGGCTGTGGTGCCGCGCCGCTCGCTGTGCTTGAGCGCGAGAGCCGACGCCCGGCTGGTGTCGTGGCTCGCCCAGGCCGGCTCGTGCCGGACGCCCGGTGCGCCGTAGAGGGGCATGGCCTGGCCGGAGGAGTCGGCCAGCACGGTCGACAGGTCGAGCGACCACTCGCCGCGGGTGGCCGGGCAGATCAGACGGATGGACGGCGTGGCCGGATCGATATGGACCTCGATGCCGGGCCCGGAAAGGCGAATCGTTTCACTCATGGCGTGGTGCTCCTGTGCAGGCGCGCGAATGGTGCCATCCGACCGTATGCCCCAACAAGTGGAAATGGGGCGGGCGGCGCGGGGGAGGGCGTGGGCGCCGGCCCGTCCTCGGTCGCGCGCTCCGGATCGGTGAGCCAGGGCTGTCGTGGTTCGGAGATCCTTGTTCGATGGCCCGCCTTTTCGCTTGAGCACCCGGCCAGTCGCACCATAATCACCACCACCGGCGCCCTTCGCTTCCGGACGGACAGGCGTCGCAGACCCAAGATAGGAGTGGCTCAACCCACACCTCCGGGTCTGCGTCGCCAACCGTGCCGAAGCTTAGGGCAAGCGTTTCTGGAAGCGGAGGGCGAGCACTATGAAAACGAGACCGTCGTGCGGTTGCAGAGGCAGCGGGTCACTTGTGCGGAAGTGGTCGCGGGCTGTCACGGAGGGGGCCGAGCGGGCTCCGAGCCGGGCCATGCTGCACGCGGTGGGGTTCTCACGCGCCGATTTTCGCAAGGCGCAAGTCGGCATTGCCTCGACGTGGAGCATGGTGACTCCGTGCAACATGCACATCGACGCCCTGGCCCGTGAGGCGGCGCGCGGGGTGGACGCGGCCGGCGGCAAGGCCGTGATCTTCAACACGATCACGATCTCGGACGGCATCTCAATGGGCACGGAGGGAATGAAGTACTCCCTCGTTTCGCGCGAGGTGATCGCCGACTCGATCGAGACTGTGGCGGGCTGCTCCCGGTTCGACGGACTCGTGGCCATCGGGGGATGCGACAAGAACATGCCCGGGTGCCTGATCGCCATGGCCCGGCTCAACCGGCCGTCGGTCTTTGTCTACGGCGGCACGATCCGGCCGGGCCGGCACCGGGGCCGGGGCGTCGATATCGTTTCGGTCTTCGAGGCGGTCGGGCGGCACGCGCGCGGCGACATGAGCGATCGCGAACTCGCGCAGGTGGAGGCGTGCGCGATCCCGGGCCCCGGCTCGTGCGGGGGCATGTACACGGCCAACACCATGGCCTCCGCGATCGAGGCGCTGGGCATGAGCCTCACGAACAGCGGCGCGCAGGACGCGGTGTCGGCCGAAAAGCGGCGCGACTGTCGCGAGGCGGGCGCGGCCGTTCTCGACCTGCTGCGCCGGGGCATCCGGCCGAGCGACATCCTGACGCGCGAGGCGTTCCTCAACGCCATCGCGCTCGTCACGGCCCTGGGCGGGTCGACCAACGCCGTGCTGCACCTGCTCGCGATGGCCGACTCGGCGGGCGTCAGGCTGCGGCTGGACGACTTCACCGCCGTGGGGCGGCGGACGCCGGTGCTGGCGGATCTGAAGCCCAGCGGCGCCTACCTGATGAGCGACCTGGTGCGGATCGGCGGCACGGCGCCGCTGATGCGCACGCTGGTGGACGAGGGGCTGATGAATGGCAGCTGCCTGACCGTAACGGGGCGAACGCTTCGCGAGAACCTGAAGGGCGTCCGGCCGTATCCGGCGAAGCAGCGGATCATCCGACCGCTGTCCGATCCGATCAAGCCGGCCGGGCATCTCGTCATCCTGCGCGGGAACCTTGCGCCGGATGGTGCGGTCGCCAAGATCTCCGGCCACGAAGGCACCCGGTTCGCGGGGCGGGCGATTGTCTTCGAGTCCGAGGAGCGGGCGCTTTCTGCCATCCTGGCCGGGCGGGTGAAGAAGGGGCACGTGATCGTGATCCGCTACGAGGGCCCGCGCGGTGGGCCGGGCATGCGCGAGATGCTGGCGCCGACGGCCGCGGTGATGGGCCGCGGCTTGGGGAAGGACGTGGCGCTGATCACGGACGGGCGGTTCTCGGGCGGCAGCCACGGCTTTGTCGTCGGGCATGTCACGCCGGAGGCTGCCTGCGGCGGCCCGATCGCCGTCGTCCGGAACGGCGACCCGATTGCCATCGACGCCGGCCGGCGGACCGTGTCGTTGGAGGTGTCCGCCGCCGAGGTCGCCCGCCGGCTCGCCCGCTGGAAGCCCCGTCGCCCCCGGTACACCCGCGGTGTGCTCGCGAAGTACGCCCGTACGGTGCGCACAGCTTCTGAAGGCGCCGTGACGGACCGTCCGTGACCGCGGGCATCCGACCGCCGAGGAGGAAAACCGGAAAATTCGCGACGGTTGACACGCGATTGGCGAGCGGGCAGACTCTACGGCCACGGTTCGGCAATCGCTGGTAACAGGACGCGAGATGGAGTGTACCGGAAGTCCGAAGCGGGGGTCAGGCGTGGTGCGGCGGACGCATCGCGCCTGACCCCCTTTTTTTTGTGGATCTCAGGCGGTGGCTGTTAACGGGAGGTGAGCATGAATCGCATGCGCTTGGCCGGTCGATGGGCATGGGGGTGGGTTGTGGCGTGCACGCTGGCGTCGGCGAATCCGGCGCTCGCCGAGATCCGCTACGCGGACGCGGCGAGTGCGACCCCGGCGGCTCCCTACACGACGTGGGAGACGGCGGCTGCGACGATCCAGGATGCGGTGGATGCCGCGGCGGCCGGCGACACCGTGCTGGTGGCCGATGGCGTCTACGACCGCGGCGGCCGGGCGGCGTATGGGACGATGACGAACCGGGTGGCGGTGACGAAGGCCATCACGGTGCGGAGCGTGAACGGTGCGGGCGCGGCGACGATTCTGGGGCAGGGGCCGAACGGGCCGGGGGCGATCCGGTGTGCGTATGTGACCAACGGTGCGGCGCTGATCGGGTTCACGCTGGCGGGCGGCGCGACGCGGACGAGCGGGGATACGACGCGCGAGCGGAGCGGCGGCGGCGTGTGGTGCGCGCCGGCCGGCGTCGTCGAGGACTGCGTGATTTCGGGCAACTCGGCGAATCAGTACGCCGGCGGCACCTACTACGGGACGATCCGGCGCTGCGTGATCTCGGGCAACTCGGCGGGCGTGTACGGGGGCGGCGCGTATTTCGGTCTGCTGCAGAGCTGCCTGCTGAAGGCGAACACCGCGGCGTACGGCGCCGGCTGCTATAGCGCCACGGGCGAGTCCTGCACGGTTGTCGGCAATGCGGCCACGACCCGCGGCGGAGGCACCCATGGCGCGACGATCCGCGGCTCGGTCGTGTACCGCAATACCGCGCCCACCAGCCCGAACTTCTATAGCGGGAGCTTCGTGGCGTCCTGCACACACCCGGCCGCGGGCGGCACGGGCAACATCACGAACGATCCGCAGTTCGTAGAGGCCGCCGCCGGCAACTACCGGCTCGGACCGGTCTCCCCCTGCATCGAGAAGGGCACGAACCTGGCGTGGATGGCCGCGGGCACGGACTTGGACGGCAATCCGCGGATCATGCAGGCTCGGTCGGATATGGGCGCCTATGAATACCTCTGGCGCCCGGTGCTGGTCGTGACGCCGTCGTCGGCCAGCAACACGGTTCTGACGGGCGGGTCCGTGCCGGCCCGGACGGTTCAGATCTGGAATGGCGGGACCGGGACGGTCGCGTACACCGTGTCGTCGAGCGAAAGCTGGGTGTCGGCCAGTCCGTCGGCCGGCGCCAGCACGGGCGAGCACGATGTCATCACGCTCAGCTACAGCCCGGCGACGCTCGCGCCCGGCCTCTACACGGCCGTCGTTTCCGTTGAGTCCGCCGATGCCGGCAACTCGCCCCAGGCGGTGGCCGTGACGCTCTGGGTGCGTGATGCGGCGACCCGCTATGTGGACGCGGCGAGCGCGGCCCCGGCCGATCCCTACGCGACATGGGAGACGGCGGCGTCAACCATCCAGGACGCGGTGGATGTCGCGCTGGACGGCGACACCGTGCTGGTGGCGGACGGCGTGTATGACCGGGGCGGACGGGCGGCCTACGGGACGATGACGAACCGGGTGGCGGTGACGAGACTCGTCACGGTGCGGAGCGTGAACGGTGCGGGCGCGGCGACGATTGTCGGGCAGGGGCCGAACGGGCCGGGGGCGATCCGGTGTGCGTATGTGACCAACGGCGCGGCGCTGGTCGGGTTCACGCTGACCGGCGGCGCGACGCGCACGAGCGGCGATGCGGCGCGCGAGCGGAGCGGCGGCGGAGCCTGGTGCGTGGCGGGGGCCGTGCTCGACGACTGCGTGGTTTCCGGGAACTCGGCCAGCCTGTACGGCGGCGGCACCTACTACGGTACGCTCCGGCGCTGCCGCGTGACGGACAACGCGGCCGGCACGTATGGCGGCGGGACGTACTACGGAGTCGCTCAGAGCAGCCTGTTCAAAGGGAATGCAGCCGGGTATGGCGGCGGCGCGTACTACGCGACGATCGACGAGTCGACGGTTGTTGCGAACACCGCCACGAACTCGGGCGGCGGGACGCATTCGGGGACGATCCGGGGCTCGATCGTGTATCTGAACGCCGCGCCGACCTATCCGAACTACCGCAGCGGGAGCCTCCTGGCCTCCTGCGTGTACCCGTCCGCGAGCGGCTCGGGCAACATCACCAACGACCCGCGCTTCGCCGATGCGGATGCGGGCAACTACCGGCTGTTGCCCGTCTCGCCCTGCATCGAGCGGGGCACGAACCTGCCGTGGACGGCGGGCGCGACGGACCTCGACGGCAGCCCGCGCGTCGTACGGTTCCGGGCCGACATGGGCGCCTACGAGTACCTCTGGCAGCCGGCCGTCGTTGTGTCGCCGTCGCTCGTCACCAACATGGTGCTCGTCGGAGGCACCGCCACCGGCCAGGTCTTCGAGGTCTGGAACGGCGGGACCAACACCATGCCGTATACGATTACGGCCGGCGCCTCGTGGCTGTCCGCCGTGCCGCCGTCGGGCGACAGCACGGGCGAGCATGACCGGATTACGCTGAGCTACAGCACGGCCGCTCTGGCTCCGGGGATGTATACCGCCACCGTATCGGTGAGTTCGGCGGCGGCATGGAACTCGCCCCAGGCGGTGGAGGTTCGGATGCTGGTGCGGCCGCCCGTCACGCGCTACGTCAACCGCGCCAATGCGACTCCGGCCTGGCCGTACCTGACCTGGGCGACCGCCGCGACGAACATAGAGGCGGCGATCGGCGTGGCTCTTGATGCGGACACCGTGCTGGTGACGAACGGCGTGTATGGCCTGACGAACCAGCTTGTGATCGCCAAGGCGATTGCGGTGCGAAGCGCGGGCGGCGCCCGGGACACGGAGCTGGCGGGCCTCTACCCGGCGCGCACCAGCCGCGTCGTGCTGCTCGCGAACGCGGGCGCCGTGCTGGACGGCTTTACGGTCCGCAACGGCTTCGCGCGCGGGACGGGATCGGCGGGGCAGGGGGGCGGCGTCTACCTGGCGGCCGGCCTGCTGGACCGCTGCATCGTGCGCGGAAACGTGGCCACCAACGGCGGCGGCGTGTATTGCACCGCAACCGGGACGGTGAGCGGGTGCCTCATCGAGGGGAACACGGCGTCCGTGGGCGGCGGCGGGGTGTATTCGCTGAGCAACGGCACGGTGCGGAGCTCGACCATCGTGGGCAATGCGGCCCAGCGGGGCGGCGGCCTCTACAACGCGGCCGGGCGCGTTCAGAACACGATCCTGTACTTCAACACGGCGACGATCCTGGCCAGCGCCAACTACACGAACGCGGGCGCGGTGTTCAGCTACAGCAATTGCTGCGCGTATCCGCTGCTCTCCGGCCGGCCGGAGCTGGTGAGCGGAAACATCGCCGATGATCCGCGGCTGCTGACCGACCACCGCCTCTCGGCGGTGTCGCCGTGCCGCGATACGGGCCTGGGGCAGTCATGGATGACGGGCGCGCCGGACTTGGCCGGCAACCCCCGGATCGCGAACGGGACGGTTGATCGGGGCGCCTATGAATACGGGCCGGGCGCGCTGTCGTGCTCGGTGGCTCCCGACAAGACCGCCGGCTCGCTCTGGGGCCCGCTGAGCAACTTCGTGTTTACGGTCAGCGCCAACGGGTCGGATGCGGCCAGCCTGTGGTATCGGTGGGACTTCGATGAGAACGGCTCGGCGGAGTTCGCCGGGCCGGCCTACGCGTCCGCCGTCCGGTCGTACGGCCGGAGCGGGGTCTACTCCGTGTCCGTCACGGCCAGCAACTCGCTGGGCGAGGTGGCCAGCGCCCGCTGGGAGGGTCCGCTCACGATCGCGAGCTACTACGTGAACCGCGCCAACGCGACGCCGCAGGCTCCGTATACGAATCCGGCCACAGCCGCCCTCACGATCACGAACGCCGTCGCGGCGGCGCTGAACGGCACCGTCGTGCTCGTGGCCGACGGCCTGTACACGAACCGCGGGCTGGGCGCGATCACGCTCGACAAGAGCGTCACCCTCGCGAGCCTGAACGGGCCGCTGGCGGCGGAGATCCGGCCGGGCCTGGTGATCACGGCGCCGCGCGCGGCGGTCGAGGGGTTCCGGCTGAACGGCTCCAGCGCCGTCAAGGGCGGCCGCGCCCAGGTCGTCGAGGTGCGCGCGCCGGACGCGGCGATCCGCGGCAATGTCATCGAGTATGCCGACCGCTACGTCCTCGCCGCGGCCGGCGTGGCGGAGAACCTCGCGTTCGAGCGGAACGTCTGCCGGTTCTCGTGGTACCGCGGGATGGACCTGCGGCCGAACAGAGGCATCGGCGTCCGCGGCAACATGTTCCAGAAGCACGGCGTGAGCGGTGACGCGCTGGTCGGATTCGTGGCTGAAGACAACCTGTTCGTCGGAGCGGACTCGACGGCCGGGAGCGCGCGGATGCTGGAGTTCTCCAATGTCACGGACGCGGTCGTCCTCCGCAACAACAACATTCTCTACAACGTCGGGCCGGCGGTGGTGCATGGCGGAGGGGGCGCGCTGATCGTGGCCACCAACAACTGGTGGGGCACCGTCGATGGGCCGAGGGACGACGATGGCTCGATCGAGGTGGCCGCGGGCGACGCCGACCCGGGCGTCGCGGCGGCGAGGAATGCCGAGCCGGCCGGAGCGCTCGGCCCGCTATGCAGCGACGACGGGGCGGCGGGCTCGAGCCGGATCGACTACTTCCCGTGGGCCGCGGCCCAGGCCAGCACGCCGCACGCCGTGCCGCCCCCGACGGTCTACATCGACCGCCAGTACACGCCGGGCAGCTGCGACGGGCACGCCTGGGGTGTGGACGCCTTTGCGAGCATCCAGGCCGCCATCGACGCCGGGATGTACTGGGACGGCGGATGCCTGGGCCACGTCACCGTACACGTGCCGGAGGACTTTGCGACGATCCAGGAAGGCATCGCCGCGGCGCCCGCCCTGGACAGCGCCAAGGGCAGCAACTTCCTGGCCACGGTGCTGGTCCGGCCCAACACGCGCGACGGCGGCATCTACACGAACGGGTGGAACGAGGCGCTGAACGGGTTCAACCCGTGGGCGCTCGACAAGCGCGGCATGACGGTGCGTGCGGAGCCGATCACCAACGTGACGGTAGCCGGCGGGTTCTGCTTCGGGTCGAGCAGCTATGCGCGCGACGTGACCCTGCAGGGCTTCAACATCGTCACGGGATCCCACCTGCTGGGCGCGGTCTACTTCAACAGCGCCAGCAACTGCACGCTGCGCGACTGCTCGATCACGCGGGCGTCCTACCAGCCGAGCCACGTGAACGCCGGGTACAACTGTCGCTGGATCCACAACTACTTCGGCCGCGCGTACACGATGCAGATCAACCCGATGACGCTGACGGGCGAGATCATCAGCAACTACTTCGACGGCGTCAGCCTGAACGTGGCGCAGGCGGATATGACGATCGCCTACAACACGTTCGCGGGCGGGTCCGGGCTGGTCCTCGGCTGGTGGGCCGGCGGCGCCTACGAGCCGTTTGCCCAGGTCCCGCGCACGCCGCAGGTGCACTACAACAACTTCGTCGACGGCGTCGCCGGCGGGCCGGGCATCCAGATCGATGTGCGGGATACGCTCGGGCGAGACCTGTACAACAGCTACCGGGCGCTGGCCGAGAACAACTGGTGGGGGTCCACCAACGGGCCGCTCGACCCGCTCGGGGACGAGGAGGTCGGACCCGACACCGTGGTCATCCCCTCCATGTCGAACCAGCTGAACGCGCTGCCGGAGTCGCCGGACATCGGCGTCGGCCTGTACAGCTCCGAGGCCACTCCGCGCCGGACGTGGGCCGGCGTGTCGAACATTTCGTACGTCCCGTGGCTGTCGGAGCCGGTCGATAACGGATGGCCGACGAACACGCGTCCGCTGAACGTGTGGGTGGATCCGCAGTACACGCCGGGCGGGCCTGATGGACAGTACTTCGGCGGGGCCGCCTACGAATGGGGCGTCAACGCCTTCGCCGGCATCCAGGACGCCGTGGACGCCGTCTACCAGCAGAACGGCCGGGTGTGGCTCGCGCCGGAGGACTCTTTCGTCCTGACGAATACGGTTGTCGTCAGCGGCGCGGTGACGATCTACGGCTCGCGCGACACGGGCACGGTGGGGGCGGCGGTCTGCATGGACGCGGCCGTGGCGGCCCGCTGCTTCGTGCTCGACCACGCGGACGCCGCGCTGGTCGGCCTCATCGTCTCGAACGGCTACGCGGCGGGCGCCGGCTATGACGGCTGCGGCGGCGGCGTGTTCTTCAACACGCTTCCGCGGAACTCCTACCTGCACGCGCCGAAGCTCGTCGCCTGTGCGATCCGCGACAACCGGGCGGATGTTGCGGGTGGCGGCGTGTTCGCGCGCGGTGCGGCGACGGCGGGCCTGGTGGTGAACGCCTGCGCGATCGAGCGCAACGCGGCGGCCAGCGGCGGCGGCGTCTACTCGGAGAGGGGGCTCTTCCCGCTGAACACGGTGATCGCCGGCAATTTCGCGACGAACGGCGGTGGCGGCGGCCTGGTGGCCGGCCCGTATGTCCGCGGGTCGTCGACCGTTTACGATTCGCTGATCACGAACGCGCTGATCGCGTGGAACACCGCGACGGAGGCGGGTGGCGGAGCGTACTTCCCGCGTGCGTTCGACGCCCGGGGCTGGGTGGTCATGAGCAACCAGACCCTGGCCGGTCCGGGTGGCGGCCTGTTCCTGACCGGGGGCTCCGCGACCGACCTGTCGGTGCTGGGCAACGTCTCCGGATCGGACGGCGGCGGCATCGCGGGCGAGACCGGGTCCGTCACCGCCTGCGCGATCGCCCACAACGCGGCGCTCACCGGCGACGGCGGCGGCGTGCGGCTCGAGGGCGGCACGCTGAGCCAGTGCACAATCCGCGGGAACGTGGCCGGCGGCGCCGGCGGCGGCGCGTGGCTGGGGAAGGGCGCCATCGTGCGCAGCAGCCTGGTGACGGGCAACTCAGGCGGCGGGAGCGGCGGGGGGCTCTATCTGGCCGCGACCACCGGAAAGGTCGAGAACTGCACGGTCACGGCGAACGATGCGACCCAGGGCGGCGGGATCGCCGCTATGCAGGGGCTGGTTCGTAACGCGATCGTCACGGGCAATGGCGCGGAGAACTGGTGGCTTGGCTCCGGTGGCGGCATCACGGTGGAGTACAGCTGCACCCCGCAAGACCTGACAGCCTATGGCGCGGGCAACACCGTGCTTGATCCCCAGTTCGTAGACGCGATGGGGCAGGATTACCGCCTGCTGGCGGTTTCGCCGTGCGTCGACCAGGGAACGAACCAGAGCTGGATGGCCTCGGCGAAGGATCTCGACGGCAACGCGCGGATCGTGAACGGGCGCGTCGATATGGGCGCCTACGAGTTCGTCGGCGCGCCCATGGCGCCCGCGGCACCGACCATGGCCATGATGCGGGTGAAGCCGGCCGCCGTTGCCGATGCCGACCGGGACGGGCTTCCTGACGCCTGGGAGAGCCAGTATGCGAAGACCGCGACGGCGATCGAGGCGGGATCGGATGATGACGGGGACGGCTTGAGCAACTGGGCCGAGTATGTCGCCGGAACCGATCCGAAGGACAAGGATTCGGGTCTGTGGACCGCGCCGTCCATCGAGAACGGCTCGATCGTCCTGCGCTGGCCGAGCCAGGCCGGCCGGCGGTACATCGTCGAGCGTGGAACCAGCATGAGCACGGGCTTCGCCCCGCTGGAGCAGGGCATCGAGGCCACCCCGCCGGTGAATGAGTTCGTCGATCCGGTTGATGGCCCCGGCCCGTTCTTCTACCGCGTCACGGTCGGGCAGTAGCCGTCGCGCGAGGTAATACGTCTTCGCCTCGCCCGGATGTTCCGGGCGAGGCGGAGGCAGGTTCGAACTGGCGGATCGCTTCCCCGTTTTGCCTTCCTTTTGGATGAGCGCCGGGTGCTTGACCATTGTTAGATCATACAATACGATTGAATCAGATTATCTGATATCAGGCAGGGGGGGCGCCATGAAGACGATGACGGCAACTGATGTGGCTCGTGGATTCAGCCGCGTCCTGAACGGGCTGGCGCACGGTGGCGAGGAGATCGTGATCGTCCGCAATAACCAGCCGGTGGCCAGGCTGGTCCCCGGCACGCCCCGTATGACGGCTCTTGAAGCGCTTGCCGACCTTCATCAGACACTCGAGGATGGAGAGGGGGCCGCCTGGTTGGTAGATATGCGGGGGGGGGATCGCCTGTTGGCGCGGGAGGCTCGCGATCCATGGGCGTGATCATCGATTCGTCGATCTGGGTCGATGTGGAGCGTGGGCGCGTGGCACCAGCCGACGTGGCGGCGCTGACTGGCGACGAGCCGGTCTACGTCGCGCCGCCGATCATCGCCGAACTTGAGTACGGCGTGCACCTGGCGCAGACTCCGGGCCAGCGGCACCGCCGGGCAAGTGCCCTGTCCAAGATCAGGCGCAAGCCGTGTCTGATTGTCGACGGCGACACGGGCGCCACATTCGGTCGCCTGGCTGCGGACCTGGACTCGTCAGGCAGACCTCACGCGTACCGGGTACAGGATGTGTGGATCGCCGCGCTTGCCGTTCAGCACAACCTGAAGGTGCTGACGCAGAACCGGAAGGACTTTGAGGGGATCCCGGGGCTGGAAGTCCTGGAGATGCCGAAGCCGGCCGGCCCGTGAGGTCCAGCCTCGTGTCCAAGAGCAACGCGCCTGTGGCATCGGCAAAAACCGTTGCCACAGGCGGTGCTGTTCTGAGAGATTACCACCCGTCTCTCAGCCATCCGAAGCCAGCTTAGCTCAGTTGGTAGAGCAGCTGATTTGTAATCAGCAGGTCGTCGGTTCGAACCCGACAGCTGGCTCCACTCCGTGACCTACTCGGCGTAGACGCGGGAGCCGGGGGCGGGTTTCTTGTCGCCGGTGGTCACCGTGCCGTAGGACACTTTCTTGTCCACGCGGGCGATCTTGAGCTTGCCGATGACCTTGCCCTTCTCCTTGCCGAGGACCTCGCCGGAGCTCGGATCGATCAGCGTTTCGCCCTCGGTGCCCATGGTCAGTTCCTGGCCGACTTCGACGCCGAACTCGGAGCCGCGGTTGACGATGACTTCGCCGTCGCCCGTGACCTTCACCACGCTGCCCTCAAACGGGAACTCTTCCATCTTCTTCGCAATCACGGCGGCGGCCTGGTTGATGCAGTCCTGAGCCGCCTGCCCGAGCGGGGTCTTCTTGAAGCCGCCCATGTCCGTGTCCAAGCCTCCGCGCGAGAGGCCCACGTTCAAGCTGGTGTTGCCGGCCTTGCCGACAACGCGCTCCTTGGCCACGATTTCCCCCGTGGTGGAGTCGATCAGCTTCACAATGACCGTGACCTGTGCGTCGGACTTGCCGCCACCCAGGCGGATCCCCTTGAACGAGATGCCCCCGCCGCCGCCCGACTGGGACTCTTCGACTTCCGTGACGGCGCCTGAGGCGAGGTAGCGCGCCAGCCGGATCTGCCCGGTCTTCGCCACGTCCTTCGCCTTGGCGGCGCGGCCGCTGGTCGCGAGATCCTGCTCGGCGATGACGTTGTTCAGCTTGTCGCGCTCCACAATGACGAACCGGCCGCTGTCGAACAGGGCGGACTCCATCATGATGGCGAGGTTGTCGCCGATGTCCCAGTGGCCGGCCCAGCCGCTCTGATTCTCGAACTTCAGGCAGCCGATGGCATTCTTGAGCCCCTTGTACTCGCCGAGGTTCATCTTGGCGTTTCCGTCCGCCGTCTTGGTTGTCGCCTGACCCCAGAGCGCGAACGAAGACCCGGCCGAGATCGCCAGCACCACTGCGCAAACGCCCGCCGACTTCACGAGTTTCTTCATGCTACGACCCCCTTTGCGTGAGTTGCGTCCTATTTCCGGCACACCGGACACCGCTGCAATCTAGCGACTTGCCGACGGAAATCAACCCTGTTTCGGGAGCCCGCGTCGGTGGGCGGGCGTGGCATGACCGCGTGGCGGGACAGGAATGCGCGGCCAAGGGGTGCCGCGAAGCTCCGCCCTCCGGATAAAGCACGTCACCGGTGGAACGGAGTCCGCTCTGGAGGGGCGAGCGCCGCGAGCCCAACATCACCGGGCGGAGGTGTTCTCCGGCGCTCCGGGTGCCGGGGGCGCCGGGTTCCGCTTGGGCGCCCCGGGGACGAGGAGCATGCGGATGGCCACGATGATCACGAATACGGCGAACATCCGCGTGAGGACTGCTGACGGCAGGCGAAGTGCCACGCGCGTGCCGAGCAGCGTGCCCGCCAGTGCTCCCACGGAGATCAGTGTGATTACGCGGAGGCTCATGTGAAGCTCCGGTTGACCGTAGTAGCGCCACGCACCCAGCAGGGCCATCGGCACCATGACGGCGAGCGCGGTTCCCTGCGCCGTCTGCTGGGGCATCGCCAGAATCAGGACGAGGGCCGGCACCATCAGGACCCCGCCGCCCACGCCGAACAGCCCGCTCAGGATGCCGGCACCGAACCCGACGGCGATCAGCATCCACCAGAGCTCTGATATAGCGTACACGTCTGTCCCCCGAGTGTGGCCTCGCGGCACGATCTCCCACGTTCAGTATGCCGGGTCCTTCTTGCGCTTGCGCTCTTCGGCGGCCTGGCGGGCGCGCCGGAAGTCATCCGACCCGAAGTAGCCCGCAGGCGGGATCCACACCGTGCGGAAGCCCACGTGATAGTAGGTTTCGTTGGACTTGAAGCCGAAGCGCTTGGCGGCATAGTAGCCGACCCAGCCATGGTACCACGATCCGCCGCGCAGGCAGACCATGTCGTTGGTCGGTCCTGCATACTCGAGCATGCGGGCCGCCATCGGGTTGCCGGGGTAGGGCGCCGATCGCTCCGACGTCCACTCGTACTGGTTTCCCAGCATGTCCAGAGCCCCGCAGGGCGAGGCGCCCGTGGGGTACTGCCCGACCTTCACGTAGAGCGGCGGGTGCTGCCTGGCGTTGCGCTCGCTGAAGTGCCCTCGGTCGAGAGTCGGCGCTTCGTTGCCCCACGGGTAGAGCCGTCCGTCCGTGCCGCGCGCCGCCTTCTCCCACTGGGCCTCGGTTGGCAGGGCCTTGCCGGCCCAGGCCGCGTACGCCTTGGCCTCGGCCCAGGTCATCTCGCCGGCCGGCAAGAGCCGTTCGTCCGGCTTGCCGAAGTGCCGGCTTGTCTCCTTGCTCTTGGACTGGTGGCCGGTTTCCTCCACGAACTGCTGCCAGCGCTTCACCGTGACTTCGCACTGGTCGACGAAGAAGCCCGGCACGTCAACCGTGTGTTTCGGGAAGGCCTCCCACGCCCAGAGCCGGGCTGCGTTCGTGAAGCCGAGGTCGCCGGCGATGATCCGGCTGTCCGCCTCGTCGATGCCCATGGTGAACGAGCCGGCGGGCACGTACACCATCACGGCCCCGTCCTTCGGGTGCACGATGGCCGTCCCGAGCGCCGGATCGGAGGCGGACGGGGCGTCGGCGCGGGCCGCCGGGCCGACCAGTGCGAAGGCCAGTGCGGCAAGGGGCAGCTGGGTTTTCATGTGTCGTCCTTTCCTACCGCAGGATCAGCGCGTCGGCCACGTCCAAGTCGAACGTGCAGACCGTGACGGAGCCTTCCTTCCGGGTTTCCACTTTGGCGCCGCTCGCCAGGGCGACCTGCTTCGCCGGCGCCGGGATGTTCACGCGGACCGTGAGCCCCTTGGCCGCCGTGCCCGTCCAGTTCACCACGGGGATCAGCATGCCGGCCTTGGACTCGATGACCGTCGTCTCAATGCCGTTCGCCGGCTTGCCGTCGGCCGCCACGGCTTCGACCGGCAGCGGCGAACCCGCCGCGGCCGAGGCGACCAGCTGGCCGACCGCCGCGTCGAACTGGATGGGAAGGAAGTGGGCCATGGCGTCGTCGGCCGATCCGCGGTCGACCGGCTTTAGCGGGATCGCCGGCTTGAAGAAGCTCAGGCCCGGGAGGAACGCGCAGTAGGTGACGCTCCCTTTTCCGGCGGCGCGGGCCACGATAGCCGGCTTCCCGTCCTTGAACACGCCCGACGGCGGGAAGTCGCCGCTCACCCGAACGTGACTGATGGCGCCGAACACCGGGAACTGGAGCGGCGAGCCGCTGCTGCCCAACGCCGGCTCCCAGGCCACCTGGCCGACGGGCTCGGCGAAGGGTAGATCCTGTTTCAGGAACCCGACCGGCGCGCCGGGCTGTGCGAGCGCGGTCTGCTCCACGCCCATGAGCTCGCGGAGCACGGTGTTCGGCCGATTGTACTCGTCGAACATGCCGGCGCCGGCGGTGGCGAAGAGCCGCCCGCCCTTCTTCACCCAGTCGGCGATCTTGCGCGATGCCGCCTGGCTCACGTGGTTGTCGGTCAGGTAGAGCGTCCTGTAGGCATCGAGCGTGCCGTCGGCTGCGTCCTGATCGACCAGGAAGTCGAGCGGTATCTGGTGGTTCCGGATGGCGATGTAGAGCGCGCGCTTGGCGGAGCCGAACGAGCCCTCGTTGTCGCCCCAGATATCGGCGGTTTCGCTGAACCACAGGCCGGCGCTCGCGGGCCGGAGCCGGCCGGCTTGGACGATGTCCTCGAAGATTCCGAGCTCGCGCAGGCCCTTGAGCACCTCGGCGAACATCGGGGGACTCGTCACGTGGTTCTCGGTGTAGGCGATCCAGACCGGCTGGAACTCGAAGAGGTCAACGATCTGCATGCCGTGGGCCAGGGCGCCGTAGTACTGGCGCCGCCACATGTTCGGCGTGTTGCCGGGGTAGTGGGGCATGACGTAGTAGAGGATCTTGGCGTCGGGCTTGCCGCGGAGGCCCGCACGGAAGAGGTCCAGGTTGATCTCGTTCATCTGGGGCGACCCCACCGGAACTTGCCACACGTAGTCCTCGGCCCACGGCAGGGTCAGGCCGCCTTCGCGGAAGCAGGTGACCCACTTGAAGACTTCGCCGAGGTAGGAGTGGACCGATCCGCCATGGTGCGGCGAGAAGTTCGCGCCGATCCGGGCGTTCGGCAGGTTGCGGCGCAACGCGTCGGTGAGCTGCTTCATCTCCATGATGCCGTAGTGGTACAGGTAGCGAGTGGACCAGTAGTAGAGCCCGGGCTTGCTCTCCTTCAGCTTCGCGTCCGGGCTGTAGGCGATCTGCGTCCAGTCGCCCGCCGTCGGATCAACCTGCTTCGGCGAGAGCCCCTGCGACTTGAGGAACGCCACGAACCCCTCCGTCGCCGCCTTGGGCGTTGGGGAGGGAAGCCCGATCTCGTCACCCAAGCTCACGACGGCCATGCCTGAGCGCTCGGCCGGGCTCATCTTCTGGCATGAGGCCTCGAGCTGTGCGGCGTTCTGGCCGCGCAGGTCGGTGTAGCCCTTCGGACCGCTGACATGCGCGCCGCCCAATCCGTACAGGCCGGCGAATTCGGGGATGTTGCAGCGGGCGTAAACCAGCGTCTGGGACGGAGGCTTGCCGTGCGCGGGAACCTTCTTGAGGTAGTCGACCAACTCGGATACAGCTTCCGCCTGCGTCTGGATCTTGCGCGAGTAGCGCAGGTCCGCGAGGCCGATCAGCGGGAGCTTGCCGCTGATGGCGAATTCCCTGACGCTCGCGATCGAGCCGTTCGCCTCGCGCACGCCGAACTCCAGCTTGCACGGGCCGGTGCTCTCCCAGTTCCACTGGCCGTCGTTCAGGCTGTCCATCGCGGAGCCGATTTCAATCCAGTCGGTCTTCTGGCCGGGCTCGACCGCGATGGACGGCTGCTTCCACGTGCGCATGTGGACCCAGTAGGGCGAGTGATCGGTCCACACCGCCTTCACCGTGGCCTTGGCCGGGCCCGTGTTGGCGACCTTCACCCACACGTCGCCCGCCTGGGTCATCAGACCGTCGAGGGGAAGATAGCCTTCCTTCTCGATGCGCGTCTTCACCGCCTGCTCGTCGCGGGTGAGCATGACGAGATCGACGTTCCGCTTGCCGGCGTTGCCCTTCTGCGGCGCGGCGATGAGGCTGATCCGCGCCGGGCCGGGCTGCAGGTCGGCATACGCATCGTGCCCTTCCCAGACGACGTTTTCGACAGCGCCCCAGTCCCACATGACTTCCTTCTGGAGCCTCTTGCCGAACGCCCAGACCTTCAGGTTGTCGCGGCTGCCGTAGAGCCGGTCGAGAGCGGTCTTGCGTCCCTGTTCGACGCGCACGCGGAACTGGGTTTCAAAGCGGTACGGCGCCTCGTAGCGCACGAGCACCAGGTAGCGCCCGGCTTCCTTCACGTCGGCGGTGATGGATGCGACGGTCTCGTCGCCCTGCTCCGGCGCGCCGAGAAACCCCTTGCGGCTGAGGAACGTGTTGGCGAAGGTGGCGGCGAAGTAGTTCTCGCCCCAGGGCCTGGCCTGCCAGCCGGGCTTTTCGACGGTGAATTCCTCCGCTTCGCAGTAGAGCGCGCCGTCCGGCGCGGGTGCGACCGCCGTGCCCTTCCCCCGGTAGTCTTGAGGCGATTTGGCGGCGTCCGCGCGGGCGGCTCCGGCCGCCAGCAGGGCCACCGACAGTCCAAGGAAGAGAGAGAGATTCTCGAGCTTCACGATCCGCTCCTTTCGAGGCATGGCCAACGTGCCGGCATCCGGTGTGCGCACCATACCGGAAGCGCGCGGGAGGCCACAAATGAAAACGGCGACGAGGAACCGGCGGGGACCGCCGGCTCCAGCGGCGCCAACCCGTTCGGATGCCGTGCGCCCCGTAAGGGCCTGGCGCCTCACCCCATGAACCACGAGGGGACTCGCGCGAGTGCCCAGGCGGCGATTGCGCCGGCCGCAACCCACCGGGCGTAGCGTCTGAAGTCGGTCGGCGACGCCGGCTGGCCGTCCGCGGACGTGCCGTCGCACCAGCGGATATCCGCGTAGCGGGCCAGGACGAGCCCCGCGGCCGCCAAGGCGAATATCAGGTCCAGCGGCGACGGCATCGGGGGCCGCTTCTCGACAAGAAAGACGATGCAGAAAAAGAGCAGGACCGGTCCGGCGATCATCCAGTAGATGCGAAGCAGGAAGCCCTGGGCGCTTCGTGGGGGGGCGGACGGAATGGTCATGGTGCACGATCCTTTCGACCGATATCGGTCTAGCGGATGGCGGCCCGACCATCCAAGTTGCCTGCGGCGATCACGAACCGCCGCACCCTTGGTGTCCGCGCGGTGCCATTGGCGCCCGCACGAACGGTGTCACCTATAGCAGGTGCGCAGAGGAAGGGGCAAGCGGATCCGGAGATCGTCGTGGAGCCGGAACGATCGCGATGCCGACCGTCCCGGAGGCGGCCCGCGACCTCCGGGCGTGAGCAGGCGAACTCCAAGCGTACGTCTTCCGCTCGCCTGCGCTCGGAGATCGCGGGCCACCTTTGCGTCTCTTCCGCCAACTGCACCTTTTGGGGAAGGCGTTACGCGAGTCCGCTGACGGTGCCGAGCGGGGAGGCCGCGAGTCCGCCGAATGAGTCGTCGAAGCGCAGTTCCGCGGCGCGCTCGGCTTTCATCTCGTCCGTGCACTGGACGGCCTCGGGGTAGACCCGGATGCGGGCGTCGCGCACGGCGTATACGGGCAGGCGCTCGAGCGTCGCCGTGACGCCGCGGAGCAGGCGCGGCCCGGTCAGCCGCTCGCCGGTCCAGACGTCCACCCACTCGCCGGCCGGCAGGTACACGTCGCGGCGGCCGTCGCCGCTCAGGATGGGGGCAACCATGAGCGAGTCGCCGCAGTAGAACTGGTCGTCGATATGCCAGCACAGCGGATCGTCGGCGTGATGGAAGACCAGGGCGCGGAAGACCGGCAGGCCGGACGCGATCGCCTTGTGGCCCTCGTCGGCGAGGTAGGGGATGAGGGCGTAACGGAGGCGCCACCACTTGCGGATCAGATCGGCCACCGCGGGGTAGGCGTACGGCTCGCGGGGGTGGGCGCCATGGTAGCGGAAGTGGCTGGTGAACACGCCGACCTGGGTCCAGCGCACGTACAGGTCGTCCGCCGGCCACGTGCCCATGAAGTCGGGCACGCCGTGGAATCCGGGCACATCGTGGCTCCAGAACGCGAAGCCGCTCAGCCCCGCGTGCAGGCCGCCGCGGATGCAGCCGGCGAGGCCGTCCCACGAGCCGGCCGCGTCGCCCGCCCAGTGGACCGGGTAGCGGTGGCTGCCGGCCCACGCGGAGCGCGCCCAGATGATCCCCTCGCCGGTGGTCGCCTGGGTCACGTCGAAAGCCGCCTTCTGGTAGAGCAGGGCGAAGAGGTTGTGCAACTTCTCCGGCGGCATGGCGCGATACGGCACGCCCTCGTGGATGTGTTCGCCGAAGTCGGTCTTGATGGCCGCCGCTCCCTGCCGAAGCAGGTCGGCCAAGAGGCCCTGATACCAGGCCACGGCCTCCGGGTTGCTGAAGTCGATCGTGGCCACGTACTGCAGCCCGCTGAACTGCGACTCGAGCAGCCGCGTGGTGGCGTCCGAGAAGAAGGCGTATCGCTTCCCGGTGGCTTCCGCGCACAGGCTGCAGGTCTTCGCCACGTGAGGGAGCTGCCAGAGGGAGATGCGGAAGCCCTTCGCGCGCATGTCGGCCATGAAGCCGGCGGGGTCGGGGAAGCGCGTCTTGCCGAACTTCCAGTCGCACGTCCAGTCCTCGTCGAACCAGCCGACATCGAGGTGCAGCACGTCGCACGGGAAGCCGCCCTCCCGCAGGCGCGCGGCCACGTCGCGCACCTCGTCGGCGGTCCGGTAGGTCATGCGGCTCATCCAGACGCCGTAGGACCACGTCGGCACGGGGCGGGGGAAGCCGGTGACGCGGCGGTAGTTGCGGAGGATGCGCTCGATCGCGCCGCCGCCGATGAAGAACAGGTCAAGAGACTCATCGTCCACCGCCGCCTGGGCCGCCCGCGTGGAAAGGTCGGCGAGGGACAGCCTCACGTGGCCGTGCGTGTGCATGAACAGGCCGTAGGGGCGGCTCGACACGTAGAACGGGATGTTCTTGTAGCACCGGCGGTTGTTGACCCCCAGCGCGTCGGCGTTCTCGAGCAGGAGCGTGCGCCCGGACAGGTTCATGCCGGCGAACCGCTCGCCGGTGCCGGCGTACCGCTCGGCCGGGGCGGCGTGCAGGGCGAACACGCTCTTCACAGGGCGCCCGTCGCGCGTGACGAAGGCCAGCGCGAGCGAGTCGTGGATATCCGGGAAGAACGAGTCGATGGCCATGAACGGAACGGCTGTCCGGCCGTCGGGGAACACCGTGGCGTTCCACGTTTCGCCGGGGCCGCGCATGGCATTGCCCGGGAGCGGGCGGGATTCGGGCGCAGTTGTGGCGACGGTGAGCCGGGCCGTGCCGCGGCTGTCGCGCACGGTCCAGCCGGCGGCGGTGCGCTCGACGGAGAGCGGCTCCGGCTTGAGGTCGGGCGCCCATTCGAGCATGGGACCCGCGTCGCCCGCGGTGAGCCCGTCCCAAGACGCGGAGACACGGACGATCTCGTCGCCATAGGCGCGGACCGTCACGGTCGCGGGCCACGGCGGGACCGTGACGTCCGGGCGCATGAGGAATCCCTTTTCCTGGGCCTGGAACGGGACCGCAAAGACGACTGCCCCGCCGCGGGCCTCGGCGGATACGGGATAGCCGGCGCGCCACAGGCGGTCGTTCGACGCCTCGGGCGTTTCGAAGTCGAGCAGATCGCAGAACAGCCGGTTCGTCTGTTTCATGTGGGGTCTCGCCGTGTTTGAGGCCAACCAGAGCGCGGCGATTATGCGCGATGCGCGACAGGCGCGCAAGGAGCGGGCGCGCTCCAGTGCTTCAGGCGCCGTACTCAGGGTCCGTGACCGCGAAACGAGGCCGTCTACCGCGGAAATGCGGGCAAAACAGCATCGGATCTGAAAAAGAGTAATATTTATGAGGCATCCGTTGATAAATATCAGGTGCGGCTATATATTCGAGCCCAGCGACGGAATAAGGCGGGAACCATGTCGGAAGCGATTCCATTGAGCGAGGTGTTCTGGACGGCCCGGCGGCGGAAGGGGATGACCCAATCCGAGCTGGCCAAGGCCGTGCGCTGCTCGCAGTCCGCGATCAGCATGTTCGAGGCTGGCCGTGCGGACGCCTTGTCGAAGGAGCGGATCGCCGCGATCGCCGAGAAGCTGGGCGTAGACCTGTCGGCGGCTGGCCCGGCGCGTGCCGGGGCGGTGAGCGGGGAGCGGCGTCTCAAGTATTGCCCGGTGGCGCGCTGTCCGGCGAATGCGCCATATGCGGCGGCCGGGAGGGTTTTCTACCTGCCTGCGCTGGTCGAAGCGCCAGCGGAGGAGAAGACCCGCTGCCGCCTGTGCGGCGAGTTTCTGGAGGACGCCTGTCCGAACGACGAATGCCCGGCGCCGGTGGGCGAGGGCGGCTTCTGCACGGCGTGCGGGACTCCCTACATCGCGGTTGCGCTGCCCCCGGGGGTCGATCCGGAGCAGTGGGCGGACGCGGCCCGGGCGAAGGTCCTGCAGGTTCGATCGTTGCTGGGGGTGCGGCTGGGTGGAGTCGTCCCGTGATAAGCGGGCCTACATTTTTGAGGGCGCCGGGCGGACGACACGCGTCCGGTGCGCGGTTGCGTCGGATGCTAACTATCTGGGAGGAATTGGTCATGCGCTGGCGAAACGAGGCCACGCCAAAGGCGGTTCACGAGTTCGAGACACAGCACACGTTCGCCGCTGCGGTGATCGGCGATGCGCAGGTGGTGATGATGATCGCGCACGTCGATCAGTCGCGGAGCGTGATTCCGCTCCGCTCGCACGCGGAGCCGCTGCCGGCCGGCCGGGCCTACACGCCATCGCTGCGGCAGATCGAGGACGCGCTGAAGGTCTGCTGGGGGCATCTGGCGGGCGAGGAGATCGAGTACACCCGGTTCTTCCTGTGCCTGCCGCCCATGTGCACCCAGAGCCGCCGGGCCTCGGGCAGCATTCGGATTCCGGAGCCGCCGGGCGGTCCGGAAGCGGTGCGCCCGCGAGTGACGGAGGCCCATATCCGCGAGCTGGCCCAGGTCGTGTGCCGCGAGCACGTCCCCCCGAAGTTCGCGGCGGTCGATGTGCAGCCGCTCGGATACGTGCTGGACAACGGGTGCCGGGTTGCGGACCCGCTGGGCAGCATCACCTCCAGCCTGGAGATGCAGGCGCACGTGGTGATGGCGGACAGCGGGATGACGACCGGAATCCTCGACGCGCTGACCCAGATGGGCCTGCGGGTGGACGTGATGACGACCCCCTACGGCGCGACCGCCGGATTCGTCTCTGAGGAGGATCTGGCGTCCGGCTGCGCCCAGATCGATGTGGGCCGGGCCTACACCTGCTGCGGCTTCTACCAGGACGGGGCCATGGTCCACACCGCGCTGGTGCCGGGCGGCAGCGAGCAGGTGGTCGACGAGACCGCCGATTGCCTGGGGCTGCGCGCCGGCGATCTGCGCGCCCTCCTGACGGAGAAGATGGACGCGCTGATGGCGGCCGACGAGTGCGGGCTGCTGCTGCTGCCGCTGCCGGGCGGATCGGCGCGCAGCCGTCTTTCGGTCGGCGAACTGGATGCCGTGCTGATCGCCCGCGCGGAGGATCTGTTCCGGCGCATCCTCAGCACGATGAACGCGCTCGTCCGCGACCGGAGCGTGCGGATGCGCCGGATTCAGATCCTGGGCGAGGACCGGCTCGTGCTGCGGGCGCTGCACCACGTCGGGCAGGCGTTCTTCCCGACCCAGTGCCATCTGGTGACGCCGGACCGGGTATTCGGGCCGGAGGAGTCGCAGGTGGCGGCGCTCGCCCGGACGATCGGCCTGCTGCGGCGGGGGGCCTTCGGGCCCGTGACGCCCCAGCCGTACCTGGATCTCTACAACAAGGTGACGCCGGCTGACCCGGCGTTCCGCGCGGTATACGATGGGGTGCGGGCGCTGGTGCAGGAGTTCCGGGCCGTCTCGCGCGACTTGGCCGCCAGCCTGCGGGTGGCGAACAGCGCGGCGAGCCGCGCCTCGCGCGCGATCGCGAGCCGCGTGCACCAGTGGTTCTGGTGATTACACCGTCACGTCGTCGTCGGTGACGATCCCGAGTTCGAGCGCGGGCTTCAGGTAGAACATCGAGTGTGAGAAGTCGATGTGCCACTGGCCCGCGCGGAAGGCGGCGCGGAACGCCTTGGCCACCCGGTCGAGCCAGCTCCGGTCACCCGTCAGGAAGTAGCCGTACGCCGCCGTATGGAAGTCGGCGCCGGACCGGTGTCCGCCGAACGGGTTGACCAGCGCGGGCGCCAGGCGCCACTCGAGCTGGCTGAGGATGAAGCGCTTGAGCTCGTCGTCCCGTGTGATCTCCCACAGCCAGTACATGCCTTCGAAGGCGGCGTAGTCGCCGTACCGCACGATCTTCACCGGCATGCCGATCGGTTTCTCGTCGAGCATCTTCCCGTACTTGGCGGCGTTGGCCATCAGGTAGCTGCGGACGATCTTCCAGCAGGCGTCGAGATAGCGGCGGTCGCGGTTGAACTGGTAGCACCAGGTCAGATTGATCAGCGGCTGGCCGGCCTCGCGCTGGTCGCCGGAGATGATTCGGAAGCCGTCTTCGGTGTTGATCCAGTGGAGCAGGTTTTCGCAGCCGCGCAGGGCTGCGGCCTTGTACTCCTCGTCGCCCGTCAGCGCGTAGGCGAACAGCAGCTCCGTGAACCACATGTGCGACGGGTACGCCGCGCCGTCGTTGTGGTGGAGGCAGTGCGCCACCATCCCCCCGTTCTGGAAGGGATCGATGCTGTACGCGGCATGGTCCACCTCGGCCATGTGCGCCGCGGCGGCCAGCCCCTTTTCGAGGCAGCCCCAGTTGCCGGTGCGCAAGTGGTCCTGGAAGTACTTGAGCGCGTTCATCTCCTCGTTGTTTCCGGTGCCCGACGCGCTGCCGTAGTCGCCGTAGTTCCAGAGGCCGCTGGCGGGCCAGGGATCGATGTCGTCCACGGCGCCCAGCCGGCCGGCGCTCACGCCCATCCACCGGACGAGCACCTTCCGCTCGAACATCGGATGGCGGTCGGGGTCGAATGCGGGCAGCCGGTCGATCGCGAACACGCGGCAGGCGCGCACGTGCTCGAGGTCGGGGGTGACCTCGACCGGTACGTGCTCGTGGTCGATCTCCCACTGGAGGTACTGGGTCTGGATTTCGACGTCGTTGGCGCCGCCCCGGATCGGGCCGATGCCGATGGCGTGCGAGCGGCCGGCGCCCTGCGTGATGGAGAGCGGCCCGGCCCACTCCGGCCAGAGCCCGAACCGCAGCGCGGACTCGCGCGACTCCAGGCTCTTGGGGTGGAGGTTGGCCATTCCGAGGAAGGATCCGATGACCCCGCCGGGTCCGCCGGCGAGCGCCAGGTAGGGCCACACCCGGCGGTTGCCGCCGGCGGAGGACCGGTACTGCTGGTCCTGCAGGTACCACGGCATGGCGTCGGTGGGGTCGTGCAGCACGGCGCGGTCGGCGACCATGACGGCGCCGGGCTGCCAGTCGCGGTGCGTCTCCGCGTAGTGGGCGATGTCCGCGGTGTCGGACGCGATGATGTGCGGATCCTCCTCGATCCGCAGGCACTTGGTGAGGTAGTGCCGCGTGACGGTGGTCCCGGTGAAGCAGCGCTTGGCGCTCGAGGGAACGGCCGTGCGGAACGCCGCGTAGAACGACCGCAGCTCGATGCCCGGCGTCTGCGGCTCGCGGTTGCGGAATCCGTGCGTCAGCTTCACGTCGCTTCGGCCGGCCCAGAGCTCGACGCGGAGGAAGTAGTCGAGCATCTGCGAGCCGTCCGCGGCGCCGTGCTTGCCGTCGATGCGCAGCACCGCGCGGGTGGGGTTGGCGGTTTCGACGGTGATCTTGCGCCGGCCTGCCTTGGCGGTGAACTCGCGGCCCGAGGCGTCCGTGAAGGAGAGGTCCAACCCGTCGCTCAGGACGAACGGGTGGCCGCCCACGGTCCAGTTGCGCAGGAACTTGCCGGGCGCGGCCGAGAAGACGAGTTCCACGAGCCCGTTGGCGATGCGGCCGGTGGTGGCGTCGGCGGAGGCGACGACCGGGTTGGCCGGCCGCCGGTTCTTGGGGCGGCCGCTCCGGACGGTCAGCGGCCGGGTGGCGGACGCGGAGAGTCCCAGAGTGAAGTCGAGCAGCGTCCACTGGGCGGATCCGTCCGGCCACGTGTTGAGGGTGCGGCAGGCGAACGGCATCTCCCGGCCGGCCTCGTCGGTCAGCACCAGTTCGTCGGTGTTGCGCACGGCGCCTTCCGGCCAGGGCACGCCGTACGAAACCGGCTGGTTTTTCAGCGCGCGGTGGATGCGGTTGTGAACGCGGATGGTCTGCGCGACGGGCCTGGTCATGGGCTGGTTCTCCTCCGGCGGTGCGGGCATAGATAAGACCAGACCGCGCGACGAAGCAAGCCGCAATGGCGCAATGGCGCGGGGGCCCAACTCCGGTCTTGTGTCGTCAGCGTTGCTGGGCATGAGTCGGGCTGCTCGATACGAGGCAGCTCGGCGGATTGGGCCGAACATGGGCGCGTGATCCCGGCCCGCCTGGGCCGTTGCCGCAGGACGGCGCGTACAAGAGTACGGCGCCGCCTGCGGCGCCAGCCCATCCGGACCGGTCTGACGCGCCCACGTTCGGGCCCCTCGCGGACTCGGGGCAACCCAATCCGCCTCGCGGTACGCCCCGTTCCGTCGCGGACTCGGAACGGTGGGTCAGGGGTATGTCGGCCTTCGATCCTTGGTTGTCGGGTGTGTGATGGCCGGAAAGACGCAGGACGCGGAGGCGAAGCGCTCCTCCAAGTCACGCATCGTGCGCTGGTTCTTCCGCGGCGCGGAGGGCGGGCAGGGTCGTCCCGGGTTCGTGGTAGCGGCGGAAGATGCGCGTGAAGGTGGTCCAGGTGAAGAGCGCGTTGATCCAGGGGATGCGCGCGAGGACGTGGAACGCGCCGTAGGCGGCGAAGATGATGGCGAGCCGGGCCAGGTAGTCCAGGATGCTCCGGACAGCCGGCTGGTTCA